>DHNW01000025.1 GCA_002407675.1 Ruminococcaceae bacterium UBA5406
CTACCAAATGAGCTACGTTCGCATAATTGGTGCCTCCGGGCGGAATCGAACCACCGACACGGGGATTTTCAGTCCCCTGCTCTACCGACTGAGCTACAGAGGCAAATATGGCGACTCGGATCGGGATCGAACCGACGACCTCTAGCGTGACAGGCTAGCGTTCTAACCAGCTGAACTACCGAGCCACTTTTGGTGGGAACAATAGGACTCGAACCTATGACCCCCTGCTTGTAAGGCAGGTGCTCTAACCAGCTGAGCTATGCTCCCGTTGCCTTAAAAACCATATCAGCGACGTTTATTATCTTACTATATTTGACGCAGAATGTCAACAGGAACACCCTAAAATTTTCAGGTATTCGTCATTTTCTTGATGGGTTTCATAAAATCTGGAATTTTTATCTATTCTGGCTTTTTGGCCACTACGAGAATCCTTTGTGCATCGGCAGGCGGGGGGGCAAACGACATATCACCCCAAACCGCGCATACTTCCAGACCTGCTTTTTTAAGGAGGGAGGAAAGGAACTCCGTTTCATAAGCGCGTTCGTAAAAATGCTCGGAACTTCTGGAATAAAGCTGCCCGCGGCGTTCAAAAAAGTCCAGCGTAATCCCCACGCGGTTGTTCTTTTCGCAGGAATTCTGCCAGACACAGTACACATCACCTACATCATACACGAAAACATTGTGCCCCAGGATGGCCCGGTGCTTATAAACCGTGTTGGCATCAAATATAAAATATCCGCCCGGATTCAAAAACAGGGAAACCCTGCCGAAAGTATCCTGCAGATCCTTTACCGTTGTCAGATGGCTGATACTGTCCAGCATACAGACAACCGTATCGACCGTACCATACAGATCCATCTGCTGCATCTTCTGGCAGATAAAGAGCAGATTCCGGCCTGCTTCCGCAGATTTTTGCTGAGCAACCGTAAGCATCTCCGGGGAAGCATCCAGGCCGAAAATATCAACGTTCCGCTCTGCCAGCTTCAAAGTCAGGCTGCCCGTTCCGCAGGCAAGATCCAGCGTAAGGCCAGCTTTATGACCGAAAAAAGCCAGCACCTTAAAAAAATAATCGGCGCGGGCAGAATAATCGACATTTCTGGTTAAAGAGTCATAATACCGGGCAAACGGAGAATAGCTCATTCTTTCTTGCTGTTTTCCTGAAGGCGCTGAAAAACCATCTGATAGCCGTCGCACCCATAGTGGAGAGAGCGGTTGACACGGCTGATGGTTGCCGTAGATGCGCCTGTTTCAGCGACAATATCGCTGTAAACTTTTTTTGAACTGAGCATATGGGCAACCAACAGTCTCTGCGACATAGCTTTAATCTCCGGAACCGTGCACAGATCTTCAAAAAAAGCATAGCATTCATCTTTATTTTTCAGAGTTAGAACGGCCTCAAACAAAAAATCGACGCTGGGGTCTTTCAATTTTGAATTCAAAATAATCACACTCCCATGCTCTATTATTGTAACATGAAAAAGCATAAAAGTAAAGCAGCCGAACGGCAGAGAAAACGGTCTGCCGCGGCCTATCTCAACCGCGGCAGACCGACAGAATCTTTTTTCGAAGCTGCTGGACCCCTTCACCCGTCAAAGAAGAAAAAAAGAGGAATTCCGCATTTTGGCACCGGCAGAAATCCTGCAAGACCTTCGTTTGGGTGCGCCGATCCGAGACGTTCAGCTTATCGCATTTTGAAGCTGCCAAGATAAACGGGATATTTTGAGCGTGAAGGAAACCGACCATATCAACGTCATCTTTCGCAGGGGCGCGCCGTGCATCAATAATCTGAACAACAAGGCGCATATCCCTCTGGGATGCAAAATATCCTTCCACCAGTTCCGCCCAGCGGAGCTTTTCTTTCCGCGGCACTTTGGCATAACCGTATCCGGGCAAATCTGCAAACCGGCAGAACCCGATATTATAAAAATTTACCGTAGCTGTTTTTCCGGGCGAAGAGCTTGTCCGGGCAAGCGATTTTCGGTTCAGCAGTTTATTAATCATAGCCGATTTGCCGACATTGGATCGGCCGGAAAACGCAATTTCCGGCCGATCAGGCCACGGCAAACCGGATGAAGTCCCTGCTGAGAGTTCAAAGCAGGCATTTTGAAATTCCATTACATCACCTTTACTGGGGAATGGCTGCGGAGCGGTCCACCTGCGACGCCGGAGGCGGAAGCACCTGTTTCCGGGTAGGTTCCGGCACGGCGGAAGACGCCTGCCGCTGAGCCGGCATCCGGGTCAGGGCAATTTTGAGGACCTGCTCAATCCGATCGACGGTTTCAAAACGCACTTTATCTTTGACGACCGGATCGATCTCAGCCAGGTCAGAGGCATTGTCTGCCGGTATGATAACGGTTTTGATCCCGCCGCGGTAGGCGGCCATTGTCTTTTCTTTCAGCCCTCCAATGGGCAGCACACGGCCCAGAAGGGTAATTTCTCCCGTCATGGCAACATCGTGCCGGATGGGAATGTTGCACAGAGCGGAAGTAATCGCCGTTGCCATAGCGGTTCCCGCGGACGGCCCGTCCTTTGGGATGGCCCCTTCCGGCGCATGAATATGGATATCGTATTTCGTATAGAAATCGTGGCTGATACCCAGTAACGAAGCCCGTGTCCGAACGCAACTGACAGCGGTTTTCGCCGATTCCTTCATAACGTCCCCAAGGGAACCGGTCAATTCCAGCTTTCCCGTACCATCCATTACAGCAACTTCAATCGGCAGAACCGTACCGCCCACGCTGGTCCAGGCAAGACCATTCACAAGGCCAACCATGTCCTTTTTGTTCAGGCTGTCATCCTTGAATTTTTCGGGTCCCAGCAATTCGGACAGTTTAGCTGCCGTAATGGTAACCTTAGAATCTTTGTCCTGCACAAACGTAAGAGCGCACTTCCTGCAAAGCGTAGCAATCTGGCGCTCCAGACTGCGCACACCGGCTTCACGGGTGTAGCCGTCAATCAATTTGCGGACTGCCGCAGGAGTAATGTGAAGCATTTGGGGCGTCATGCCATGCTTTCCCAGCTGCTTCGGGATTAGATGCTCCACAGCAATATGGTATTTCTCTTCATGTGTATAGCTCCCAAGGGTAATGACATCCATCCGGTCGTAAAGCGGCTCGGGGATGGAACTTGCATCATTGGCCGTCGTTAGGAACAGGACTTTGCTCAAGTCGAAAGGCATGTCAATATAATGGTCGTAAAACGAATGATTCTGATCCGGATCCAAAACTTCCAGCAGCGCAGAGGACGGATCTCCGCGGAAATTCCCGCCCATTTTGTCGATCTCATCCAGTAAAACCACCGGATTGTTTGTACCGGCCTGCTTAATGGCGGCGATAATCCGGCCGGGCATAGAACCAATATAGGTGCGGCGGTGGCCTACAATATCCGACTCATCCCGGACACCCCCCAGGGAAACACGGACATACTTCCGGCCGATCGCTTCCGCAATGGAATGGGCAATGGAGGTTTTACCGACACCGGGGGGGCCAACCAGGCAGATGATCTGTCCGCGGATATCGGGAGAAAGTTTTTTGACGGCCAGAATCTCCAGAATCCTTTCTTTGACCTTGTCAAGACCATAGTGGTCACGGTCCAAAATGCGGCGTGCCTTTTTCAAGTCAATATGGTCTCGGCTGGATTTGTGCCATGGCAATTCCAGACAGGTCTCAATATAACTGACGATAACGCTGCCTTCGTGGGAACCTTCCGGCATCTTGGCCAAACGTTCACATTCCCTGATCAGCTTGTCATGCTGGAGTTTTGGCATCCGTGCCTTTTCAACGCGTTCCTTTAACTCGTCGGCTTCCTTCCGGGGATTATCGCCCTCCCCCAGTTCATTGGAAATCGCACGCATCTGCTCCCGAAGAAAATACTCTTTCTGATTTTCGTCGATTTGTTCTTTGGCTTTTTCATTGATACTCGATTCAATGGACAGGACCTGGATCTCCTTTTTCAGGATGGCAGCCAGCTTTTCCAGCCTCCGGACCGGCCGAAGTTCTTCCAAAACGGCCTGTTTTTCCTGGTAGTCAAACATAATGTTGGAAGCAATGTAATCAGCCAGCTCCCCACAGTCTTTTTTCTGCACAACTCCAATAACGATATCCGGGGGGATGTGGCTGTAGTTCTGGATATACTGTTCAAAAAGGTTCTGGGTATAGCGCACAAGTGCTTCCGCCCTGCGCGTGGGCCGGGACGGGCGTGTGTCCACTCGGACGAGGTTGGCATACAGAAACGGATCTTCACTGACATATGATTCCACTTTGGCGCGGTAGATCCCTTCGGCATACAGGCGGACCCCCTCATCGCTGCGGTGGATTACCTGCTTAATCCGGGCCACGACGCCCATGCGGTAAATCTGGGAACCGGAGGGGTCATTGTCAGCCAAATCCTTCTGCGCAACCAAAAACACCATCTGGTCGCTCTCCATGGCCTTTGCAATTGCCTGAACGGACTTTTTCCTTCCCACATCAAACTGAAGAAGCATGCCTGGAAAGACAACCAGTCCGCGCAGCGCAATGGCCGGCATTGTGACGATCCCCGGGCCTGCGGATGTAATTTCTATGCTCATAGACTTTGCTCCTTAGAAAAAGAAGGCCGCTGCAGAGCGCATAACAAAAAGCTATCACACTGCAACAGCCGAATTGACAATTGGTTTACGACGCAGTCTCCTTGCGGCTGCGTTTTCCCGGTGCTGAAATTTTCAGCTTAACCGGTTTCCTCTCCGGATTATATACAATCAGCGGTTTGGAGCCATGATTTACCGTATCGGCCGTTATGGTAACCTTTTCGACCGTGTAATCGGACGGAACACTGAACATAATATCGGTCAGGAACCCTTCCACAATCGACCTCAGGCCGCGCGCACCCGTATGCTGCTCAATTGTTTTGTGAGCAATCGCCTTGAGGGCGTCCGGCTGAAATTCCAGCTCAACTTTGTCAAGCTGAAACAGCTTTTTGTACTGGTTAATCAGGCTGTTTTTCGGTTCCGTTAAAATCCGGATCAAAGCATTTTCATCCAGGCCGTCCAGCGCGGCAATAACGGGAAGCCGCCCAACAAGCTCCGGAATCATGCCATATTTAACAAGGTCATGCGGCGTGACGTCTTTCATCCAGGACGCGGAATCCAGTTCCTTTTTGCTCCGCACCGCAGCCCCGAATCCCATACCGGAAGAAGCCGTACGATTCTGAATAATATGATTCAGCCCGTCAAATGCGCCGCCGCAGATAAACAGGATATTGGTGGTATCAATCTGCAAAAATTCCTGCTGGGGATGTTTGCGGCCGCCCTGGGGCGGAACATTGGAAACCGTGCCTTCGAGAATTTTGAGCAGGGCCTGCTGAACTCCTTCGCCGCTTACGTCGCGGGTAATGGATGGGTTTTCTGACTTACGCGCAATTTTGTCAATCTCATCAATATAGATTATGCCGTGCTCAGCCTTTTCGATATCATAGTCGGCCGCCTGAATCAAACGCAGCAGAATATTTTCCACATCCTCACCGACATAACCCGCTTCCGTCAAGGTTGTGGCGTCTGCGATCGCAAAAGGAACATCGAGAATTTTAGCTAAAGTCTGTGCCAAAAGGGTTTTGCCGACACCCGTCGGCCCCAGGAGAAGAATGTTGCTTTTGGTCAGTTCCACATCCCTGGGATCTCTGCCATAGTAAATTCTCTTGTAATGGTTATATACCGCTACCGACAGGGCAATTTTGGCACTGTCCTGGCCGATAACATATTCATCCAGCTTCTTTTTGATCTCCTGAGGCTTCGGCAGCTCAGAAGTTTCACTGTAGCTTTCCTTGCGGGCGGAAAGGTTTTTTTCATCGTTCAGAATCGACATGCAAAGCTCTACACATTCGTCGCAGATAAAAACGCCCGGCCCCGCAATCAGTCTGCGGGCTTCGCTCTGCGGCTTGCCGCAGAATGAACAGCAGATTTCCCGGCCCCGGTTGCCATCGTTGTTTGCCATTGTATCACCCTACTTTACCGGCTGGTAATCACTTTATCGATCAGCCCATATTTGACGGCTTCTTCCGCCGTCATGAAATTATCCCGTTCGGTATCGCGCATAATAACGTCAAGCGGCTGGCCCGTCCGCTCGGCAAAAATTTCGTTCAGCCTTTTTTTGATGTGCAGCATATGCTCGGCCTGAATTTTAATGTCCGTCGCCTGCCCCTGCGTGCCGCCGCTGGGCTGATGGATCATAATATCGCTGTTGGGCAGCGCATAGCGCTTCCCCTTTGCGCCAGCGGTAAGCAGAAAAGCCCCCATGCTGGCAGCCAGGCCAATACAGATTGTGGATACATCACACTTAATATACTGCATCGTGTCGTAAATTGCAAGTCCTGCTGTTACGGAGCCGCCCGGGCTGTTGATATAAAGGCTGATATCCTTTGCGGGATCCTGCCCTTCCAAATACAGCAGCTGGGCAACCACCAGACTGGACGTGGTGTCATTGACCTCATCGGTCAGCATGATGATTCGGTCATTCAGCAAACGGGAAAAGATATCGTAGGAACGTTCCCCGCGGTTGGTCTGTTCAATTACATACGGCACTAAACTGCTCATAATCCGCTTTACCTCCTTAAACCGCCATGCCTATCTACAGCATTGGCGGGACGGTGCTAAAATATTCCGTATTATTTGCCGGAATTAATCTTTTGCGCCGGCAGCTTCGTCTTTTGCTTCATTCTCTTTCTTGGAATCGGGATCGCCTTCTGTAACAACGGCCGCATCCCGCACTAAATCAAAGGCTTTTTCCACTGCAATGTCCTTTTCGAGGTCATCGCGCGCAATCAGCTTTTTCACCTTTTCTACATCGGTTTTATAGCTTTCGGCGATTTTCCCATATTCTTTCTCGACATCTTCGTCGGAAGGCTTGATGGCTTCCAGCTCTGCTATCTTTTCCAGAGCCAGGCGCATCTTAACCTGACGCTCCGCCTGCGGCCGGAACTGCTTGCGCATTCCGTCCATATCCATGCCGGTGTACTTCATATAAGTCTGCAGATTGAGGCCCTGGGAACGGAGGCGGTATTCAAAATCACGCATATCTTCGTCTGTCCGGTTTTTGAACATAGCTTCCGGAATATCGGCCTGAACAAGCGAAACCAGCTTGTCGATCAGCTGATTGTCCACGCTGTCCTTTGCTTCGGTTTCGCGTGATTCGGCAATCTTTTTCCGGATATCCGCCTTGTATTCATCCAGCGTATCAAATTCGCTGACATCCTTGACAAAGTCGTCGTCGACAGCGGGAAGTTCTTTCTTCTTGATCTCATGCAGTTTGACATGGAATACGGATTCTTTCCCGGCCAAATCCTTCGCCTGGTAATCTTTCGGGAACGTGACGGTAACGTCAAATTCGTCGCCTGTCTTATGACCCTCGACCTGATCTTCAAAGCCCGGGATAAACTGGCCGGAACCCAGTGTCAGGCTGAAATTGTCCGCTTTGCCGCCCGCAAACGGGTTGCCGTCTACGGTTCCTTCAAAATCAATCATGGTGATATCGCCCTTCTGGGCTTCGCGGTCTTCAACCGTAACCATCCGGGAATTGCGGTCCTGAACCCGGGCGATTTCATCGTCTATGTCCTTATCCGTCACGCTGACCGGTTTTTTCAGCGCGGAGATCCCTTTGTATCCTTCCATCTGAACTTCCGGTTTTGTTGTGATGGTGGCATTGAACACAAGGCCGTCTTTGCCGGCGGAAACGAGATCGAAATCAATCTTGTCTTCAATCATCTCAAGGTTTGCTTCGCGGATTGCCTGTTCCAGTGCCCCTGGATAAAGAGAATTGATGGCATCATCGTAGAAAATCTTTTCCCCATAGTATTTTTCAACAAACTTGCGCGGTGCTTTTCCCCTGCGGAAACCCGGGATGGTGATTTTTTTATTCTCTTTACGGTAAGCCTGCTCGACGGCTTTTTCAAACTCATCGGCATCGACCGCTACTTCCAGCCGAAAGCGGTTCGCAGCGACCTTGTTGGATGATTTTAAACTCATTTTATATTTCCTCCTGCAAATTTACATATTAGTGAAAAACATTATACCACATGCCCCAAAAACTTTCTACCGGTTGCGAAAATGTTTTTAAAGGTTCATGACACCAAAATGGGTGTGAATCCGAGATAATCGCACGAAATTAAATGCATCCGAACACCCCGGCACTGCTGCCCGGCCGGGGAATGCGCAGCCGCCGCCCGGCCGTGAATATGGCCGAAATAGCAGTCTGAAACACCCCGCGCAACCAGGATATCCATCAGCTCCCGGCATTCCACCCCATCATAGACCGGCGGATAGTGAAGGAAAACGACCGGTTTTGCTCCTGTTTTTTCCGCCGCATCCAGCGAAGCGTTCAGGCGCCCGGCCTCCCGGCTGACGATCTTTTGGTCCTCGGCGCTCTCGGCGTTATACAGCCACCCGCGCGTCCCGCAGACCGCAATGCCGCCCACTGCAACGGCGCTGTTGTGAACGATTCCAATACTGCCGAACCCGTGGGCCGCCAGATAATCTTCAATTTTTTTTCTGGTGCTCCACCAGTAATCGTGGTTCCCTTTGAGGAACAGTTTCTTTCCCGGAAGGGAATCAATAAAACGGAAGTCCCGTTCTGCTTCTTCCAGCTTCATCGCCCATGAAATATCACCGGCGATCACAACGGTGTCGTCACTGCCGACAACCGCACGCCAGTTTTCTTCAAGGCGCGGGACGTAATTTTCCCATCCCTCGAAAATATCCATCGGTTTATTCTCCCCCAGGGAAAGGTGGAGATCCGCAATGGCAAACAACGGCATGATTCTCAGCCCTTCCATCCGGCCGCCCGCAGGACAGCCCCGCCCATTTCTTCTTTGGCGCAGGACTGCCGGAAGCGGACAGGTTTGGATTCCAGCGCGGCAATGGGGCCGGGCACAGGTGAACCGCTCAGGGCAGAAAGCTCCCGCACAGCCCGGAACGCATCAGTTTCCGGTTGTTCCCCGCCGCGAAGGGCTGCGAGGACGTCCGGCGCAAATTTGTACGGGCTGGCCGTGGAAACCACAACCGCGGGCGTGCTGTCCCCCGTCTCTTCCCGGTAGCGGCGGCAGACGCGGGAGGCAACCGCCGTGTGGGGATCACACAGATAATGATCCGAACGGTAAACCTCGCGGATCTCGTCTTTCGTCTCTTCGTCACTGCAGAAACCCGCATAAAACAGGCCGTGTATTTTATCCAGCACACCGGCATCCACATGGTACTGTCCAGAGGTTTCCAGCTCAGCCATCCAGCCGGAAACCTTTGCTCCGTCCCGTCCCGTGAGGTCGTACAGCAGGCGTTCCAGATTGCTGGAAACAAGGATATCCATCGACGGGGAAATGGTCGTGTAAAACCGGCGGCTGCGGTTGTAGACGCCCGTTGTGAGAAATTCCGTCAGGACGTTGTTGGCGTTGGACGCGCAGAGGAGCCTCCCCACCGGAAGCCCCATCTTCTTTGCGTAGAAAGCCGCGAGAATGTCGCCGAAATTCCCCGTCGGCACACAGAAATTAACCTTGCCGCCAGGTCCGAGCCTCCCCGCCGCAGCAAGATCGCACCATGCGGAGAAATAATAGACGATCTGCGGGAGAAGCCGGCCCCAGTTAATGGAATTCGCACTGGAAAACATCAGGCCCCGCTCTCCGATTTTCCGGCGGAGTTCCCCATCGCAGAAAATTTTCTTGACGCCGGCCTGGGCGTCGTCAAAATTGCCGCGGACAGCCACAACCGAAACATTTCCGCCTTCCTGCGTGCACATCTGGCGCTCCTGCAGGGCACTGACCCCATTCTGCGGATAAAACACCAGCACCCGGGTGGCCTTGACATCCCGGAACCCTTCCAGCGCCGCCTTGCCGGTATCACCCGAGGTGGCGACAAGGATCATGGCCTCTCTCTTCTCCCCGATTTTTTTCAGGGAACAGGTCAAAAGACGGGGCAGAAGCTGCAGCGCCATATCCTTGAACGCGCAGGTCGGCCCATGCCAGAGTTCCAGAAACGAAACGCCGTCTTTCCGCGTGACAACAGGGGCGGGATTTCCGCCGGAAAATTTCTCTGTGCTGTAGGCACCGGAAACGCAGCCGGAAAGCTCCCCGCCGGAAAAATCGGCGAGAAACGGGCTCATGACCCGGACAGCGCGCCCCCGGTAATCCATCTGCTGCAGGGCGGCGATATCCTCTGCGGAAAACGCCGGAAAGGACTCGGGGACAAACAGGCCGCCGTCGGAGCAGATTCCCTGCACAACAGCCTGCGCCGCGGAAACGCTTTTCCGGCCGCCGCGTGTCGATTGATAATTCAAGGCGGTCTCCCCTTCCAAAAAGTCAGGTTGAATTCAGGTGGTTCCTATCTTATACGATCCATACGGAAAAGTCAAAAAAAGCCTCCGCAGTCAAAAGCATTTTCAATATGCTCCACCGAAACGGCGGATCCGTCCTTCACCGTGAGGCCGATTACGTCGAACCGGGGCTGAAGAGCGGACGGAAACGAGCGGAGATACATCAGCGCGGTCCGGATCAGCCGCCGCTGCTTAGCGGCGGTGACAGATTCCAGCGGACCGGTCATGGAACCTTTTCGGCGCGTTTTGACCTCGGCAAACACCAGATACCGGGAATTTGCCGCAATCAGGTCAATCTCCCCAAAACGGGAGCGGTAATTCCGCGCCAGAATCCGGTACCCTTTCTTTTCCAGATAGCGGGCCGCATACTGCTCACCGCCCGAACCGGTGTTATCCTTCATCGGCCCGCGCCCCCAGGATCTTTTTCAGAAACGTCCGCCGGTGGACCGGGCACGGGCCGTATTTCTGAAGCATCTCCCGGTGGAGGGCCGTCCCGTACCCTTTGTGCTTCGCAAAACCGTACTGGGGGTAAATTTTATCGACTTCGCACATCAGGCGGTCCCGGCTGACTTTGGCTAGGATGGAGGCGGCCGCAATGCTGGCCGAAAGCGAGTCGCCCCGTACAATCGTGCGCGTCCGCACGCCGAGCTCCGGCATGCGGTTCCCGTCTACCAGCGCCAGATCCGGCCGGATTTCCAGTGCATCGAAGGCGCGCCGCATGGCAAGGAAAGTTGCCTGAAGAATGTTAATTTCGTCAATTTCCTGTTCGGTTGCAAACCCAATGCCCCACGCCTCGGCTCCAGCTTTGATTTCATCAAACAGCTTTTCGCGCTTCTTCGGACTGAGCTTTTTGGAATCGTTGATCCCTTCAATCGAACATTCTTCCGGAAGGATAACCGCGGCGGCAAACACCGGTCCGGCCAGCGGCCCGCGGCCCGCCTCGTCGATCCCGCAGACAGCCCCAAAGCCGCTCTGCCGGGCTTCCTTTTCGTAAAAATACCAGTCCGTCATGTTTTTTCGGCCCGTTCCAGCGTGATCCGGCCGAGCCGGCCGGCGCGGAACTCATCCAGCACCATCCGCGCTGCGCGTTCAGTATCAACCAGGCCGCCGCCTGCAAGCATACCGCGCTTCCGGCCGATCAGTTCCAGCATCCCGTAACCGTCCAGACCGGCAAGGCTGTCTTCGGAAAGGCCATACCTCTCCGCAAGGGTCCGGGCATACCCCGCTGCACACAAAGCCTCCAGCAGGCGGGGAGCCAGTTCTTCCGCGTCGCAGACATCCTCTTTGACGGCCCCTGTAAAAGCGAGGTGTTCGCCCACCGTGCGGTCACCGAATTTCGGCCACAGGACACCGGGCGTGTCCATCATCTCACAGCCCCCGCCGATCGAAAACCACTGGGTAGACCGCGTAACGCCGGGGCGGTTCTGCACTGCCGCGCGGCCCGAACCGGCAAGCCGGTTGATGAGCGAACTCTTCCCGACATTCGGAATTCCCACGGCCATGACGCGGATTCTGCGGCCGGTCATTCCTTTTCTTTTCCAGCCGGCAATTTTATCGCCGAGGGTGGATCTGATCAGCGGCAGAAGCCGGCTGAGGTTTTTGCCCGACCGGCAGTCCGCATCAAGCGCGGCTTTGCCGGAGGCATGGAAAAAATCGATCCAGCGTGCGGTTTCGGCCGGGTCGGCCAGATCCCTCCGGTTCAGAAGGAGGATACGCGGCTTGCCGTTCGCAAGCCTGTTCAGATCCGGGTTCCGGCTGCTTAGCGGGATGCGCGCGTCGAGGATCTCCACCACGGCGTCGGCCAGTGAAAGATCCCGGGCAATCTGCTTTTCCGCTTTGGCCATGTGGCCGGGGAACCACTGAATTGTCTGCTGTGCACTCATAGAAACCGAACCGGCCCCTTTCCCTATGCTGCGGTAAAACCGTGGAACGGGCTCAGCGTGAACAAAACCCTTCCCAAAACGAAGCGGGAATCAATCATCCCGACATAACTGGAGCGGCTGTCTTCCGAGACGGTGCGGTTGTCACCCAGAACGAACACATGGCCCGCCGGAACCTTCTGCGGAAAACTGATATCATACTGGTTCTTGGTGATACCGTTTTTGATATAGGCGGATTCATCAATTTTTTTCCCGTCCACATAAACCATACCGGTCTGAAAATCAATATTGACCGTCTGGCCGCCCGTGGCAATAACCCGCTTGATCAGCCGCTCTTTGAGGCGGGTGCCCTGCGCGTCGATGACAACCACATCGCCGCTCTGATAGCTGCGGTCGGTGCAGGACACAAACACCCGGTACCCATCCCAGTAATTCGGCTGCATGGAAGGACCCTGCACGACAATATTGAGCCGAAACAAAAAAACAAACACCAGCATTACAACAATAAGAGCCGTGATCAGCGCTTCAAGCCACTCGAAACAGCTGGCGACGGCAGTATGAGCTTCTTCCCGATCCGGCCGGGAAACATGCGGTGAATCCGACACGGCAATTACCACCTATCCCCGTCGGCGGGAAAACGCTGTTCCCCGCTCCGGGCAAAATTGAGGAATCAAAAAAGGGACACGTAATGTCCCTTTTCAATGAGCCTGACAAACACTTAGTGAACCTGGTTCTTGACCTTGGCGGCTTTGCCGACACGGCCGCGGAGGTAATACAGTTTTGCCCGGCGGACCTTGCCTTTGCGGACAATTTTGACGTCCTTGACATTAGGGGAATGGATCGGGAAAACTCTCTCGACGCCGACGCCGTAGGAAACGCGGCGGACAGTGAATGTTTCGCTGACTCCGCTTCCCTTGCGGGCAATAACCGTCCCTTCAAAAGCCTGAATCCGCTCGCGGTCGCCCTCGCGGATATTGACATCCACCCGTACGGTGTCGCCGATCTGGAAAACCGGCAGTTCTTTTTTAAGGGAATTCTGTGCAACAGTCTGCAGTGCGTTCATAGTAAATCATTTCTCCTTTTTTTCAGACATTCATGCCGGAAACGGCAGAGGACTGTCAGCTTCAGACCCAGGGAATCAGGGTCTGATCCCCACCGATGCAAGCTCGGCGGCATTCTTTTACCATTATATTTTAACACAAAATGACAGGGAATGCAACCTGTTTCTGCGGAAAACCGCCCGGCTTTGGATCCGGACGGTATTATCCTATCATTGCGGCGCGGACGTGTCAATCGGCAGGCCGAAAAAATCGGCAGATCTTCGCGGACAGCACGTCCTTGCCCGCCGCCCGTCAGTATGTTATACTGAATTCAGTCTAAAACAGTCTGAAAAAAACTGAAAATTTTTCACGTGCTTCTGCGCCCGTGATTGGCGGCGCGCCAAAATGGGAAAGATTGATTCGCAGAAGGAAAACTGACGATAGGGGAAAAGTATGAGCAGAATAGCAGTTCTAATTCCATGTTACAACGAGTCCGCAACCATCGAAAAAGTGGTGCGGGATTACCGCTCCGCCCTGCCGGAAGCGGACATTTATGTTTACGACAACAATTCAACCGACGGGACGGCCGAACTGGCCCGGAAAGCCGGAGCCATTGTGCGGCATGAGTACCGGCAGGGGAAAGGAAACGTGATCCGCAGCATGTTCCGTGAAATCGACGCGGACTGCTACGTGATGACCGACGGCGACGACACCTATCCCGCCGAAAGCGCGCCCGAAATGGCGCGCCTGATTCTGGAAGGGAAAGCCGACATGGTGAACGGCGACCGCCTTTCTTCGACTTATTTTTCAGAAAACAAGCGTCCTTTTCATAATATGGGAAATGTGATGGTGCGGGGGCTGATCAACCGTTTTTTCAAATCGGACGTGCGGGATATTATGACCGGATACCGGGCTTTCAGCCGCGCGTTTGTGAAGGCCTTCCCGATTCTTTCACGCGGGTTTGAAATTGAGACGGAAATGACCATCTACGCCGTGGACCGGAATTTTGTCATCCGGGAAATTCCTATAGCCTACCGGGACAGGCCGGAGGGAAGCGTTTCTAAGCTGAACACCTACTCGGACGGATTCCGCGTTCTGCGGACGATTTTCCGGCTGTACCGGGACTACCGGCCGTTCGCGTTTTTCGGGGTGATTTCTCTGGTGTTTCTGGCCGCTGCCGCCGCGTGCATGATCCCCGTACTCAGCGAATACTTTGCAACGGGTCTCGTGCCGCGCTTCCCTACGCTGATTGTGGGAACGGCGTGCGGAATCTGCGCCCTGCTTTCTTTTTTTGCGGGTGTGATCCTGCAGGTGGTTGTGAAACAGCACAGCCAGGAAACCGAATTGATGATGAATCTGTTTTCAGAGGTTAAACGACATGACGATACAAAATAAACGCATCCTGTTCTGGGTACGGGCGGGGGCCGCCGTTCTGGGGCTGGCCCTGGCATGGGAGCTTTTCCGGTATTTCTGCTTTCCCGCTTACCTGATCTTTCCGCTCGCGCTGGGCCTTGGCTACACGGCCGCGCGGACCTTTGAAACGGGGCAGATGGACGGGAAAGGACGGCTGTTCCCCTGCTGCGCCGTTTTTGCCCTTCTGCTTGCCGCCTCCGCCGTCATCGGCGGGAAAGTGGATATTGATCATAAAAGGCTTACCTATTTTAACGCGGATGACCTCCCCTTTTTCGCCGCGCTGGCGCTTGCCGCCTTTTTCGTTTCCGCATGGCTGGCCGGCATTGTTTTCCGCCATCCGCTGAACCGCGCACAGGAACGCGGGGCCTCTCCCAAAAAAGTATGGGCCGTCTGCTCTGCCGTCCTGCTGGCCTCCTGGCTGCCGTGCCTGCTGATTTACTATCCGGGCAGCGTCTCCCCCGACTCGCTTGCCTGCATTGTGCGCGCCATCGGGCGGGCGGGGCTTTCCAATCAGCAGCCGGTTTTCTACATCCTTTTGATGGAGCCGTTTCTGCGCTTTGGGCTGGCCATTGGAAAGAGCCTGAATTTCGGGACGGCGCTGTTCCTCCTGTTCCAGGCGGCGGCCATGGCGGTGATGCTGGGATACCTGCCGGGGTGGCTGGTCAAGCAGGGCTGCCCGCTGTGGACGGCCGTTCTTGCAATGGTCTATTTTACGCTGAACCCCGTTTTTCCCATGTACGCCGTAACCATGTGGAAGGACGTGCTGTTCGGCGGCCTTATCATGCTGTATGCGCTGAATCTGTTTGATACCGTGCGCAGCGGCGGGGAAACACTGAAAACCGCCGGCGGAATGGCGTGGTTCCTTGCACTGAACGTGCTGATCGCATTTATGCGCAACAATGGCTATTACATCATTTTCGTCACCCTGATCGTGCTGGCAATTGTGTACCGGAAAGAATGGAAGCGGTTTGCGCCCGCCTTTCTCGCCGTGCTGATCGCGGTGCCCGTCGTTCAGGGGCCGGTCTACGACGCCTGCGGCGTGGCGCAGAGCCCGTTCGCGGAATCGGTCGGAATCCCGCTCCAGCAGATCGGCTATACGGTGACACACGACGGAACAGTAACACCGGAGCAGCGGGATTTTCTGGATCAGCTGATGCCGCTGGATGAGATGAAAACGGCCTACACACCGCTGTCTTCCAACGGGATTAAATTCCATAAGGATTTCAACAACGCATTTCTGGAAAAGCACAAGACGGAGTTTCTGAAAGTCTGGGCCGGCATGCTGGCCCCAAATCTGAAAAACTACCTGAAAGCCTATTTTCTGGAAACGGTTGGTTTCTGGCATGTGGGGACTTCCAACTGGGTGCTGTACTATGGCATTGGGCCTGGGTACGGCGCGCAGAAAGCCGGGCTTTCCCAGACCAACCTGACAAAACTGCTGGACACCGCCCGGCTGGAGAAAAACCGGACCCGGATCGCCGCGGCTTTCAACAGCCTGCAGATCCACATTCCCATCCTCCGGGGTCTCGTCAATATCGGCTTCCTGTTCTGGGCGACGGTTTTCGCGGCTTTCCTGATGCTGATCCGGCGGAAGGGAAAATACCTGCTGGCCTTCCTGCCCCTGCTGATCCTGTGGGGGACGCTGATGGCCGCCACGCCGACATTCTGTGAATTCCGCTACATGTTCTCTTTTGCGGTATGCCTGCCCGCTTCGCTGTTCCTGCCGTTTTTCCCGGAGAAGTCCCTTTCCGGAAAAAAGGAAACATCTTCCGCGCTTTCTTGACAGAATCTGCTACGGAACCTATACTGGATTCAATCGAAACCTCGATACGTATGATTGAAGGAGCTGACAATCCATGCAGAAGATTGCAGAAAGAATCGCGGGCCTCCGCGCTGAAATGAAGAAAGCCGGAATGCAGGCTTATATCATTCCGTCGGCCGACCCGCACCTGAGCGAATACACGCCCGCCCACTGGCAGGCACGGAAATACTTTTCCGGTTTCACCGGCTCGGCCGGGACACTCGTTGTGACCGAACGGAAAAGCGGCCTTTGGACGGACGGCCGGTACTTTATCCAGGCGGAACACCAGCTGGAAGGAAGCGGAATCGACCTGTACCGCATGGGTGTGAAAGGCGTCCCCTCCTACCCGGAATTTCTGGCTGAAGAACTGGGTGAAAGAGATACCGTAGGCTTTGACGGCAAACTGTTTTCGGTGAATGACGTGCGGGCCATGGAACACGCCTTTGAAGACAAAAAGCTGAAGCTGAAAACCGCCGACCTGACGGAGCGCCTGTGGGAAGACAGGCCCCCCGTGCCGAAGACGCAGGCCTTTCTGCACGACGTGAAATACGCCGGCTTCACCTGTGCGGAAAAGCTGGATCAGGTGCGGAAAGAGCTGAAAAAGCACAAAGCCGATGCGCAGGTCTTCGGGCGGCTCGACTGCGTGGCGTGGCTGATGAACATCCGCGCAAACGACGTGGAGGACAGCCCGTTTGCCGTCGCTTACGCTGCCGTGCTGCCCGGGGCGGCCTACCTGTTTATCGACCGTTCGCGCGTGCCCGCCGACGTGATGAAATCCCTGACGGAAAACGGCGTTTCGGTGCGGGATTATGAGGATGCCGGCAAAATCGGCAGCCTGCTGGGCAAAGGCGGGACCATCCTCCTCGATCCGGAAGGAACCAGCTACGAGCTGTACCGGCTCCTGAAAAATACGCCGGGCGCCGTGATTGCCGAAGGCCCGGATATTGTGACAGAGCTGAAAAGCGTAAAGAACGCCACGGAAATCGACAATATTAAAAAAATCCACGTGCAGGACGGCTGCGCCATGGTAAAAGGTTATGCAGCGCTGAAAGAAATGCTGGACAAAGGCGAACCGGTGACAGAATGCACCGTGTGCGACGTGCTGGCAAAGGCGCGGGCGCAGCAGCCGGGCAACCACGGAGTCAGTTTTGCAACCATTGCCGCATACCGGGACAACGCCGCCATGATGCACTACTCGCCGAAGCCGGATTCCTGCCGGAAGCTGGAAAAAAGCGGCTTCCTGCTGGTGGACTCAGGCGGACAGTATGACGGCGGAACGACGGACATCACGCGCACCTATGCCCTCGGCCCCGTCAGCCGTGAGGAAAGGGAATGCTACACCTGGGTGCTGAAAGCGCACATCGCGCTGGCGACCGCCGTCTTCCTGGAAGGCAATACCGGCGGGAACATCGACATCCTGTGCCGGGAGCCGCTGTGGAAACACGGCCTGGACTACCGCTGCGGTACGGGGCACGGCGTGGGCATGTTCGGCGGCGTGCACGAAGGCCCGCAGAACCTGCGGCGGACGGATCGGAACATCTTCCGGAAAGGGATGACCATTACCAACGAACCGGGCGTCTATGTGGATGGAAAGTTCGGCATCCGCACCGAGAACCTGATGCTGGTGGACGACGCCTTCGAAAACGAATATGGTAAATTCCTGAAATTTGACGTTGTCACCCGCTTCCCGATTGACACGGCGCCGATCCTGACGGAGATGCTCTCGGAAGGCGAAATCACGTGGCTGAACGGCTACCACGACAAAGTGCGCAAAGCGCTGGCGCCGCTGCTTTCCGGCCGGGATCTGGACTGGCTGGAACAGCACACCCGCCCCTTGGCCCGCGGGAATCAGCCCTGACTGAACCGGGACAGGAACGCCCTGACCCGTTCGTTCTGCGAACGGCCGAAAACCTGTTCCGGGGGGCCCTGCTCCACAACGGCCCCGTCCTCCAGGAAAGCCACCTGATCGGCTACATCGCGGGCAAAAGCCATCTCATGGGTCACGACAACCATGGTCATCTTTTCGGCGGCAAGGCCGCGCATGACCTCCAGAATCTCGCCCGTCAGCTCCGGATCCAGCGCACTGGTCGGTTCGTCGAAAAGCAGCACATCCGGATTCATGGCGAGGGCGCGGGCAATGGAGACGCGCTGCTGCTGCCCGCCGGAAAGCTGGCACGGGAAGGCGCCGGACCTGTCCGAAAGGCCCATTTTCTTCAGCAGTTCCATGGCGGAGGCTTCGGCCTCCGCTTTTGTTTTGCCCAAGACGTGGATCGGCGCTTCCGTAATATTGCGGAGTACGGAAAAATGCGGGAACAGGTTGAAATTCTGGAAGACAAGCCCCACGTGAAGCGCAATGCGGCCGCAGGTTTTCCGGCTGGAATAAACCGCGCGCCCGTCCGGGCCGTTTTGAACCAGCGTTTCGCCGCAGATGCGGATTTCTCCGCTGTCCACGGTTTCCAGCTGCGTGATGCAGCGCAGGAGGGTGCTTTTCCCCGATCCGGACGGGCCGATAACGGCAAGGACCTCCCCTTTTTCCACCCGGACGGAGATGCCTTTCAGGATTTCGGTACCGCCGAAGCGCTTGCGGATCCCGCTAGTTTCCAAAACCGGCATGGCAAGTCCCCCTTTTTTACCGGTAATAACCGTAATGTTTTTCCGCCGCGGTGAAACAGCGCGTGACCGCCGCGTTCATTATAAGGTAAAACACGCCCGCAACGGCAAACGGCACCATGCTGACGGCGGACGACACCCAGTCGGACGTGATCTTGAGCAGCTCCGCCACGCCGATCACCTGCGCAAGGGACGTATCCTTGACCAGCGTGATGAATTCGTTGCTCATGGGCGGAAGGATGTGTTTGACCACCTGCGGCAGGACAATGCGGAAAAATGTCTGGCGGCGCGAAAACCCCAGCACGCGTGCGGCTTCCCGCTGGCCCCGGGGAATCCCCTCGATCCCTCCGCGGAAAATCTCCGCAAAATAGGCGGCATAGTTCAGCACAAACGCGATTTCCGCCGCGCGGACGCGATCCGGCTGAATCCCGAAAATCGGTTTCATCCCGTAAAACAGGAACAGGAGCTGGAGCATCAGCGGCGTGCCGCGCATCAGGAGAATGTAAAAACGCACCGGGAGGCTGACCGCCCTGGTTTTCGCCATGCGCCCCGCAGCGACAAGCAGGCCGAGCGGCAGAGAAAAAATCAGGGTGACGAAAAAGATGCGAAGCGTCATCAGCGTCGCCTGCAGCATCTGGGAAATCAAAACGGTAAAATTCATCGCGTACGGACACCCCCTCCTGCCGGCACCGGCCGGAAAAAACCGGAAAACCTATTTTTCAATGGTGATGACGTCTTTTCCGAACCATTTCTGAGAGATTTTGGACGCCGTCCCGTCTTTTGCCATTGCCTTCAGGGCACCTTCGATTTTCTCTTTCAGCGCACTGTCGTTCTTGCGGAAACCGACCACATAATCTTCTACCGCAAGAGAAACATCCTTTCCCTCTTGATCTTGCAGATCCTTATAAGCGCCCGGATTCTTCGTGAGATAATATCGGGCCACAACCTCGTCAATGGCAATGGCATCAACAGTCCCGTTCTGGATCTCCATAACGGCCTTGCTGTAATCGTCGATCCCGACAACTTCCCTCAGTGAATTTTTAAAATCCGCGTTCTCTTCCTCGTTGAGAGCCGTTTCGGCCGAAGAGCCGGACTGCACGCCTACGGATTTCCCCGCCAGGCTGGAAAGCCCCTTGCAGGATGAATCCGATTTTACCAAAAGGATCTGGTTGTTTTTCATGTACGGGATGCTTAAATTCATTTCCTCGGCCCGCTTTGGGGTCTTGCTCAGGCCGTTCCAAAGACAGTCTACGTTGCCGTTGTTCAGCTCGGCCGTCTGGTTTTTCCAATCGATCGGCTGGAGCTTCAGCTTGATTTTGAGGCGGCTGCAGGCCTCATGGGCCATATCAAGATCAAACCCCACAAGGTCGCCGGTCTTCGTATCCACAAAGCCCATCGGCGGGAAGGCCTTGTCGAGACCGAGGACAAGCTGCCCGCTGGACTGCACCTTTTGCCAGGAATCATCGCGGGCGGGCGAAGTGCCCGCCTGTTTGCCCGCGCACCCGGACGCGGAAAGCGCCAGAACCGCCGCCAGCAAAAAGCTGAAAATCTTTTTCATGGGTTTTCCCCCTCTGTTTTTCCGTGTTTTCAATTTCGTATATTACCATATTATCATGGTAAAGTAAATGGGCCCAGCGAATTTTTCGCGGTTTTTTCCTTTGTTCCTGGAAAAACGGACTGCAAAATGGCGGTAATTTCGGAGCGGCAATCATCCCGAAAATATTTTCGATACAATAAGAATTATATGGTTCTTTTTGGGAAAGTGTTTTACAAATAATGTATTAGTAGGAATGGAGTTTTTTAATGAATTACGGTTATTTTGACGACGCGGAGCGGGAATACGTGATTACCAGACCGGATACGCCAGCACCGTGGGCAAACTACCTGGGGTCACCGGAATACGGCGCCATTATCTCCAACAACGCAGGCGGATACAGCTTTGTAAAATCCGGGGCGGACGGGCGGCTTCTGCGCTACCGGTTCAACTATAACGATCAGCCCGGCCGGTACATATATCTGCGCGACCGGGAAAGCGGCGACTATTGGTCCGGCTCCTGGCAGCCGGTGGGCAAGCCGCTGGATTCCTACCAAAGCAAATGCCGGCACGGGCTGTCCTACACGGTGATTTCTTCTCTCTACTCCGGTATTGCGTGCGAAACACTGTACTATGTCCCTCTCGGGAAAACCTATGAGGTCTGGCGCGTCCGCGTTGTGAACAAAAGCGCCCGGGAGCGCAGCCTTTCCGTCTTTGGCTACGCAGAACTGACAACAAGCGGCAATTATGAGCAGGACGGCATCAATATGCAGTACAGCCAGTTCATCACCCGCACCTACTTTAAAAACGGAAACATGATCTTCCAGACGTCCAACGAAAACTGCGACAAACGGCCGGACGGTTCCAACGGGCTGGAGCGGTTTTTTGCGCTGGCCGGCGCGCCGGTGGCTTTTTACTGCGGGGACCGGGACGAATTTATCGGCAGGTACCGTTCCTATGCCAACCCGGCCGCCGTGGAAAACGGAAACTGCGGCAACCGGCTGAATTTTAACGGCAACCCCTGCGGCGCCCTGCAGACCGATCTAATTCTTAAACCCGGTGAAGAAAAGGAATTCTGCTTTGTGCTGGGGGCACACCCGGAAGCGGAAGCTGCGGAAATTACGGCGGCGTATGAAAATCCCGCGCAGGCGGAAAAGGAATGGGCCGGTCTGAAAAGCTCCTGGGCAAAAAAGCTCAGCGGCCTGCAGGTTCAAACGCCTGACAAGAACTTTAACCACATGGTGAACATTTGGAATGCGTATCAGTGCTTTATCACCTTCGTCTGGTCTCGCGCAGCCTCATTTACTTACTGCGGCCTGCGCAACGGATACGGATACCGGGACACCGTACAGGATATTCAGGGAATTCTGCACCGGGCCCCTTCCATGGCGGCGGACAAAATCCGGCTGATGATTTCCGGGCAGGCAGAAAGCGGCGCGGGCCTGCCTTTGATCGGGTACGATTTTAAGCCGGGGCACGTAAAAATGCCGGGCGATATCGGTTACAGCTACGACCCTTACCGCGCGGATGACGCCTTGTGGCTCTTCCCGACCGTGTGGGATTACATCTGTGAAACCGGCAATACGGCGTTTTTGGATGAACCCATCCCCTTTGCAGACAAGGGAGAGGCAACCGTGTATGAACATCTGAAACGGGCCGTGCGGTTCAGCCTGGATCACAGCGGCGCCCACGGGCTGCCCGCCGGGCTGAGCGCCGACTGGAATGACTGCCTGCGGATGGGCAAAGCGGGAGAATCGGTTTTTGTGGCGTTCCAGCTTTATTACGCCATGCGGATCCTGCGGGAACTGGCAAAATGGAAACAGGACCGCAAAACCGTACATGAACTGGAAACGCAGGCCGCCAAACTGAAAGAATCGATCCAGAAAAACTGCTGGGAAGGGAACCAGTACATCCGCGGCATCTGCGAAGACGGAACGAAAGTCGGGTCAAAAAACGATCCGGAAGCAAACCTGTGGCTGAACCCGCAGTCGTGGGCGGTTATCAGCGGCTGCGCGGATCCGGAGCAGGGCGGAAAAGCACTGGATACGGCCGCCCGGCGGCTGGATACGAAGTACGGAGCCCTTCTGCTTGATCCGCCCTACCGGGATCATGCCTTTAACGGCGCAGGGATGCTGCTGTTCAACGCTTCCACAAAAGAAAATGGCGGCATTTTTTCGCAGCCGCAGGGCTGGCTGATTCTGGCTGAAGCTCTTCTGGGCCGCGGCAGCAGCGCATTCCGTTATTTTCAGGAAAGCTGCCCGGCTGCGATGAACGACCACGCGGAAATCCGTAAGATCGAACCGTATGCGCACGGGCAGTTTGTGGAGGGAAAATACAGCCCGAACGAAGGCCGGGCACACGTCCACTGGCTGACGGGAACCGCCTCGACGGTCATGGTTGGCTGCGTAAAAGGAATTCTTGGCCTTCGCCCGATGCTGGACGGAATTGAGATCAATCCTTCCGTTCCGCCGGACTGGAAAGAATTTACCATGAAGAAAATATTCCGGGGCAAGACGCTGAATATCACGGTGAAAAATCCGGACGGCGCACAGGGCGGCAAAGCGCACATCACACTGAACGGGCAGGCACAGGACGGCTGCCGGATTTCGGCTTCCGATCTGAAGCCCGTCAACGACGTTTTGGTGACCATGGACGCCCGGTAACGGAATAGACGCCGAATATCCAAACATCCCCGGCTGCAAATGCGGCCGGGGATGTTTTTTATGCCGGGACAGACGGCTCAGAGGAGCCGGGTATCGTTGATAATCAATTCAAACTGAAGGCCCAGAAAGCGCGCTGCCTGACGGCAGAGCACCATGCGCGTCATAAAGATTTCAAAATACTCCATAACGGGGCAGATCCGGGTATCAATCTTAATATTGAGCGTCGCTGTTTTGCGCTCCGGATCGATCACGGTAGAAGCGCGCTCCACGGCGTAGTTGACACGGTCGTGAATATCCTCGCTGACGGTTTCCTTATCACGCACGCGGGTCCGGCGGACATCGCCCTTATCGGAAAGGATCAGCGCGGCTGCAATAGGGCTGACGGCAGCAGCTGTTCCTTCGTCGTGGTTCCCGATTGCGGCGGAGATCAGCGCCACTTCTTTTGGGGGCATTCCCAGCCGGTTCAAAATATCAAACGCCATCAGGGCACCGCTCTGGGCATGGTCGGCGCGGTTGACGACATTTCCGATATCGTGCATATAGCCCGCAATGCGCGCCAGCTCACAGGTGCGTTCGTCATACCCGAGGCTTTCCAGAATATTGCCGGCGTAGTTGGCGGAACGCTTCGCATGGGGAAAACCGTGCTCGGTAAAACCGATCTGCCCCAAATTCTCGTTCCCCGTTTCAATATACGCCTTGATCTCTTCATTTTTCAGGATATCCTCAAAGGTGACATGATTATACTTCGGCATTTTTCCCTCCCGGTTAAACCGTCATCATGCGGTACATGGCTTCCAGGCAGATCTGCGCATGTTTCATAAAACAGGCGGGGTCGATATTCTCATTGGAATTGTGCAGGCGGCGATCCGGTTCATCCGGGAAAAACGGCCCGAAAGCGACGGCCCGGCCCGGAAGATTGCGCGCATACGTGCCGCCGCCTGTTGCGTACAGTTCTGCCGGGGTGCCCATAACCGCCGCATAGGAATCCCGCAGCAGGGTAATCAGCGGGCTTTGATCCGGCAGGTACAAAGGTTTGGAATCAGCTGCCGACTCAACCGAAAGGCCGGCTTTTTCCGCCTGCTCCTCTATTTTAGAGCGGATCTCGTCCCCTTTGGCCGTAACCGGGTACCGGATGTCGATTCCCGCGCGGGACTGGTGCGCATCCACCCGTACAATGCCGAGGTTCAGAGTCAGCGGTCCGGAGGGCTTATCGGACTGGCGGACGCCCAGCGACGCGCCGTCGTATTCCGACCCGACGGCGCGGCTGAGGAAGCTGAGAAGTGCACCCAGCTCATCCGGCGAGAACACTTTGCCGAGCAGGCAAATCAAGTACGCAGCCGCGTTGAAACCTGCCTGCGGCTGCATGGCGTGGGAGGCTTTTCCTTTGGACGTGACCCGGATTCCGCCTTCCGTTTTTTCAACCGTGAAGCTGCCCTTCGCCGTCCGGGCGGCCTCTTTCAGAGCTTCGGCTCGGTCCGGCCGGCAATCCAGGACCGCTTCCGCATAATCCGGCACCGCATTGACCACCGTACCCGCGGTAAATTTCTGCACAACCGGGGAGCCGCCCGCCTTCCCGGCAAAATTCATCCGCAGAATCCCTTTTTCCCGGTTGCAGATACCGTAATCGCTGTCTGGCGTGAAAGCCATATCCGGCATGGGTTCCTGAGAAAAATACGCGGCAAGATCCTGGCTGGCGATTTCTTCGCCTGCGCCGAAGATCGCGCGGATCTTCCGCCTGCCCGTCACATGCTCGTCCCTGAGGGTTTTCAGGCAGTACAGGGTTACCACAGCCGCCCCTTTGTCGTCCGCAGTTCCGCGCCCATAGTAGAGACCGTTTTTCTCCGTCATGCGGAAGGGCTCCGTCTGCCACCCATCCCCGGCAGGGACTACGTCGACGTGCGTCACAACCGCCGCCAGCCCGCTGCCGCTGCCGTATTCCGCATGACCGGCGTAATTGCCGGCGTTTTTCGTCGAAAAGCCCATTTCTTGCGCCATCTGTAAAATCAAGTTCAGGGCCCGGGCCGATTCCCGCCCGAACGGCATGCCGTCTTCCGCCGGCCCGCAGACCGACGGCACGGCCACCAGTTTGCCGAGATCGCGGAAAATAGCATCCTGATACTTTAAAATTTTATTTCCAAAACTCATCGTTCAGCCTTCTTTCAGATTTCCCGATACTGGTATAATACCACTTTGGCGCTGAAAACTAAAGCGCATCTGCGCTCCGGCAAAAAAAGCGGGAACCCGCAGGCCGGTGAAAGCCGCAGATCCCCTTCGGGGCAGCACAAGCAGGACAGCTCACTCCTGCTGCTTTTGAACCAGATGACAGGATACAAAATGGTTGGGGCGCACTTCCTGCAGCACCGGCGACTTCGTCCGGCAGATATCCTGCACAAGCGGGCAGCGGCCGGCAAACGGGCAGCCGGGTTTCGGATTGATGGGGCTGGGAACATCGCCGGTAAGGATTTTCCGCTTTTTTACGGCTTCTTTTTTGGGATCCGGGATGGGAACCGCCTCCAGAAGGGCCTGGCTGTACGGATGAAGCGTATGGGCATACAATTCGTCGCTTTCGGCCAGTTCCACCAAATTGCCCAAGTACATAACCGCAATGCGGTCGGAAATATATTTGACAATATTCAAATCGTGCGCAATGAACATATAGGTCAGGTGCAGCTTTTTCTGAAGATCCTTCAGCAAATTGATGATCTGGCTCTGAATGGAAACGTCCAGAGCGGAAATCGGCTCATCACAGACAATAAACTCCGGGTTAATGGCAAGAGCGCGCGCAATGCCGATACGTTGGCGCTGCCCGCCCGAAAATTCATGCGGAAAACGGTTGGCGTGCTCACGGTTCAGACCAACCATCTCCAGCAGTTCATAAACCCGTTTCTGGCGGCCTTCGCGGTTGTACATCTTATGGATCTCCATCCCTTCGGAGATGATGGTGCCAACCGTCATGCGGGGATCAAGGGAAGCATATGGATCCTGAAAAATAATCTGTACCTTCTCAGAATAGTTGTAGCGGTCTCTCGTATGCTTTAGATTGACTTCTTTGCCGCGGTACAGCAACCTGCCTTTTGTGGGACGGTAAATTCCCACAACAACACGGCCCAAAGTTGATTTTCCACACCCGGATTCGCCCACGATCCCAAGTGTTTCACCTTTGTAAATATCCAAAGAAATATCATTAACGGCAACCAGTGTCTGCTTTTTACCTACATAGAAATATTTAGAAATATGATCCAACGTGATTAATTTTTCTTGCTTTTCGCTTGCATTCACCGTATCCAAATTACCGTTCCTCCTTTTCCCGGGGGAAATCGGGATGCAGACGCCAGCAAGACGCTGTGTGTCCTTCCCCAACTTGAAACACCGGAGGCTGATGATGTTTGCAGATTTTCATACAATACTCGCAGCGGCTGGCAAACGGACAGCCCTCTGGCGGAGCAAACAAATCTGGCGGTGTACCAGGGATAGAAACCAATTGTTCATTTCGAGAAGTATCAATAGTGGGTAAACTGCGCAAGAGCGCCTCCGTATATGGATGTGCCTGGCGGTAAAAAATGTCTTCTGCCGTTCCGTCTTCCATAATTTTTCCAGCATACATAACGGCAACACGATCAGCCAGATTGGCTACCACACCGAGATCATGCGTGATCAAAATAATGGATGTTCCCGTTTTATCACGGATTTCCTGCATCAGCTGCATGATTTGTGCCTGTATGGTTACATCCAAAGCTGTAGTTGGTTCATCGGCAATGAGCAGCTTTGGATGGCAAGCCAAAGCCATAGCAATCATAGCACGCTGGCGCATACCCCCTGAAAATTCATGCGGATATTCATCCACACGTTCTTCCGCATTTGGAATCTGAACCTGCTTTAAAAGGCGGACTGCTTCTTTGCGGCATTCGGCAGCATTTAAATGATTTTTCTTCCGAAGAGTTTCGGTAAGCTGCTTTCCGATTTTTTTTGTGGGATTAAGGCTTGTCATGGGATCCTGAAAAATCATGCTGACCATTTGGCCGCGAATCTGCTGCATCTCTTTTTCACTGGCGGCAATGATGTCCCTGCCGCACAAGGTAATACTCCCACCTTTAATCCGAGCAGGAGGCATCGGATTGAGCTTCATAATGGTTTGAGCCGTAACGCTTTTGCCGCATCCGCTTTCCCCTACAATTGCCAAGACCTCACCAGCATCCACATGCAGAGTGACACCGCGCACAGCGTGAACTTCACCCGCGTAAGTATCAAACGAAACCTCTAAATTCTCAATATTTAAAATTCGTTCCATCGTGCCGCTACCTCCTCAGTTTTGGATCAAGAGCGTCACGGAGCTGATCGCCAAGCAGATTAAAGGCAAGCATGGTAACGCTGATAAACACAGCCGGATAAACGAGTTGCATAGGATACATCTGAAATACCAAAATGCCATCGTTGCACAAAGTGCCCCACGAAGCCTGCGGCGGTGCAATACCAAGCCCCAGCATGGAGAGAAAAGCCTCCGTGAAAATTACATTCGGGATATCCAGTGTTACATTTACGACGATAATTCCAAGAAGGTTTGGCGCAAGGTGCTTAGCGATAACGCGGGAAGGCCTTGAACCCATGGATTCAGCCGCAACTATGAATTCTTCGGATCGAAGCCCCAAAACCTGACCGCGGACAAGGCGTGCCATCCCTGTCCAGCCAGTAAGAGAATAAGCGATGATAATAGTTGTCAGGCCGCGCGGCAGTACAACCATCAGCAACATTACGACAATCAGGTAGGGAACACCGCCAACGACTTCAATGATACGCATCATTACATTGTCGACGCCACCGCCAAGATACCCAGAAATGCCACCATAGATAGTACCAACCAGACAATCAATCAAGGTAACGGCAATCGCCACCGTAAGCGACACACGCGCACCCATCCAGATGCGAACCCAAGTGTCACGCCCAAGGTCATCTGTACCGAACAAGTGAACCTGGTGGGTAACATTGTCAACCCACATGGGAGGCTGGTTGGCAAATGCTACATTTTGCCGTGAAAAATCAAACGGACTGAAAATAGGAATGAAAATAGCTCCAACAATTAACACGGCCAGTATCACAAAGCACAAAATAGCCACTTTGCTTTTAAAGAGGCGCCCCATTGCGTCCTTCCAGAAATTGATGGTAGGGCGCGCAATGGCTTCCATTGCTTTCTCATCTGGCCCAATCCACTGAAACTCGCTGGAATCAATATGGCTCTCCGCTGAGTAAGACAGAGTGGAAGAATTCTGCATGGTAGTCTGTTGATTTGTCATTTTCCCCTTCACTCCTTTTCTCCACTCAGTTTAATTCGCGGATCCAGCAGGCCGTAAATGATATCCACAACAAAATTGGCGAAAACCAAGAATGCGCCAAAGAACAGTGTTGTACCTACAATTGTTGTATAATCATTCATTTGTACCGACTGCACAAAGTACTTTCCTAAACCTGGAATGGCAAAAATATTTTCAATAACAAAAGTCCCCGTCAGGACGCTTGCCACCATGGGGCCCATAACGGTAACTACCGGCATAATGGCATTACGAACAGCATGTTTCCAGACAATTCCGCTCTGGCTGAGGCCTTTGGCTTTTGCAGTTTTAATATAGTCTTGATTTAAAACATCCAGCATACTGGTCCGCATGAGGCGGCTGATAACTGCCATACTGCCAAAGGCCAACGCAAATGCAGGCAGCAGCTTGCTGTTCTCTGTCGACCACCCCATCACGGGGAAAATTGCATTTCCTGTAGCCTGATACAGCTTAAGACCCAAAAAATACTGTAAAATGGCACCGAGAACAAACGACGGAACTGAGACACCAATCAGCGCCAGGAACATGGAAAAGGTATCCCACCCCGTACCTCGCTTTACAGCCGCTACGATCCCAAGAAGCAAACCAATAATAAACGCGAAAATCAACGAACGGATCCCGAGTTCGGCAGATACAGGAAACGCTTCCATAATAATATCTTTGACCGGGCGTTTGTCCAAAAGTGAAACGCCAAAATCGCCATGCAGGACATTTCCCACATAGCGGATAAATTGTTCCGGAAGAGGTTTATCCAACCCATATTTCGCGTACAAGGCAGCTTTTACTTCCGGCTGAATTGCTTTCGTGCCGGTAAAGGGATCACCCGGCATCAGGTGCATCAAAAAAAAGGTGATCGTTATCAGCACCAAGACGGTGATAACTGAATATACCAGCCTTTTTAATATGTACTGCAATTGTTTTGGCAAAATTGAATCAGCTCCTTTGGAATTTCGTATCAAGTAAAAATCCGGACGATCCTATTTAATCTGCAAGCTCTGCAAAAAACCTTACTTATGAAAATCGCAAAATAAAAATATATTTTGCGGTTTTGCGGTTTTCATAAGCAAATAAAGCCATATTTTCTATGGCTTTATTTGTATAGATGGACATTTTAGACATTCCACGCGCACCTAATTGTTACTTGCTCGCTGTAAGTTTTGCACCGTTGATGTAATTGCCCGGCCAACCCTGAAATCCAGTGCAGATAACTCCGGAGAACTTCGATGAAGTTGTATAATCAATTACATCAAAGTATATTGGAAATACTGGGCAATCTTCCTGCACCATTAATTTTTCTGCCTGAATCAAATAATTCTGGCGTTTAGTTTCGTCCGCTTCGGCAGAAGCCTTATCAATCAGGTCGTCATAGGTTTTGCTGGAATAATCAGCGTTATTGTTTCCGTTCCCTGTCTTATGAAGATCCAGAAAAGTCATCGCGTCATTGTAATCCGGAGCCCACCCTGCAAGCGTAAGGTCAAAATCATGAGACTGCTGAGAAGCAATGGCGGATTTAAAGGACATTGGTTTCAGTTCCACCGAAATGCCGAGATTTGTCTTCCATTGTTCCTGCATAAACTGGGAAATACGCTGGGCATTGGTAGAATCCTGCGTGAGGAAAACCGGCTTAAAGGTGCTGACAGTCAGTCCTTCTTCTTTTAAGCCTTCCGCCAAAAGCTGCTTGGCTTTTTCCACATTGTATTTCAGAGCAATATCGCCGCGAGCCTCGCCGTACGTTTTTCCATTGGCGCCGGAAATAGCCGACGGAACAAAACCTGTCGCGGGAACGGAACCGTCTCTCAGCACATTGTCGCAGAGACTCTTTGTGTCGATTGCCATGCCCAACGCCTGACGGACTTTCGCGCTGGAAAACAGTTTGCGTTTTACGTTATATTCTATATACCAGTTGGAATCGGCCTCATACTTAGCAACCGGCTGACCCTGTGCCTCCATATTTGCAAGATTGTCCTTGCCAAGGGTCATATAATCGAGCTGACCGGCTTTAAACGCATTGATAGCAGTATTTGAGTCTTTCAGTTCGACATATTTAATTTTAGGAATACCAACTTTGTCTTTGTCCCAATAATCATCATTTTTTGTGATGGTGACATGGTCATTATGCTTCCATTCGGTTATCTTGTAAGCACCGTTGGTTACAATCTTATCGGCATCCTTGGCATATTTATCTGCACCGATCGCTTTGTAAGCTTTTTCATCAACTGGAAGATACGTTTGGAAAGCAAACAGCTGAAGAGCATAAGGCAACGGTGTTTTGAATGTTACTTCCAGCGTATAATCATCGACTGCTTTTACACCAACCTGATCCGCCTTGACTTTTCCATCGTAATATTCCTGGCCATTTTTAATATAGTTTAACATGATAAAGGAATATGGAGAAGCAGTTTTCTTTGTCATAACGGTCAACCACGCAAAAACAAAATCGTGCGCAGTAACAGGATCGCCATTCGACCATTTTGCGTCCTGACGCAGTTTGAGAGTATAGGTTTTGCCGTCGTCACTCTTCGTCCAGCTTGTAGCCATATCTGGCTCCGGCTGGTCATTTTCATCCAGTTTAGTCAAACCAGCCATCGTCTCGCGCAAGATATTGCTGGAGGCCGTGTCACTGCACATCATGGAGTTCATTTCCGGCGGCTCCTGCGACAGATTGATGGTAATCATATCGGCGTCGGCGGTCCCTTTGTATTTGTTGTTTGCCAGGAGATCCACTTTACCCGAACCGGACTGGCTGCTTGCGGAAGCAGCGCTGCCTGTTTTGGAACCGGCAGCGCTGCTGGTGGAAGCACCGCCGCTGCAGGAAGTCAGCAGCATACATGCTGCAAGCACCAGACTTGTGAACCCAGCCAGTTTCTTATGTTTTTTCATAACGACTCACCTTTCTTCTTTTCAATAATCTATAATTTAATTCATAATGAATGAATCGGCCTACCTTTAATTCAGCGGAAAGTTTTCAGATTTTTCCTTCCCGGTTCAGCTCGCCCCGAATTTTCGCAACCGCACTGAAATGCTGCCTCATCAGTTCTCCGCAAAGTTTTTGGTCACGCTGCCGGATGGCGTCACAGATAGCCCGGTGCTCTTGCAGGCATTTTTCCAAGCGCCCTGGGTAGGCAAGCGTTTTAATCCGCATACCTTTGAGCGTCATGCCAAGCGACCGCACCATACCGGCTATTACCTGATTTTTCGTCGCCATGGCAATACATTGGTGGAACAGGATATCTGCCTCGATGCCGGAATCGCCCTTTCTGATGCTTTCCTGCATCATGTCCAGTGTCCGCTCCATTTTCATCAGATCCAGCTTATCTGCGCGCTGGCAGGCCAGCTCGGCCACCTTGATCTCAAAAATTTCACGGGCCTCATACAGGTCTTCAAACATTTCGCTGTCGGGTTTTCGCACAATATCTATTGCGGAAAGGATCTTCTCCAAACAGCACCGGCACAGGAAAGTACCGCCGTTTTTGTGGCGCTCCACAATGCCCTTCGATTCCAGTATAGAGAGAGCCTCCCGCACAGAAGTTCTGCTGACCCCAAACTGCTGCGCCAGCTCATTTTCAGTGGGGAGCCTCTGGCCTTCTTCCAGCCGGCCGTCAACAATCTGGCACTGAATCTGATTTACAATCTGATCACTGACACGCACCGGCCGGATATTCTGAAACAATGCCATCCCTCCGTCGCCGCTGAACGTCTTTTCCTTGCCATTACTTCACAGCTTTGCATTGCAAAATCGGTGAAATTACAGCAAGACCTGCTTTTTCAAGACCTGCTTTTTCCGGTTTAAAGCCGGTAACTAAAAGCGGAGAGAACTGTCAAATTGTCTTTTTGTCATACATATTTACGTATATAGAAAGATATCCACCGCCCGGTTCAGCCAACAACCGTGCCCGCCGGGAAACTGCAATTGCTGGAAACTTGAATTCATCGACATGATAAGTGATAAATTTAAAGTAATTATACAGCATTCGTCTCCATTTTGCAATGTCTTTTTGAATATTTGCATGCTGAAGTTTCACTTTTTTGATTTTTTAAGTGCTTGCAGCATCATCTTTAAATAAATTACGGCATATTAGGCTGGAAAAGCATGTAAGAAATGCAGGAGGCTAAAACTTCGCATGCAGTTTTCCCTGCCAGCGGTTCCAGTTATAAAAGCATCCGGCGCTCTTGACAATTCTGAATATCCGGTTTATAGTAAGGTTTATAGTAAAATTTGCAATTACAAGAATTGCTGAAAAATTGATTGGAAAGGAGGCAGGCCAAATGAGAAACCAAAAGGTGAGCGGAATCCGGGTGTTTGCGAGTGCGCTCTGTGTGCTTAATACTGCCCTGAATAGGGTGAACACGCTTTTTCAGAAGAATTGCAGATTTATGTCGGCGGTCATTTTGCCTGCAGCCTTTGCCACGGAATCTCGCGCCCTGACGCCCGAAATTCCAGCATAGCATTTTAAAAGGCAGAATACCTCCGGCTTGCCGGGGGTGTTTTTTTGTTGTCTAAAAATGAAAACAGGGAGTGAAAGGATGGGTACCGAATCAATAAAAAAGAACAGAAAATCGGCATTGATCAGGCGTTTTCTAAAAGGGAACTACGGCCTGTTTGCCGCGGCGCTGGCCTTTTCCATGCTCAGCACCGTTTTAGGTTCTCTGGCGCCGCAAGTCGTTCGGGTAACGGTAGATTCTGTGATCGGCGGGGAACCGTTCAGCCTTCCCGGCTGGATGACACAATGGGACCCGCTGAAAACCGTGCGCACTAATCCGAAACCCGCGCTGCTGGCAGCCGGGGGAGCCGTCCTGCTGATTACGGCGCTTGCGGGACTGTGCAGCTACGCGGGAAATCGGAGCGTTGCGCAGGGTTCCGAAAATTTTGTGAAATCCCTGCGGGACTGCCTGTTTGAACATGTCCAGAAGCTCCCGTATTCCTGGCACAGCCAAAACCAGACGGGCGATATCATTCAGCGCTGCACGTCGGACGTAGAAGTCATTCGGAACTTTGTCAGCACACAGATGCTGGAAGTTTTCCGCACAGCTTTCCTGATTGTTTTTTACCTGATTGTCATGTTTTCGATGAATGCGGAAATCTCTTGGATAGCTGCCGCATTCATCCCCGTTATTGTCGCTTTTTCGGGTGTTTTCTATTCCCGGATTGCAAGCCGGTTCCGCACGGCAGACGAAGCCGAAGGGGCGCTTTCTTCGGCGGTGCAGGAAAACCTGACCGGCGTGCGGGTAGTGCGGGCGTTTGGACGCGAAAAACATGAAATTGAACACTTTGACCGGCTGAATGAACGTTTTGCCAGCCTGTGGATTCGGCTGGGGCAATTGCTGAGTGTCTACTGGGGAACCGGAGACCTCATAACCGGCCTGCTGATTCTATCCGTCATTGTGGCCGGTGTGATGAAAACGGTGGACGGAACCATCACGCTGGGGGAATTTCTCGCGTTCATATCTTACAATGCCTCGCTTGCCTGGCCTGTGCGCAACTTGGGGCATACCCTGTCGGAAATGAGCAAAGCAGGTGTTTCCATCAACCGCATTGCTTATATTTTGGACGCCAAAGAGGAAGAAGACACCCCGGGAGCTTTGGAGCCCCCCATGGACGGGGATATCGCGTTCCACCACATCAACTTCAGCTATGAAGGGCAAAAACCTGTCCTGCAGGACATCGACTTCACCATCCCGGCAGGAAGCACGTTTGCAATTCTAGGAGGAACCGGCAGCGGAAAATCCACACTGATGCACCTGCTGGACCGGCTGTATGAGCTTCCTCCGGAATGCGGCAGCATCACGGTCGGCGGCGTGGATATTTCCAAAATCCGGCTTTCTTACCTGCGGAGCAAAATCGGGATGGTTTTACAGGAGCCATTCCTGTTTTCCAGAACGATCGGGGAAAACATCTGCGCCGCCCACCCCGGCGCTTCACGGGAAGAAACCCGCCTGGCCGCGCGGATCGCCTGCGTGGATGACGCCATTGGAGAATTTGCAGACGGCTACGACACCGTTGTAGGGGAACGGGGCGTGACCCTCTCCGGCGGGCAGAAACAGCGCGTGGCGATTGCGCGCACTCTGATGCAGAAAGCCCCCATCATGGTTTTTGACGACTCCCTTTCCGCCGTAGACGCGGAAACGGACGCGCAGATCCGCGCCGCGCTGAAAAAGAATCTGAAGAGATCCACCGTCATTCTGATCTCCCACCGCATCACCACGCTGATGCAGGCCGACAGGATTTTGGTGCTGAAAGACGGCAGAATCGCCGAGTTAGGCACGCACGAAGAACTGATCCGCCGAAACGGCATCTATAAGAGCATTTATGATATTCAAATGAACAGCAGCGACCGGTCGCTGCTGGAAGAGGAAGCGATCTAATGGGAATTGACGAAAAAGATTATCACCAGTCTTTTCAGTTAAAAATCTGGAAAGGCCTGCTGCCGTACCTAAAACCGTACCGGCGAACCCTGCTGCTGATCTGCCTGCTGAACCTGTTCTGCGCCGGAATGGACATCCTGCTGCCGCAGTTTCAGCAATACGCCATCAACCACTTTATAGAAGCCCGGACCACAAACGGGCTGGTTTGGTTTGCGCTGGCCTACGCCGCCGTTATCGCGGTGCAGACGCTGAGCGTCATTGTATTTACCAGGGGATGCATGCGCGTTGAAATGAATCTGGGACGCGACCTGAAGCACGCCTGTTTTGTCCATTTACAGACCCTGTCGTTTTCCTACTACAACACGACACCGGTCGGATACATCCTCTCCCGCGTTATGAGTGACACCAACCGGATCGCCAACCTTGTGGCCTGGAACCTCTGCGATATTCTGTGGTGCGCCGCCTACGTGGTCGGGGTCTTTGCCGCCATGCTGGCCATGAACCTGCGGCTGGCGCTGATGGTGATCCTTGTGGTGCCTGCCATGGCGCTTGTTACCTTTTTCTTTCAGGGACGCCTTCTTCACTGGAACCGGCGCATCCGCAAGGTAAACTCCAAAATTACCGGCGCTTATAACGAGGGGATCATGGGAGCGCAGACCTCGAAAACTCTTGTGATGGAGAAGAATAATTATCAGAATTTTTCAGAGATCACTCAGGATATGAGGGTTTCCGCTGTGAAATCCGCTCGGCTGAACGCCGTTTACATTCCCCTGGTTGTTTTTCTGGGCGCGCTGGCCACCGCCGTCATTCTGGTGGAAGGGGGCTCTATGGTGCTGAGCAGCGTCCTGATGATCGGGACCCTCTCCGCCTTTACTTCGTATGCCGTGGGAATTTTGGAACCCATCCAGCAGCTGGCTCGCAATTTTTCCAATGTAGTTGCCGTGCAGGCCAGCATCGAACGGGTGACCGGCCTGCTGGACCAAAAACCGGATATTGTGGATCCGCCCGAAGTAACCGCCCAATACGGCGACTCGTTTCACCCAAAAACGGAAAACTGGGAGCCGGTCAAAGGGGATATTGAATTTCAGGACGTATGCTTCCGGTATCCGGACGGAAAGGAAAACGTGCTGGAACACTTCAGCCTGAAAATCCCCGCGGGAACCACCGTGGCGATCGTGGGCGAAACCGGCGCCGGAAAAAGCACGCTGGTAAACCTTGTCTGCCGGTTCTTTGAACCAACCTCCGGAAAAATCCTGATTGACGGGCGCGATTATCGTGAAAGGAGCCAGCTTTGGCTCCACAGCAACATTGGGTATGTACTGCAGACTCCGCACCTGTTTTCCGGCACGGTGCGCGAAAATATCCGGTACGGAAAACTCTCTGCAACGGACGAAGAAGTGGAACGCGCCGCCAAGTCGGTCAGCGCAGACACCGTGGTGGCCAAACTGGAAAACGGATATGACAGCAGCGTGGGCGAAGGCGGAAACCTGCTTTCAACCGGTGAAAAGCAGCTGATTTCGTTTGCCCGCGCCGTGCTGGCCGATCCGCGTATTTTCATTCTGGATGAAGCGACTTCTTCCATTGACACGCAGACGGAACAGCTGATCCAGTCTGCGATTGCACACCTTTTAAAGGGCCGCACGTCTTTCCTGATTGCGCACCGGCTCTCCACCATCCGCAAAGCCGACCTGATTCTGGTCGTCCGGGACGGAAGGATCGTGGAGCAAGGAACACATACAGAACTTTTAAAACAAAACGGCTATTACCGCAGACTGTACCGCCAGCAGTTTGCGGAAGAAAGCGCCTCGGGCGTGCTGAAAAACAGCGCCCGCCTCTCCGAAGCGGACGCTTAGCACAGCCCCAAAGCCTACTTGGCCCTGTCACAAGGTGGTTTTTCCAGCAAAAAGCGCTGGTTGGTGATAAGATTCAAGGTAGCGACAACATTGGCGAAAAAGCTGCACAGCACCCTGGTAGATTTGTAATCCAGCCCTTCGGAAACGGCAATGGCGAATGTTGTTGCAAGATAAGGAATCTCTTCCGGAGAAAATTTCTCAAGCATTCGCCATCACCTCTGAATATATTATGCAGGGACGGCATTATAAAGCCACAGGAAAAGATATCCCTGCAAAGAACCGGAGGACGGCAAAATTCAGTCCTCGGCCACAATGGCTTCCAGACAGTGGATCAGATCCTGCAGCGTATACAGTTTTACATTGCGCTTAAGGATCTCACTTCTCAGCTCATCTGACAGGGAATTAAACCGGCTTTGCAGGCCGGGGGCAATATAGGAGGACACGGAAAAACACCTCGTTTCTCGAATACGGCGGTTCCGCCTTTCACTAGTGTTTCCGGCAAAATGCAAAAAATACCGCGCAGGCCATGCCCAATTGGGGCCGTTCCTGCGCGGTTCATGCAAACCGAAATTTAATCCATATTGTGAATCGTTTCTTTGAGCTGAGCGATAAATGGTTCAATCTTATTCATCCGATTCCTGTCTTTCTTTTTTTCCGCTTTTCGGTAACACATTTCATATACCTGCAGTTTGCTTTGAAGCACCGATTTTTGTTTTTCCTGCATTCCATACGCCTCCTAGCTTTTATTATATGATACCATGAATTGCTTGTCCCAATTTTCCTTTTTAAGATAATCCCTTCCTTATTTCGCTTCTGGAAAACACTTTGCGAAAAATGGAGCTGATTAAAATCCGTTTTTTCTCCCAAACTAGAATTGAGGTGAATAAAATGGATTACTCTGGATACCGCAATTTCCCTTTCCCGGACGATCTGCCAAAAGAAGGAGAAAAGGTTAAAAAGTATTTTCTGTCTCTGCCGGACGAAACCCAGCTTCAGCTGTTGAACGGCTGCCTTTCCTACGGCAGTTTTTACCGGCGCGTTACAGAAAGAATGACCCGTGAAACCGCCCCGGCCGGAGGCAGTCCACAGTAGCCAAACAGAAAAAGCAGACCAAAAAGGCGGGCGCCGAAGCGTCCGCCTTTCTTTTGCCTGCTGAAAAATTTCGGATTAATACATGCCGCCGGCGCCTTCTGCCGGAGCAGCCGGAGCTGCCGGAGCAGGTTCTTTCTTGTCGGCAACAAGAGACTCGGTTGTTAAAACCATGGAAGCCACGGAAGCCGCGTTTTGCAGTGCGGAACGGGTGACCTTCGTCGGATCAACAACACCGAAGCTGATCATATCGCCGTACTTGTTGTTCATGACATTATAGCCATAGCCGGTTTTTCCGGATTTCTTGATGTTCTCGATAATGACGGAGCCTTCCAGACCGGCATTGGCGGCGATCTGGCGGACAGGCTCTTCCAGAGCACGGAGGACAATTTTAGCCCCTGTCTTTTCGTCGCCTTCCGATTTGTCGACAAGCGCCTTTACGACCGGAATCGTGTTGATCAGGGCAACACCGCCGCCCGCGACGATTCCCTCTTCCACCGCAGCCTTGGTTGCGGCAAGGGCATCTTCTACGCGCATCTTTTTCTCTTTCATTTCGACTTCGGTTGCAGCGCCGACTTTGATGACGGCTACGCCGCCGGACAATTTTGCAAGACGCTCCTGAAGTTTTTCACGGTCGAAATCAGAAGTAGTCTTTTCAATCTGTGCACGGATCTGGCTGACGCGGTCAGCAATCTTCGCCTTGTTGCCGGCGCCGTCCACAATAATGGTGTTCTCTTTGTCCACTTTAACCTGACGCGCACGGCCCAGCTGATCCATGGTGGTGTCTTTGAGTTCAAGGCCTACTTCGGAAGAAATGACCTGGCCGCCCGTCAGAATAGCGATATCCTGGAGCATTTCCTTGCGCCTGTCGCCAAAACCCGGAGCCTTAACGCCTACGCAGGTGAAAGTTCCGCGCAGCTTGTTGAGGACCAGCGTGCTGAGTGCCTCGCCCTCGATATCGTCGGCGATAATAACCAGCTTTCTGCCGGTCTGAACAATCTTTTCAAGGAGCGGAAGAATTTCCTGGATGTTGGAAACCTTTTTATCCGTAATGAGGATATAAGCGTCGTCCAGAACAGCTTCCATTTTCTCTGTATCCGTAACCATATAAGGGGAAACATAGCCGCGGTCAAACATCATGCCTTCGACAACTTCAGAATAAGTTTCCGCTGTCTTAGATTCTTCTACGGTGATAACCCCGTCCGCAGATACTTTCTGCATGGCTTCCGAAATCAATTTTCCGATAAATTCATTGGAAGCAGAGATGGAAGCTACACGGGTGATATCGTCTGGACCGGAAACCTTCTGGGAATTTTTCTTGAGGGTTTCCACGGCCGTATCGACCGCTTTCTGAATGCCGCTGCGGACAGCCATGGGGTTTGCTCCCGCCGTAACGTTCTTCATGCCCTCGCGGATCAGCGCCTGAGCCAGCAGGGTTGCGGTGGTGGTGCCGTCGCCAGCCACATCATTCGTCTTGGTCGCAACTTCTTTGACAAGCTGGGCACCCATGTTCTCAAACGGATCTTCCAGTTCAATTTCCTTGGCGATTGTTACGCCGTCGTTCGTGATCAGCGGAGCGCCGTACTTCTTGTCGAGGACAACATTGCGCCCTTTGGGGCCAAGAGTGATTTTAACGGTATCGGCAAGCTGATTGACCCCGCTCATCAGAGCTTTTCTGGCTTCTTCACCGTAAATGATCTGTTTTGCCATATTCTATTCCTCCATAATTATTTTATTGCAGGCGGCCCTTATTCAACGACCGCAAGAATATCGCTCTGACGGACAATTGTGTAATCTTTCCCGTCGAGCTTGACTTCTGTGCCGGAATATTTGCTTGTAATGACGCGGTCGCCCTTCTTGACACACATCTTGACTTCTTTGCCGTCAACAACACCGCCGGGGCCAGCTTCCACAACATCGGCAATCTGGGGCTTCTCCTTTGCGGAGCCAGCAAGAATAATGCCGCTCTTTGTAGTTTCTTCTGCTTCTTCCATTTTAATTAGGACCCTGTCCAATAAAGGTTTTACTTGCATTGTATATCCTCCTTAACCGGTTCTTAGGTTTAGCACTCAATCTGTTCGAGTGCTAAGGACTATTCTATCTGCTTTATTTCAAAAAATCAAGGGGTTTTCCAATAAATTTACCGATTTCATAATTTTTTAACAAATCAGGAACTCTGCCTTTCCCCGTTCCGCAGGAACAATAAAACGCATTGCCCACGGAACTGCTTCAAAGGAAACAAAGCACATGGTTTTTACTTCCCTGCTTTTGGAGAGCATTCCCGGAAATACATATAGTACTGGCAGCGGATCATCCCGTTATACAGTTTTCTCCGCCGGGCCGCCCTGCGGCCGAAACAGCCCTCGAACGATTCGTCCGGGCTTATAACGGCATAGCTCCAACCATGCCTGGGGACAAAAACGCGCCCCATTGTCTTATACAGTTCCTGTGCACTGTGCAGATCCAGCAGGCGTTCGCCGTAGGGGGGATTGCAGATCACACAGCCGTATTCCCCCTCTTCCCGGAAATCGGCGATATCGCGCCGGGAGACCCGAATGCAGTCGGCCACGCCGGCCTTTTCAGCGTTTGCCTGCGTAAGGGAAACGGCGTCCGGATCAAGATCGTACCCCTTTCCCAAAAAAGCCGCGTCACGCGTCTCCAGGCTGCGGGCGCGCTCGCGTTCTCCCTTCCAGACGGAAGGCGAAACGGTGTCCCACTGCTCCGCCGAAAAGCTCCGCCCGATTCCCGGCGCAATATTCTGTGCGGCGAGCGCCGCCTCAATCAGGATGGTCCCGGACCCGCAGAATGGGTCAATGAAATTGGCGTCGTGCCGGACGCGCGAAAAATACGCCATGGCGGCGGCCAACGTTTCGCGGATGGGGGCTGCGGTGGAAACCGCGCGGTAACCGCGCTTGTGCAGGCCGCTGCCGGTTGTGTCGATCATCAGGCGTGCCTGATCCTTGCGGATCAGGAACTGGATTTTGCGCGGGGGCTCTGTTTCCTGGAACCAGCTGACCGAATACCTCTGCTTCAGCCGCTCAACAACGGCTTTCTTGATAATGGACTGGCAGGCCGGCACGCTGGAAAGGCGGGAATCCAGGCAGGAACCAGAAACCGGGAAAGCGCTGTCCCGGCCGATCCAGCGTTCCCACGGCAAATCCCGGACGCCCTGAAAAAGTTCTTCAAAGTTCCGTGCCGGGAACGAACCCATGAAGATCTGGACCCGTTCGCCGTAACGGCTGCCCAGGTTGATCCGGGCAATCATCTCTTCCGATCCATCAAAAACAACCCGGCCGTTTTCCGGCCGTACATGGCCCGCTCCCATTTTTCTCAATTCGTCTGCAAGGGGACCTTCCAACCCAAACAGACACGGACATACCAGCTGAAAATCAACCATATTCTACCTGCCCCATTCCAAAAAGCGGGGGGCCGGCACGCAGCTCAGCCCCCGGATATTCATCTTACCCGTTTACAGTTCGTCCGGTTCCAGCAAACCGTAGCTCCCGTTCTTCCGGCGGTATACCACGTTGATTTCCCCGTCCGACTGGTTGCGGAACATAAAGAACTGATGTTCCAGCAAATTCATTTGGAGGATGGCCTCCTCCACGTTCATTGGTTTTACGGCAAAATGCTTCGTCCGCACCACCTGATAATTTTCTTCTTCCGGCTCGTCCGGCTTCTGTTCGACGGAAAGGGCGGCAGTATGAATCCGCTTATCAAGCTTTTTCTTATTTCTGCGGATCTGGCTGCCAAGCGCATCCATCACTTTATCAAGCGCGTCGTTCATTTCGGGGCAGGTTGCCTCCGCCCTGTAAAAAAGGCCGCGCGAAAAGATCGTGGTTTCCACTTTCTGGCGGTTTTTCTCAACAGTGACGACAACTTTGGCTTCTGCGTCCGAATCGAAGATCCGGTCAAACCGAGAAAGTTTCTTCTGAGCCAATTCCTTGAAGTTATTCCGGAGTGTAACTTTACGGCCAATGATCGTGACTTTCATTCTGACAACTTCCTTTCTATCAAAACAGGATGCGCCCGCGGTTTCCCGCGGAACCAATTTTATCATATCACATTTTCAGCAATTGCAACAGCCCCGTTTTGAAGGGAAAAGAAGTTTCGACCCGAACAAAAACAGTTCCGGTTAAAGGATGGCAGTCCCGTGGCGGGTAACATGGCACCCCACATTGACCGCCACCGGCAGGCCCGCTATATGCGTGGGATACCACTCGATATTGACAGCCAGCGCCGTTGTGGAACCCCCGAACCCCTGCGGGCCGACATTCAGGCCGTTGACCGCTCTGAGCATCCGGCTTTCCAGGTCAGCATAAAACGGGTCGGGGTTCCGCTGGGAAACCGGGCGGCACAGCGCTTTTTTTGCCAGCAGGGCGCATCCCTCGAAATCGCTGCCGATCCCAACGCCCAGTACAACCGGCGGGCATGGTTTTCCGCCTGCAATTTTCACGGTCTCCGCCACAAAACCGATCAGATCATCTTCCGAAGCAGAAGGCGTAAACATGCACAGCCGGCTCATGTTCTCGCTGCCGAAACCTTTCGGCGCCACCGTCAGCCGGATGTGATCGCCGGGGACCAGGCGCGCGTGCAGCACGGGGGGCGTATTGTCCCCGGTGTTCCCGCGCCGGATGGGATCGGCAACTACCGAACAGCGCAGCAGGCCGTCCCGGTAACCGCGGCGGACCCCTTCGGCTACGGCATCCTCAAACGATCCTCCCGCAATGTGGACGTCCTGCCCGACTTCAGCAAAAACAACAGCCATGCCCGTATCTTGGCAGACAGGCAGGTTCAGCTCTCGCGCGGCATCCATATTCTCACCCAGGCCGGAAAGAACCTCACGCCCCAGAGGAGACGTTTCCGTCTGAGAAGCACTGCGGATCGACTTTTCCAGATCCGCCGGCAGGACGCGGTTGGTCTCCACGCACAGGCGGGCCACTTCGGCGGAAATCTGTTCCGTGCTGATTTCTCTCATGGCGTTACTTCGCTCCCAAAATGATTTTTCCACCCGCAATAACCGTTTCCGGCTTTGCTGTCAGAGAAAGGGGATCGCAGCGAAAAACCGTCAGGTCGGCGTCCTTGCCCTCTTCAATGGAGCCGACGCGGGAATCAATGCCGCAGATCCGGGCGGGGTTAATCGTAATGGCCCGAAGCGCCGCTTCGTGATCCATCCCTTCACGGACCGCCATTGCCGCACAGATAGGAAGATACTGGATCGGCGTTACGGGATGGTCGGTGATAATCGCCGTTAAAATTCCTTTCTTAGAAAGGATGCCCGGGCAGGCCGGGGTCTGATTTTTCAGTTCCGGTTTGCAGCGGTCGGAAAGGAAAGGCCCCGAAAGAATACGCGCCCCTTCTGCCTTGAGGCCGTCCGCAATCAGGTGACCTTCGGTGCCGTGCACAATCACATAGTTCAGATGGAATTCCTTCGCGATGCGGATTGCCGTGTAAATATCATCCGCGCGGTGGGCGTGAAAATGAACCTCCACTTCACCCTTCAGGGCCGGGATCAAAGCTTCCGACTTCATGTCGTAATCCGGTGGATCTCTGTCTTCATCCGTTTTGGATGCCTCAAGGTCTTCCATATAGCGTTTCGCCTTCGTGAGCTGCCCGCGGATCAGGGCCGCCGTGCCCATGCGCGTATACGGCGCTTCGCTTTTCTCATGGTAAACGGTTTTGGGGTTTTCGCCCAGCGCCATCTTGATGGCAAGCGGCTCTTTGACAATCATATCGTCAACCCGTGTGCCATACGTCTTGATGGCCGCCATCTGGCCGCCGATCGCGTTGGCGCTGCCGGGGCCGGTCACCACGGTTGTAACGCCGGCGGCAGCGGCCTCCGAAAAGCACCGGTCCATCGGGTTGATGGCATCAATGGCGCGGAGCTGCGGCGTTACGGGGTCGGTTTCCTCGTTCCCGTCGTCCCCTTCAAACGTAAGTGAATCTTCCCACATGCCGAGATGGGTGTGGGCATCTACAAAACCGGGATACAGATCCGCTCCGTGCACATCCAGGACCTGCCCGCCCGGCTCCTGTTCAGGCGTTCCCACGCCGACGGCGCCGATCCGGCTGCCGCAGATCCGGACGAATCCATCCGGTATAACCTTGTCTTCATTCATAGTATGGATTTTTGCATGAATAATCAGCATCGAATTCCTCCTGCCAGATTTTTCGCCGGAATTTCTCCGGCCGCCGATAAAAAAGCGGAGTGCAAGCACCCCGCAAACACCGTTCGGACACCGGTGGATCCATTATTTTGCCTGATTGGAACCCCGCTTGGAAAAGCCGCCGCGCTTTGATTCCATACAGTGTTTCAAGTCGGACATCTTTTCATCGCTTGTCTGCTTGAATTTGGTCATCATATCTTCAAAATTGGCCGGTTCACTCCGCCTGGGGGGCCTCCATTCATAACTGCCCGGCCTGCCAGGATGGGACGGGGCCGGCCTAGCCTGCCGCGGGCCGTGGCCGACCCGTTTCATAGAAAGACTGATTTTCCCGTCCGGATTAATACTCAGGACTTTGACTTTAACGATCTGGTTTTCCGTGACATAATCGCGGATTTCTTTGACAAAAGTCGGCGCAACCTCGGAAATATGCACCATTCCCGTTTTTCCGCCCGGGAGCTCTACAAACGCACCAAAATTTGTAATGCCCGTCACTTTGCCTTCCAGAACGGCCCCTACCTCAAGCTGCATATGTAAGCATTATCCTCCTTAAACAGAGCTGTTTATTTTCCGGCTATATTGACAAAAACGCGCTCGCCCGGTTTCGAAAAGCCAAGCCCTTCACGGGCGGCCCTTTCGATATAGTCACCGTTTTCTTTCTCCCCCGAGTTGACAGCGCTTTTGATATCTTCATTTTGAATTTCCTGAATTTGAATCTGCTGCTTGACTTGGGCAAGCTGCTCTTCTTTTCTGCTGATTTCTGACTGCTGGCGGACCAGCAGAAAAAGGGAATACAGCAGAAGTACAAACACTGCCACTCCAAGCAAAATATTTTTTTTATGTTTTTGCCCTTCTACGACTTTCATGATCGACCAGGCCTTCTTTGCTTCCGTACAAATTCCCGCCGCAAACCCCTTTCCGATTCTTCTCTCTTTTATTATACACTCGTTTGCCGCGGCGTTTCAAGCTTTTTTTCCTGTTTTGCACATGTTTTTTCAAAGGCGCCCAAATTTTTTCCATTTTCCGGCACATCTGAACTCCCGCATGGGAAATCTGCCTGTGCAGCGGGTCGAACAGCGACCGGTACAAAAAAAGCGACAGCTTTCGAAACAGGCCCACGGTGACGCGGCCGACGGTGCTGAGCCACACAACCCACCCGAGCGCCTCACTCAGGAAAAGAAACAGGCGGAGTTCGCCCCCGTTGACGGCCAGATTGATAAGGAATGTGAAAAGAGCGGCCAGACCCATAAAAAAGAAGTCCTGAAAAAACACGGATCGGCGCTCTGAACGGAACAGCGCGCGCCAAATGCGCAGAATATCATAAGCTGCGCCCAGAAGGACGCCCGCCGCAAAAAAGACAAAAAAGCCAAAAGCCTGAAAAGGCAGGTCGGAACGGATCACCTAACCTCCCTCCCCTACTTGAACAGCCTGGAAAGCAGGCCTCCGCCCGAAGAACGTTTTTCAGAATAGGACATGGAGCTGATCTCGCCGCCCAGGGTAAGCTCCCCCGTTTCAATATTCAGCTTGTCAATATGCAGACGCGCCCCATGGATCATGAGGTCGCCGAGATCTGTGGAAGCAACAACCGTCTCGTCGTCAAAACTCTCGACATTGGAAACTCCGGTGGCGGTCAAGGTTTTCCGATTTTCCAGAATAAGGCTGTGCGGCACTTTTGCCTGTTCGTTTTTGGACTCTGCCAAAGGAATCCCCTCCCGCAATTCGTTCCTGAACCATCTATATGCGGGGGGAAAAAGACATATTCTATTCTCCGGCCGGGCCGGAAAGGATTTCGTACATCCCCGGAGCATTCTCCCGGGTGGCCACCGCACTGGCGCTGACGACCCGAACCCGAAGACTGCGGGCACCCAGGGAGATCTCAAGGACATCGCCGGCCTTGACTTCATAGGACGCCCGGGCCGGCTTTGAATTCACCCGGACACGCCCCGCGTCGCAGGCTTCGTTGGCAACGGTGCGCCGCTTGACCAGGCGCGACACCTTCAGAAATTTATCGAGCCTCATAAATGGCGGGCAGCCCCTTTCTGTGTAAAAACGCGGGCCGTAACAAAGTAATCTTCTCTGCTACAGCCCCATAAACGGCATTCATGTTTTAAATTATTTAGCCACGGCATCTTTAAATGCTTTCCCTGCCTTAAACGCGGGAACTGTGGAAGCGGGAATCGTAATCGGCGTATTTGTCCTCGGATCACGGCCCTGACGTTCGCTGCGGCTGTGAAGCTCAAAAGTGCCGAAACCGACGATCTGGACCTTCTCGCCTTTTGCAACAGTTTCTTCAATCGCACTGAGCATGGAATTGACAGCACTGTCGGCGTCTTTTTTGGACAGCCCCGCCTTTTCTGCAACAGCAGCGATCAGCTCGGTTTTATTCATAACAATTAACCTCCGTTTTTTTATTTATCCAACAGCAGTTTCTTCCCGCCGCTCCGGCAAGCGGAAAACTGTCCTTATTTTACCTTATCCAATTATGTTTTTCAAGTATTTTCGCAATTTTTTGTCCATTTGGCAGCATCAAAATATCGTGCCGGTTCAGAGCCCGGAACCACAGGATACAGGCCATATACAGGAAAACCGAAACCGGGATCGCAATCAGGACGGCAATTCTGCTAGGAATTACAAGGGAAACCTCGTGGTAAATTCCCCACGCGGCGCCAACACTGACGACCGAAGCCAGAACCGGTTTGAGGAAAATAGCCAGAAAATTTAAGTGGACTTTGGTGACGGAACACAGGAAATACAGGGCCAGCACCGTAATAATTACGTAGCAGACCAGCGTGCTGGTTCCGGCACCCATGACATTGATCTCAGGAATACCGACCAGCGTATAGTTCAGGATAATTTTGACTGCGAGCCCAATGAACATTACCTTAACCGGGAGATCTACCCGGCCAACCGCCTGAAGCATGCTGTCGATCGGCGTACTGGTGGCGGCAAAGATCGAGGCAAGACCCAGCGTCACCAATATCTTTCCCACAATATCCGGGGAACTATGCGGATAAATCAGCTGGCAGATCGGCACAGCAAACACAGAAAGGCCCAGCCCGCACGGAACGGTGATCAGCACGACGACGCGGAGGACGGTTTGAATGCTGTGCCGAATCCGTTTGGGATTTCCCTGTGTCCACGCCTCCGTAACACTGGGCAGCGCACTGACACCGAATGCCTGCGTAATGGCCGGGACAATCATGAAAAGAGTCAAGGCATTTCCGTAGCATCCGTAAAGAAAAGAAGGAATTTTACCCGTTGCAATGGCTTCCCGGGAAAACTGACCCGTGTACATGCTGAGGAGCGGAGCCGGATTCGCCACCATAACGTCGCCGATCCTTCCCTGAAGAAGCATTCCGTCAACAAGCGAAGAGAGGTTGACGGCAAGCGAACCGATGGCTACCGGGACGGCTGTGCGGATAAGGCGGGAAGCCGTTGCACGCAGCGTGAGGGGCCGGGGCGACCGGCAGAGCATTTCCTTCGTGATTCCGTCGCCGTTCCTTTTATGATACGCAAACAGGAACAGGAACCCGAACATTCCCCCGAGGGATACGCCGAAAACCGCTCCGGCAGCCGCGAAAGGCAGGGTAGCCAGTTTGGCGTAATTCTCACTGGCCATTTTTACGCCGTACACCGTACCGGACTGGGCATATTCCTTCAGACCGGAATTGACAATCAGGCACGCGGCCGTCAGGCCGAAAATCAGGCGGCAGAGCGATTCGATCACTTCGGAAATCGCGGCGGGGTACATGTTGCGCAGGCCTTCGTAATAGCCGCGGTAAATGGACATCATGCTGGCAAAAAACACCGCCGGGGCAATGGCGTAAACAGCCGGAAGGGCACTGGACGCATTGCCGCGCAGCACAAAATTCATATACGGCTTTGCGCCGATCACCATAATGGACAGCGACAGGATTCCCAAAAACAGGAAGATGCGGATGGAAGCCCGGTGAATCTGCCGGATATCGCGGTACCGGCCGCGGGCGTTGTTTTCAGAAACCAGGCGGGAAATGGCAATGGGAAACCCCGCTGTCGCCAGGCTGAACAGAGGGTTGTAAATGGAATAGGCATTTGTAAAATAGCCGTTGCCCACCGGTGTAAGGACATCGGCAAGCGGTATTTTGTAAAGGGCGCCGATAATTTTTGTTATGGTGATGGCAACCACCATAATCAGGGCACCGTGCAGAAAGCTCTGACGCCGCATGCCGGTGTTCTTACTTTTTCCCATCGAATCCACATCCGTTCCAATATTCACAGAAAACCGCATTGATAAAAGGTATGTTCCCGCTCTGCCGTGTTATGACGGCTTTTCCTTCCGGCAGCACCAGAATGGGACTAAAATAAAAGGAGAGGAAAACCCTCCCCTTCTTCTTTCTGCTTTCTGCTTTCTGCATAAAAAAGCCGCTGGGTTTTACTCTTCTGAAAGCCTGTGCCCGCACCTGGAGCAATACAGGGCATCCTGTATATTTTCCTGGCCGCAGTTTTTGCAAATGACTCTTTCGCGGGCCGACGCAAGCTGTGCATTGACTGCATCCAGCTGTTCGTACAGGCCGTCGATTGACTCCACGTTTTCAGCAACTAAATCCGAAACATCGCTGCCCGTTTTCTTTGCCTCATAAACCGCGCGGCCGAGGGATTCAAACCGCTTAGAAATCTCATTGTTCAAATCCGCCGCGCTGATGCGGAGTTTCGACACATCGGCAAGCTGCGAAGCTTTTTTTCCGACGACATCCGCCGCCGTTTTCGCGTTGACGATTACATCGTCCAACAATCCCATAACAGCACGCTCCCTTTCGTTTATGATGATTTATTATACACGCCGAAATCCGAAAAAGCAACCCTAAGCCACACCGCCGCCGATAAACTCGCGGATAACGGAATCTTTTGGAATGAAGTTGGTGTCCACCGGGCTGAAACGTTCCAGCGCAGCCCGCAGCTTCATCGCCGGCGCTCTGGCAGGGCTGCCCTCCGGCACGGTATGTAACAGTTCCAGAGCACGGTCTCTCAGAGCACAAACCTCATATGCGTGAAACGAATTGACGGTAATGTCTGCGTCTTTGCGGAACGGCTTGATATACCGGTACTCGCCCTCCATGACATTTTCCCACATATTCAGCGTATTCTCCGGGCTGGTCCGGCGGAAATTATAGTCACGCACAAGCCTGCGGACGAGGCGGATATCATTGGGGCCGAGAAGCTCGCGGCCGGCGGCCGTGACGCCCTGCTTGACGCTGATATAAATTCGCCGGACACGCAGGGCAGGGAGATGGCCGATCAGAACGGGATTAAGGGCGTGGATTCCTTCCACGACCGCCACTTCATTTTCATGAAGCACAACCTGCCGGCAGTGGGGATACGGCACATGCTGCTCAAAATCGAAAACCGGCATTTCGCAGCGGTCGTTTTCCACAAGCCCGGAAAGGCACTCCTGAATTTTTTCCACATCCAGCGCCTGGAGACATTCGTAGTCCCGGCGGCCGTCGGGACGCAGGGGGGCGCGGTTCTCTCCCAGATAAAAATCGTCCAGCGAAATACTGACGCACCCGACACCGATCTCTTTCAGCGCGCTGATCAGCCGGTGGGCGGTCGTTGTTTTTCCGCTGCTGGAAGGCCCCGCCAGCATAACCAGCCGGCACATCGGCTTCTCCCCAGCGATCTGCTCCGCGATCTTTCGGATATTCTTCCGGTAAGAAGATTCCGCGCTGGAAATGAACGCCGCGGGATCTTCTTTGGCGACCCGGTTAATTTCATCCAGGCTGTTCCGGTACGTTACATATTTTGTCCTTGATTCCAGCATAAAACCTGTTCACCTGATCTTTTCTATTCAGCATTTCCTCATACCGGCTAATATATTCATAAGGGTATTTAAAGTTGAATACCCTCTCGATACGGTCGGAAAAAGGATCCCTCAGCTTGGTGACTGCACCGGCCCCGCAGGCAAGGATGGTCTGGCATTCTTCCATGATCATCACGTTGTAAAGGCTCTCAAACCCCGGTTTGGCCCAGCCGGTGTTTTCTAGGTTGCCTACCATGCGGCTCTGGCGGTAAAGGTAATACGGCAGATACCCGCTTTGCAGGAGGAGGGTGCGGGCGCTTTCCAGCATTGTTTCCGCCGTGCGGGCGCCGACAAATGTCCGGCGGCCCGGCTCCTGCGCAAGGCGCGCCGCCCGCTTGAGCGCCAGCGTATGGACCGTGACGCTTTCCGGCGAAAGGTGCAGAACGCCTTCCACCGTTTTCCGGAAACTTTCGGGTCCGTCCTCCGGCAGGCCGGCGATCAGATCCATGTTGATATTGCCGAAGCCGTGCTGCCGCGCCAGCGCGAACGCTGAAAGCGTCTGCGCCGCCGTATGCTTCCGCCCGATAGCCCGAAGAACGCTGTCGTTCAGCGTCTGCGGATTGATACTGATCCGCGTTACGCCGGCCGCTTTCATTACATCCAGCTTTCCCGCCGTAACGGTATCCGGCCGGCCGGCCTCCACGGTAAACTCCCGGCAGGACGACAAATCGAAATTTTCCCGGACCGCCGCAAGCACCGCGGCAAGCTGCTCTTCCGAAAGGACGGTGGGCGTCCCGCCGCCGACGTAAACGGACTGCGGCCTGAGATGAAGCCCGGAAGCGACTTCCGCCGTGCGCCGGATCTCGCCGCACAGCAGTTCCACATACCGGGGAATGAGACGGAACGTCTTTTCCACGGACGAAGAAACAAACGAGCAGTAGGAACAGCGCGTGGGGCAGAATGGAATGGCGATATACAGGCTGAAAGAATCCGGGCGGAACAAAGAGAGAATTTTTTTCTGGTTGCGCAGCGTAGCGAGGGCCAGCCCGGCTTTTTCGGGGGATACAAGGAGGGCGTCACGGAAAAAGCGCACGGCCTCTTTTTCCCCTTTCTCCGAAACAAGGCTGCCGAGCAGCTTGACCGGGCGCACGCCCGTCAGAATTCCCCACCGGGGACGGTAATCAAGCAGGCCGGAAAACATTTCCCAAAGGAGGACCGCCATGCGGCGTTCCGTTTCCTTCCGGCCGGTCCCGGGCGGAAGAAGTTCCGTTTTTTCCCGCTCTGCGCCCTCCATGGCCAGGCGCACGGTCAGTTCCGTCCCGTCCGGCCTCTTCTTCAGTCCCGTATAGGCCTCCGTACTGTCTCCGCACGGTTCGGAGACAACCCGGATGCGGCCGGACGGGACAAAAATCCGGCACAGGTTTTCCATCTCATAATGGAACGGGTGTCCGTCAACGACAAGGGTCATTTCAGCCCATCCCCATGCAGGGATTGCAGCGGCGCTCGTAATCCAGGGTTGTTTCGGGACCGTGGCCCGGATACACGTGGTAATCCCCTTCCAGATTTTTCAGCCGTTTCAGGGACGACATCATCTGCGCATAGCTGCCCGTCGGGCAGTCGGTGCGCCCGCAGCTGAGCTTCATCAGCGTGTCGCCGGAAAACAAGGCGTCACCCGCCGCGAAACAGCAGCCGCCGGCGGTATGGCCGGGCGTATGCAGCACATGGATTGTTGTTTTTCCCAGCTGGACGGTGTCGCCGTCGCCAAGAGGAACGTCCACGCGGAACGGCTTTACGGCGGAGCTGAAAAAGGCCTCGGAAAGGTTCAGCGCCGGTTCGTTTACAAACGCCATCTCGCCGGAATACAGATAAATTTTCGCCCCGGTCTGATCCTGAATTCTCCGGACGCCTGAAATGTGGTCAAAATGGCCGTGTGTCAGAAGAACAGCAGAAACGCTGCCGGCGGCACGGACGGCCGCGTCCAGTTCTTCGCTTTCAAACCCCGGGTCCACAACCGCGGAAATGCCCGAAGGTTCGTCGGTCAGAATATAACAGTTGGTCGGCAGAGGACCGCCGGGTATTCTTGTAATTTTCACAGAGGGCTGCCTCCTTGTTCATATCTTTCCTGATCAGGATCGACGCACAGAAATAATGCCGTCGATCTTTGAAAGGCGGGCTATGGCGCTTGTGAGCTGATCGATCCCGTTGATCGAAATGGTAGCGGAAATCACCGCGCTGCCGTCTTTGGCTTCCCTGGAATTCAGCGAATGGATAAACAGGTGCATGCTGAAAAGCTGCTGCGTAATATCTGCCAAAAGGCCGGAGCGGTCGGCCGCAACTATCTCCAGAGTGGTCTTGAACTCTTCCCGGACTTTGCCGGCCCAGCGCACTTTAACCCACCGCTCCGGCTCAGGTGCTTCGCTGAGGTCACGGGGTACATTGGAACAGCTCCGCTTATGGATGGAAACGCCGAACCCGCGTGTGATGAAACCGATAATTTCATCCCCCGGGAGCGGATTGCAGCAGCGGGAAAACTTGATCAGGCAATTGTCCATCCCGTCCACCACCACACCGACGGGATGCTTTTCGGGCCTGCGCGGCTTTTTCTCCTGTATGGGCGGGATTGCCGGGGCGAATGCGGCGCGTTCCTTCTGCCAGGCTTCCCGGATCCGGGGAACAATTTTCCACAGGGAAATGCCGCCGTAGCCAATGGCTGCGTACACGTCTTCCGCCGTAGAACAGTTGCTGTGCGGCCCGATTTTCCGCAGCAGCTCATTTAAAGATTCTTCTTCCATAGAAATACCGTTCCGTTTCAGTTCACGGCCCAGCATAATCTTGCCTTCGGCAATATTTTCATCCCGTTTTTCGTGTTTAAACCAGGAGCGGATTTTATTGCGGGCCTCGCTTGTCCGGACGATCTTCAGCCAGTCGCGGCTCGGCCCGCGCGCCTCTGCTTCCTTGGAAGTCAGGATCTCTACAATCTCGCCCGTCTTGACCTTGTAATCCAGCGGAACAATGCGCTTGTCCACCTTGGCGCCGGTCATGCGGTTGCCGACGGCGCTGTGGATGGCATAAGCGAAATCAATCACGGTGGAACCCGAAGGAAGGCTGATTACGTCCCCTTTGGGAGTAAAGACATAAACTTCCTCCGGAACCAGGTCAGATTTAATCATGCGCACAAGGTCGGTGGCGTCTTCGCTTTCACGCTCGTTATCCAGCATCTGGCGGATCCAGGAAAGGCGCTTCTCGAAGGAATCCTCTTTTCCGGTCATGCCGAGCTTATACTTCCAGTGCGCGGCAATGCCGTACTCGGCGGTGTGGTGCATTTCCCACGTACGGATCTGCACTTCGAACGGGATGCCCTCCTTGCCGATGACTGTCGTGTGAAGGGATTGGTACATGTTCGGCTTCGGCGTAGAAATGTAATCCTTGAAACGGTTCGGCAGGGGGCGGAACATATCGTGCACGATTCCCAATACATTATAGCAGTCATTTACGGTATCGACAATGACGCGGACGGCGTAAATATCGTAAATCTCATCCATGGAGCGGCCCTGCACGAACATTTTGCGGTAGATACCGTTGATGCTTTTTGCGCGCCCCTCCAGATATACGTTGGGGATTGTGAGGGAAACGCGATCCTTGATGCGTTTCTGCGTCAGCTCAATAAATTTTTTCCGTTCGCCGGCGCGGAGTTCCAGCCCGTCTTCAATTTCACGGTAGGCGACGGGGTCCAGGATGCGCAGGGAAAGGTCTTCCAGCTCTTCTTTGACGGCCCGGATGCCGAGCCGGTGCGCAATGGGAGCGTAAACCTCCATGTTCTCCAGCGCCTTGTCGCGCTGTTTCTGGGGCGTCATGTATTCGATCGTGCGCATGTTGTGCAGGCGGTCGGCCAGCTTGATGATGATGACGCGGATATCTTCGCTCATGGCGATCAGCATTTTGCGGAGATTTTCAGCCTGCTGAACCTCGCGCGAAGAATACGGAATCCGGCCGAGTTTGGTTACGCCGTCGATCAGGCTGGCAATCTCGGAACCGAACCCGCGGGTAATTTCTTCCAGGGTAACGGGGGTATCCTCCACCACGTCGTGCAAAAGCCCGGCGGCGACCGATTCGGAATCCATGCCAAGCTCCACAAGGATGCAGGCAACGGCCACCGGATGGGAAATATACGGCGCGCCGGAAAGCCGCCGCTGATCCCGGTGGGCATTTTCTGCCAGACAGTAGGCGCGCTCGATCACGTCCATATTATATTCATGCTCGCTCGCCTGAATCAGCGCAGCGAGATCGTCATAGGTTTTCAGAGGCCATGCCATTTGGTTCACCGGCTTTCTGCATAGACTGGAGAGACGAAAGCAAAGGGGATTCCATTAGATTGGCTTTTCCGTTCGGGCGGATCATCCGGATAGAACAGAGATCCGCATGGACCTCGCACCGGATCAGACCGCAGTCCGAAAAAACGCCGACGGCCGTCAGGAGCTTCCCGAAACCCATTGGAGGGCCGGGAATCCGGGGCAGAAGGGCTTCTGCTGTCCCCTCAAACCCTCCGCCGGCGCGCAGCGTACGGTATACGGCGGCAAACTCCGCCCGGTTCGGGGTCAGAGCGGCTGCTTCGCCCGGATCCAAAGGTTCGCCCCGACGGAATTTTTCATACAGCGCACGGCCGGCAATCAGACCGTCAATATCCGTATCGGAAAATTTCATGTCCCGGATAACAATGGACAGGTTCTTCTGACCGTTGAACGGCCTCACTTCCAGCATAACCGCAAGGTCGGCCCGATCGCCCAGGCGAAAAGGAAACTCTTCCAGCGTTGTCCCGAACTTCATGCAGCGGACCGTGCAGGCACCCTTTTTGACAGAAACACGCAGATGTTTTCCCCCGCCGACCGGGGTGATGCCCGTGATTTCCATTCCCGCAAGGCCGAAAAGCGGGGATGGATTTCCCGTGCCGAACGGCTCCAAAAGGCTGAGATACTCCGGGATATCCACGGAGAGTTTTTCCGGCTTCAGAAAGCACTCAATACTGAGGGCCGGGGCAGGCATGGGACCTGGCAGGGAAGCGGCATACCGGTTGATCCGCTCGCGGAACGCCGGAATATTCTCCGCCGGCAGCGACATGCCCGCCGCCATGGGATGGCCGCCGAACCGGGTCAGAAGATCCGCGCAGGAACACACCGCGTCAAACAGGGAAAAGCCCTCCACGCTGCGGCCGGAGCCTTTCGCCTCTCCGCCCGAATACGAAATGACAACGCAGGGTTTGCCGAACCGCGCGGTCACGCGCGACGCAACAATCCCGATCACACCGCGGTGCCACTCTTCGCCTGCCACAACCAGCACGCGATCCAGCAGCAGACGGGGCTGGCGGCCGAACATTTCCAGCACCTGCTGGAACATTTCTTCCTCAATCTGGCGGCGGACCCCGTTATCCCGGCAGATTTCCGCAGCCAAAGCGCCCGCCTCGTCGGGGGACTCTGTCGTCAGCAGTCGGACAGCCCGATCGGGCGAACCGATCCGGCCCGTAGCGTTGATGCGGGGGACCACAGTGAAGGCCAGCGAATGGGCGGTGACGGGGCGGCCTTCCATTCCCGCCTGCTGGAGAAGGGCCTGCAGCCCCAGCCGGTCGGTGCGGGAAAGCAGTTTTAAGCCAGCCTGCACCAACATTCGGTTCTCCCCCGTCAGCGGAACCACATCCCCCACGGTTCCAATTGCAGCAAGATCAGCGTAATTTTCCAGCAGGGTTTCCACTCCGCCGTCCGGCCCTTCAAGAGCCATCACCAGCTTGAAAGCGGCTCCTGCACCGGAAAAATCGCGGTATGGGCAGCGGCTGTCCTTCCTCCATGCATCCACAACGGCGCAGGCGGGCGGCAGCACTTCGCGGGGCCGGTGATGATCGGTAACCACCGTATCGATCCCAAGGCTTCCGGCATACTCCACTTCCTCCGCTGAGGAAATCCCGTTGTCTACCGTTACAATCAGCCGCACATCCTGCGCGCGGAGCTTGTCGACCGCGCCTTTGTTCAGGCCGTATCCCTCACCTTCGCGATCCGGGATATAATAAACGACGTTTCCCCCGCACGACTCCAGATACGTATACAAAATCGCCGTGGCGGTAACGCCGTCGGCATCATAGTCGCCGTACACGGCAATTTTTTCAAATCCGTCCAGCGCACGTTCAATCCGCTCCACCGCTTTTTCCATATCCGGCATCAGGAGCGGATCAGAAAAGGAAATTTCTCCGGAAAGGAATTTTTCCACCCCCTCCGGATCCCGAATTCCCCGCGCCTGAAGCAGAACGGCAAGCAGCGGAGGAATCCCCGCGTTTTTCGCCAACTTCTTCGCCGATTCTGTATCGCACGGCAAAATCCGCCATTTTTTCACACTCAAAAACTCCACCTGCCCCATAATTTTTAATTGTATCATTTTGGGGCGGCAGATTCAACAAAATCATCCCCGACGTGAAAAAAAAGAGGGGCGGGCATTTCCGCCCGCTCCACCGTGCCGGATTTTTTTCAGGTCTGATTCTTCGCGCTTTCATATTTCTGCCTGGCCTGCTGAATCTTCTGCTGCTGCGCCTGGGGGATATCGTACCACCCGCGCTGCTGCATCGTCTGGAAAACATCGGCTTGAATCTGGTGCTCATCAGTGAGAATCCGCATAAACTCGTCGCGGACACTGGGGGTGGCGCATTCATTGGTGAAGGTGTTGTAGGTGTCCGTAATGAATTTCTGGGAAGACAGGACGTCGTTCATCAGGTCTTTTTCCGAAATGGTGCTGCCTGGCTGGTTCCCGCTGGTCTGTGAAAAATTCATGGCTGTTTCTCCTTTCAGTTCAGAAAACTCATCAGTTTGTCGAAGTGACCCTGGTGTTTTTGGGCCATTTCGTTGCATTTCGTTTTCAGGGTCTGGTCGGTGCACATCTGCGAATATGCCTTCAGCTTTGTAATGAGCGTCTGCTCGCTGGCAAGTTCGTCTTCAATTGCCGTTAATTCCTTTTCGGTAATTGCCATTTATAACACTCCCTCATTTTGATTTCATCCATATTATCCTCTCCGCTGGGAAAAATATACGCGCTACATCTCGGACAACAGCCTTCTATGTAGCTGCCCGCATCCGTTCCCGTTCGGAAAGGCCGAAACTGACAGAAAGAGCCCGGTCAACCATGGACATGGCCCTGCCGTCAAGACAGCCCATGCGTTCTTTCAGCCGGCGCTTATCCAGCGTCCGCACCTGCTCGAGGAGAACAATCGAGTCTTTTGTGAGGCCCGTTTTCTCTGCATGAAGCAGAATGTGCGTCGGCAGGTTGGCCTTGGAACGCTGGCTGGTTATCGCCGCCGCAATCACCGTTGGGCTGAAACGGTTGCCGACGTCGTTCTGAATAATCAGGACCGGACGGATCCCTCCCTGTTCGGAACCGACGACCGGGCTGAGGTCGGCATAGTAAATATCGCCCCTATGGACAATCATATCTTTCACGCTCCGAATGTAAAAAATTATGGAATAATGAGATTCCGCAATTATTTTTGACACACTTTGGAAATTTATTCATAGAAGATCTATTAACCATATTATTAATGAGCGGGCCGGATTGACATAAAATTGCAAATTTCTTGCGCAGAACCGGATTGGGGGCATAAAGATATCCGCCCGGCAAAAAGCCGGACGGATATCTTGAGGAATTTATTTTATACCGGAGCATCCGCTGCCTCTTTGTTCGTAAACGGGCAGCTACCCGGGCGTACAGTTTTCGGGAAGAATGTCGGGGAGCTTCGTCCCCTCATAATCGTATAATTTGGCGGTGAACTGCCAGTCCGGAACAGAAACAGTTTCGATCAGCCCGGTTTTTTCGCCGGCCGTCAGGGTAAAGTCCATATTTTCCGCTTTGCCGGAAAATTTGCCGGATTCCGTTTTTTCCAGGGCGTCCGGCTCTTCGGCCGCGTCCAGAACATTCACAAGGACACGGGCAAACGAGCCTTCCGGCAAAGGACACGAACTGCTCTTGGCAGAAAGGCCGCAGTAGGTCTGCGCAAAGCCGTCGCCGTTCCAGAAAAAGGCAAGGCCGGCCGTGCCGCCGGAAAGGACGCGCACCGATGCGTTCTTCTTCCCTGCCCGGCTGACCGCGCAGGTGAAGCGAGAACCGCCGCTTTCGATATCTGCTTTACAGGAAAACGTAAAATCCAAATCGCCGGCCTGAAGCCCGCGCCGGCCTGAAGCACAGCCCGAAAAGCACAGCAGATACGCCACGGCCAGTGCAGCCGCTAAAAATCTCCGCATCGGCATCCTCCGCAATAGGCGGATGCCGGCCCGGCGGCTACCGCCCGATTTCCAAAAACAGTTCAGGAAGCGCAGCAATCAAATCAGTTGGGAGCATAGCGCTCTGCGACAGCCGCGCGGCGCAGCGGTCACCCGCCGCCCCGTGCAGATAGACCGCGCCGCACGCGGCCTGATACGGATCGAACCCCTGCGCGGCAAATGCAGCCACCATACCCGCCAGCACATCGCCGCTGCCGCCCCGGGCCATGCCCGGATTCCCCGTTGTATTTTTATACAGCTTTCCGTCCGGCGAAGCAACCAGCGTCCCCGCACCCTTGAGGACAAGGATCACGCCGTGCTCGGCCGCAAACCCGCGGGCATACAGCTCCCGATGCGCCTGCACGTCGGCGGGAGTGGTTTTCAGCAGGCGGGCCATCTCGCCTGGATGCGGCGTTAAAATCAAGGGACCGCGCGCCGTATTCAATCCATCTATATGTTCCGCCGCGATATTTATTCCGTCGGCATCCAGCACCACCGGAACCTTTGATTCCTTCAGAACAAGGGAAACGGCGCGGTGCGCGGCTGCGCTTTTGCCTAGGCCGCATCCAATCAGGCAGGCACTTGCACGGGAAAGGGCTGCTTTCAGCGCAGTAAACCCGGCTTCGGGGAGCGTCCCGTCCGGCCCGGCATCCGTCAGGGTAAAAACCGCTTCCGGCAGGCGGACAGCCACAATGGGGTAAATGCTCCTGGGCAGGGCGACTTCCACAATCCCCGCGCCGCAGCGCAGAGCCGCCCCGGCGCTCATGACGGCTGCCCCGGCCATCCCTTCGCTGCCGCAGATGCACAGGAGCCGGCCGTAATCGCCTTTATTGCTCTCCGATGGGCGGGGTTTCAGCATGGAACGCAGAATTTGGAGGCCGTCCGTCTCCGGCAGGGCAGGCGCGCCGTTTTCACCCATCACAACGGCGCAGGCATACTGCTCCGTATGCGAAACGCTGACGGAAAACCGCGCGCCGCCGGCAAGCCGCAAAGCACCGCCGGAAAGGAGCAGCGAAGGCCGGCCGGAAGGCCGGCGGATCAGTTCAACATCTTTGGGGCCGAACCCGGAAAAGCCGGTGCCGACCGCTTTGGAAAACGCCTCTTTCGCACAGAAACTGGCCGCAACGCTCTGAACAGGAAATCCGCGCAGTGCAAGCTGGGCGGACTCGGAGCGGCCGAGCACCCTATTACAGAAGCGCGGATTTTTCATAGAGCGGCGGATTCTTCCGATTTCTACGAGATCAATTCCTGCCGAAAACACTGAAGGCCACCTGCCTTGGGATAAACGGTTTAATTGCATTCAGAACTTTTTCTTCCGGTGAAAACACCACCAGGATATTTCCCTTTTTGGTATCGTGCGCGCAGAAATACCAGCTGCCGCGGCCGTCGTCATAATCGGAGGTGAAAAACTGCGTATACCCGTTTTTATTCCGCAGCACTTCCGGTTTAAACTTTCCAATTTCCTCAATGCTGTGGGCATCCGTGGAAATAACGCGCTTGCGTTTGCGGCGGTTGATGATTTTATCAATTGTGATGTCACCGTTCGTCACGCTGTATTCAAATTCAAGATTTCTGGAAGTAATCAGGTAGTAGACGCCAAAACACAGCCCAATCAGGATCAGAAATGCAAAGCCGGGAATAAACATCAGGGAAAGAAGCAGAAGGAGAAGCGCCCCGATGACGGTCGCCGTCATAATCAGGTAATCCTTGGAGCCAAATTTTTTTTTGACGATTTGTTCTACAAAAATATCCATGACTTTCCTCCGGATTTCTTATTTCTTATACTTATTGTATCATAACGGGCTTCTTTTTACAATTCAAAATTCCGGGGACTTATTTGTTAATTTTTCCGGTTCATCCGGGCTTTCAGCCCTGCTGGAAAGCCGTCAAACACGAGAGGTTTTCCTCTTCGCGGAGAAACTCGGAAAATTCTTCTTCCGTCATCTCTCTGACCCAGCCGGGACGGCGCCCGGAGGCACCCGGTCCTTCATTCTGGTATTCCGCAAGCCGGACGGTTTCCGCTTCGGACGAGCCGGGATGCCACAGCTGCCAGCCGTCGGCTGCGATCTGCTCCCCAAAATGGCAGCGAAGAAATGCCACGGCTGCAAATTCCCGCCACGGGCGGCCAAGGTAAACCGTGCCCGGGGCGCAGTCCGAAAGGAGGCGGCACCGGTCAAACAGGAATCCGTATTTCTGCTTTTGAGGTGTGCTGGCCGCCGTTACAAAGCCGTTGATCCTGCGGTTCCGGCTGCGGGAAAACAGGGTGCAGCCGCAGAACGCAGCCTCTGCACCGCCAAAAATGAAATCGACGTCACCCTCCACATAACAGTTCTGAAAATAATCCCTGCGGCCTGCGCGGGGCGCAGTCTCGCCCGGTCCGACAAACGAGCCGGGGATTCTGGGCTTTTCGGGAAGAGGCGCAAGAAAGAGGGTATCCTGCCGGCCGAGAAGGGAAACGTTCTCAAACCGTGCAAGGCCCGCGTCCGCGTAAACCGCCACCGCCTGGCCTGCCGTGTCACCCGGACCCGCCGTGTTGCGGACCGTAAGATTTTTCACTAAAGCCCTTTCGCCGCCCAGATAAAGCGTATAGCTGCGGAAAGTACCGCACTTGCGGCCGTCCGGAAACAGATCATAGGCCCCATCCTGCCAGGTGACAACGGTCTTCTCGCGGTCTTCCCCAATGAGGCGGATTTCCCGCGCCGCGTCGATCCGGAGCTTTTCCCGGTAGACCCCGTTCCGGATACGGATCTCGGCGGAAGCCCCGCGCGGAATTTTTGCCACGGCTTCGGAAATAGTCCGGAAATCTCCGCCGCCGTCCGCCGATACGGTAAACTGATAATCTATTTTACAATCCATTTTAAAAAGTCCCCTTGTTTTTGAAATGTCAGCCCCGGTTCCCGGGCATCTGCAGCAGTTCCGCAAAAGCCAGAAGGAAGGGAGCAACGCCCTTGCCGTCGCTTTCCACCACCGGTTCGCTGTAATAGTAGGCCGGGGTGCCGTCCCGGGAGTCCGGCCGTCCGAGGCCGCCCACCAGGCAGATCCCGCCGAGGGAGGGCTCCCCGTTCCGGACGCGGAAGTACCGCTTCATCGTGCCGAAAAAGGCTTTTTCGCCGCAGGCCCGGTACCGTTCCGGAAGAAAACCGAGGCGCACCCCTTTGAGAATGCCGTAGGCGATCATGCAGGTTCCGCTGGTTTCCGGGTAATTCTTTTCGTCCGACGCGCGGTCTGCGACTTGATAGAACATCCCGCCAGGCTCCTGATACGGCAGCAGGGAATCCACCAAATCGTTCAGCATATCCTTCAGCATCCGGAACCCTTCCCCGCAGGCCTGCCGGTCCGTTTTTTCCAGCGTATCGGCCAAAGCCGCCGCCAGCCATCCGATGGAACGCAGCCAGAAACTTTTGGAACAGCCCGTCTGCGGATCGGACCAGCGGGACGCACGGCTCTCGTCGTAGCCATGGTAATACAGCCCCGTTTTTTCGTCGCGCATCCGGCGGCGGACTGTTGCAAACTGGGTAAAAATGTCGCCGCAGTTCTTTCCTCCGCCGTACTTTGTCTCGTACTCCATATAAAACGGCATGGCCATATAGAGCCCGTCCAGCCAAACCTGGTTCGGATAAACCCGCTTGTGCCAGAAGTTTCCTTCCCGGGTGCGCGGGAACTCCCGCAGAAAACCGTAGATGTGGTCGGCTGCTTTCCGGTACTTGGGCTTTCCGGTCAGTTCATAAAGCGGAAGAAATGTTTTGGCGCCGTTAATATCGTCCAGGCGCCGGTCCTCTTCTGCTATGGTGCGGACGCGCCCGTCTTCCTGAACAAAGCGATCCATGTACGCTTCGGCAAAAGCCCCGTACTTTTTTTCTCCTAACACGCGGGAAAGCGTCAGATAGGCCAGCATCATGCAGCCGTCCACATAATTCCATTTCTGCGGGCCGCCCTTCCGGTACGACTCAATATTCCACGGCGCGCAGGCAGGACCGGCCGCAAGATACCGGTCCGCTAAAGAGAGCGCCTGCTGTTTTGCCTGTTTCATCTGATCTGTCATGAAAGTTTCCTCCTGTATCCCGTAATAATAAAGTTCTTTATTGAAGAAGCATTTTGTGGTAGATTAATGGATGGGGATGATTTGTTTGAAAGAAGTCAGTTTTTCTCCGCATGTTGATTTCTATATCAGCAAAATCTGCCGGGCGGCCCCTTTTGATATGAAGACCTTCCATCTTCATAAAAAATACGAAATCTATTACCTGATGAAAGGCACGCGCCGGTATTTTATCGAGGACTCCGCCTACCGGGTCAATGCGGGGGACATCGTTTTGGTAGACAAAGATGAAATCCACAAAACCGGACCTATCGGGCGGGAGCCGCACTCCCGCTTCGTCCTGAATTTTAACCCGGAGTACCTCAGCGGTGTGTGGGGAGCGGAAGCTGCCGCCCGGCTGCTAAGCGTCTTTCACTCCGGAATTAAAGTCTTTGCCCCGCCGATAAAGGCGCAGGGATTTTTCGAGAGCGCCCTGCAAAATCTGTATGAGCTGAGCGGCGTCAGCACGCCCGAAAGCGACATGCTGCGCAAATCGCTGCTGACCCTGATCCTTCTTCGCATCAAGGAAAGCGTGGACAGCCTGCTGACGGCCCACGCGGAACCCCAAAAGCTGACCAACAAAACCGTTGACCGCGTAATGACCTATCTGGCAGAAAACTATCGGGAACAGCTCAGCCTGAAAGGGATCGCCTCCAAGTTCTACATCAGCCCTTACTACCTGAGCCACCTGTTTAAAAAATTCACCAGTCTGTCCCTTGTGGAATATATCAACAGCCTGCGTATCCGCGAAGCGAAAAAATACCTTGAAACAACCACCTTGAAAATCTCAGAAATTTCTGAAAAAACGGGGTTCAGCACCAGCGCCCACTTCAGCCGGATGTTCAAACAGGCTACCGGATTCGCTCCGAACCGGTACCGGAAATTTTGCCGGAAAAGCCGTTAGTTTTCAGCTTATTTCCTCAGCAGAAATAGCAAGAAGGACAGTCTCCTACATTTATCAGTGTATACGGGATACGGAGCAAAGTCTATTCCATTTTTGCTGTCTTTCCGAAAGAACAGGCATATTTTGCGCTGTCGGCCCCGCAGCAGCAATCGGTAAAACCGGAAACAGAAAATTGAGGATTCCGTCTTGCATTTGTGTGCCCTGTGTGCTAGAATGAGGTTAAATTGGTTGAGAATAAGAAAAACGCAGAGAAGAAGGAAGTAGCCGTTTCCTCCGCCCGGACGCAGAGAAAGTATGCCGCTGGCTGAGAGCATGCTGCCGGCTGGAAACAGGTGAAGTTCCCTTCGGAGCGGTGCGGCTGAACCTTTTAAGTAGGCTGCGACGGTTTGCCTCGTTAACCGGCAGAAAGAGTAAATGACAGGGTGGTACCGCGAGGGCTGTGCCTCCGCCCCTTTTTTTGGGGGCGGAGGCTTTTTTCAGTCCGGGTACGGCCGGAAGGAAGGATATCCATGAAGCAGGAACTGGAAAAGATCCGCGAACTGGCGGACCGGGATCTCCGGGAGGCAAAAGACCGGCAGTCACTGGAGGATCTGCGCGTCCGCTATTTGGGGAAAAAGGGCAAGCTGACCTCCATTCTAAAACAGATGGGCAGTCTTTCCGCTGAAGAACGGCCCAAAGCCGGCCGGCTGGCCAACGAAGTGCGTTCGCGTATTGAAAACGAGCTGGCTTCCCGCGCGGCGGAAATCCGCGAAGCGGAAACCGCCCATCGGCTGGAAAAGGAAAAAATTGACGTTACCCTGCCGGGGAAACGCCACCAAATCGGGCACAAGCACCCGCTGAGCCGCGAGCTGGACGAAATCAAGGAAATCTTCGTAGGAATGGGCTTCGACATTGTCAGCGGGCCGGAAGTGGAGTATGACTACTATAACTTTGAAGCGCTGAATATGCCGAAAGACCATCCGGCGCGTGACACACAGGACACGTTCTACATCAACGACAAGATCCTGCTGCGCACGCAGACGTCGCCCGTGCAGGTGCGCGTGATGGAAAAGCAGAAGCCGCCCATCCGCATTATTTCCCCCGGGCGGGTTTACCGTTCGGACGCGGTGGATGCCACCCATTCCCCGCTGTTCCACCAAATTGAAGGGCTGGTTGTGGACAAAGGGATTACGTTTGCCAACCTGAAAGGGACGCTGGAAATCCTGATTAAGCGCATGTACGGCGAAGACTCCGTTGTGCGGTTCCGCCCCCACCATTTCCCGTTCACTGAGCCTTCCGCCGAAGCGGACGTGCAGTGCTTTAACTGCCACGGCAAAGGCTGCCGCCTGTGCAAAGGCGAGGGATGGATCGAAATTCTCGGCTGCGGCATGGTTCACCCGAATGTGCTTACCAACTGTAAAATTGATCCGGAAGTTTACAGCGGCTTTGCGTTCGGCATGGGTCTGGAGCGTCTCGTGATGCGCAAATACGGCATTGACGACATGCGCCTGTTCCATGAAAACGACGTCCGGTTTTTGTCGCAGTTTTAAGGAGGGGAAAACAATGAATCTTTCCATGAGATGGCTGAACGAATTTGTACCGCTGGGGGAAATGCCGATCCGGGAATTTACGGAAGCAATGACCATGAGCGGCTCCAAAGTGGAAAGCTGGGAGCGCGAGGGCAGCGAAATCTCCAACGTGGTAGTGGGGAAAGTCCTTTCTCTGGAACGCCACCCGAACTCGGATCACCTGTGGATCACCCAAACAGACGTCGGTTCCGGCGAACCGCTCCAGATCATCACGGGCGCACAGAACCTGAAAGTGGGCGACATGGTGCCGGTAGCGCTGCACAACTCCACCCTTCCGGGCGGCAAAAAGATCAAGAAGGGAAAACTGCGCGGACTGGAAAGCAACGGGATGCTCTGCTCGCTGGGCGAACTGGGCTTGACGAAGCACGATTTCCCATATGCGGAGGAAGACGGGATCTTCGTGATTCAGGAAGACTGCCGCCTTGGCCAGCCGATCGGCGAAGCGCTCGGCTTTGACGACTGGAAAGTTGAGTTCGAGATTACTTCGAACCGGCCGGACTGCTTTTCCGTGATCGGGCTGGCACGGGAAGCAGCGGCAACGTTCCACAAGCCTTTCCGCCTGCACACGCCCGCCGTGAAAGGCGGCGGCGGATCCTGCGCCGATATGATCGGCGTAGCGGTGGAAGCCCCGGACCTCTGCCCCATGTACTCGGCCCGCGCTGTAAAAAATGTGCGGGTGAAACCCTCGCCGCGCTGGATGCGCGAACGGCTGCGCGCCATGGGGGTTCGGCCTATCAACAATATTGTGGATATCACGAACTATGTGATGCTGGAATACGGCCAGCCCATGCACTCTTTTGATTACCGCTGTCTTTCCGGGCACCAGATTCGGGTGCGCCGCGCGGCGGAAGGCGAAACGATCCGGACGCTGGACGGGACGGACCATACCTTGACTCCCGGCAGCCTAGTAATCGCAGACGCGGAAAAGCCGGTTGCCGTGGCGGGTGTTATGGGCGGCGAAAACAGTGAAATTGTGGATGACACTTCAACAATTGTGTTTGAATCCGCCTGCTTCAACGGTCCTTCCGTGCGGCGGACAGCACGCTCCCTCGGCATGAGAACGGATGCTTCCGCCCTGTATGAAAAAGGGCTGGACCCGAACAACTGCCTGCCCGCGCTGGACCGCGCCTGTGAGCTGGTAGAACTGCTGGATGCCGGGGACGTGACGGACGGTGCCGTCACCGCGGCGAACTTCAAGCCGGGGGAACGCCGGAGAATCCCTCTGGACGCGGACTGGATCAACCGTTTCCTGGATATTTCGCTGAGTGCGGAGGAGATGAAGTCCATCCTGCAAAAGCTGGGCTGCGAATTTGACGGCAGCGACATTCTGGTGCCGACCTTCCGCCCCGACCTTGTCCACAAGGCCGATATTGCAGAGGAGATTGCGCGCTTTTACGGCTATGACCGGATTTCTGCCACACCGCTCAAGGGCGGTGCCCAGGGGAAGTACACGCCGCGGCAGAAATTCGACCGTTTTGTGAATGATACCATGCGTGCACTGGGGGCCAGCGAGATTATGACCTATTCCTTCATAAGCCCTAAAGACTACGATAAAGTCTGCATGCCAGCGGACTCCCCTCTGCGCCGTTCCGTAACGATTGCAAATCCGCTCGGTGAAGACACCAGCATTATGCGTACGGTGGCGCTGCCTTCCATGATGGAAAGCCTGGCGCGGAACTACAACAACCGGAATGACGATGTCTGCCTGTTTGAACCGGCGACGGTCTACCTGCCTTCTGAAAACAGCGGGGAACTTCCCGAGGAGAAAAGCATCCTTATCTGCGGAATGTACGGGGAAGGCCGGGACTTTTTTGCCGCCAAGGGAATGGTGGAAGAACTGTTCGGCCGCCTCGGAATTCAGGACTGGTGGGCAGAAGCCTGCACGGACGATCCCGCGTACCATCCGGGCCGGTGCGCGAAGCTGACTTCCGGGGACGGCCCGCTGGGCATAATCGGTGAGATCCACCCGAAAGTTATGGAAAATTACGGGATGGAAGGCCGGGCAGTCAGCTTTTCTCTGGATGAAAACGCCCTTTATTCGCACGCTCAGATGGAAAAAACCTTTACGCCGCTGCCGAAATTTCCGGCTGTTTCCCGCGACCTTGCTCTCATTTGTGACGACGGCATCCCGGTGCTGAAACTGGAAAATGCCATCCGCAAAGGCGCAGGAAATCTGCTGGAAAATGTAAAGCTGTTTGACGTATACAGGGGAAAACAGATTGAAGCCGGCAAAAAGAGTGTTGCGTTCAGCATTACCCTGCGCTCCCGCGACAGCACGCTGACCGACAAGCGTGTTTCCAATATTATGACGAAAATCATAAGTGAACTGGAAAAAAGCGGTGCGTCTCTCCGCTTATAATCATAATTTCCTGTAAATTTTCACTTGCAATTGCCTGATGCTTGTTGTATGATAAACGATACGGGAGGTGTTTCCATGCTAGATAAGACGATGACTTTTTCCCTCGGAAGCGACCGTGAGGACAACATCAAAAAAATTCTAACGACCGTTTACGACGCCTTAAAAGAAAAGGGATACAACCCGATCAGTCAGATTGTGGGTTATATTCTCTCGGAAGACCCGACCTATATCACGACTCATAACAATGCCCGGAGTCTTATCCGCAGGATTGACCGTGATGAACTGCTTCAGGTTTTATTGAAATCTTATCTGGGAGAATAGAAACCAACCCGTGTCCCGAGTGTAACAGGCAGGAGGATAGTAAGCGAATGAATGAAAAAGAAGAAACAGCCTCTCCACAGTTTCCCACTTATAAAGGAAAACCGCTTGTAAGGTGTGGCGACGTCTTATATTACGGCAGCATGACGGATAAATATGTTGTCCGCCTTCAGATAAAAAGCAAAAAGAAAGTTAAAGATCTGGAAGTTGCGGATAAAGTGGCCATTCAGCTTATGAGGACGGATCGTGCCGTTCGCAACCGGAAACAGATTGTTAAAGCCAGTGAAAAAAACGGTCTTTATCTGGCTATGGATTTGGCCAGCATCTGGCTTGAGCGGGCTCTGCGCGACTCTTGAATTCAGGATCCCATCGGAAAAAGATTTTCCGATGGGATCCTTTTTTATGCCTGCGTGTGACTAACCGGTACCTTTAGAAGAGATGCAGAAAAACCGCCCCGGAAGCATTTACCGGGGCGGCTGCACTGTAAGTCCAGTCTACTTTCCAATATCCATGCGGTAATGGGCACCTTCAAAATGAATCTTTTCGACACCGGAATACGCTTTGCGCAGCGCTTCCGGCAGATCCTTGCCCAGCGCGGTCACACCGAGGACACGGCCGCCGTTGGTATAGAACCTGCCATTCCGGAGCGCCGTGCCCGCGTGATAGACTGTCACATCCGGAAGCTGGCCGCCCTCATCCAGGCCGGTAATCTCATACCCCTTTTCGTAATGAGTGGGATAGCCGCCCGAAGCCATGACAACGCAGGCGCAGGCTTCGCTGCTCCACTCGACGGGCTGCTGTTCCAGCCGCCCGTCGATTACGGCTTCAAGAATATCGACAAAATCCGTTTTCAGGCGGGGCAGGACAACCTGCGTCTCCGGGTCGCCGAAACGGGAATTGTACTCGATCACTTTCGGGCCGTCTTTGGTAATCATCAGTCCGAAATACAGGCAGCCCTTAAACGGCCTCCCCTCTGCACTCATGGCGCGGATGGTCGGGAGAAAAATCGTCTTCATGCAGGTCTCTGCCAGTTCCGGAGTATAGTACGGGTTGGGGCTGATGGTTCCCATGCCGCCGGTGTTCGGCCCTTTTCCGCCGTCAAACACGCGCTTGTGGTCTTTGGAAGAAACCATCGGTTTGACGCATTTGCCGTCGGTAAAGGCAAGAACGGAAACTTCCGGCCCTGTGAGGAATTCCTCAATGACCACACGGCTGCCGGAAGCGCCGAACGCTTTATCTTCCATGATCTTTTTCACGGCGGCCTGTGCTTCCGCATAATCCGCGGCAAGGATTACGCCTTTCCCGAGGGCCAAGCCGTCCGCCTTAATAACAGCCGGATAAACGTCCCTTCTCCGAATAAAATTCAGCGCCTTTTCCGGATCGTCAAATACTTCGTACTTCGCCGTGGGGATATGGTATTTTTTCATCAGGCCTTTGGCAAAGACCTTGCTGCTTTCGATCCGGGCCGCCTTCGCATTCGGACCGAACGCGCGGATGCCCGCTTTTTCCAGCTCATCCACCATTCCGGCGGCAAGCGGATCATCCGGTGCAACAAAGACCAGGTCAGTCTGGTTCTTTTTGCAAAATTCCACAACACCCGGAATATCCGACGCGGAAAGCGGGACGCATTGCGCGTCTTTCGCAATTCCCCCATTGCCGGGGGCGCAGTACAGCTCCGTGGTATGCGGGCTCTCTTTCAGTTTGCGGACAATGGCATGCTCCCGGCCGCCGCCGCCGATTACCAGAATCTTCATTGTGTTTGCCCTCCCGAATCAGTGGTGGAACAGGCGCAAACCGGTAAACGCCATGGCGATGCCGTATTTGTCACAGGTCTCGATGACATTGTCGTCGCGGATGGAACCGCCCGGCTGCGCAATGTAGGACACACCGGACTTATGGGCACGTTCAATGTTGTCACCGAACGGGAAGAATGCGTCGGAACCCAGCGAAACGCCGCTCTGCTTTGAGAGCCACTCCTGCTTTTCATCCTTCGTGAGCCGTTCCGGCTTCTTTGTGAAGAATTGTTCCCATACGCCGTCGGCAAGAATGTCCATATCGCTGTCCGACATATAGACATCAATGGTATTGTCACGGTCCGGGCGGCGGATATCCGGCTTAAAGGGCAGGCCCATTACCTTCGGGTGCTGGCGCAGGAGCCATGCGTCGGCCTTGCCGCCCGCCAGGCGCGTGCAGTGAATGCGTGACTGCTGACCGGCACCTACGCCGATCGTTTTGCCGTCTTTCACATAACAGACGGAATTGGACTGCGTATACTTGAGGGCAATCAGCGAAATCAAAAGGTCGCGCTTTGCGGACTCCGGAATACTCTTATTCCTGGTGACCACGTTCTGGAGCAGGCTGCCGTCAATTACAGAACTATTCCGGCCCTGCTCGAACGTAATGCCGAAAACGTCCTTATGCTCGACGGGCGCGGGGCGGTAATTCGGATCAATCTGCACGATATTATAGGTCCCCCTGCGCTTGGTTTTCAGGATCTGCAGTGCCTCATCGGTATAGCCGGGGGCAATGACGCCGTCGGAAACCTCGCGCTTGAGAACCAGGGCAGTCTGTTTGTCGCACACATCGGACAGGGCCGCAAAATCACCGTAGGACGACATGCGGTCCGCGCCGCGTGCCATGGCGTATGCGCCGGCAAGCGGGGAAAGCTCCAGATCGTCTACAAAATAGATTTTCCGCATGGTGTCGGAAAGCTCTACCCCCACGGCGGCTCCGGCCGGGCTGACATGCTTAAAAGAAGCCGCAGACGGCAGGCCGGCCGCCTGTTTCAGTTCCGTGACCAACTGCCAGCTGTTGAGTGCATCCAAAAAATTGATATAGCCCGGTCTGCCGTTCAGCACACGGACCGGAAGCTCCCCGCCGTTCTTCATGAAAATGCGGGCGGGTTTCTGGTTTGGATTGCAGCCATATTTGAGCGTCAGTTCATTTGCCATTGACAATTCCTCCTGTTGGCGGAGGGACGGATAATTCCGGCCCTGTTTTTCAGTTTTTGCACAAATTCTTATTAAAAATGCGCGTCTCTGTCAGCCCGGTTTTCAGACTGATATAACGCGTAAACAGAGAAATCCGGTTCTCTTCATTCAGGCTGTTCCAGAGAGAGTTCGAAAATTCATCTATATCGCCCTCCAAATTCAGCAGAACCGGTTCGCCCTCATAGGATGGCAGCGGATTTCCGTCGCCTATATAAGTCTGGATCAAACGCCCTTCGCCCGCGGCGGGATTGCTGTATTCGTAGAAAAGGCGCTGCACGGACCGGCCCTGAGCATCTCCGCTTTTCAGGATGGAAAGCCGGTAGCCGAATTTCTCGCCGGTATCAATCAGGCCGGAAATCCGCGGGGTAAAGTTCGGCGCGTCCGGTTCAAACGTACGGGACCGCAGAGCGTCTTCAAACGTACTTCCCTGCGACAGGGCCTCGTAGACCGTATCGGTCTGGTCGCCGTTGGTGACAATCGTGAGATGGCCGAGCACACGGACCGGAGAATAGATAATGAGCGACGGATCGGACATTTTGGACGGATCAAACGCCTGCGTCCGCAGGCCGGTCCCGTCTTCCACGAAAACCCGGTTGCGGCTGTTTTCACTTCGGCCCATAATGAAATAGGCAAGGACGGCATAATTTCCGTCTGCGCTTTTGCCGAGAATGATTCCGCGACCGGGGTATGTGTTTGCCCCCAGGGCCTGTTCCATGCTAAACTTGTTCAAGACTGAGCCCCCTTTATAATAACTCGTTCGTTTTCCACCTGGAGCCTCCCGCTGCAGAACAGCGCAACAGCCTCAGGAAGTATCTCCCATTCCGCCTGCTCCATGACGCGCTTTTGAAGGGTCTGCGGCGTATCGTCCGGCAGGACTTTCACCGCCTTCTGCAAAATGATCGGGCCGCCGTCGCAGATTTCATTGACGAAATGGACGGTGGCACCGGTGATTTTTACCCCGCGCTTCAATGCTTTTTCATGCACATGAAGGCCGTAGCAGCCCTCTCCGCAGAAAGACGGAATCAGCGACGGGTGAATATTCATAATCCGGTTGCGGTACTGGGAAACGACGTCCGCGCTGATAATCGTCATAAAGCCGGCAAGAACGACCAGGCCGATATGGTTCTGCCCCAGCAGGTCCAGAAGCGCACCGTCGTATTCCCGCTGCGAAGGAAAGCTGCATCGGGGCAGAACCCGGCAGGGAATGCCGGCTTTGCGGGCACGTTCCAGCGCATAAGCTTTCGGATTGCTGGAAACAACCAGCGCGATTTTTCCGCCGGGAATCTGACCCGCATTCTGCGCATTGATGAGAGCCTGAAGGTTTGTTCCGCCTCCGGAGACCAGGACGGCTATGTTCAGCATAGGACAACCCCTTCTTCTCCGGAAACGATCTCGCCGATAACCGACGCCCTCTCGCCGGCATTTTCCATCTCTTCGACGGCCCGGCCGGCGTCTTCTGCCGCCACGACAAGGCACATTCCAATTCCCATGTTAAATGTATTGAACATATCATGGTCGGAGATGCTGCCCTGATGCTGAAGCAAAGTGAAAATCGGCATTTTGGGAAGAGACGCTTTCTCAATTTTAGCGGTGATTCCCGGCCTGAGCATGCGCGGGATATTCTCGTAGAAACCGCCGCCGGTAATGTGGGAAACTGCCTTGACGGGCAGCTTGTCCATCAGGGAAAGGACAGGCTTCACGTAGATTTTCGTCGGTGTCAAAAGCTCTTCGCCCAGCGTTTTGCCCAGCTCGCCGATGCGCATGTTGATATTGCGCTCACTGAGATTGAACACCTTGCGCACCAGCGAAAATCCATTGGAATGCAGGCCGGACGACCAAAGCCCGACAAGGGCGTCGCCGGGCGCTACGCGGCTGCCGTCCAGTATTTTCTCCCGGTCAACCACGCCGACGGAAAAACCCGCCAGGTCGTATTCATCCGAAGGGTAGAAACCCGGCATCTCCGCCGTTTCGCCGCCGATCAGCGCACAGCCCGCCTGCACACAGCCGTCTGCAACGCCGGAAACAATTTTTTCAATGGCCTCCGGATGGTTCTTGCCTACGGCGAGGTAATCCAGGAAAAACAGGGGTTTTGCTCCGCAGCAGACAACGTCGTTGACGCACATGGCCACGCAGTCAATGCCGACCGTATCGTGCCGGCCCATCAGAAAAGCGATTTTCAGCTTTGTCCCGACGCCGTCGGTTCCGCTGACCAAAACCGGATTCTTCATTCCGGAAAAATCCGGCTGGAACAGGCCGCCGAACCCTCCGATTCCGGAAACGACCCCCGGAACCCGCGTCCGCTCCACATGGCGTTTCATTAGTTCCACAGCCCGGTAACCCGCGGTAACATCCACACCGGCGGCGCGGTAGCTTTCGCTGAAACTTTTCATTCCACAATCCCCCCGCATTACAGCTTTTCGGCTTCTGCCTGAATCGCCTTGTCTTTGGCCGCGACTTTTTCCGCCATGGCCCGCTTCATTTCCGTCAGCTTCGCCGCAAGGGCATCATCGCCGAGAGCAAGAATTTCTGCGGCGAGGATGGCGGCATTCTCGGCGCCGTTAATGGCAACCGTGGCAACCGGAACCCCGCCCGGCATCTGAACCGTCGCCAGCAGAGCATCCAGCCCGTCCAGCTCAGAAGATTTCATGGGGACACCGATAACCGGCAGCGTTGTGCCGGCAGCCAAAAAGCCGGCAAGGTGAGCCGCTTTTCCGGCTGCCGCAATGATGACGCCGAAGCCGTTTTCAGCAGCCGAAGCGGAAAATTCCGCCGCCGCCTTCGGGGTGCGGTGCGCGGAGATTACGTGCGTCTCCACCGGAATTCCGAAAGACTTGAGCTTTTTAACGGCTTTGGAAACCACCGGAAAATCGCTGTCGCTTCCCATGATCACGGCTACTTTCTTATGGCTGGACATGTTTCTACCACTCCTTATCATGTTTGGGACGGAAAATCCGGCAGAGCAAAGCCCCGCGCCGCAGGATCTTCCGCAGGAAAACGCCCTGAAAAGAGACAGGCCGCGCCAACTTATGACGCGGCCTGTTCCTTTCAAGGCTCCGAACGTCCGCAGGGTATGCCATTCAGCGGGCACCCGTTTTCGCAATCATCTACTTCTTATTGTAGGAGATTGCAGCGGAAATTGCAAGAGCTTCCGAATCCGATTGTAAAAAACCGTTTGCGGACAAAGGAATCCTTTATTTTTTAGGGGTATTCTCTTTCTGCGGGACATCATCCACAACCAGTTCCTTAATAGATGTGGCAAGCCCGGCCAGCGACTGGATCTGAGACGGAATAATAATCTTGGTCGCCTTGCCGTCTGCGGCTTTCTGGAATGCGTCCAGGCTCTTAAGGGCAATGACCCCGTCGCTTGGGTTGGCCTCGTTCAAAAACTGGATCCCTTTGGCCAGGGACTGCTGAACAAGCAGGATTGCCTGCGCTTCGCCCTGTGCCTCGCGGATCTTCGTTTCTTTGACGGCGTCCGCGCGCAGAATGGCAGATTCTTTGTCGCCTTCCGCAACGAGGATGGCACTGCTCTTTTTGCCTTCCGCCGTCAGAATCTGGGCACGGCGCTCACGCTCAGCCTTCATCTGCTTCTCCATGGACTCCTGGATTTCCCGCGGGGGAATAATATTTTTCAGTTCCACCCGGTTGACCTTGATGCCCCAGGCATCGGTCGCTTCGTCCAGGACCGTGCGGATTTTAGCATTGATAACGTCGCGTGAGGTCAGAGTGCGGTCCAAATCCATTTCACCGATAATATTCCGCAGCGTGGTGGCAGACAGGTTCTCAATTGCAGAGAGCGGATGCTCCACACCGTAAGCATACAGCTTTGGGTCGGTAACCTGGAAATAGACGACTGTGTCGATCTGCATGGTGACGTTGTCTTTCGTAATGACGGGCTGCGGAGGAAAATCAATGACCTGCTCCTTCATGGAGACCTTTTTGGCGATCCGATCCACAAACGGCACTTTGAAATGGAGGCCGGTTTCCCAAGTTACCTGGTAAGCGCCGAGACGCTCAATCACGTAGGCATGGGCCTGGGGAACCACCTTGATATTGGAAATAAGAAGCAGGATCACAAAGATGATCAAAATAATAAGGACAATTATCCCGATTGACATGGTTCATTCTCCCTTTCAGTCAGTTTTTGGGCGGACGATCAGCTTGACGCCGCTAATGGATTCCACCACGACACGGCTCCCTGCCGGGATCTCAGAGCCGTCGGCGGACCGTGCCGTCCAGATGCTCCCGAGCACATTGACCTGCCCGGTCTCGAGGGTATTGTTGATGCCGACCGTGACAACCGCAATTTTGCCGATGTAGCGGTCCGCGTTGGTGCTGGTTTTTTTGACTGTAAGTTTCTGCTTGACTACCGGTCTTGTGACAGCCAGCATAACCGCCGAAACAGCGGCGAAAACAACCAGCTGCCAAAGAAGCGGCGCCCCCAGGACGCACGCAATCAGCGCACCGACCCCCCCGATGGCAAACCAGACAGAAACCAACTGGGCTGTCGCCATCTCGATAACCGCCGCAGCGACAATTACGGCAAGCCATACAAACGGCATCATCATACACCTTCCCTCAAGAGTGGTTTTGCGGTCTTATCTTACCATAAAACCAATGCCTGCGCAACGGGAAATGTGAAAAGGAAAATATTAATTTTAAAGGGTGACGCCATTTTTGAAAACAGCCAGTTCCCGCCTGCCAAGCTGATCCGCTTTTGTCTGCTTTTCACCTGACGCAACTGACAGGACAAAGCGGTAAAACTCCCGCGAAAGGGACTCCATGCTTTCGCCTTCCAGCAGCCGGCCGGCGTTGAAATCGATCCAGCCGGGCTTGCGGCGCGCAAGATTCGAATTGCTGGAGATTTTCACGGTTGGAACCGGGCTTCCGAACGGGGTGCCCCGGCCCGTGGTAAACAGGACAAGCTGGGCCCCGGAAACCGCAAGCGCCGTAGACGACACGAGGTCGTTGCCGGGCGCCTGAAGAAGGTTAAGGCCCTTTTCCTTTACAGGGGAACCGTACATTAGGACGCCGCTGACCGGCGCGGTTCCGCCTTTCTGCACACAGCCGAGGGACTTGTCCTCCAGTGTAGTGATGCCGCCCGCCTTATTGCCCGGCGAGGGGTTCGAGTCGATTTTCTGGTGGTAATCCATAAAATACTGCTTGAATCCGTTAATCAGATCCACGGTCTTCCGGAAAACAGCTTCACTGCGGCAGCGGTTCATCAGGATCGTTTCCGCCCCGAACATTTCGGGGACTTCCGTGAGGATGGCCGTGCCGCCGCACGCGGTAATCCGGTTAGTAAAAGAACCGAGGAGCGGGTTGGCGGTGATGCCGGAAAAGCCGTCCGATCCGCCGCATTTCAGGCCGACGACAAGCTGATCCGCACCGCACGGCTCCCGGCGGAACCGGGAAGCGTACGCGCACAGCTCCCGGACGGCGGCAACACCCGCGGCAACCTCATCCTCCTGATCCTGGCAGACGAGGAACTTCACACGGTCCGGATCATAAGGGCCGAGGACTTTTTTCATCTCTTCGATATTGTTGTTCTCGCAGCCGAGGCTGAGGACCAGGACCGCCCCCGCGTTGGGGTGCCGGATAAGCCCGGCCAGGGCAAGCTGCGTATTCCGCAGATCCTGCGAAAGCTGGGAACACCCGTACGGGTGGCTGAACGCAAAGATCCCGTCAAGCTCCGGAGTCAGGAATCTCTGGGATTCCTCTTCAATCTGCCGGGCAACGGAATTGACGCAGCCGACCGTCGGGATAATCCAGACTTCGTTGCGGATGCCGACTTTCCCATCCTTCCGGCGGTAGCCGGGGAACGTTTCCGGAGCGGCAGGCTCGGGTTCACGGAAGTCCGGTCGGTACGTATATTCCAGAAGCTCCCCGAGGCCGGTTTTCACATTATGGGTATGCACCCACTCCCCGGCGGCAATGGCGCGCGACGCCGTCCCGATTGGGAAACCGTACTTGACGATCGGTCCGCCTTCCGCAATATTCCGCAGGGCGGCCTTATGGCCCGCCGGGACATCGGAGCGGAGGACGGCGCAAGCGCCGCCCGCCCGGATGCTTTCACCCGCCTTCAGGTTCCGCAGGGCAACCGCAACGTTGTCTTTTGGGTTGATTTGGTAGACAGATTCCATGGCTTACTCCCCAATCAGCTTTTTGACGGCCGCTGTCATGCCGTTTTTCCGGATATCCTCCAGATCCGCGCTGACCATGCCGGCAAAGCCCTCGTACTTTGTCAGATCCTCGCCCCAGAAATCGGTATTGGACGCAAGCGCCTGGGTGAATTCCCGCGCAGACTTTTTGCTGTTGGCAGCAAAGAACTCCAGCACCTTGCGGTCGTCGTGAATTTCATACGGCTCGCCGTTCCGGTCGCCGATCAGTGCGCCGTTTTCCAGCTTATCGGACGTATAGAACGCCATCAGAGCCGCAAACGAGAAGGTGAGGAACTTCGGCGGAGTATGCGTTTTGGCGTAATTGTCGCGGAAAGTCGGCAGGATGCGCGCTTTCCACTTGGAAACGGAGTTAAGCGAAATGGAAAGAAGCGCGTGTTTGACAAACGGATTTTCGAAGCGCTCCAGAACGGAATTGGCGAAAGCGACCGCTTCTTCGTGCGGCAGCTTGACCGTTGGAACAATTTCCTCAAAAACAGTCTTTTCCATCAGGGTGCGCACTGTTTTGTCATTCATACATTCCAGAACAATATTTTTGCCCATAAGGTACCCGGCAAGGACCGTGGAGGTGTGCGCGCCGTTCAAAATGCGGACTTTGCGCTCGCGGTACGGCTTCTGATTCTTTGTAAAGATAATCGGCAGGCCCGCTTTGTCCAGCGGGAATTCGCCGGAAATGTCCCTCGGGCTTTCAATCACCCACAGGGCAAACGGCTCGCCTGTATCCAGCAGGTTGTCTTCGTAGCCGAGTTTGCCCCACATTTTCTGCGCTTCGCCCTCGCCGCGCGGATAGCCGGTGATGATGCGGTCCACCAGCGTGCTGCAGAACGTGTTGCTCTCTTCGACCCACTTTTTGAATTCTGCGCCGAGTTTCCAGAGATCCGCGTATTTCATCACGCATTTTTTCAGCGTGCCGCCGTTGTCTTCAATCAGCTCCACCGGGAGAAGGATCAGGCCCTTGGCCGGATCGCCATGGAATGCGCGGTACCGTTCATAGAGAAATTTTGTCAGCTTGCCGGGGTAGGTATTCGGCGGGGTAAGCTCGAATTTATCGCTCTCATCATACTGGATGCCCGCCTCCGTTGTGTTGGAAACAACAAACCGGAGGGTGTCCAGCCGGGCCAGAGCCATGTAGTCCTGATAGTCGCCGTAGGTATCCAGCGCTTTGCCGACACTGGTTACAACGCGGTTTTCCACATAGGTCTTCCCGTCTTTTTTACCGCGCAGGGAGATGGTATAGATATTGTCCTGCGCATGGAACCGATCCAGATTTCCCGCCTGAATCGGCTTGACAATGGCGATATTGCCGTTGAAAACGCCTTTTTCGTTGGCGACGTCCACCATATAGTCTACAAACCCGCGCAGGAAGTTGCCCTCGCCGAACTGGATAATCCGGATCGGCCTCGGCTTGCGGCTGTAAAGCTCATTGATTTTCTTCATAAAATAATCCCCTTTCTGGATGTAAGCGCTTTCATAAAACTTCATAGTAATTGTAACATCTTCCCGGAAAATGTCAATCCTCTTTTTGGGAGGAAAATTTATGTGCACAGAAAGGAATTTCTGCGGCATTCCCTCTGCATTCCAAACGCTTTCCGAACGGAAAGGCTGGAAATTCCGGAGAAGAACCCTATTGATTTTTGGAGGAAAGCAGGCTATACTTTGTGTAAGCATTTACAGAATCAGAGGGAACCGAATGAATATTTATGACATTGCCAGACAATGCGGGGTGTCGATCGCCACGGTTTCACGGGTCTTGAACCGAAGCCGCAATGTGAGCGACAAAACACGGGAAAAAGTTATTCGGGCCATACGGGAATCCGGCTACACTCCCAACGCTTTTGCGCGCGGGCTGGGCCTTGACTCCATGCACATGGTCGGTATTCTGTGCACCGATATTGCGGATACGTTCTATGCTAAGGCGGTCTCGCTGGTGGAAAGCCTGCTGCGGCAGAAAGGGTTTGACGCACTGCTGTGCTGCACCGGAAACGACCTGGAAAACAAAAAGAAAAGCCTTGACCTGCTGCTGGCCAAACGGGTGGACGCCGTGATCCTGATCGGCTCCGCTTTTCGGGAAGACATAGACAACTCCCATATTGAAAAAGCTGCGAAGCGGGTTCCGGTCATTATTATCAACGGGCTGGTGGAGCTGCCCAACACCTACTGCGTCCTGTGCGACGAACGCGCCGCTGTGCGGAAAAACGTCCTTCTGCTGCACGAACGCGGGTTTGATGACATCCTGTACGTCTACGATACCCTGACCTACAGCGGATGCGAAAAAATCGCCGGATACAAAGAAGGGCTGAAAGAGGCCGGCCTCCCCTGGCGGGAAGCGCTGGCCGTGCGGGCGGAGAAATCTGTGGACGGCGCGGCGCGGAAGATCGGGGAACTGGCCGCGGGCGGCCTGAAATTTTCCGCCGCAATGGCTTCCGAAGACCTGCTGGCAGTGGGCGCACTGAAAGCGGCGCGGGATATGGGAAGGAATTTTCCGGTCATCGGCTTTAACAACTCGATCCTCGCGCAGTGTTCGTTCCCTTCCCTCACAACGGTGGACAATATGCTTGAAACCATGTGCCCGACGGCCGTCCGCATCCTGACGGATCTCTGGGCGGGGAAAAGCGCCCCGCAGAAAGTGGTGGTTTCCCCGAAATTTGTGGAACGCGAATCCTTCCGGCTCTGCCGGTCTAAAAAATGAAATGGAGGAATTCTTATGAAAAAATTCATGGACGAAGACTTTATGCTGCCCAATGAAACAGCCAAAACCCTATACCACAAGTACGCCGAGAACATGCCCATCATCGACTACCACTGCCATATTGATCCGAAGGAAATCGCGGAAAACCGCAAATTCGACAACATTACCCAGGTATGGCTCGGCGGCGACCATTACAAATGGCGCATGATCCGCTCGAACGGCGTGGCGGAAGACTCCATCACGGGCAGCGCAGGCGACCGGGAGAAGTTCCAGAAATTTGCCGAAGCTCTCCCGAAAGCAATCGGCAACCCGATGTACCATTGGACACATCTGGAACTGAAACGGTATTTCGGCTACAATGGCGTACTGAATGCGGACACGGCGGAAGAAGTCTGGAACCTGTGCAACGCCAAGCTGAAAACCGACGCCCTGAGCGTGCGCGGCATCATTGAGCAGTCGAATGTCAAGCTGATCTGCACGACGGACGATCCGGCGGACAGCCTGGAATGGCATAAAAAAATCAAGGCCGATCCGTCCTGCAAAGTCCGTGTGGTTCCGGCCTGGCGCCCCGACAAAATCGACAACATTGACAAACCGACGTTCCCGAAGTACGTGGAAACCCTCGGCAAGGCCGCCGGCATGAAGATTAAATCCATGAAGGACGTGTACGCCGCCCTTTCGAAACGGATGGACTTCTTTGGGGAAATGGGCTGCAAAGCTTCTGACCACGGGATCACCTGCGTGCCGTTCCGCCCGGCCGGCGACGGCGAAGTGGAAGCCGTTTTTGAAAAAGCCATGGCCGGAAAGGCTCTGACCGCAGAAGAAATTGAAAAATACCAGTATGCCATGCTGCTCTTCCTCGGCAAACAGTATGCAAAGCGCGGCTGGGTCATGCAGATCCATTTCGGCGCACTGCGTGACACCAACTCGGTTATGTTTGACCGCATGGGGCCGGACACGGGCTTCGATGCACTGGGCGCGCAGAACAGTGCCCACAAGATTGCAGGGCTGCTGGACGCGCTGAACCGCACCCATGAGCTTCCCAAAACCGTGCTGTATTCGCTGAACCCGACGGACAATGAAATGATCGACTCCATTATCGGCTGCTTCCAGGGCACTGTGGTGCCGGGAATGATTCAGCACGGCGCAGCCTGGTGGTTCAATGACACCAAAACGGGAATGATTGCGCAGCTGACAAGCCTGGCAAACCTTTCCGTCCTTGGCAATTTCATCGGGATGCTGACCGATTCGCGCAGCTTTTTGTCTTACACAAGGCACGAATATTTCCGCCGCATCCTGTGCGGCCTGATCGGCACCTGGGTGGAAAACGGAGAATATCCGGACGATATCGAATTCCTCGGCAAAATGGTGCAGGATATTTCATTTAACAATGCGAACCGGTATTTCGGGTTCGGTCTGTAACAAAACCATTCATGCCGGAAATTTCCGGTAAATTCAGAAACAGTCATGGTATAATAAGAAAAAAGCGGCTGCGGCAGCGCGGAAAACTCCGGCTGCCGCAGAAGTATTTTCAAATTTTCCGGAAGGGGATTATATAATGAATCCAATTATCCGAAGCGGCTCCAGTGCCGCCGAAATTAAAACCGCCGGGGCCGAACTGACCTCGCTGACGGACGGTTCTGGGACACAGTACCTCTGGCAGGGCGACCCCGCCTACTGGGCTTCACAGTCTCCCGTTCTGTTTCCGATCGTAGGCAGCATCCGGGATGGACGCGCAACCGCCGGGAACGGCCGGCAATGCCGCATGGATCATCACGGTATTGCGCGGCACATGGAATTCCGCGCGGAGAAATCCGCCGAAAACGAGGCGGTTTTCTCCATAAAATCCACACCGGAAACCCGGAAGCGCTTCCCATTCGATTTCGAGTTCCAGGTTCAATACACGCTTTGCGGCAAAACGCTGACCGTCGCCTTCACCGCAGTGAACCGGGACAGCGGACCCATGCCGTACCTTGTGGGAGGCCACCCCGCATTCAACTGCCCGCTGCTGGAAGGCGAGCGGTTCGAAGATTATGTGCTGGAATTTCCGGAAAAAGAATACGCCGTCTGCCCGCGTGTGCTGGCGGACGGACTGGTGGATGTGGAACACCGCACCCTGATTCTGGACAACGAAAAGATCTTCCGGCTGGACCGCACCTGGTTCAGCTACGACTGCCAGATTTTTGACCAGCTGAAATCCCGCTCGGTGCGGCTGTACAATCCCGCCACAAACCGGGGCGTTCAGGTGGACTTCAAAGGGCTGGACTATCTCGTCATCTGGACCAGCAAAAACGGAGGGAATTTTCTCGCCATTGAGCCGTGGTCCGGGACGCCGACCTGCACCGACGAAGACGACGTTTTGGAACACAAGCGCGGCGTGACAATCCTGAAACCGGGGGAATCGAAAACCCATTCTTACAGCGTCACCATGCTGTAAAACGGCACAAACAGCGGGGCGGGGCTTCCTGAATCTCAGGAGGCCCCGCCTTATATTTTGTGAATCAATTGGCTATTGCGAAAAGCGACTATCAGCTATGTTATCGAAAATTACACTGCTCTAACTTAAACTTTGAACGAAGTGGATTAAATTGGCTGAATTCAAATATAAAGCTTTAAATCATGAATCATTGTTCTAACAGCTGCAGTACATATGATGTATAAGAAGTCTCTTGAGAGACGAGCCGGTATCATGTTTTTCTAGGGATTTATGCAAAGCAAACCATGTGATCTAAGCGTGGTTTGCTTTGTTTGCTTAATATAAATTGTAAAATATTGAATAATCTGTAATATTTATATTTGTACAATATTACTATTGGTGTAGAAATAAAAAGATGATAACGTTATTATACTGAATTATAAGAAAAGAAAATTTTAGTGTTTTTGCTGTCTACTGTTCTCGGGGCATCGTGCACTGTTTTTGCTCCTGCAGATACAGTCCAACATTCTTCAAAGAAGCATCGAGCCGACAACTGCACCGGGATAATAATCTGAAGCATACGCCCCTCCTTGAGCCGGAAAAGGATACGGCAGACCCAACGGATTCGACACAAAAAGACCCGCAAGCAAAATCAAAGCCGCCATAAAAAGGTAGGCCACGCCGTTCCGAAGCATCTGCTTTCGAAATCTCTCCATTTTTATTCCTCCACGCTGCTGAAATCAAAGACCTCCTCAATGCTGAGGCCAAAATAGCGGGCGATTTTCCATGCCAGCACAAGGGAAGCCGTATATCTTCCGTTTTCAATGGAGATAATTGTCTGACGGGACACACCGACACTCCGCGCAAGTTCTTCCTGCGTGATTCCGTTCCGTCTCCGCAGTTCGGGAATCCTGGTTTTCATGGAACCACCCCACACCGGAAGTATAAAGCAGCACAAGGTATTTGTCAAGTGTGCTTTACATTTTTTTGCTTCCCGCTGAAAAAGTGGTATAATAAAAAAAGCAAAAAGGACCGCCCCGGAAAAAGGGCGGCAAAAGCAGGAAGCGAGGTTTTTGCCATGCCGGAAATAAAATCTGTGATAACCGTGGCGCGTCAGTACGGAAGCGGAGGCCGTAAAATCGGCCAGAAACTCGCTGATAAATTTGGAATCCCGTTCTACGACCGGGAACTGATCGCGCTGGCCGCCAAAAAAAGCGGCATCAGCGTGGAAATCTACGAAAAAGCAGATGAAAAAGCAGGCGGCAATCTGCTGTATTCGCTGATGATGGCAAATTATTCCTTCCTGCATGGGGTTCCCATGATCAACGACATGCCGCTGAACGACAAGCTGTTCCTTTTACAGGCTCAGATTATCCGGGAAGCTGCCAAAAAAGGCCCCTGCGTGATTGTTGGGCGCTGCGCCGACGATGTTTTGAAAAATGAGAAAAATATATTCAGCATATTTATCTGCGCCGATAAAACCGCACGAATGGAGCGCAGCGTGCAGGAATACGGAATTGATCCAAAACGCGCCGCCGCGAACCTTGCTAATATGGACAATCAGCGCGCGGGGTATTACAACTATTTTGCCGACCGGAAATGGGGTTATGCGGAAAATTACCAGATTTGTGTCAATTCGTCTGCCTACGGCATTGACGGGACGGCGGAGCTGATTGCGGACGCAGCAGCCGCCTTTGAAAACGGAAAAAAGTGAATCCAAACGGCGGCCCCGCATAACCCGCGCGGTTCGGCACAGAATAAGAACGGCCCGCAGGCCAATTTAAAATAATGAGGTGCCGAACGATGACAGATCTGCATTGCAATGTGACAAAATGTGCCAATAACCAGAGCGAGTTTTGCTGCCGCCCGGATATCATGGTCGGCGGCCCGAATTCCTGCAGCGCTAAGCAGACGTACTGCGCCAATTTTTTGGACGAGAACGACATTGCGCCCCGTGATTCCGTAGACAGCCAGTCGCCGAATCAGGCTTTGGATATCCACTGCGACGTGGCAAATTGCGTTTACAACCAGGACAGAGCCTGCAACGCGGAACACGTGGATATCAGCACCACGCAGGTAAACGGCGGACAGGTCAAAACAGCATGTTCCACCTATAAAAGCAAAACGATGTAAGGACCGTCTGACCGTCGGAAAACAGAAAAGGCACGCCTCCGCCGAAGGAAATCGGCGGAGGTTCTTTTTTATCAGCACGGCAGCGGAAGGCCCCGAACCTATATGTCAAGCGGAACCAGGTTCCGCCTGTCTGTGAAGCGGATCAGACCGCAGGCTATCCGCGCGCCTGAATTTCCCGACGGCTGAGTGGTAAAATCATCCGGGGAAAGATGGACGATCACCGTGCGGCCGATGATTTCGGACACCGAAAAGCGGTCGGTAAAAACCGACTGAAAAGCATATCCGTCCCGGCTGCCGAACAGAGGCGGCAAATCTCCCGCATGGGCCGGATGGGGGCAATGATCCGGGTTGTAATGTCCGCCCGCCCCGGCGAACGGGTCGGAGCTGTTCCCGGTGCAGGCAGCCCCTTCGTGAATATGGAACCCGAACACATTGGCCGGGCAGTTCTGCGCCCCATGGGGAAGGCCTTCCATCTGCGCCACCAGCAGCACACCGTTCTCCAGCTGATAGAAAAAGACCATCCCGTGAATATCGGGATAATCCGGGCTCCCTTTTACCGCGGCCTGCGCTTCCGGCAGGCCTTTCACGACCGAACCAATCCGGTCATACCGCGGTTCATAATACACAGCAATCACCTCTGAGGCTATTTTATGCTGCGGAATAAAGAAGCGTTCTTTCTCAGGCAGATCGGCAGGGCACGAGTGCCGGAAGATAAAAAATTCTCCGGCAGACGCCGGAGAATCCATCAAACTACTGAATGATTCCATTCATTAAATTAAAAAAGAAAAAAGGCAAAAAAATAAAAGCCCCGCCTGGCCGTAAGGTGTCAAATAACCTGCTACCAAAAGCAGGTGGGTGCCCTCCCAACGGTTTCGCACTCCCTTCGTCCGGCAAAAGCCGGGAGGTCTGAAGTCCGCCGCCGGAGCCGAGCTCCCGATTAAATATTGTAGGGTTATTGATTCACCGGTCCGCGCACCAGGCAGGAGATCGCTATTCTGTTTCATCTTCAGTTTCATCCGGTTCTTCCGAACCGTCTTCTTCACATTCTTCATCGCCGTAGAGTTCTTCAAAGCGGCTTTCAAACTGTTTGGCAAGTCTGTCCAGCAAATCCTGATCATCCACTTCGGCCAGCTGCTGTTCCCCATCTTCTTCAATGGATTCGAAGATATAATAGGTCGCCTGCGAATCGACTTTGCTTTGGGGATCATCCAGCACGGGAAGAAGAGCATAATAGCTTCTGCTGTCCTCATCAATTACATCCAGGACTTCAAATTCATGCTCGTTTCCTCCGTCGTCTACCAGCGTGAGGATATCAGGCCCGAAATCATCATTTTGCATTCGGCTGTTTACTCCTTGCAGTTTATTCCTGTGGGACGGTTCTATTGTACCGTGCCCGGTGCATAAAGTCAACAGGAAAATAATATGAAATAAAACTATACTAAAAAATTAAATAATTTTTGAAAAAAGTATTGACTTCTCCTATGATCTGCGTTATACTGAAACCAGAAAAGAAAAGGGAAGATCAAAGAGGATGCGCGCCTGAAAAACAGGCCCTTAAGTGGAACAGAACGGAATGAAGGAACAGTTCAGGCAAGGGAGTGGCGCATCAGATACCGAACTTTTCTGAGAAGGGAGTGAGTCCAATGGGCGAGGATACAGAAGCGCAGAGCAGTCAGACCTGTTGGACAGCGGTTGTTCCGCTGCGGCAGGTCTGCTGAAAAATCCAGAGTGCCGTTCCCCACATACCTGTGGAAAGAAGCAGAAAGTGGATTTTAAATGCGCAGAAGCAAAACAGAAAACTGTTATGGGATCGGTGTGATCTGTTTTTAGATGCCGAGTTTGGCTTTGATGCAAAGCTTCTACCCGAGAAATCGGAGAAAAAAGGGGCACGGAAAAACAGCCAGCATACGAAAGCGGTTCCGGAAAACAGATGGGTGATACCAATGTTTTGAATTGGGGAGTTTAAATTCAAACGGAATGCCCGGTTTAAAGAGCCGGGCGCCATTTGAAAGAGCAGGCCAAAATCCATACGAATTTCAGCAAGAAAAATAAATGCGGGGCCCTCCGGTATAACCGGAGGGCCCTTCGTCTGCGGTAAAGCACTGGTCCGCCTGTTACCGCTCGAACTCGGTCCCGCCGAATTCGGAGAGTTTCAAGCCCTTGTTGTGTTCCAAAGCCCAGCGGATGCTCCAGCTGTTGCAGAACAACAGCAGACTGCGGCCCTTGAAATCCTGCACGCGCTTCGTATCCGACGTCAGATCCAGTGCCTTGAGGTCGAGATCCGTATTTTCAATCCAGCGAATATACTCATGGGGCATCGCCGTCATGCGGATCTCCACGTGATACTCGCTGCGAAGCCGGTACTGAAGGACATCAAACTGAAGAGTCCCCACAACGCCGACGATGACTTCTTCCATACCAGAATCCGGTTCCTGAAAAATCTGGATGGCGCCTTCCTGGGCAATCTGCGACATTCCTTTGACAAACTGCTTGCGCTTCATGGTGTCCACCTGCTGCACAAGAGCAAAATGCTCCGGCGCAAACGTGGGAATCCCTTCAAATTGAAAGGGCGGTTCCGCCGTGCAGAGGGTATCCCCAATGGAAAAAATGCCGGGATCAAACAAGCCGATAATGTCACCCGCATAGGCTTCTGAAAGGATTTCCCGGTCCTGCGCCATTAAATGCTGCGGCTGGGCCAGTTTTACTTTACGGCCGCCCTGTACATGGTAAGCCTCCATTCCCTTTTCAAATTTTCCGGAGCAGATGCGGATAAAGGCGATCCGGTCGCGGTGCGCCTTGTTCATATTGGCCTGGATCTTGAACACGAATGCCGAAAAATCGGGGTCAAACGGATCGACAATGCCCGCGTCGGACTTGCGGGGCAGCGGGGGCGTGGTCATGCGGAGAAATTCTTTTAAAAACGGCTCAACGCCAAAATTGGTCAGTGCCGAACCGAAAAACACCGGGGACAGTTTCCCATTCTGCACAGCTTCCATATCGAGGGGATCGCCAGCCCCGTCCAGAAGCTGTACGTCGTCCGCCAGGTGGTTCAGGGAATCGCTGCCGATCAGTTCTGCGGCGGCCGGGTCGTCCAGCGCTACGGCTGTAGCCTGGACTTCTTTCTGTTCGAAAACCATATCGCTGTTCGCATGGAAAACAAGGATTTTCTTTGCCGCTCGGTCATAAACGCCCTTGAATTCCTTGCCGGAACCAATAGGCCAGTTGACCGGGCAGGTCCGAATGCCCAGCAAATGTTCAATTTCTTCCATCAGATCAAACGGGTCGCGCGCGTCGCGATCCATTTTATTGATAAATGTGAAAATAGGAATATGGCGCAGCGTACAGACCTTAAACAGCTTGCGCGTCTGCCGCTCCACGCCTTTTGAGGCATCCAGCACCATAACGGCGGAATCTGCCGCCATCAGGGTACGGTACGTGTCCTCGGAAAAATCCTCGTGGCCGGGCGTATCCAGAATGTTGATGCAGTAACCGCCGTAATTAAACTGCATGACGGACGAAGTGACCGAAATTCCCCTCTGCTTTTCGATCTCCATCCAGTCGGAAACTGCGTGGCGCTGGGTCTTTTTCCCTTTAACCGAACCGGCCAGCGCAATGGCTCCCCCATACAGCAGCAATTTTTCCGTCAGGGTTGTTTTGCCCGCGTCCGGGTGAGAAATAATGGCAAATGTTCTTCTTTTTTCGATCTCTTTTTGAGTATCTGACAGCATAGTCCCTCCAGCATTGTTCTATTATTTATTTTTCCGGTCTATAAGCGGCACAACCCGAACTCATGGCTTCAAAATGGTTCCCCTCCGCATCAAAAAGATTATTTCTATTGTAAAACTTTTCAGATAATTAATCAATCAAAATATGTAAACGGGCCGGTACGCCGGATTTTATTTTTTTTATGCAGCCGCAGCGCAGGATTTGGCGCAAAGCTCTAGATTCTATAGATTCTTCTGAAAACTGATAAGCTCAGGGGGCTGTCCGGTGTCTGACGATTGACAGGGCGCTCAAAAAAACTTATACTTGAAGCAGACGACAAAAAGAACCTGTTACTAACATGGTTTTCAATTTTTCTGACATGCTCCGCAGCAAGGCCTTCTCCGCTTAGGACTGCCCGGCTGCGGATGGAATCCGCCCTTCTCCTGTTCCCCAAAAGACGCAGAAATTTATGAAAAGGGATTGTTGCCGGGAATGTTAAATCTATCGCTTGTTCTGGTCATTATACTTGCCATCCTTTTTGACTTTATCAATGGTTTCCACGATACCGCCAATTCGATTGCAACGTCTGTTTCCACAAAAGTGCTGACCCCGTTCGCCGCAACTGTCATGTCGGCTTTCCTTAATTTTGTGGGCGCCATGGTCAGCGTGAATGTCGCCACGACGATTGCTTCCGGAATTGTATTCGGCACGCTCTCCCCGTATGTGATTGCTGCGGCGCTGTGCGGCGCGATTGTCTGGGATCTCCTCACATGGTATATTGCCCTCCCGAGCAGCTCCTCCCATGCGCTGATCGGAAGCCTCGTCGGTTCGGCCATTGTGGTATCCGGAAGCCTGAGCACCGTCAACTGGCTCAACATTTGGTATAAAGTAATTATTCCGCTGTTTACGTCCCCTGTGATCGGTTTTGCAATTGGGTTCTGCGTGATGAAGCTGCTGTACCGGATTCTCAGGAGAGCCAAGCAGCGGCCGGTTACCAAGCTGTTCTCGAAACTTCAGATTGGTTCGGCGGCCCTGATGGCTTACTCGCACGGCAGCAATGATGCGCAGAAAACTATGGGAATCATCACAATGGCGCTGGTAAGCGGCGGATTTTTAAAAGCCAGCGACGGAATCCCGGTTCTGGTCAAGGTAATCTGCGCGCTCTCCATGGCTTGCGGAACTTCGCTGGGCGGATGGCGCATTATTAAAACCGTCGGGATGAACATGATCAAGCTGAAACCGGTGGAGGGATTTGCCGCTGAAACGTCGGCCGCCACAGTGATTCAGATTATGACGGCTTTTGGTGCCCCGGTAAGCACTACGCATGTTATCTCTTCCGCCATTATGGGCGTTGGGTCATCAAAACGCTTTTCTGCCGTACGGTGGAAAACCGCAAAGGATATCGTGATTGCCTGGGTGGTTACTTTCCCCGCCACCATCCTGCTGGGAGCCGGATTCACCTGGATTTTCAAGCTGTTCATTCATTAAGGCTCCAGGCGAAAAACCGTACGGGAAGGACCTGCTGCAAGGCAGGCCTTTTTTGTATAAAAATATTGGATTTATCTTTCCGTTTTTTCAGAATTATGATATGATAGAATTGGATGGTGAGCGGTATGGAAAGGACAATTCTGCACTGCGACTGCAATTCTTTTTTTGCCTCGGTTGAATGCCTTTTGCGGCCGGAACTGAAAGACGTCCCGATGGCCGTCTGCGGCGATCCGGAAAGCCGGCACGGCGTTATCCTGGCGAAAAACGAACCCGCCAAAAAATACGGAATCCGCACAGCGGAAACCATCTGGCAGGCAAAACGGAAATGCCCGGAACTGGTGCTTGCCCCCACCCATTTTAGCGAATATGAAAAATATTCGCACCGGATCAATGAAATATACCGGCGCTATACCGACCTGGTGGAACCGTTCAGCATTGACGAAAGCTGGCTGGACGTGACGGGAAGCCGAAACCTTTTCGGAAGCGGAAAAGACATTGCGGACGAACTGCGCGGGGTCATCCAAAGGGAAACCGGGCTGACAGTTTCGGTTGGGGTATCGTTTAATAAGATTTTCGCCAAGCTGGGCAGTGACTACAAAAAGCCGAATGCCACTACGGTAATTGACCGGGAAAATTTCCGGCAGATTGTGTTTCCCCTCCCCGCCGGTGCCCTGATGTTCTGCGGAAAAAAAATGGAACGGACTCTGGCAGGCTTTGGTATCCACACCATTGGAGAACTGGCGGGAAGCAGCCGGGATTTCCTGCAGAATTATTTTGGAAAAGCCGGAGCTACCCTGTATGACTATGCAAACGGACTGGATAACAGCCCGGTCCGCAATTTCCGCGACATCCGGGAAGTGAAAAGCATCGGCAACAGCGTCACGTTCCGAAGGGATCTCTGCGGAACAGCAGATATCCGCAACGGGGTGAACGCCATTGCGGACCGGGTAGCCTCCCGGATGCGGAAAAATGGCGTAAAATGCTGGGTAGTACAGATTGGAATCAAAGATCCAAACCTGAAAATCATCACACGGCAGAAATCACTGCGCACCCCTACTCACCTGGCCAAGGAAATCAGCGCGGCAGCTATGGACCTCATCACCTCCTGCTGGAACCGGGATGCGCCCATTCGGATGCTTGCCGTTACCGGCTCCAGCCTTGTGCCGGATGACGCACCGGAAGAACAGCTCTGCTTTTTCCAAGCAAACGGGAATCCCGCTGCGCGCTGCCGGCAGGAAAAACTGGAAACCGCACTGGATGTTATCCGCCAAAAATACGGGCACGGATCCATTACGTCGGGAGCCCTTCTAAAAAATGATATCGGCCTGGAAGGCTTGCATAAAAAAGGAGAATCGCCATGGAATACAAAAAATCGGGAAATCTGATTGTCATCCGTGTTGACTGCGGAGAAGAAATCGTCTCTTCCGTGGAATCCGTCTGCAAGAAGGAAAAAGTCAAATTTGGCAGCATTACCGGCATTGGGGCGGTGGATCATGTGGTGATCGGCCTGTACCGGGTAACTGAGAAACTATATCACTCCAACACTTTCGACGGCGAAATGGAAATGACCTCGCTGCTCGGCAATGCCAGTGTAAAGGATGGGAAACCTTACCTGCATTTTCACGCAAATTTTGCGGGGCCGGACGGCAAAGTCATTGGCGGGCACCTGAATGAGGCGATTGTCAGCGGAACGGCGGAAATCTTTATTCATACGGCGGATTCTGTGCTGGGCCGCCGGGCAGATGCGGTGACCGGTCTGAATATTTTTGATTTTTAGCCTTTCTTATTGAAACGCCATGAAAATATCCGTCCCCCGGTTCTGCATGGGGGACGGATTTCTGCTCTCGGCAAAAGGGTTTTACTGATCTTCGGTTTTCTGCTTTGTTTGCCCTTTTCCGCCTTTTTCCGCGCCGAACGCACGGTCGGCGGCTTCCCGAACCAGGTCGATCATCTGTATACCCTCCGGCTCTTCTTCATGCGGCCCTCCGGGAATTTTGGCGTACACTTCCCCCACCATGGACCGCATCCAGAGCCCCGGCGTGATCCGCATGGAATACCCGCGGCCGCTTTCCGTCATCCAGTCGTAAAACCGGGCCCGCGGCATCCCATACGCGGAAAGGATCGTCATCAGCGTTCCGCCGTGCGCCACAATCACGGCGCTTGTTGTACCGGAGCGCAGCAGACCCTCCACTACTTTTTCAAACGATTCGCAGACCCTGTGCATAAAGGCCGCGCTGCTTTCTCCCCCCGGCGGAGAAACGGATTTACCGCCGCCTGAAATCCACCGCGCAAACGAAGGGTCTCCGGCGGCAATCTCCTGCGCGGTTTTCCCTTCCCATGCACCGAAATCACACTCCCGAAACCCGTCAATAACAACGGGCTTTGCCTGCGGATACAAAATCTTCAGGGTTTGGATACAGCGTTTGAGCGGGCTTGTAAAATAAACGTCGGCCTGCGGATACCGGTACTCCGCCGCAAGGTCTTTCAAATGGCGTTCGCCGCGGGAAGAAAGGGGAAGATCGGTCCGGCCGATATAGCGCCCTGCTTCGTTCCCCTCCGTCTGCCCATGGCGGATCAGGTGAATCGTGTAGGATTTCAAGCAATCGCCTCCTGATAATTTTCTTGTCCTCTTGACAGCACTGCAAGATGCGGAAACGGCGAACCGCGCGGACACGATATCTTGCGTCTTTACAAAAAGTTATAAAAAGTATATAATTTACGGTATGTTTATCAAAATTCGACAGGGGATCAGACGAATGAACAAAAGTTTTGCACGGATCATCACTTTACTGCGAAAAGAGCGCGGATACAGTCAAAAAAAGGCAGCGGGCGACCTTGGCGTTTCACAGGCGCTTCTTTCTCATTATGAAAAAGGGATCCGGGAATGCGGACTCGATTTTGTGGTAAAGGCAGCCGACTACTACGGAGTTTCCTGCGATTACCTGCTGGGCAGAACGCCGCAGCGCAGCGGCGCAACCATCACAGTAGAAAATATTCCGGAACCGGACGCTGCCGGAAAAGAAAATATCCTGCACGGAAAAGGCGGCAGTGTCCTGGCTGTGCTGAACAAAAAACTGATTTCCAATTCCATGAATATTGTCTATGGAATTTTGCAGAAGCTGGGGAATAAATCTCTGACAGCGGAAATTTCCGCCTACCTGAGCCTTGCCGTTTACAAGGTATTCCGCGCGCTGTATTCCGCGAATGTTCGGAACCCCCAGGGCCTGTTTGCCGTACCCCTGCGGCAGGGTGCGGCGCGTTCTTCTGCGGCGCAGGAAATCGCGCTTGGAAATGCTGAATGCCTTTTGGCCGGTGAAAAAACGGAGGGGATGGAACCCATCGGAAAAGGGGCCGCCCCCGTGCTTTCCCCTGAGAAGATTTCAGACGAATATCCCCTGTTCGCTTCTTCGCTGTTTAACCTGATCCAAAACTCCGAAAACAGGATGGGCATCACAAAACACTTAAAATAATTATACCATGCCGGACAATTTTTACAAGGCGCACCCTTCATGTGCCGTTTTCGCACAAGATCGGCGGGATGGCTTTTGAAAGGCCACCCCGCCGATTTTTCATATACTCATATTTGCGTGCCGGCTGTCCGGTTATTTTTCCGGGATAATGCGTGCGCGGACAATCTCCGGCAGATTTTCCAGATGACCGGCTGTTGAACCGGTAACGGCTCCGGTTACGTCAAGGATTGTATAAGCATAATCCTTTTTCGCCTTGCTCTGCATATTTTCAATATTGATCCCCGCATTGGCAAGGATTCCGGATAGTTTGCTGATCGTATTCGGCACATTGCGGTGGAACAGGCAGATGCGCGTGCAATTGTCCCGCGGCATGGAAACAGCCGGCATATTCACCGAATGGCATATGTTTCCATTTTCCAAATAATCAATCAGTTCTTTTGCCGCCATCTTTGCGCAGTTGTCTTCCGATTCAGGCGTAGAAGCTCCCAAGTGCGGCAGAACAATCACGTTATCCACTCCGAGGAGAGAATCGTCGGGAAAATCCGTCGCATAACTGGCAACTTTTCCGGACTGGATTCCGCTTAGCACGGCACCGGAATCGACTAGGCCGCCGCGTGCAAAATTCAGCAGGCGGACGCCGTCTTTCATTTTGGCAATTGAATCCGCGCTGATCATATTCTTTGTATCCGGCAGAAGCGGAACATGAATGGTAATATAGTCGCATTTTGCAAAAATTTCATCCAGCGAGCGGGCGCGATGGGTGGCACGGGAAAGGCCCCACGCCGCATCCACAGAAAGGTAAGGATCGTAACCGTAGACTTCCATATCCAGGGAATGGGCCGCGTTGGCGACCAGCGTGCCGATGGCGCCCAAACCAATGACACCGAGAGCTTTCCCGGAGATCTCCGGTCCGGCAAACTGGCTTTTTCCCTTCTCAACCAACTTGCCGACTGTATCGCCCTTCCCTTTCAAGGTCTGAACCCACTGAGCACCGGGGATAATCCGGCGGGACGAAAGCAGAAGCCCGGCGACAACCAGCTCTTTCACCGCGTTGGCGTTGGCGCCCGGCGTGTTGAACACGGCAATTCCCTGCTCACTGCACCGATCCAGCGGAATATTGTTGACCCCCGCGCCTGCGCGCGCAATGGCAAGCAGATTTTTGGGGAATTCCATTTCGTGCATGGAAGCGGAGCGGACTAAAACGGCGTCCGGATTTTCAACATCAGCGCCGCACTGGTACCCTCCGCCGAACCGGCCGGTTCCGGCCGGAGAAATTTTATTCAGGCATTTGATTCGATACATTTTACATATCCCCCGTTTCAGGCGCAAACTATCCGTTTGCCTTTTCAAATTTACCCATGAAATCGACCAGCTTCTCTACGCCCTCGACCGGCATGGCGTTATAGATGGAGGCGCGCATCCCGCCGACCGTCCGGTGGCCCTTCAGGTTGACAAAACCGTTCTCAGCGGCTTCGGCCACGAATTTTGCATCCATGTCCTTGTTTCCCGTAACGAATGGGATATTCATGATAGAACGGTCTTCCGGGACAACTGTGCCGCGGAACAGCTTGGAATGGTCGAGAAAGTCATAAATCATGCCGGCTTTTTTCTGGTTGATCTTCTCCATTTTCTCCAGGCCGCCAACGGTGTTTTTCAGCCAGTCCAGCACAAGGCCGCAGATATAAATGGAATAGCAGGGCGGGGTGTTGAACATGGAACCGTGGTCGGCATGAGTCTGATAATTCATCATCGTCGGGGTCAACTCCCGGGCATGGCCGATCAGATCCTCCCGGACAATCACCACGGTCAGGCCGGCGGGGCCCATATTTTTCTGCGCGCCCGCGTACAGGACGCCAAACCGGGAAACATCCAGCGGGGCGCTTAAGGCACAGGAGGAAATATCCGCCACCAGGGGAACGCTCCCCGTCTGCGGCAGCTCATGATAAACCGTTCCATAAATGGTATTGTTCATGCAGATATGGAAATAATCTGCGTCTTTGGTAAAGGTGGACGGATCGAGTTTTGGTATGTAAGTAAACGTTTTGTCTTTGGAAGACGCTACGGCATGGGCTTCGCCGTAACGGGCGGCTTCGTTGTACGCTTTGGTAGCCCACTGCCCTGTCAGGACGTAATCCGCCTTGCGGCTGCCGTTCATCAGGTTGAGCGGAACCATGGCAAACTGCGAAGAAGCGCCTCCCTGTAAAAACAGGACTTTATAATTATCCGGGATTTTCATCACTTCGCGGAGCAAACTCTCCGCAGAGCTGATAATTTCCCCGAACTCTTTTGATCGATGGGACATCTCCATGACGGATTGGCCGCTGCCGCTGTAATCCAGCATTTCATCCGCTGCGCGGCGGAGAACCGGTTCCGGCAGCATGGAAGGGCCTGCGGAAAAGTTGTAAACTCGTTTCATGATGAGCCTCCTACAAATTTGAATTAGTAACCGGAAACTCTTTCATTATAATGTTCTGCTTTATCCTTGTCAATCTCTGAAATGTACGAAATCGGTACACATTGTTCCTCATCTTTCCGATAAATTTAGAGCGAATACTCAGCCGGAAGAATTCCGGCGGAAAGGCAGCAAAAAAATCGGGTTTTCCGGAAAGGCTTTTTATGGTATAATAATGGTGGTGATAACATTTATGAAGAAGCATGCCCGTATCATCCGATCTGTGATGGCCTGCCTGTGTGCGGCCGGCCTGATCTGGTTTCTGATCCCCATCCATTGGCACGTGGCAAACCCGGGAAACCTGACCGGCATTTTCGTCTGCGTTCTTCTGCTTATATGCAATTTGCTTGCTTCTAAAATTCAGCGCATATGCACACAGTCAAAACGGCTGCGGTATTTCGCCGTGGCTTTTCTGGCCCTTTTCTGTGCGGGGGCTTTGTGGTCCGCTGCCATGACCGTATGCATGATGACGGTGACCGCAGAACCGCCTGCAGGAGCAACCGTTGTCGTCCTTGGCAGCGGGGTTCGGGGGACTTCACCGAACGCTGACCTGTGGGAACGGATTCATACCGCCTGCGCCTATCTAAAGGCACACCCAGAGGCAAAGTGCATCGCCTGCGGCGGGCAGGGCCCGGGGGAAGGCGCGTCGGAAGCGTCGGTAATCCGCTCCTGCCTGATTGACGCCGGAATTGAACCGGACCGGATCCAGACAGAAGAAACCTCCCGCTCCACTCAGGAAAACCTTGCAAATGCGCTTCCCATCATTGAGAAAAACCAGCTGAGCCGCAGCCTGGCCCTTGTAACCGACGACTACCACGAATTTCGGGCCTGCTCCATTGCCCGCTCGCTTGGGCTGTATCCTTTTGCGGTTCCGTCAAAGACGCCCTGGTTCATCTTTTCCGCCTGCTGGGCGCGCGAAATTCTGGCATTGACCAAATATCTGCTGCTCGGGTGAAAACCGGCGGTATTGACAAAGAATAGGGGAACAATATGGATAAGATCCTGATTCAGTCAGCAAGAATTCTTGATCCGTCTTCCGGTAGGGACGAAAACGGAGATATTTTGATTATCGACGGTAAAATTCAGCAGATCGGAGGCCGCATTTCCTGCGAAGACGCACAAAAAGTGGACGTCTGCGGCCTGACAGCCGCGCCCGGCCTGGTGGACATGCACGTTCATCTGCGAGATCCGGGGCAGACACAGAAAGAGGATATCCTGTCCGGCTGCCGGGCTGCGGCGGCCGGGGGAATCACCAGCCTCTTGTGTATGCCGAACACCAACCCGGCCGCCGATACGCCTGAGACGGTGGAGTATATACGGAACAAAGCCGAAAGCGCCGACGCGCGGGTCTATGTTGCCGGAGCAATCAGCAGAGATCTGCAGGGCCTGGAGCCGGCCGACTGGAATGCTTTGAAAAGCGCCGGGGCAGCGGCTTTGAGCGACGACGGAAATCCCGTCGCCAACACCGCCCTGATGGCCGCCGCCATGCGGGCCGCGGCCAGGCTTGGGATGGCTGTCTGCTCGCACTGCGAGGATTTAACTCTCTCTGAGGGCGGAAAGGTCAATGAGGGAGCGGTCTCGGAAGCTCTGCGTGTAAAGGGAATTCCCCCGGCGGCAGAAGACTGCGGTGTGGCGCGGGAAATTGCCCTTGCCGCCGTATACGGCACACCGGTGCACATCTGCCACGTCAGCACCCGAAATTCCGTCGCCATGATCCGGAATGCAAAATACCGCGGTGTACCGGTCACAGCGGAAACTGCTCCGCACTATTTCGGCCTGACGGAACGTGAACTGCTGAAGCGGGATGCCGATTACCGCATGAATCCGCCCCTGAGGACGGAAGAAGACCGCCTGGCAATATTTGAAGGCCTGCGCGACGGCTCTATTGACGCTATTGCAACCGACCACGCGCCGCACACGCCGCAGGAAAAAGCGGATTTTCTCAACGCGCCCAGCGGCGTAATCGGAATGGAAACAAGCCTTGCCGCCGGCATTACCTATTTGGTAAAGCCCGGCCGTCTTACTCTGATGCGGCTTTTGCAGCTGATGTCTCTGAACCCTGCAAAAATTCTGAACATTCCGGCCGGAACGCTTCAGGCAGGAGTCAATGCGGATATCATCCTTTTTGACCCCAATGAGCGGTGGACGGTAGATCCCGCTAAACTGCACGGAAAAAGCCGGAATGCGGTGTTTAAGGGACGCAAACTGACCGGCAGGGTGAAACTGACCTTCTGCCGAGGGAAAATTGTTTTCCGGGATACGGCAAAAGAGTAAGGAAAGGAGCTGGAAAAATGGCATTTGACAGGCTGATTGAAAAAATTTGTGAACTGCAAAACCCGACCGTAGCCGGGCTTGACCCAAAACTCGACTATATTCCCGGTTCCATCTGCGAAAAAGCATATGCTGAACACGGCAAAACCCTGGAAGGCGCGGCGGCGGCAGTCTTGGAATTTAACAAGGGTATTATCGACGCGCTCTGTGACATTGTGCCGGCAGTAAAACCCCAGTGCGCCTACTATGAGCTGTACGGATGGCAGGGAATGAAAACACTGCACGACACGATCCAGTATGCCAAATCCAAAGGCCTGTTTGTAATTGTGGACGGAAAACGCAATGATATCGGCTCTACCATGCAGGCATACGCCGCAGCTTATCTGGGAAAAACCGGTGTTGCGGGTGAAAAATCCGCTGCGTTCGGTGCTGACGCGCTGACGGTAAACGGATACCCCGGCTCCGACGGCGTGCTGCCGCTTTTAGACGTCTGCCGTGAAGAGGACAAAGGTATTTTTATTCTTGACAAAACTTCCAACCGATCATCCGACGAACTCCAGGACCAGTCCTTTGAAGGCGGAGAAACGCTGTATGAAGCCATGGGGCGTTTCTGTGAAGAATGGGGAAAAAGCCTGCCGGGAAAATACGGCTACTCCGGCGTTGGGGCTGTGGTTGGGGCCACGTGGCCCGAGCAGCTCACCCAGCTGAGGGTTATGCTTCCGCATACGTTCTTCCTGGTCCCCGGATACGGTGCGCAGGGCGGAGACGCGGACAGTGCAGCCCCCGCCTTTGATTCAAACGGAAACGGTGCCATTGTAAACGCTTCGCGCTCAATTCTCTGCGCATGGAAAAAAGAAGATGCTCCGCAGGAAAAGTACGCCGAGTGCGCCCGGAAAGAAGCGGAACGGATGCGGGATGAAATTATCAAGCGAGTGGGGAAAATCCGCCTTGAAAAAGTATGATGTACGCAACTGTACCATTTTGAAAAAAACAGAGGCCGCGGAAGGAATTTTCGACATAACCGTTGAAGCCGGTGCTCTTGCCGGCGCGGCGCGCGCCGGGCAGTTTGCCCAGATCTACGTTCCGGGAAAAACACTGCGCCGCCCTCTTTCCATCTGCGAGATCGGGCGGGCGGACAGAACCCTGCGGTTTGTCTTTCAAGTACGCGGCGAGGGAACGGCGGTTCTGGCCAGGCTGCGGAAAGGTGAAACCCTTAACATCCTGGCACCGCTTGGAAACGGTTTTCAGCCCGGAGACACTTCGCGGCGCGCCCTGTTTATCGGCGGAGGAATCGGCGTGCCGCCCCTGCTGGAAGCAGCAAAGCCGTTCGGCCCGAATGCCGTGCTGGCGGCAGGTTTCCGCAGCCGTTCCGCCGTTATTTTAGAGGACGATTTTAACGCGGCAGGCTGCCGCGTTCGAATTGCTACAGACGACGGTTCGCTGGGGCACCGCGGCCTGGTGACGGATCTGGCGAATGATCTTGCATTTGACGTGATTTTTGCCTGCGGCCCAAAGCCCATGCTCCGCGCTGTAAGCCTGCTGGCAGAAAAACGCGGCGTGCCGTGCCAGGTTTCGCTGGAAGAACGCATGGCCTGCGGTATTGGCGCGTGCCTCGGGTGCGCCGTCAGGCTGCGCGGAGAATCCGGTGAACATTACGGGCATGTCTGCAAGGATGGCCCGGTGTTTGACAGCCGAAATGTTGTCTGGGAGGCGTAAAGTGGCAGACCTTCACATAAAAATTGCAGGTGTGGATTTCAGGAATCCGGTGATCGCGGCATCCGGGACCTTCGGTTTCGGACATGAATTTTCGGAGTTTTACCCGCTTTCGGAACTCGGCGGGATTTGCTGCAAGGGCATTACGCTGGAAAAGCGTCCCGGGAACCCGCCCCCCCGCATCGCGGAAACTCCTTCCGGAATGCTGAATTCTGTCGGCCTCCAGAATCCAGGCGTGGATCATTTTATCCGGGAAGACCTGCCGTGGCTGAAGCGGCAGGGAACCGTGGTCATTGCCAACATTGCCGGAAACACACCGGAAGATTACTGCCGGACGGCGGAAAAACTTTCAGATACTTCCGTAGACATGATCGAGCTGAATATTTCCTGCCCGAATGTAAAGCAGGGCGGCGTGCAGTTTGGAACGACCTGTAAAGGGGCGGAAACCGTCACGTCGGCGGTGCGGAAGGTTTGCAGAAAGCCGCTGATGGTCAAACTTTCTCCGAACGCTTCCGATATTGCGGAAATTGCAGCGGCGGCGGAAAGCGCGGGGGCGGATGCTCTTTCTCTCATCAATACGCTGACCGGTATGCGGATAGACATCCATTCCCGGCGTCCTGTTTTACACAACAATACGGGCGGACTTTCAGGGCCGGCGGTCTTCCCCGTCGCCGTCCGCATGGTGTGGCAGGTATCCCGGCGTGTGAAGATTCCGGTGGTGGGAATGGGCGGTGTTTCCAGCTGGCAGGATGCCGCGGAACTGATGCTTGCAGGCGCTTCGGCAGTACAGGTGGGAACCGTCCTGTTTTCCGATCCGTACGCTCCGCTGAAAATTGTGAACGGGCTGAACCGGTATCTGGACGAAAACCGGATTGCGGATGTCTCGGAACTGACCGGGAAGGTAAAACCATGGTAGCGGAACCGGCCGGCGCCAGGTGCCCGTGCCCCCCGCCGGAATTGCAGACGGCACGGAAACTGTGAAAAATGCAGAAAGCACCACCACAGGCCGGGAAAACCGCCTTACTGCGAACGAAACGAAACAGAAAGGATGAAAAAATGACAACAATTTATTTTGTAAGGCACTGCGAGGCAGAAGGCAATACGCAGGGCGTTCTTCAGGGACATTCGGACTGTGACATCAGTGGAAACAGTGCGAAGCAGCTTGACCTTGTGGGCCTGCGCCTCCGGAACGAGCCATTTTCAGCAATTTATTCCAGCCCTCTCAGGCGGGCAATGAAAACGGCCCAGGCCATAAACCAGTACCACAATCTGGCCATTCAGGCAGACAGTCGGCTGATTGAAATCGACATGGGAAACTGGGAAGGCGTCTCTTGGGAACAGATCAGCCAGGATTCCCCTGAAATGCTCAAAATCTGGGAAGAAACACCGGGCGATTTTCAGGCTCCGGGCGGAGAATCCATCCGGCAGGTCAGTGACCGCATCTGGGGCTGTGTGACAGACATTGCCCGGAAAAATCCGGGAAAAACGGTTTGTGCCGTTTCACACGGCTGCGCCATCCGCACCATGCTCTGCCGCGCGCTCGGCAAACCGCTCAGCCGCCTGAACGATATTCCATGGTGCGACAACACAGGAGTCAGCGCTGTGGAATTTGATGAAAACGGAAAACCGCACGTTACCATGATGAACGACGCTTCCCATATTCCGCCTGAACTTTCAGTTTACCGGCGCGGCTCCTCTAACGAATCGGAAACCATCAAGGACGTGGCGCCGTGAAAATTCTTGCCGTGGATCTCGGCAAGGCGCGCACCGGCCTTGCCATATGCGACGAAAACGAAGTGCTGGCTTCGCCAGCCGGTGTCATTCCCGAATGGAACCGGGACAGGCTGGCGCGCCGGATTGCACAGGAAGCCGAATCCCGCGCCGCCCGGATGATTGTGGTCGGGCTCCCGCGCAATATGGATGGGAGCGAAGGCACAAGCGCGCAGGAAGCCCGGTCGTTCGCAGAAAGCTTGCGTTCACTGGTTCCCGTTCCGGTTGTGATGCAGGACGAGCGCGGTACGACGATCACCGCGCACAGTTACCTGAACGACACGAATACACGCGGGAAAAAGCGGAAAGCCGTTGTTGATGCCGTTGCCGCCACAGTAATTTTACAGAATTTTCTGACATACCGAAAAAACAGGAAGGCAAGAGCCGGCCATTCCTCAGAAACTGAATAAAGCCGTCCGACGAAATCGGACGGCTTTATTACTGCTCAGAAGCATTATGTAGGGCTGTACTGCGTGTGTTTCAGTTTATACAGATTGGTCTTTTTATTGAAAGTTGCAATCAGGTTCAGCCCAAAAACGCCGACCTTCACAATCAGCGAAAAGGCAATCCGGCGCAGGCCGTAATTGGCACCAAAAATTTTCCAAATCTTAAAGGATGAAAAAAAGGTATAAAACTTTTTAACCGCCTTAAAGAACATCTTCTGAAGCTCCCACGGTGACATCTTCTTAGGCAGGAACGTCACATTCATCATGTCAAACAGGCTCCAGTCTTTCGTGATCATCCGGTGTTCACGCTGGTACTGGTCATAAACGGCAGTGCCGGGGAACGGCGTCATAATGGCAGGCTGAAGCTGATAGGCATTGATATTTTTTGAGAACTGCACACTTCTCATAATATCATCTTGTGAATCGGTATCAATGCCCAAAACAATGCTTGAAATCAGGCGTATTTTATGCTTGGCAAGAGCAGCGGCACATTTTTCGATATCGGAAATCTTTTGATGCTTATTAACCGCGTTGAGCGATTCCTGGTTTAATGATTCGATCCCGACAAGGGCGCGTGTCAGATGGGCCCTTTGAAGCAGATCCAGCAGTTCTTCATCATTGGCCATATCCGTGCGTCCAAAGAAAAACGTCTCTTTAAACACAAGCCCTTCTTTGATCATGCGGCGGCAGATTTCCTTGGCACGCTCTTTGTTAGCCGTGAAGTTGTCATCTTCAAAGTTCATGTACTTGAACCCGAGGCTCTTGTAGTAGCGCAGCTCATTGATCACGCTGTCTACACTTCTTTCGCGGTAAGGATGGAACATCCGCGACGTGGTGCAGAAAGAACAGCAGAATGGGCAGCCGCGCGTTGACATGACGTTTGCGCAGTCACACCGTGTTTTCAGCAAAGAATAGTCCGGCAGAGGCGCATCATCCAAATTTCTGAGGTAATCCGCATGAACGATTTTCTCCGTTCTGCGCCCTTCCACAACATCCAGAATCGCCGTTTCGCCTTCTCCAATAATAACCTGGTCGGCATGCTGCGCCGCCTCTTCCGGCAGAGTAGAAGCATGCATTCCGCCGATTAAGACGCGCGCCTTTGTTTTTTCATGCAGCATATCGGCAATTTGATAAGCGCGCGGCGCATTGGAAGTCATGGTATAAAGGCAAAAAACATCAGCGTCCAGCAATTTGGAAAAATCGATATCCGCATAAAGTTCCTCATAAACAGAGACATCGTGGCCGGCTTCTTTTAATATATGACCCAAAATTAACGGCCCCGTAATCGAATTTGGATGGCCGTAAACGATATTTCCCAGCCGGTAAAGTTTCATCCTGCGCACATCGCTTGCAGGCGTAATGAAAACGACTTTCATGGCGGTTTACCTCCTCTTAAAAATGTTTTTCTTGTTCTGTGCAGGTTCACAGCTGCGCTTGTATAAAAAGCACAATTTTTCCCGGTGACTGCCGTCATCCATTCTGTTTTTGTTCGTACTCTCTGTCCTTTCCTAAATAGAACAGGGCAACCGTGCCTGTGCCCGTATGGGCACCGATAACCGGACCAATGGAAGCCATCCGAAATTTTGTGACACCAAACTTTTCGGCAACCATCGCTTTCACATATTCCGCTCCTTCCAGGGAATCACTGTGACTGATAAAGATCATTTGATCCGCCGGTTCTTCCGCTGTTTTTGCCATATGCCCGACTAAATCGTCCAGCGACTGCTTCCGCCCACGGATTTTATCCATCAGGATAATGTGTCCCTCGTCGTCAAAATGAAGGACTGGTTTGATACCCAGCATGGTGCCAAACAAGGCAGACGCTCCAGAGATCCGTCCGCCCCGTTTCAAATGGTTCAGGTCGTCCACCGTAAACCAGTGGTGCATGCGGTTCCGGTTTTGCTCCAGCCAGCTTTTCACCGAATCAATATCCGCGCCGGAGCGTTTCTGCTGCACGGCATGCCACACTAAAAGTCCCTCGCCAAGAGAGGCAGCAAGTGTATCGACAGAATAAATCCTGCGCTCCGGATATTTCCGGGCAAGTTCCCGGGCGGCAAGCCGGGAATTATTGTAGGTCCCGCTCAGACCGGAAGAAAATGCCAGGTACAAGATATCTTTCCCATCTTTCAGAAACGGCTCGAAGGTATCCTGGAAAGTCGCAATGCTGATCTGATTGGTTGTAGACGGTTCTCCTGCGGCAATCCGTGTATAAAAATCATGGGAAGGAATGTCCCTTTCATCGGGATAATCCAAATAAGTATCATTCCCAATTGTGAAATCCATCGGGATTACAGTTACGTCAAGCTCTTCCACCATCTCCTGGGAAAGGTCGCTTGTGGAATCCGTAACGATTCTGAAATCGTTCACAGTGATGTCTCCCTTCCTAGCTTCCCTGTATCGGAAATTAAATTCAGACTAAATTAGCTATATTATACTTTTTTTTCTTTCTTTTGTCCATCATGAATCAAATACTTCCCAAAAAGGACTGCCGCGAAAAAGAAAAAACCGGCAGCCTAATCCGTAAGGGATTCAGCTGCCGATCCTGCCGTGCGGAAAATTAAACAAGCTCGATAATGGCCATTTCCGCAGCGTCGCCGCGGCGCGGCCCAAGTTTGCTGATGCGGGTGTATCCGCCGCTGCGATCCGCATATTTTGGGGCAATCTCCGTAAACAATTTATGCACTACAGCTTTTTTGGTAATAAAGCCATACACAAGCCGTTTGTTTGCCAGATTGTCTTCTTTAGCGATGGTGATCATCTTTTCAGCCATGGAACGGACGTCCTTGGCGCGGCTCACCGTTGTTTCTATCTTGCCATTTTCAAGAAGGAAAGTAACCATTGCCCGCAGCATAGCCATTCTGCTGGCTGTGGCCCTTCCGAGTTTTCTGGTTCCGGGCATCGAATATCACTCCTTTTCTTAAGGATTTGCGCCTGGTTTATTCGTCATCCTTGCGCAGATTAAAGCCGAGCGAAGCCATCTTCCAGACGACTTCCTGCAGAGATTTGCGTCCCAGGTTGCGGACTTTCATCATATCTTCTTCCGATTTATTGATGATGTCCCCCACCGTATTAATTCCGGCGCGTTTCAGGCAGTTGAACGAACGAACGGAAAGATCCAGTTCCTCAATCGTCATATCGAGAATTTTTTCTTTGCTCTTATCGTCTTTTTCAACCATGATCTCAGTGTTGCTGCCCTTATCGGAAAGATTGACAAACAGGTTCAGATGCTCTGTTAGGATTTTCGCCGCCAGCGAAACCGCTTCCTGCGCATTGATAATGCCGTTCGTCCAAACTTCCATTGTCAGTTTGTCGTAATCGATGCTCTGCCCGACACGGGTCGGCTCTACATTGTAATTTACCTTGTAAACCGGAGTGTAGATGGAATCCACGGGCAGCACGCCAATTACGCTGGCATTCATATTCTGCTTGTTACGCTCGGCTGAAACATAGCCCCGGCCCTTATCGAGAGTCAGTTCCATATACAGCTTTGCCCCGTCACCCAGCGTAGCGATGTGCATGTCCGGATTGAGAATCTCCACCTCGCTGTCGCACTTGATTGAGTCGGCCGTAACTTCACAAGGGCCCTCGGCACAGATTTCAACCGTTTTCGGGCCGTTGCAGTGCAGTTTTGCCGTCAACCCTTTAATATTAAGGATGATTTCGGTGACATCCTCTTTTACGCCCGGGATCGTAGAAAATTCGTGCAGAACACCGTCAATCTTAATGGAAGTAACTGCCGAACCAGGCAATGACGACAGCAGCACACGCCGAAGGCTGTTGCCCAGCGTGGTGCCGAAGCCCCGCTCCAGCGGCTCCACAATGAATTCCCCGTACGTTCCGTCCTCGGACAAATCATTCGTTTCGATCCTTGGCTTCTCAATCTCGATCATTAGCGACCCTCCTTGCCATATAGCGGATGAATTTATCTGCCACAATACTTCTTCCCCCTCTACAGGGGAGAGGCATTACTTGGAGTACAACTCAACGATGAGAGTTTCATCAACAGGAAGGTCGACTTCTTCGCGCGTCGGCAGCGCAAGGACCTTGCCCTCCAGCGAATCGCGGTTTACATCCAGCCATTTGGGCACTGGGCGGGAATCATTCGCTTCCAGAACCGACTTGAATTTTTCGCTCTTGCGGCTGGTATCCTTAATGGAAATCATCTCTCCTGCGCTAGTCAGGTAGGACGGAATATCAACGTGCTTGCCGTTCACGGTAAAATGGCCGTGTGTAACCAGCTGGCGTGCTTCAGCCCTAGAATTGGCCCAGCCCAGACGGTAAACGACATTGTCTAAACGGCGTTCCAGCAAAATCAAAAGTTCTTCGCCGGTTTTACCCTGCTTTTTGGTCGCCATCTCATAATACCTGTGGAACTGAGATTCAAGAACACCATAGTACCGTTTTGTCATCTGCTTAGCACGCAGCTGAAGGCCGTACTCAGAAGTCTTCTTGCGCCCCTGGCCATGCTGGCCAGGCACATACGCACGGCGCCCAACGGCACACTTGTTCGTATAGCATCTCTGCCCCTTCAAAAAAAGTTTCTGCCCTTCGCGGCGGCACAGTTTGCACACGGAATCCGTATATCTCGCCATCTTTTGCTTACACCTCCTAAAAACTACACGCGTCTTCTCTTCGGCGGGCGGCACCCGTTGTGGGGAATCGGGGTAACATCTTTAATCATGCTGACCTCAAGGCCCGCGCCCTGAAGAGCGCGAATAGCGGCTTCACGGCCCGATCCGGGTCCTTTTACATAAACTTCCACCGATTTCATGCCGTGCTCCATAGCGGCTTTTGCGGCTGATTCGGCAGCAGTTTGGGCGGCAAAAGGAGTGGATTTTCTGGAACCCCTGAATCCAAGCTCGCCCGAACTCGCCCAGGAAACCGCATTCCCCTGCACGTCGGTGATGGTAACGATTGTATTATTGAAAGTTGACTGGATATGAGCGGATCCGCGGTCAATATTTTTACGCTCACGGCGCCTGCGGGCAGAAGCCTTCGGCGCTGCTTTCTTTCCTGGCATGTTTTATATCCCTCCCGATTATTTTTTCTTGTTGGCCATTGTCCTTCTTGGGCCTTTGCGCGTGCGCGCATTGGTCTTGGAACGCTGGCCTCTTACCGGCAGGCCCTTGCGGTGCCGGATACCACGGTAGCAGCCGATTTCTATCAGCCGCTTAATGTCAAAGGCAACATCGCGGCGAAGGTCACCTTCTACGCGGCAGTTGTGGTCAATATATTCTCTGATTTTCGCCGTGTCATCTTCCGTCAAGTCTCTTACTCTGGTATCCGGGTTTACGCCGGTCTCGGAACAGATCCGAGTCGCCGTTTTACGGCCAATCCCGAAAATATAAGTAAGAGCAATCTCAATGCGCTTATCCCGCGGCAGATCAATACCTGCAATACGCGCCATAGTGGTTGCACCTCCAAATTAATAGGTTTGCGCCATTAACCTTGGCGCTGCTTGTGCTTTGGGTTCTCACAGATTACCATAACTTTGCCCTTACGTTTAATGATTTTGCATTTTTCGCACATTTTCTTTACAGAAGATCTTACTTTCATCCGTGTGCCCTCCCTTTTGGATCCGAATGTTTTCCTGTTTTATAAAAAACTGTTTATCTCTCCGGTTACTTAGAACGCCATGTAATGCGCCCGCGCGTCAGGTCATAAGGTGAAAGCTCAATGGTCACCTTATCGCCCGGAAGGATCCGGATAAAATTCATGCGGAGCTTTCCGGAAATATGCGCGAGTATTGTATGATGGTTAGCAAGCTCTACCGTAAACATGGCATTTGGCAAAGCCTCGGTCACGACGCCTTCCGTTTCAATTACGTCCTGTTTCGACATAAAATCAGCCTCCTCGTCTGGCAAGCGGCCCTATACTATTCAAATCCGCAAGGGCCCGGCGAATTTCGCGATTGGTCTGCATCTGGTTTTCAGAAAGCAGACTGCCGGTTGGGGACAAATGCTTCAGGTTTTTCTTTTTGGGATGTTCCAGGCTTCGGCGCCTGCCATCACAGACGATGGCATAACGCGCACCAGCTTCCAGAACAACCAGAAAATCTCCCCCGTCGCGTCCTGCGGAAGACCGCACAATCCGCCCTCTGACGAAATCCATCGGCCGCCCCTCCTAATCCGCCACAGTCAGGATAACCGGGCCGTCCGGAGTAATTGCAATGGTGTTTTCAAAATGGGCGGAAAGTTTTCCGTCGGCTGTCACCGTCGTCCAGCCATCTGCAAGAGTTTCCACGTCCCGGACTCCCTGGTTAATCATCGGTTCAACGGTAATCGTCATACCGGGCAACAGGCGCACGCCCCTTCCAGGCGTACCGTAATTAGGAACACTGGGGTCTTCATGCATTTTCGCGCCTACTCCGTGGCCGACGTAATCCCGTACCACCGAGTAACCGCGAGCTTCGACATACCGCTGCACCGCGCTCCCGACGTCGCCTAAGCGATTGCCGGCAACCGCGGCGCGGATCCCCTCTTCCATACTTTCACGGGTGGCATCCATCAGCCGCTGTGCCTCTGCGCTGACTTCCCCGCACGGGAATGTGTACGCATTGTCACCGATATAACCTTCATACGTTGCACAAAGGTCAACGCTGACGATATCCCCCTCTTTGAGGATCTGTTTTTTGCTTGGTATGCCATGGATGACTACGTTATTCACGGAAACACACGCGCTGGCCGGGAAGCCGCAGTACCCGAGTTCGGTCGGCGTTGCGCCCTGTTTTTCAATAGAGCGGCGCACAACACGGTCAATTTCCCATGTGGAAACTCCTGGCTCGACTGCAGCTCCTGCCGCCTTCAGCGCATTCGCTGCGATCCTGCCCGCCTGGCGCATAATTTCAAGCTCTCTTTTTGTCTTTAGAACAATCATTGATTACGCCTCTACTGCGTTGATAATATCGCGCTCAGTCTGGGGGATATTGTTGCTGCCATTGATTTCACAGAGCTTGCCCTGCTTTTTGTAATAATCCACCAAGGGCTCGGTCTGCTCATGGTATACCCTCAAACGGGCTTTTACGGTTTCCGGTTTGTCATCCTTACGCTGAACAAGGGTGCTGCCGCAATGATCACAAATGCCTTCCACTTTTGGTTTCTTTGTCTTAACATTGTAAGTGGCACCGCATTGGATGCAGACACGGCGGCCGGACAAACGGCTCATAATCAGGTCTTCCGGCACAACGATATCGATGACCTTGTCGACCTTGACCATTTTATCCAGCGCCTCGGCCTGGGGAATGGTGCGCGGAAAGCCGTCCAGGATAAATCCGCTGCCGCAGTCGCTTTTGGCAAGGCGTTCGCGGATAATCCCAATAACGATCTCATCGGGGACGAGTTTGCCCGCCTCGGTATAGACTTTTGCCTTCAGGCCCATTTCCGTACCGCTTTTCAGCGCTTCACGAATAATATTGCCGGTTGATATGGTTGGAATCTTCAGATCTTTGGAAAGAAGCTCGGCATGGGTTCCTTTCCCTGCGCCTGGAGCGCCAAGTAAAATAATATTCATTCTGTTATCCACTCCTTATCAGTCCAGGAAACCTTTGTAATGCCTCATCATCATCTGGGATTCCAGCTGCTGCACGGTTTCCAGCGCAACGCCGACAAGAATCAGCAGTGACGTACCCCCGATAGACAGCGTCCGCATTCCAGTCGCCGCACCGAAGATAATCGGGAACAGTGCAATAAATGCGAGGAACAGAGCACCAACAAACGTTACTTTGGAAAGAACTTTCGCAATATAATCGGAGGTCGGTTTTCCAGGACGGATCCCTGGGATCGTCCCATTGCTCTGACGAAGATTATTAGCCATCTCAATTGGATTATACTGGATGGACATATAGAAATACGCAAAAACAATAATTAGGAAGAAATAAAGGATGCAGTAAATCCAACCGGTGGTAGAAAACGCATCGAAGAAACTTCTCCAGAACCCCGTCTTAACACGGTCGCCAAGGAAGAAATCAATGGTTGATGGAATAATAAGAATGGAGCTTGCGAAAATGATCGGCATAACACCGGACAGACCGACCTTGATCGGAATATGGGTGCTTTGCCCGCCGTACATTTTTCTTCCAACCACGCGTTTGGCGTACTGAACCGGGATGCGGTGTTCAGAATCATACATAAACACAACAACCCACATCATGACAATGAACATCACAAAGAACAGCGGGACAAGGAAGTAATACTTGCCGTAGCTGGCTGGATCCTGGTTGGCCGCGTTCCAGAAAATTGAAATCGAGTTGAGGATATGCGGCAGTCTGGACACGATACCGGCAAACAGCAGAATAGAAATACCGTTGCCAACACCAAACTGGTTGATCTGCTCGCCCAGCCACATCATCAGAGTAGAGCCGGCCGTAAATGCAAGGATAATGACAAAGCCCGCAAATACCTGCTGCCAACCGCTGTTATACTTGACAATCGGAGTACCCTGGTAGGAACTGTTGTGCAAGTAGAAGAAATAGAAAATTGCCTGCATCAAAGCCAGCAGCACAGCCACATAGCGTGTAATGGCACCGAGCCTTTTGCGGCCCTCTTCGCCTTCTTTGGCCATCCGCTCCAGCGCGGGGATTGCAACCGTCAGCAGCTCCACAACAATGGAACTGTTGATGTAAGGCGTAACACCCATGGCAAACAGGCCGGCATAGGCAAACGCGCCGCCGGACAACGTATCGAGGTAACTTAGCGCCGTGCCGGCAGAATAGACCTGACTCATCAGGCCCTTTAAGGCTGTTGTATTCAGGAATGGCACGGTAACTACAGCGCCAAGCCTTGAAATAAAAATAATAAACAGAGTAAACAGAATTTTTTTGCGCAAATCCGGAATGGCCCAGGCGTTCTTGATTGTTTTAAACAAATCAGATCACCTCTGCCTTCCCGCCGGCAGCTTCAATTTTTTGCTTCGCAGAGCCGGAAAATGCATTGGCCTTGACCGTTAGTTTCTTTGTCAGGCTTCCGTTTCCCAGGATTTTGATTCCATCTCCGCAGGATTTAATAATTCCCGCATCAATCAGCATTTTTGCGTCGACTGTCGATCCGTCGCTGAACTTTTCAAGTGAACCAATATTCACGGCATGAATCGACTTAGAAAAAATATTGACAAACCCGCGCTTGGGGATACGCCTCTGCAAAGGCATCTGACCGCCTTCAAATCCGGGGCGGATGGAGCCGCCGGACCGTGCCTTCTGGCCTTTATGGCCTTTTCCGGCCGTTTTGCCCTGACCGGAACTAATGCCCCTGCCGATGCGCTTAGGTTCTTTGCGGGAACCCGGTGTCACCGTCAGATCATTTATCTTCATGAATTCGCACCTCCTTGCTTATGCATTGCTTACCTCGATGAGGTGGATAATCTTGGCCACCTTGCCTTTGGTCTGATTGTTGTCGGGCTGGACCGACGAATCCCCAATCTTGGTAAGACCAAGAGCGCGGGCGGTTGCAATCTGGTCTTTCTTTGCACCGATCAGGCTTTTAACCAGCGTAACTTTTAACTGTGCCATCTTGCTCTGCCCTCCTTATGCAAAAATTTCTTTAACCGATTTTCCGCGTGTTTTCGCCACCTGCTGCGCATTGCGCAGCCGTGACAGGCCGTCCATGGCTGCGCGGACTACATTGCACGGATTGTTGGAACGCAGGGCTTTTGTACGGATATCATGGATCCCAGCTGCTTCCACTACGGCACGGACAGGACCGCCCGCAATAACACCGGTTCCGGGAGCCGCAGGCTTCATCAAAACTCTGCCGGCACCATAGGCTCCGATAATCTCATGCGGAATGGTTGAACCGCGCAGAGAAACATGAATCAGATTTTTCTTGGCATCTTCAATTCCTTTGCGGATAGCGTCCGGAACTTCGCCTGCCTTGCCAATGCCGAACCCGACCGTGCCTTTTTCATCTCCAACAACCACAAGGGCGGCAAACTTGAAGATACGTCCGCCTTTTACGGTTTTGGATACACGGTTGATAGCAACCACATGCTCTTTCATTTCCGTAGCGTTTGCGTCAACTCTAGCCAAAAAACTTCCTCCTTCCTCTCTCAGAATTTAAGACCGCCCTCACGGGCGCCTTCGGCCAGTTCTTTGACGCGGCCATGGTACAAGTAACCGCCGCGGTCAAATACGACCTTTGTAATTCCCTTTTCGACAGCGCGCTTGGCAAGGACACTGCCTACCTTGCGGGCCGCTTCCTTATTTCCGCCGCTGCCGCCAAAATCTTTATCAAGCGAGGAAGCCGCAGCAATTGTCACGCCCTTCACGTCATCAATGATTTGGGCATAAATATTGTTGGCAGAGCGAAATACGTTCAGGCGCGGGCATTCGCCTGTACCCGAAATCTTTCCGCGCACCCTGCGGTGGCGGTGCAGTCTGGCCTGATTGGTATCGGCCTTTTTCACCATTTGCAATTCACTCCTTACTTCTTGGCGCCTTTGCCGGCTTTGCCTTCCTTACGGCGGACATGTTCGTTTGCATACCGGATTCCTTTGCCTTTGTACGGTTCAGGCGGCCGTTTCTCGCGGACTTCTGCGGCAAACTGGCCAACTTTTTGTTTATCCGGTCCAGAAATGACAATCTTATTCGCCGTAGGGCATTCAATAGAGATTCCGTCTATTTCCGGAACCGTTACCTGATGGGAAAAGCCAAGGTTCATGACCAGGTTTTTCCCCTGCTTCTGCGCACGGTAGCCAACGCCGTTTACCACAAGTTCCTTCTGGAAACCCTGCGTTACACCAAGAACCATGTTCTGGACGTTTGACCGCGTTGTTCCATGAAGAGATTTATTCTCTTTTTCGTCGTTGGGGCGGGCAACATGAACAACATTGCCCTCCACCGTCACGGTCATATCAGGGTGGACTTTCTGTGTCAAAGTCCCTTTTGGCCCTTTGACCGTTACTACGCTGCCATCAACCGCTACGGTGACACCAGCGGGAATATTTATGGGTTTTCTTCCAATTCGCGACATTTCTGCTGCACCCCCTTATTTACCAGATAAATGCCAGAACCTCTCCGCCAACATTTTCTTTGCGGGCCTGGCGGTCGGTCATAATCCCCCGGGAGGTGGAAATGATCGCAATACCCAGCCCCTTCATAACCTTCGGCAGTTCGTCTGCATTGGAATAAATGCGAAGGCCGGGTTTAGAAACCCTTTGCAGGCCGTTAATGGCGGCAGTTTTTCCTTCGCCGTATTTCAAATTCACTTTGATGATGCCTTGTTTGCCGTCATCAACAACCGTAAAACTCTTTAGATACCCTTCATCCACCAGAATCTGCACAATGGCTTTCTTCATGTTGGAAGCAGGAATCTCAACGGTGTCATGCTTTGCGGAGCTCGCATTGCGGATGCGGGTGAGCAGATCGGCAATCGTGTCTGTGATTTGCATGCCGTTACCTCCTTTGCTAAGCCTTTACCAGCTTGCCTTTTTAACGCCAGGGATCTCGCCTTTGTAGGCAAGTTCTCTAAAACAGATACGGCAAATTCCAAATTTGCGAAGATAGGCATGCGGCCTGCCACAGATCTTGCATCTGTTGTATTGGCGGGTTGAGTATTTTGCCGGCCGCCTTTGTTTTACTTTCATGGAAGTTTTGGCCACAAGAATTCCTCCTTATTTCGCAAACGGGGCGCCCATAAGCGACAAAAGCTCTCTGGATTCCTCGTCGGTTTTTGCGGTCGTTACAAAGCAGATATCCATCCCGCGGACTTTGTCAATCTTGTCATAGTCGATTTCCGGGAAAATGAGCTGCTCTTTAACGCCCATATTGTAATTGCCGCGTCCGTCGAACGAATTCGGATTGATCCCGCGAAAATCGCGCACGCGCGGGAGTGCCACATTGAACAGGCGATCCATAAATTCGTACATTCTGTCGCCGCGCAGCGTTACCTTCGCGCCGATTTTCATACCCTCGCGGACTTTAAAGTTTGCGACGGATTTTTTCGCCGTGCAGATCATCGGACGCTGGCCGGTGATTGCGGAAAGGTCGGCGATGACCGAATCGATCACTTTAGAATTTTCTTTTGCTTCTCCGGCGCTCACGTTGACAACGATCTTTTCCAGTTTCGGGATCTGCATGACGCTTTTATAGGAGAATTTCTTCATCAGTGCCGGCGCGGCTTCTTTCTGATAGTATTCTTTCAGTCTTGCCATGTTTCTCCTCCTTACAGCACTTCTCCGCATTTCTTGCAAATGCGTTCTTTCGTGCCGTCTTCATAGATCTTATGTCCGACACGGGTCGGTTTGCCGCAGTGGGGACAAACAAGCTGTACCTTGCAGGCATACATGGCACCTTCGGCCTTAACGATGCCGCCTTCTTCACCCATTTTGCGGGGTTTTACATGCTTGGTCACCATGTTGATCTTTTCCACGATAACCTTACCTTCTTTGGGGCTGACGGCAAGGACTTTTCCTTTTTTGCCGCGGTCTTTCCCGTTAAGGACGATAACAGTGTCACCTGTTTTTACATGGATCTTTGTTTTCATCACAGAGCACCTCCCATTACAGCACTTCCGGGGCAAGGCTCAGGATCTTGACATAATCCTTGTCGCGCAGTTCCCTGGCTACAGGCCCAAAAATACGTGTTCCCGTCGGGTTTTTATCATCCTTAATGAGGACGGCTGCATTTTCATCGAAACGGATATAGGTCCCGTCTTCGCGGCGGACGCCTGAAGCACTGCGGACAACGACTGCTTTGACCACGTCGCCCTTTTTCACGGTGCCGCCGGGCGCCGCCCTTTTAACCGATGCGACAATGACGTCGCCGATATTGGCATACCTTCTGCCCGTGCCTCCCAGAACGCGGATGCACATAAGCTGCTTTGCGCCTGTGTTGTCGGCAACATTAAGGTAAGTCTGCTGTTGAATCACGGTGCGTTCCTCCTTTGCACGAAGCCAAACCTACTTGGCCTTTTCAATTATTTTGACCAGACGCCATCTTTTATCCTTGCTCAAAGGACGGGTCTCCATCACACGCACGCGGTCACCAATGGAACATTCGTTGTTTTCGTCATGCGCTTTCAGCTTTACAGTGCGTTTAATGACTTTTTTATAAATCGGATGCCTTACTCTGTCTTCCACCGCAACAACAACGGTTTTATCCATCTTGTTGCTGACGACTTTGCCGATTTCCGTTTTTCTGATATTCCTGTCGCTCACGGTCCATCCTCCCTTCCCTTACGCTTCGGCGCTGTCTTTCAGTTCATTTTCGCGCAAAACAGTCTTGATACGGGCGATGTCCTTTTTCACAGCCTGAATACGCATTGGGTTGTCAAGCTGATTAATGGTAAGCTGGAAGCGGAGGTTAAAAAGTTCGGCTTTTAAATCCTTCAGCTTGCTTTCAAGTTCTTCCGTGCTCAATTCTCTGACCTCTGAGGCCTTCATGACTGCTCACCACCCGTTTCTTCCTTGGTAACAATTTTGCACCTGATCGGCAATTTATTGGAAGCAAGGCGCAGAGCTTCCCGCGCTGTTTCCTCGGGGATGCCGCCCATCTCAAACATCACGCGGCCCGGCTTGACTACAGCCACCCAGTATTCAGGCGCACCCTTTCCGGAACCCATGCGGACTTCGGCGGGTTTTTTCGTAACTGGCTTATCCGGGAAAATCTTAATCCATACCTGGCCGAACCTTTTTGTATAGCGGGTCATGGCAACACGCGCGGCCTCAATCTGGTTAGCGGTAATCCATGCCGGTTCCAGCGCCTGAAGGCCGTATTCACCGTAATCCACCTTATTGCCGCGGGTGCATTTTCCCGTCATGCGTCCGCGCTGCACTTTGCGGTATTTCACGCGTTTGGGCATCAGCATTACCTGCCGCCTCCTTCTCTGCGGGGCCTCTGCGGCTGCTGCAGCTGCTTGTGGTTATCCTGCAGCACTTCACCCCTGTAAATCCAAACCTTTACACCAATGCGGCCGTAGGTTGTGGCGGCTTCTGCAAATCCGTAATCAATGTCGGCGCGGATGGTCTGAAGGGGAATGGTCCCATCGTGGTATTGTTCTCTTCTAGCGATTTCTGCGCCGCCCAAACGGCCGGAAACCTGCGTTTTGATCCCCTTTGCGCCCATCTTCATGGCGCGGCCGATGCACTGCTTCATAGCACGGCGGAAGGAAATCCTTTTTTCAAGCTGCTGCGCAATATTTTCCGCAACCAGCTGGGCGTTCAGATCGGGCGACTTAACCTCAACGATATTGATCGTTACAGGCTTGTTCAGAAATTTCTGACAATCGGTACGCAGCTTATCAATCTCAGAACCGCCTTTGCCGATTACAATGCCCGGCTTTGCGCAATGGATATGGATGCGCACTTTGGACGCGTCACGCTCAATTTCAATCTTCGGGACACCAGCTATTTTGAGGCGTTTCATCAGCATCTTGCGGAGATTGTAATCTTCAACAAGCGTGTTGCCGAAATCTGCGTCTTTTACAAACCAGCGGGAGTCCCAATCTTTAATAACACCCACGCGGAAACCGTGTGGATTGATTTTCTGGCCCATAATTTACCTCCTCGCCTTATTCTTTCTCTTTGAGCACCATGGTCACATGCGACGTCCGCTTGAGGATACGGTACGCGCGGCCCTGCGCCCTCGGACGAATCCGCTTGAGGATCGGACCCGGACATACGAAGCACTGCGAAACGTAAAGCCTAGAAACATCCATGCTTTTGTTGTTCTCGGCATTGGCAATAGCCGATTTCAACAGCTTAACCAACGGTTCGCATGCGGCTTTCGGAGTATGCTTCAGAATAGCCATTGCAACGTTCGCCGGTTTGTTGCGGATCAGATCAAGCACGATCTCGACTTTTCGGGGAGAAATCCGGGCATATCTCAGGTAAGCCCTGGCTTCCATGCTCTCTTCCATGCTATGCACTCCTTTCAGCCGTTATTTGCTTCCCGCCGGGGCACTGCCACCGGCAGGCGCTGTCGTTTTGGAACCGGAATGGCCGCGGAAGGTCCTTGTGGGTGCAAATTCACCCAGCCTGTGGCCAACCATATCCTCTGTAATATATACGGGGACGTGTTTGCGGCCGTCGTGGACGGCAATCGTATGACCGACAAAATCGGGGAAAATCGTGGAAGACCTGCTCCAGGTCTTGATGATTTTCTTTTCGCCGGCTGCATTCATTTCTTTGATCCGTTTCAGCAGCACCGGCTGGACATAGGGTCCTTTTTTTATGCTTCTTCCCATAATCTGCAAGCTCCTTTCCGCACGCCTTATTTCCCGTTCCTGCGTTTGACGATATACTTATTGGAATGGTTGTGACGCGAGCGCGTCTTGTACCCTAAAGCCGGCTTGCCCCACGGGGTAACAGGTCCGGAACGCCCGATGGGTGCTTTGCCTTCGCCGCCGCCGTGCGGGTGGTCGTTCGGGTTCATGGCGGAACCGCGGACGGTCGGCCGCCAGCCCATGTGACGTTTGCGGCCAGCTTTGCCGATTTTCAGGTTTTCGTGGTCTATATTGCTGACTTGGCCGATGGTAGCCATGCAGCCAATTGGTACGTTGCGCAGCTCACCGGAAGGCAGGCGGAGCAGCGCCATGCCGTTTTCTTTTGCCATAAGCTGAGCCATAATGCCCGCTGCGCGGGCCATCTGGGCACCCTTGCCGGGATAAAGTTCTACGTTATGAATAAAAGTACCGACCGGGATGTTTTCCAGCGGAAGCGCATTGCCCGGTTTGATATCTGCGCTGGTTCCGGAAACAATGGTGTCGCCGGTTTTAATCCCTTCCGGCGCAATGATATAGCTCTTTTCTCCGTCTGAATATTCAATCAAGGCGATAAACGCACTGCGGTTTGGGTCATACTCAATTCCCATGACCTTGGCGGGTTCGTCGAACTTACGGCGCTTGAAATCAATAATACGGTATTTCTTGCGGTTGCCGCCGCCGCGGTGGCGAACGGTGATCCGGCCGTAGCTGTTGCGCCCGGACTTATTTTTCCGGGTAGCCAGCAGGCTTTTCTCCGGCGTCTTTTTCGTGAGCATGCTGTGATCCATCACAGACATATTGCGCCGGGAAGCCGTTGTCGGCTTAAAATTGATAGTTGGCATCTTTCACACTCCTCATGACGGCTTTGCGGGGAATTGCCGGTTCCCCATTCATGCTTCCGCCTTTTCAGCGGAAATTACATCATGCTTTCAAAAAATTCGATTCCTTTGCTGTCGGGTTTCAGGGTAACGACTGCTTTCTTCCAAGCGCTGGTGTAGCCCTGATTTCTGCCCTGGCGGCGGAAACGGCCGCGGACGTGCACAGTAGTCACTTTGGCGACTTTTACGTCGAACAGTTCTTCAACCGCCCGGGATATATCAATTTTGGTTGCATCCATCGCCACGCGGAAGGTGTATTTTTTGCCGCCGATGCCGGACATACTTTTCTCCGACACAACCGGGCGGATGATAATTTCCTGTGCTGTCATTTAAGCATACACCTCCTCGATGCGTGCAACCGCATCCTTTGCCACAATAAATTTGTCTGCATTCAGGATATCGTAAACACTCAGTGTGTTTACAGCTGCGGTTTTCACCCCGCGGATATTCGCGGCAGACGAAATAACTTTATCGTCTGCCTGCGGCAGGACGATAAGGGCTTTTTTGTTTGAACCAAGCGCCTTAAGCATAGCCACAATATCTTTTGTGTGGTATCCATCCACAGCGATTTTGTCGACTACGACCATCTCACTGTCAAGGACTTTGCTTGAAAGCGCCGACTTCAGGGCGAGCCGTTTTTCCTTTTTATTCATTGCCATGCTGTAATCGCGCGGCTTGGGGGCAAAAACAATTCCGCCGTGCCTCCACTGCGGCGCACGGATCGAGCCCTGGCGGGCGTGGCCCGTGCCCTTTTGTCTCCAGGGCTTTTTGCCGCCGCCGGAAACCTCCGCACGGGTCTTGGCTGACTGCGTTCCCTGGCGAAGATTGGCCAGGTGGCAGACAACCGCGTCGTGCATGGCCGACTGATTCGGTTCAATTCCAAATATGGCGTCCGACAGATCCATCTTTCCGACTTCCTTGCCTGCCATATCAAGTACTGCTACTGTAGGCATTTCTGCTCCTCCTTCCCTCAAGCCTTGGCAGCTTTCACGCTGTCACGGATGACCACGATGCCGCCGTTCGGGCCGGGGACCGCACCCTTGATGGCAATCAGGTTGTTTTCTGCGTCCACGGTGGCTACGGAAAGATTCTGCACCGTAACCTGTTCCGCACCCATGTGCCCGGCCATTTTCATACCCGGAAAAACTCGGGACGGGTCGGAATTGGAACCGTTGGAACCGCCATGGCGGGCAACAGGCCCGGAACCGTGGGATTCCTTCAGGCGCTGAAAGTTCCAACGCTTAATAACACCGGCATACCCCTTGCCTTTACTGGTAGCGGTTACGTCAACCTTGTCACCGGCCGCAAAGACGTCCGCCTTAACCAGGTCGCCCACTTTGTAAGCGTCCGGATCATCAAAACGAAATTCATGAAGCGTTTTTTTCGGGGCAACATTTGCTTTGTCAAAATGGCCCTTCATAGGCTTGTTCACTTTTCCGGCTTTCAGGTCGCCGAACCCCATCTGCACGCTCGAATAGCCGTCGTTTTCCCCTGTTTTTTTCTGCGCAATCACGCAGGGGCCGGCCTCGATCACCGTAACGGGGACAACCTTGCCCTCTTTGTCGAAGATCTGCGTCATGCCGACCTTCCTGCCGATAATCCCTTTGTTCATAATTTACCTCCTTGCAGGTTATTGGTTGGCCCTCCGGCCAACATGACCCCAACCGCCGGTCGGTTGAATCAGAGCTTAATCTCCACTTCAACACCTGCGGGGAGCTCCAGGCCCATTAAAGATTCCACTGTCTTATTGGAAGGCCTGAGGATATCAATCAGTCTCTTATGGGTCCTCATCTCGAACTGTTCACGGCTGTCCTTATATTTGTGGACGGCGCGCAGAATCGTGATGATCTGCTTTTCCGTCGGGAGCGGAACGGGGCCGGAAACTCTAGCGCCCGTGCGCTTTGCGGTCTGGACAATCTTTTCAGCCGACTGGTCTACCAGCTGGTGATCGTACCCTTTGATTCTGATCCTGATTTTTTCTTTGACTGCCACGTGGATCGCCTCCTTATTGTAGTTGGCGGGCGACGTCCTTTAAATCCTAACACAGCGCCGGGTGTTTCTTCCCTTTTGCATAAAAAAAACGGATTTCCTTACGAGCCGAAATCCGGGTGTAGGCTTAAAAAACGTCTGGGCAAACGTCAGCGGCTGAGCACCGCCCTCTGTACGCCCAAAAATATCTGTCGCCCGGTTTAAAATCGGACATACTCCACGGAAAAACCGGTGCAAAGCACCGCAACCTCCCGCTTCAACGCATATCTGTCGCAGTCGTACTCAAATATAATACCACAGGAACGGTGCAATTGCAAGGGAAATCTTTCGATTTATAAATTTATTTTTTGATAAAATACTTCCACGCCGAATGATTCGTGCGGAAACCTGCCGTATCAGAATATTTTACGCTCAGTTTAACGAAAGGCCCCAGCTTTTGGGAAACCGGAACGCAAAATGTCATCCCGTCGTTTTTAAAATAAACGCTGCAGGAGCTTATCCCCGATTGAATGACGGAGGAAGGGTAAGAAGCGGCCTTTTTCTTGGACATCTGTTTTTGGACGGCATTGTTCAAGGCTTTGGAAAGCGCAGCGTTTTTTTGAACCATATCGTCCACCGATACGGCTTCTCCGCTTTTCAGGTCATAATTTACCGTACGGATGTTCTCCGTATCTTCTGCGGAAGGCGATGTACTGCATTTTTCCTGAAAAATCACGCTGATAAAATCATCGCTCCGGTACGCGACATGGCTGGAAACCCGGGCTTCCGCATAAGAAGCGGTATTGCCTGTCCCATAGGCAAGAATGGTTTTCAGGGCCGTATTTTTCATCAGGCTGTTCACCTTGCTGCAGTCCGCACTGCTGGAAGAAAGCTGAGGATACTCCGCCCGATAATATTTTTTTCCCTGCTTAAATTTGTACTGCTGCGTTTTGACGGAATATACTTTCTCCGGTGCGGACTGGGCGGAAACCGCTGCCGCAGACGACGCCCCGGAAACGGAACCGGAAGCCGGCGCACCGGAAACCAAAGAAGAAGCCGAACTGCCCAGTGCTTCTTCGGAAGAAGTGCCGGAACTGGCCAGGGCTGATGAAGCAGAAGTCCCTTTGCAGCCGGCCAAAGCCGTCAGCAAAACTGCCGCCGCACAAACCGCGCAAACTACATTCTTTCCATTCATATTTTGATTCATACTCAGATCACACTCCAAAATTCACATACTTAAGGATATTTCAGTTTCTTAATCTTTTGAATACAGCCAGAACAGTGCCCGCCAAAAATTTCCTGCGCACCATTCAGACAAATGGCAGCCGCTGCGCTTCTTTATTTTTTTATATTGTAAGGCCTAAAACGCTGCATAGCAAGTTACAAATTCATAAATAAAAGTAACAAAATACGGCGGGCAGATTCCCGTACAGAACCCGGCTGTTACTTCTGCGTTTCCCCTTTATCCTCCAAGAGTTTGACACGGATCTTTTTTATCTGGCCATTTCCTGAAATGGAACCGGTATAAAGGCTCATGGAAATCACGTCTCCGGGCTTGTGCCGGTCTAAAACTTCGTACAGATCATCCATGCCGGTAACGGTTGTGCCGTCGGCTGCCGTGATGATATCCCCGGTCTTAGCCCCCGCACGCACCATATCGCTTTCGGAATCGATTTTGACAATCACAACCCCTTGCGGATAGCCGACTCCGGTATAAAGGCTTTCTACAGTCTTGCCCGTAATTCCCAGCCGGCAGCGTCCGGAAACATATCCTTTCCGCATCAGCTCGTCAATGATCGACCGGGCGTGGCTGACGGGAATGGCAAATCCCATCCCTTCATAGCCTGTTGCAACGATCTTATTGGAATTGATTCCGATCACCTGCCCAAACATGTTGACGAGCGGGCCGCCGGAATTGCCGGGATTGATGGCTGCATCGGTCTGGATATAGGTCATTCCGTTGTCACTGTGGCTTTCAATCTCCCGGTTAAGTGCCGAAATATAGCCGCCCGTCAGCGACCCGGCGTAACTCAATCCGCCTGGGTTGCCGATGGCGATCACCCGGTCGCCGATCTCCATGCTGTCCGCATTGCCGAACCGGGCGGGTGAAAGATCTTTCGCATTGATTTTCAGAACGGCTAAATCAGAAGTCTTGTCAAATCCCACCACTTTGGCCTGGTATCCTTTATTATTGTACAGCACCACTTTCACCTGGTTGCTCCGGGAATAGTTGACAACATGGGCATTTGTAAGAATATAGCCGCTGCTGGTGGCAATAATGCCCGTGCCTTCGGCCACAGCGCTTTGGCCGGTGGTGGTCTGCGACGCAGAAACCGTCGTTTCTACCCCCACAACGCTTTTAATCACATTCTTGTAGGCCGTGTTTGCACTCAGTTGAGTGCCGGAAGGCTTGCCTTCGATCGTAATGCCTGCGGCGTTCGGGTCGGTTCCGTCACCCTGAACACCCCCGATCAGGCTTTCCGACGACGCGCTGCCGGAAACGACCGAACCGGGCAGGGATGAAGATGCACCCGGAGAACCCGAAACGGCAGACGAAGCGGCAGCACCGTACTGGGCAGTTCGAAGTCGGAACGGCGAAGCCACAAACGCGACCACCAAACCGGCTACGACAATCCCAAGGATCCATAAAAAGGCTTTCAGTCCGCCGCCCATTTTATGCTTATGCGGCGGGCTGGGCGGAGTCTGCCCGTAAGGATTCCAGTAACCCTGCCAGCCGCCTGTCGGCGGAGTATATGGATTGGTGTACGGCTGCTGCCCATATCCGGGATTGGAATACTGCCCGTAAGGCCCTGCATTCTGCCCGTAGGGAGAATACGGTCCTTTTCCCGGCGGTTCCTGATAAGGCGGCTCAGGATTCTGCCCGTGCGCGGCTCCGTTATCCGGAGCGGTGCCGTCGTCATGCGGAGACGGCTGATCCGGGCTTGCACTGCCCGGTCCTTCATCCTGCTGCTCCGGATTCTCCCGGCGGGGTTCTTCTGGAATTTTATCTTCATATTCCCAAGGCTCTTTGTCCTGATCATTCATATGTTGTCCTTCTTCTGTTTTGGATTCGGCGGATTGCCAGCGGTTGTTTCCACCAGTTTTGACTGCCCGGCATGCGGCTGCTCGATTTTTTTCGGAATCCAGAATTCAAACCGGGTATATTTGTTTTGCTCACTGGCGGCGGAAATATCCCCGCCGTGCAGCCGGACAATGGTTTTTATAAGATAAAGACCAAGCCCCATTCCATTTTTGTCCTGGCTGCGGGATTTATCCGTTTTATAAAAACGGTCGAAAATCAGAGGCAGTTCATCCGGTTCGATTCCCGCACCGCTGTTTTCAATAGAAACCGTCACCCGATCACCCGATTCGGCGATATGGATGGAAAGGTATCCTCCCTCATTGGTGAACTTAACCGCATTGTCAATCAGATTATAAACTACCTGATGGAGCATATCCGGATCTCCATCGACAAACAGGTTTTCCGTATGCTCTAAGCCACGCACTTCAATGTGCTTCGCTTCGATCTTCTGCTCAAAAGAAAGCAGGCAAATCAAAATTGTATTGGTCAGGTCGAAACGCGCGGGATGCAGCTTCAGGCTGCCGCTGTCGATACGGGAAAGATCCAGCATGGTACGCACCAGACGTGAAAGGCGCTTGACTTCCTGCGAAACAATCGTCAGGTAATGCTTTTCTTTTTCCTGCGGGATCGTTCCGTCCAGAATACCGTCAATAAATCCCGCTATGGTTGTCATCGGTGTTTTCAGCTCATGCGAAACGTTGGCGATAAAATTGCGGCTTGCGCTTTCACTGGACGTAAGGGAATCCGCCATATTATTAAATGCAGCTGCAAGCTGGCCGATTTCGTCGGATGAAGTCACCGGAACGCGGACGGAAAAATCACCTTTTCCAAAACACCGCGCGGCATACGCCATCCGCCGCAGGGGCTGGACCAGTTTATAAGAAAAGATCCAGACCATACAGAAAGAAATCAAAAACGCCGCTACGGCAGCCAGCAGAAGGTTCCGGACAATCTCCAGCAGGAAAGTATGAAACGACGCTGAGTTGTAAGCGGCAAAAACCGCTCCGATTTCCGCCATGCCGTCGTCGCTTCTGACTCGGATCGGGACACCGACGATATTATGTGACCGGCTGTAAACGCCGTTTAGAGTACCTTCGCCGCTGTAAAAACCATTCAGCGCCTTTTGCATGATCTGAGGACTGATCGGTTTTGTGCCGTCAAAGTCTCCCCCGCTGCCATAAGCTATTACCTGGAATTTTCCGCTGCAGTCGGTGATAAAAATATCGGAATCAATATTCTGGGCAAATGCTTCGGTAAAATTCTGCATTCGGACGGAATCCAGCGTATAGACGTCCTTTTTTACGCTGATGGCATTTTTCGAAACCAGCGTAGCCACGTTTTCAGCATTTCGCCGAAGCAGGTTCCGTTTTTCCGACTTCCAGTAATTTGAGACAAAAATAACCATAACAAAACTTAGAATTATAAAACTGATCAGGATAATTGCTGATGTAATCCTCAGATATTTTTTAAAAAGGGTCTTACGCATATTTTCACCCCGGCAAGGAGCAGATCTACTCTTTTTCTTTTACTTCAAATTTATAGCCGACACCCCAAACCGTCTTTAAAGACCATTGATCCGAAACGCCCTCCAGCTTTTCCCGCAGACGTTTGACGTGGACATCAACCGTGCGGCTGTCGCCGTAATAATCGAACCCCCAGACTTCATCCAGCAGCTGGTCCCGTGTAAACACGCGGTTGGGGTTGCTGGCAAGATGATAAATCAGTTCCATCTCCTTGGGCGGTGTATCAATCTGCTTGCCGTTGACTTTCAGCTCATAATTGGTCAGATTGATGGAAAGCTTGTCATATTCCACCTTTTTAACCTGATTGTCCCCGTTTTTCCCAAGGCGGCGCAGCACCGCTTTGATCCGCGCCACGACTTCCTTCGCCTCAAACGGCTTTACGACATAATCGTCTGCACCCAGCTCCAGCCCCAGAACCTTGTCGAAGACCTCGCCTTTGGCCGTAAGCATAATAATCGGGCATTGCGATTTTTTGCGGATTTCCCGGCACACCTGCCAGCCGTCCAGCCCGGGAAGCATAATATCCAGCAGAATAAGATCCGGCTTTTCGCTGTCAAACATTTCCAGCGCTTTTTTTCCGTCATTTGCAATGACAGTCTCAAAGCCTTCCTTTTCAAGATACAGCCTGAGCAGTTCGCAGATATTCTGGTCGTCATCCACCACCATGATTTTTCCGGATGCCATATCAATTCCTCCTTCGCTCCCTCAGCTTTTCCTTTCCATTTGATTATACTGGAAAAGGAGGTCCAAGGTATGAATATTTTATAAAGATTTTTTATGCCCGTACACAGGAGCCGCCCGGCATCCGCCCGCCGGGCATAAAAGGCGCGGCATCTGCCGCGCCCTTTTTCTTCTGCCTATTTTCGGATACTGTTCAAAAGGCCGCCCTTCTGAATAATATTCTGTAAAAAAGGCGGATACGGCCGTGCTTTATAAGTTTTCCCGGTCGTCTCATCCCTTATCACACCGGAATCAAAATCGACCGAAACCGTGTCGCCGCTTCGGATTTCCTCCGCCGCGTCCCCGCATTCCAGAATTGGCAGACCGATATTGATGGAATTCCGGTAGAAAATCCGGGCAAACGACGAAGCAATTACGCAGGATATCCCGCTGGAACGAATCGCAATCGGCGCATGTTCCCGGGACGAGCCGCACCCGAAATTCTTTCCGGCAGCAAGGATATCCCCCGGCTTGACTTTTTTTACAAAATCCGGATCGATATCTTCCATACAATGCGCGGCCAGCTCCGTTTGCGACGACATGTTGAGATACCGCGCGGGGATGATTACGTCGGTATTGACGTTGTCTCCGTATTTATGGACTGTTCCCTGTATTTTCATGGCAGATCCGCTCCTTTCAAATCCGGTCCGGGTCGGTCAGGAACCCGGTTACAGCGCTTGCCGCAGCCACGGCCGGACCCGCAAGGTAAACTTCGGATTTCACATGGCCCATGCGCCCGACAAAATTCCGGTTTGTTGTGGAAACGGCCCGTTCACCTTTGGCCAGCACTCCCATATGCCCGCCCAGGCACGGCCCGCAGGTCGGCGTGCTGAACACAGCCCCCGCTTCGACGAAAATCTCTGCCAGCCCCTCGCGGACCGCCTGAAGATAAATCTGCTGAGTAGCCGGAATCACAATGCAGCGCACCCCGTCGGCAATCTGGCGGCCTTTCAGGATGGACGCGGCAATGCGCAGATCCTCTATGCGCCCGTTGGTGCAGGAACCGATCACACTCTGGTCGATTTTCACCCGGCCCGCTTCGTCTATGGTTTTTGTATTCGACGGAAGATGCGGAAAAGCGACAATGGGGCGCAGCGCCGACAGGTCAATCTCAACGGTGGATTCATAAACCGCGTCCGGATCTGCCTGATAGACAACGGGCTTTCTCTGGAAACGTCCGTTTTCGTACTCCATGGTGATATCGTCTACAGGGAAAATCCCATTTTTTGCCCCGGCTTCTATTGCCATATTGGCAATGGTCAGCCGGTCCGCCATCCCCATGTACTGGAGCCCCTCCCCGGTGAATTCCAGGGAACGGTACAGCGCGCCGTCCACACCGATCTTTCCGATCAGATACAAAATTACGTCTTTGCCGCCGATCCAGCGGCTCGGTTCCCCCGTAAGGACAACCCGGATGGCAGACGGAACCTTGAACCACGCCTTGCCGGTGATCATCCCGGCGGCCATGTCGGTCGAGCCCACGCCCGTCGAAAAAGCACCCAGTGCGCCGTAGGTGCAGGTGTGCGAATCCGCTCCAATGATGCAGTCGCCGGGGCCGACAAGCCCTTGCTCCGGCAGCAGCGCGTGCTCTATGCCCATACGACCCGCGTCAAAGAAATTCACAATACCGTATTTTCGGGCAAAATTACGCGTCCGCTGGCACTGTTCGGCTGATTTAATATCTTTGTTGGGTACAAAATGATCCATAACCAGTGCGATACGGTTCCGGTCAAATACGGAATCCGCCCCGCATTTCTCAAAGCCGTCAATGGCAACGGGCGACGTAATGTCGTTGCCGAGAACCAGGTCAAGCTCTGCCTCGATCAGCTGCCCGGCTTCCACAGCGGGCAGACCCGCGTGGGCCGCAAGGATTTTCTGCGTCATAGTCATTCCCATTGAAATTCCTCCTTTATTCCATTTCAATCCATTATCCCACGGGGACTGTACAAAAAATGTAACACATGATACAATCTGGCTAAAAGGATGGAGGGAATCCTGCATGGAAAGAAATGGGCCGGAAAAATCGTGGACCATACTGGAAAAAGAACTGACGCCGCGGTTTTATGAAAAAGGCGCCGCAGTTTACTGGCAGGGCGACCTTGCCGCGGAATTTTTTTATCTGAAGGACGGAGCCGTACGGATTTTCTTCTGCTCGGAAAACGGCGGGGAGAAGACGCTGGCAATCCGGAAATCCGGCAGCGTTTTTGGCGAAGCCGCCTTTTTTGACGGCCTGCCCCGCGTATCCTCGGCAAAGACACTGAAAGATTCCAAAATCATTGCTGTAACGCGGCAAAGCCTGCTGAAGTGCATCCGGAAGGATCCGGAGCTTGCCATGGGTCTTCTGACCTGCCTGTCGCAAACCATCCGCATGCTTTCTTCTCAGGTGGACACAGCTACCTTTCAGCAGGCGGATGAACGGCTGGCCAGGCTTTTGCTGAATTTGGCGGGAACCAGAGGGGAAATCCGCGCCACACATGAAGACCTGGCGGCCCTTGCCGGCGTTTCCCGCGTGACCGCCAGCCGAATTCTCTCCGGTTTCCGGCACAAGGGATGGATCCAGACCGGCTACCGGGGGCTGCATCTCACCAATGCCGCCGCTCTGGAAAAATTCGCGGCTAATCCTCAAAAACGGCACCGCGGGAACCGGACGTGACCATCCGGGCGTACCGTTTCAGGTAACCGGTAAGTTCCTTGTGGGGAGCTTTCCACGCTGCCCGGCGCTTTGCAATTTCCTCTTCGCCGACGCAAAGCTCCAGTTTCCTGCCGGGAATGTCCACATTGATCCGGTCGCCGTCCTGGATCAGGGCGATCAGACCCCCAGCGGCTGCTTCCGGCGAAACATGGCCAATTGCTGCGCCGCGCGTGGCACCTGAAAAGCGCCCGTCGGTAATCAGCGCCACGCTGTCACCGAGGCCCATGCCGGCCAGCGACGAGGTGGGGGCCAGCATTTCGCGCATGCCCGGGCCGCCCTTGGGGCCTTCGTACCGGATAACGACCACGTCGCCGGGCTGGATTTTACCTCCCTGGATCGCCGCAATCGCATCCTCTTCACTGCCGAAACAGCGGGCGGGACCGACATGCTGCATCATTCCGGGATCGACGGCCCCTTGTTTCACAACGGAGCCCTCCGGCGCAAGGTTGCCTTTCAAGATGGCAATGCCGCCGTCTTTGCGGATAGGCGTTTCTACTTTGTGGATAATGGTTCCGTCCGCATCAGGTGCGGAATCCAGCCGTTCGCGCACGGTGCCGCGCACGGTCGGGATATCCAGATTGATCAGATCTTTCCGTGCAAGTTCCTTCATGACGGCCGGAATGCCGCCAACCCGGTCAAGATCTGTGATAAAGATCTTTCCGGCAGGATTCAGTTTACAGATCTGGGGTGTATTCCGGCTGATCCGGTCAATGGTATTGATATCGAGCGGGACACCCATTTCGTGCGCAATGGCCGTCAGGTGCAGCACCGTATTGGTGGAACATCCCAGTGCCATATCGCTGCGCAGGGCATTCTCAAAGGCTTTCGGCGTAAGGATATCGCTCGGGCGGCGGTTCTCACGGTAAAGCCGCATAACCTGCACGCCCGCTTCTTTGGCCAGACGGATCCGTTTGGCAAAGACAGCGGGAACGGTCCCGTTCCCCGGAAGGGCCATTCCAATGGCTTCGGTCAGGCAGTTCATGGAATTGGCCGTATACATGCCAGAGCAGCTCCCGCATCCCGGGCAGGCAGCTTCTTCCATTTCACGGAGATCGCCGTCGCTCATTTTGCCCGCCGCGTGGGCTCCCACAGCCTCGGACATTTCGGAGAAGCCGATCCGCTCGCCGCGGTATTCGCCTGGCAGCATGGGTCCGCCGCTGATAAAAATACTGGGCAGGTTCATCCGGCAGGCGGCCATCAGCATCCCCGGAACGATTTTGTCGCAGTTCGGGATAAACACGGCAGCATCCAGCGGATGGGCAGTCAGCATAACTTCAATGGAATCGGCAATCAGTTCCCGGGAGCAAAGAGAATATTTCATGCCCTTGTGGTTCATGGCAATGCCGTCGCAGACACCAATGGTCTGAAATTCAAACGGCACGCCGCCGGCGCTGAGAATGCCTGCCTTAACGGCTTCGCTGATCTCCCGCAGGTGCTTGTGGCCTGGTATGTAATCGCTGGCCGAACAGACTACCGCGACAAACGGGCGTTTGATTTCTTCATCCGTAAGGCCAAGGGCCCTTAAAAGGGCACGCTGGGGTGCGCGGTTGGCACCGGACTTTATTTGGTCGCTTCTCATAGACTTATGCCTCCCAGTAAATATATTTTTTTGCCGAACCCTTTCAGGAGCTGTGCGTCAGCTTCTGAAACATCTGCTTGGACGCCTGGTAATAATCTTTTTCTTTGCCTTCAATGCCTGAACCCTTGTAAATCCGGAGAGACATGTCCAAGTTTTTGAAGAGGTCGGTACTGATGCTTCCCGAAGATGCGGGGATTTTTACTTTCAGTCCGGCAAATTTGGGGCATTTTTGCAGGGGAATCCGCATTTTATCATAATCGGTGGCTCCGTCCGGCGGTGTGCTGCCGTCTAGATAAGCAAAAAACCTGCCCTGTTTTTCCTGCGAACGGAACGACGCATCATCGGTAATAAAAATGATGCTGGTGCCGGCGGAAATATCCGCTTCCAGCTTAACCTGATTGGCCACCCGGATCTGCGGGTCGGCCATGGCTGACCCAGAACTATTGGAACTGGATACGGGGGCTAGGTAATACTGGACAATCTGCACGACCGTGCGGCCGTCGCCGTTCAGGTCGCTCCCATATTTCTGCATTTGATCCTGCAGTGTGTTTATGGCCTCTTCCGGATAATACTGCTGGGTAATCATACCGACGGTATAGTCCGGATGAACGGTTTTTAAGGTACTCCAGACAGAGAAAATGACTACCGCCAAAATCAGGATGGCAATAATAACATGGACTTTGTGATAATACCAGAAATTATCCCACTTTTTATGAGGAGTATCCGCCTTTTGTTCCACAGACGGATCATGGATGCTCTCCTCGCCGGCATGAAGCAGATATCCTTCCCTGGCCATGGTTCCATTACACCTCCCTGGGTCTCATGGTTGGAAACAAGAGAACGTCACGGATAGAAGCGCTGTCAGTCAGCAGCATTACCAGCCGGTCTATTCCCATTCCCATTCCTCCTGTGGGCGGCATCCCATATTCCAGTGCCGTGAGAAAGTCCTCGTCGATCATATTCGCTTCCTCGTCACCTTTGGCGCGGAGTTCCATCTGACGGACAAAACGCTCCCGCTGGTCGATCGGATCATTCAGTTCGGAATAGGCGTTTGCCAGTTCACAGCGGGCAATAAACAGTTCAAACCGCTCCACCAGTTCCGGTACACCGCGCTTCCGCTTGGTAAGGGGGGAAACCTCCACGGGGTAATCGTAAATAAAGGTTGGCTGAACGAGTTTGTCCTCCACCTTTTCATCAAAGACCTGCGCCATGATATCACCCCAAGCGCCGGATGGCTTTGGTTCAATGCCAAGGCCGGCGGCAGCCTCCCTGGCTTTTTCAGCATTGCCCTTAAACGAAAGGAAATCCACTCCGGTGAATTTCTGGATGGCGTCGTTCATGGTCATGCGCCGGAACGGCATAGAAAAGTCAATTTCATCGCCCTGATAAACGACCGTTTCTGAACCGCACGCCGCCCGCGCACAGGCCCGGATCAAGTTTTCGGTGCGTTCCATCATTCCCCGGTAATCTGTGTACGCCTCATACATTTCCAGCGTGGTAAACTCCGGGTTATGCTTGACATCCATCCCTTCATTGCGGAAGATGCGCCCGATTTCGTAGACTTTCTCCATTCCGCCTACAATCAGCCGCTTCAGGTGCAGTTCGGTGGCAATGCGAAGGTACATATCGATATTCAGCGTGTTGTGGTGCGTAATGAACGGCCGTGCCGTCGCGCCGCCCGGGATAGTATTTAAAACCGGAGTTTCCACTTCAATATAGCCCATGCCGTCCAGCATATCCCGGATGGCCTTGATAATCCGGCTGCGCCGGACAAAAGTTTCCTTGACTTCAGGATTGACAATCAGGTCCAGATACCGCTGGCGGTAGCGCAGATCCGTGTCTTTCAGGCCGTGGAACTTTTCCGGAAGGGGAAGAAGTGCCTTTGATAGCAGACGGATTTCTGCCGCGTGGACGGAAATCTGGCCCCGGCGTGTTTTGAACACATAGCCCTTGACGCTGATGATATCTCCGACGTCCCAGTAATTTTTCAGTTCGGAATAGCTTTCTTCACCGACCTGGTCGATTTTCATGTAAACCTGAATCCGGCCTGTCATGTCAAACAAATCCATAAATCCGGCCTTGCCCATATCGCGCCAGCTCAGGATCCTCCCTGCAATACAGACATCCTTATTTTCCAGGTCGGCAAAATTGTCAAGAATTTCCTTGGCAGTATGGTCGCGGGGGCATGTGGTGATTAAAAAAGGATCTTTGCCCGCCTTCTGGAGCGCCGTAAGCTTGTCCCTCCGAATTTGGGTTTCACTCACGTTCCGGACAGCCCCGTCCTCTTCCGGTGTTCCCGTGGTTGCTTCATTCATTTCGATTTCCCGCACCTTTCCAGTTTAAATACAAAATTCAAAATATAAATAAAAAGGGCAGGGTGACAAACGGCCACACCCGCCCGAGATGTCTTCAGGAGATGGTCAGAACCTCATATTCCATCGTTCCGGCGGGGACTTCCACTTTGACTTTATCGCCGATCGCATGATCCAGCAAAGCTTTTCCCACCGCCGACTCGTCGGAAATAAACCCGTTAAGAGGATCGGCTTCATTGGAACCGACGATCTTATAGTTTACAACCTGGCTGGTGCCTGTTTTAGGATTGGTAACACGCAGCTCCGCCTTGGAACCGATATGAATATTCTCAGAGCTAAGCTCACTTTCATCGACCACTTTCACCTGTTTCAGCATGGCCTCGATATCCGCAATGCGCGCCTCGACGATTGCCTGTTCGTTTTTTGCTTCGTCATATTCGCTGTTTTCGGACAGATCCCCGAACGAAAGGGCCACCTTGATTTTTCCGGCGACTTCTTTTCTTTTGTTCCCTTTGAGCTCGTCCAGCTCATCCTCCATCTTTTGGAGTCCTTCTTTTGTTAAAAGAATCTGCTTTGCCACTGCAACGACCACCTTTGAAAAGCTGCGGGAAACCGCAGCCTGAATTTTCAGAGAATAAATCTATTATAGTAAAACCGCTCAGTTCTGTCAATCATATCGGGCCAGATAAAGACCTTGTTTTCAGTCCGTCCCGGAAGCCGACGAAGAGACACCGGGAGACTGCTGAACGGACGCGCCCTGGCGGATCAGCGCCGACACGGCAGCCTGCACCTGTGCGTCTTTCGAGGGGGACAGACTGTTCCGCTCCAGCAGTGCTTTCTGCTCGCTGCCAAGACTGATGTTGATATCTGCGGCAACGCCGGCGCCGTTCAGATCTTTTCCGCCGACGGTCAGATAGTCGGCTACGGACAGGATCATGGCGGAACCGTCAGAAAGCGGTACAGCTGCTGTCTTGACCGCATTTCCCGCCGTTTTTTCCCCCACCAGAAGCCCTTTTTTGAAATCTCGGATATCCGCTGCGAAAATTTCGGCGGCACCTGAAGTTTCATTATTAATCAGAATACCGAGGGGCACTTCCACTTCATTGGAGTGCGAGGTGTATTCCACCTGCGTGCGCCCGTCTTTCCCGCGGCTGATGACCGTATTCCCCGCCGGAAGAAGGGTATCCAACACCGAGGCAGCAGTTTCAACATTTGCGCCGGAATTCCCGCGCAGGTCGATAACAATGCCCGCCGCCCGGCGGCGGATCAGAGTGGAAACGGCATTGTTGAAATCGGTGGCTGTGTTTTGATCGAACCGGGATATTTTTATATAAGCGGCATTTCCATTCACCATGGAGTACTGGACGGTCTGGGACCGGTATTCACCCCTCGTCACGGTGATTTCAAGGGGTTCCGTCTGGGAAGCGGAAGACACACTCCCATCCTGCAAACGGAGAATTTTTAACCGGACTTTTGTCCCGGCGCTTCCTTCCAGCATATTCAGTGCAACCGCATAGGTGCTGCGGACGACGTCTTTTCCGTCTACGGCAACGATGGTATCTCCCTTTTTTATGCCTGACTTCTCCGCGGGAGAACCCTTAGTCACTTCAATGATTTCCATGTTCCCGTCGCTGTCACGGACTGTTTGGATGCCGACACCGATATTCCGATCATCTGTGGCGTTTAAATACGCCCTGTATTTTTTCGGGGAAAGGTATTGAGCATGCGAATCGCCCAGGCCCGCAAGATATCCAGCGCAGATGCCGTCCGTCAGCGCAGACTCGTCAATCTTGCCCACATAATCCTGCCGCGCCTTCTGATCAATCTCACTCAGCTTGGTATACATGGCCTGCCGCTCATTGACATCGGCCACTTTCGCATTAAATTTTCCCATAGAGTACCGGTAGGTCAGCGACACAGCAACCGCCGCCGCAATGGCCGCCGCCGACACCGCCGCACCCAGAGAAACCTTTCTGCTCATTTTCCTTCATTCCTCACTTTGCGTCTGCCGAGCACAAAACGGTTTCCAGTGCTGAAACCGCACTGGAAACCTGCATTCTGCCGCCCGGCGCCGCGGAACTGCGCATGCTCCGCACCGGACAAATAAGAAAAGCTCATCCGAACGAATTCATCGGGTTCTGTCTCTGTCCATTCACGCGGATTTCAAAATGGCAGTGCGGACCAGTAGAATGTCCCGTACTTCCCACGTAACCGATTATCTGGCCTTTGGTGACCTGCTGGCCGTTACTGACCGCCACGCGGCTCATGTGGCCGTACAGTGTGGAGTATCCGCCGCCGTGGTCAATTGCCACCACGTTTCCGTAGCCGTTGTATCCGCTGCCGGAAAAACCGTATCCAGCCATAATGACCCGGCCGGAATCGGCCGCTACAATTTTGGAACCGTAAATGCCGCCGCCCCCAATGTCGATACCGGGATGGAAATCAGTGTGGTTCCAGCGCCAGCCGTAAGGGCTTGTGATCTGCGAATACCCAGGAACGGGCCATGTGAAATGCCCTTTGCTGACATAGCCGCCGCTGCCGCCGCCGCCGCTGCTGCCGCTGCTCTTACTTTTCAGGCTTGCATAATACGCCTTGTACCAGGCATCCACCTGCTGCTGAAGCTGTTTCTGTGCAGCAGCATTTTTCTGATATTCTTTCTGTTCATCCGCTGTGTTGGACGCCAGCTCCGACAGTGTCTTTTTCGCTTCTGTCTCCAGCGCCGCCAACTCGCTCCGCTTCTGGGCGTATTCGTTTTTCGTGGCGGTAACCCTGCTCCGCTCCGACTCGATCGCCTGCTTGTCAGCCTTAATGCTGTTCATTTCATTCTTCAGTCTGTCGATCAATTCGGAATCATGCTCCGTAACCACGCTCATGATTTTCATCTTATCGGCAAGATCCATGACGTTTTTGGCATTCAGCACGATCTCCATGGTGGAAGCATCCCCCGTTAAGTACAAGGCGCGGATTCGTTCTTTCAGCCTCTCGTAATCGGCATCAATATCTTTCTGTTTTCCGGCTATTTTTTCTTCTCTGTCCTTAATATCGGCATTGTAGCCTTCAATCTGCTCGTCGAGGGTATCAATCTGCTGCTGAACATTGGTAATCTGTGCATCCAGCTCATTTTTATACTGCTGTTTCTTGGCTGTGTCATTTTTCAGCTTACTCAGGTTGGTTTTAATCTGCTCCTGCTGCTTTTTCAGATTTGTCTGCTTTTTCTGCAGATTGGACAGGGAAGAAGCAGAAACAGAAACCGTCCCGGCAGAACAGGAAAACACAACGGAAAGGGACAGAACTGCCACCAGAAAACATTTCAAAAGCTTTTTACCAGTCAACAACGTCGCCCCCTTCTTTCTTAAGGTATCTTCCGATTGATATTAAGCCGCCCAGCGCGCCGAAAAAGCACCCGGCTAACAGGAAAATCCCTGTAAGGGAGGCGGAAAGGCTGTTAATGGAAACGGTTTGAAACAGGGTAATGGAAGTCAGCATACTAGTCAGTTTACCATAAACCAGATACAGAATGCCGCTCGCCACGGCACCTGAAATCAGCCCGATCACTACGCCCTCCACAATAAATGGAACCCGAACAAACCAGTTTGTCGCGCCTACCGATTTCATAATGTTAATCTCCAGCCTGCGTGAAAACATCGTGACACGAATGGTATTGGAAATGATAAAGAGGGAAACCAGGCTCAGAATCAGGATGATCCAAAACCCGCCCGTCGTTACCATTCGATCCAGTTTGGTCAGCTTGGCTGCAATATCAGAATAGTCGTTGATGCTTTCAACCCCGCTGATTTTTCGGATTTTGGAAACCGTATCCTTGTATTTCGAAAGGTCTTTAAAAGAAACCTGATACGCGTCCGGAAGGGGGTTCTCTTTTCCGGTCATACCGGTGAGAATCGTTGCGTCCTTTTCTCCCAGCATACCCATGACCTTTTCAATGGCCTCATCCTTCGGAATAAACTTGCAGTCCGCAATATTGTCGAGTTTTTTAATTTCTTCCCCCGCTTTTACGGCGGAAAGCACCGGGAGGCCTTCATCCATATAGACTTTAACGGAATTAGTCCCTTCCACGGTCTTCATGGCAGCATTGATGTTCATGGAAAACAGCACGGCGGCCCCCGTTAGGAACAGGCAGGAAACCAGAACCCCCACGGATGCCAGCGACATGGTGCGGTTGCTCCAGATGTTGCGTACACCTTCCTTGAACAGATACTTAAAATTATCAATCATGGCGCGCCTCCCAGTTGCAGCTGTCTGCGACAATGGAGCCGTTCTTGATCTCAACGACCCTGCGCTGAAAATGTTTAACAAGCGAATGCTGGTGAGTAACCATCAGAACCGTTGTCCCGCGCTTGTTAATTTGGTTCAGAAGATCGACGATCTCAAAGGAAAGCGTGGGATCCACGTTTCCGGTAGGCTCGTCCGCAATCAGCAGGCGCGGATTGTTGACCAGCGCCCGCGCCAGCCCCACGCGCTGCTGTTCGCCGCCCGAAAGCTCGCGCGGATGGCACTGGGCCTTGTCCTGAAGATCCACAAGGCTCAATATGTACGGAACACGTTTCCGGACTTCCCGGCTGGAAGCACCCACCACATGCATGGCAAACGCTATATTATCGTAAACCGTCATCTTGCTGATCAGCCGGAAATCCTGGAAAACCATCCCCATCATGCGCCGGAGATACGGGATTTCGCTCCGTTTCAACTGGGTGAGCTTCTGCTCGCCCACGACGATCTCCCCGGCAGTCGGGCGCTCCTCGCATGTAATCAGCTTTAAAAATGTGCTTTTTCCTGCGCCGGACTGGCCGACAATAAATACAAACTCTCCCGTATCCACATGCAGGCTGACATTTTTCAGCGCCTGCGTTCCGTTCGAATAAACCTTACTCACATTCTGAAACTCTATCAATGTCAATCGCTCCACATTCAAACAAAATGTTTCCCTACGTTTCTTCCTCTAAGCAACCGACAGAAAAGCCCATCGGTACGTTACCATAATACCAATGGGCGTCGCAATTATTATGCTAATAAAGAATTGTTTTGTAATATTTCTGTAACACTTTTTCCCATAAAGCACTTAATACTTAGCCGGATTGGAAGAAAGGTATTTTTTTACCATTAAAGCAACTTTAAACACAATGGCATCCTCAAAATTACGCAGATCCAATCCCGTGATCTTCTTGATCTTTTCCAGGCGGTACACAAGCGTGTTGCGGTGGACAAACAGCTTGCGGGAAGTTTCGGAGACATTCAGGTTGTTCTCAAAAAAGCGCTGAATGGTGAACAAGGTCTCGTGATCCAACGAATCAATGGAGCCACGCTTGAAAACCTCTTTCAAAAAAGCCTCGCAAAGGGTGGTTGGCAGCTGATAGATCAGCCGCGCAATGCCGAGGTGATCATAGCTGACAATCGGCCGCTCGGTATCGAAAACTTTGCCGACCTCCAAGGCTACCTGCGCTTCTTTGAAAGAGCGGGCCAAATCCTTAATCCCGGTTACAATGGTGCCGATCCCAACGACGCAGTGGGTGTAGAATTCGCTGCTCAGGGTATCCACAATGGAGCTGGCCAGCTTCTCCAGATCCTTCGGGTCGATTTCCTGGCGGATTTCCTTGACAAGGGCAATATCCGTTTCATTAATGTTGATGACAAAATCCTTGTTTTTGTCGGGGAAAAGATTCTGGATAACATCATATGCTGATATATCCGTTTTGTTGGTCACCTTAATCAGCATGCAGACGCGGCTGACATCCGTATTGAAACGGAGCTCCCGCGCTTTCAGATAGATATCTCCCGGAAGGATGTTGTCCAGGATAACGTTTTTAATAAAAGTGCTGCGGTCATACTTCTCGTCGTAGTACTGCTTGATATTGCTGAGCGAAATTGCCAGCAGGGACGCATAGCGGCCTGCCTCCGCATCGCTGCCCGAAACAAACACCGCATACTCGGGGCGCGGGCGGTTCCCAAACGACTTAAACGTATAGCCGTTCACGACAAACGTACCCGGAGAAGCAAACGCTTCGGTCGTGATGTTTTCGTTGACTTCACCGATTCGGCCCAGCTCGCTGCAGGCAATAATCACGGAAGTCTCGTCCACAACGCCGATCGTTCTGTCAATGGCATCACGCATTTGATGAATGATGCCCTGAAATAGTCTGTTAGACATGGCACTCCCTCACTTTAGCCTAGTTGTCTATTTTCAAAAATAAAAACCTAAAAACACTGAAATACAGTTCACTGTCTTATATTCTACAGAAAACGCGGAATAATTTCAAGTTCCTTTTTAAAATTTATAAAGCCAGATCTGTTTTTCCTGAAAAATTTTCTTCCCGGAACCCCGGGCAAAACAAAAAACATTGAGAAGGGGCGCACCCCTATTTGCTGAAAGAAGAGCCGTGCTTCTGCGCACGGCTCTCCCTTTATGACGCAGGCCGGTCATGTAGCCCGCAAAATTATTCAGTTCAAAATCGTCAGCTCTGTTTCTTTGTCAAACAGATGCATCTTGGAAAGATCCAGGGCAATCTTAATGCGGTCGCCGGTCTTTGCGGTAGTCGCCGGGTTGACACGCGCCGTAATGGAGTTGCCTTCACAGTTAAGGTACAGGTATGTTTCAGCGCCCATCAGCTCTGTAACTTCCACATCGGCCTCCACAATGCCATCCTTGGCCTTTGACAGGAAATCGGGCTCATCGTGAACATTTTCGGGGCGGACACCCAAAATGACATCCTTATCCACATAATCCTTGAGGACGTCGTCCTTGTTCTTTTCCTTTGGAACTTTAATCGAATACTGACCAAAGTTAATCTTGTAATCGGAGCCGTCTTTGGCGATGGTACCGTCGATAAAGTTCATTTGAGGCGAACCCATGAACCCTGCCACAAACAGATTGGTCGGGAGATCATACAGGTTTTGCGGCGTATCTACCTGCTGAATAAATCCATCCTTCATCACGACGATACGGTCGCCCATGGTCATAGCTTCCGTCTGGTCATGCGTTACGTAAATGAAGGTAGTGCCCAGGCGCTTGTGCAGTTTGGAAATTTCGGTCCTCATCTGCGCACGCAGCTTTGCGTCCAAGTTGGAAAGAGGTTCATCAAGAAGGAAGACTTTCGGGTTACGTACAATGGCACGCCCCAACGCAACACGCTGCCGCTGGCCGCCGGAAAGAGCCTTCGGCTTTCTGTCCAGAAGATGGGAGATATCGAGGATCTTGGCTGCTTCACCCACGCGGCGCTTAATTTCGTCCTTGGGGACCTTGCGCAGTTTCAGGCCGAATGCCATATTGTCGAAAACTGTCATATGCGGATACAGGGCGTAATTCTGGAACACCATGGCAATATCACGGTCTTTCGGGGCAACGTCGTTGGCGAGGGTATCACCGATATAAAGCTCGCCTTTCGTAATTTCCTCCAAACCTGCGATCATTCTCAGGGTTGTAGACTTTCCGCATCCGGAAGGGCCAACCAGAATGACGAATTCTTTGTCGGGAATGGTCAGGCTGAAGTCGGATACGGCCGTCACTCCGCCGTTATAAACCTTATAGACATGTTTTAGTGTCACACTTGCCATAATTAAACAACCTCCTGATAATCGATTTCTTAAAGTTCAAGCGTTTTATGCGTCACTCAATATGGTCTTATCATAACAGAAGTTCTTCGAGATGAACAGACTCTTTTTGCCCAAAATTCATTTGCAGGGTTTATGTAATTCTGATAAAACACAAACTTGAATCGAATTTTTCGTCTATTATGGCAAAAGGTTATGGCTCATTGTGAAAAATCCGTCTGCATTCTTCCGGGCTCATCTCGCGCGTTTTGCCGGAAACCAGTTCCGGATCGAGGGAGAGGCCGCCGATACGCACCCGCCGCAGGCGGAGAACCTGATTGCCGCGCGCAGCAAACATACGTTTGACCTGATGGTATTTCCCTTCGCAGATGCGGACGCATACCACGGGAGACTGCCCTTCTTCAAGGACCTGAAGCTCCGCCGGAAGGCACGTCCAATCCGACAGCTGGATCCCGGCCCGGAACGCCGCCCGATCTTCTTCCGTGACAGGGGCGGCCAGCCGCGCCTCATACCATTTTTTCACGTGGCTTCTGGGGGAAAGCATCCGGTGCGCAAACAGGCCGTCGTCGGTTAAAATCAGCAGGCCCTCGGTGTCCCGGTCGAGGCGCCCGGCGGGGAATATCCCCCTGCGCCGGTACGGCTCCGGAAGAAGGTCAACCACCGTGCGCGCCCGCGTATCCCGTGACGCGGAAAGCACGCCGGCCGGCTTGTTCATCATCAGATACAGACGGCGCTTAAATACAATCTCATTTCCGTCTACAGCAATGGCACCGCTCTCCGGATCCATCTTGAAGTCCGGCTTCAGGACGGTTTTGCCGCCGATGGAAACACGCCCCCCGCGGATAGCAGCGCCCACTTCTTTCCGGCTGCCAAAATTCTGGGAAGCCAGTATTTTGTCAAGCCGTTCCTTTTTCATCTGCTTTTGTCTGCACTCATTCAGACTCTCACGTCCCATGTTTTTTAAAATGCAAGCTCAGTATACTATCCCCAGGCCGGAAAATCAATCCGTCGGCCACGCATTTGCCGGAACCGCCGAAGACGCCGGCTTTTTTGCCTCCACGGCGGAAGACGCCTGCGGCGCCGAGGACGCATTCGTCAGATCGCCGACATTGGTCCGCGCAAGCGCCGGCTGATTCACGCTGAAATTCTGTTCTTCTTTTGTACCGTCAAATCCTGTCATAAAGCCGTTCAGCTCCGGCGTGCTCAAATCCCCGCCGATCACGCGCCCGCTGTAGACCATTAGCGTCCCCCGCATGGCTTTCCGCTGATGATAATTGGTAACGGTGTAAACCCACTGCCGGCACGTTTTTCCGGCATAAGGCTCCAGATCGAGGCCTTGTTCCTTCTGGATATTGTTATAGGCAACATAGACGTCGTCGAATTTTTCGGGGATGGTTACGTCGCCTTCGCTGACGGGTTCTGCATCCACCTTCCAGCCGAACTGTTTAAAGAATGCAACCCTTTCGTCGTTGGTTCCGGCCGAAAGCGAATATTTCTTGCCCGCACATTCCGCCTGCGGAACCCGGCCGCGCATCCCGGAAATGAAAATGGCAGCTGTCACGGCAACCAGCAGCACCGCCAAAATAACAATCGTCCGTTTCCGGCTGTGTTTTACGGAAAGTACAAACATGGACTTCGCCCCCTCTAGCAATAAGTATGACGGAAGAGCTGCAAAAATTCATCATTCTTCAGCGGTGCGCAGACTGTCCTCCTGTTCGATCACTTTCTTTGCCATCTGGGGAGGGATCTCTTCATAGCGTGAAAATTCGAAGGAAAAGCTGCCGCGCCCCTGCGTGGTCTGACGCAGAAATGTTGTAAAATCATGCATTTCGGCTTCGGGCACTTCGGCCTCTACGGACTGCATGCCCCGGGCGGCGGGGTTCATCCCCAGCACACGGCCCCGGCGTTTGTTTACCTCCCCCATAATATCGCCCATGCTTGCGTCGGGGACTGTGCATTCCAGCCGGCCGACCGGTTCGAGAAGCACGGGGGACGCTTTTGGCATTCCCGCCCGGTAAGCCATTGCCGCCGCCATTTTAAACGCCATCTCTGAAGAATCCACCGGATGGTAGGAGCCGTCATACAAAGTAGCGCGGAGCCCGACGACCGGGTAACCCGCCAGGGGGCCTTTCTGCACACATTCCCGCAGGCCTTTTTCCACCGCGGGGAAATAGTTTTTCGGCACTGAGCCGCCGACCACACGCTCGCCGAATTCCATCTGCTCGCTTTCGCAGGGTTCAAATTCGATCCAAACGTCGCCGTACTGGCCGTGGCCCCCGGTCTGCTTTTTGTATTTGCCCTGAACCTGCACTTTTTTCCGGATGGTTTCGCGGTAAGCCACGCGCGGCTCCTCCAGCACAGCCTCCGCCCCGAACTTTTTCTTCAGTTTTGCGGAAACGGCGTCCAGATGCTGTTCGCCCACACCGGAAAGGATCATCTGGTGCGTTTCGTGGTTCACGCGGAAACGGATGGTCGGGTCTTCTTCCTCCAGCCGCACTATCCCCTGCGCAATTTTGTCTTCCTCCCCCCTTTTTTTCGGCAGAACCGCCTTGGAAAGCGTGGGGGCCGGGTAGGAAACTCCCTCCAGCTTCACTTTGCGGGCGGGACTGCAGAGCGTATCACCCGTTTTAGCCTGTAATTTCGGAACAGCGCCGATATCCCCCGCACCGATGTACGGAGCGTCTTCCTGCTTTTTCCCGCGCAGAAACAGCGTTTTCCCCACGCGCTCCGCCTGGCCGGTGCGCATATTGACAAGCTGCGTATCACTGGATATTTTTCCGGAAACCACTTTTAAATAGGAAAGTTTCCCTACAAACGGGTCGGCCACGGTTTTAAAGACAAGGGCCGCCGCCGGGGCGTTTTCATCTACGGCAAGCTCCAAAGGCTCACCGGCTGTGTCTTCACAGGTTTCGGTGCTTTTTTCAGCGGCCGGAGGAGCAAGCCAGACAAGGCCGTTCAGAAGCTGGTCTATCCCGTTGAGCAGCAGAGCATCCCCGCAGAAAACCGGAATGACCGAACCGGATTTTACACCTTTGCTGATGCCCACGATAACCTCCTCGGGAGTAAACTGTTCGCCGGAGAAATATTTTTCAAACATCTCGTCGCCCGTTTCGGCAACCGCTTCGTAAATGGCGGTCCGCAGACCGTTCAGGCGTTCGCCCATATCCGGCATTTTGACTTCCACAGCTTTTCCGCTCCGGTATTCATAAGCTTTGTATTCCAGCATATTGACGTAAATGTTCGCCTTTCCGTTCTGGATAAACGGAACCACCACGGGGCAGACAGACGGGCCGAAATAAGCCTTGAGGCTTTCAAAGACTTTGTAGAAATCCGCCCCTTCGCCGCAGAGGCCGTTGACAAAAATAATTTTGGACAGGTTCCGTTTTTCTGCTGCGGCAGCGGCCTTTTCCGTTCCCACGCTGATGCCGTCTTTTCCCGAAATGACAATCAGGGCCGTATCTGCGGCACGCATGGCCTCGCACAGAGCGCCCTCAAAATCGAAAAGGCCCGGCGCGTCCAGCAGATTGATTTTATAATTTTTCCACTCTACAGGAGCTGTTGCCGCTGTGATGGATGATTTCCTCCGGATTTCCTCCGGATCAAAATCGCAGACGGTGCTGCCGTCTCCAACTCTGCCGAGCCGTTCCGTCGCACCGGAAAGATACAGCATCGCCTCCGCAAGGCTTGTTTTGCCGGCACCGCTGTGACCCGCAAGAACAAGGTTCAAAATTCTGTCCGCCTGATAGTATTTCATAAAAAGCAGCTCCTTTCCGGGTTGAAAAATAACCGTTCTACGGTGTAAAACAGTACAATGTTCAGCCTTATTTAATAATAATTATAGCTTATTTCAACAATGATTACAATTAAGCTGCTTCTTTTTTTCCTTTTGCTGGTATCCAATTTTACGGCGGAGTTTTTATGGATTCTGCCGAACGCGGGAAAAAACGCATCTCCTCCGCCGGAACCGGCCGGGTGCCCCGCCGCTTCAGGAGTGTGTTTCCCGGTACCGGATGGGGCTCTGCCCCATCCGCCTGCGGAACACCCGGTCAAAATACGTCACGCTGCCGTACCCCACGGCAGACGAAACCTGCGCAATGCTGCCCGACGTTTCGGCCAGCAGCTTTTTGGCGGCCATGACGCGGTTGTCGTTGATATACTCGCTGATGGTAAGGCCCGTAACTTCTTTAAATATATGGCAGAGATAGTATTTGCTGATAAAAAATTCCCGGCTGAGCTGGTCAATAGACTCAATTTCGGCGTATTTTGTGGAAATGTAGCCGGCAATCTCGTAAACTTTGCGGTGCTTTGCACTGTTCAATGCGGGGTACTGCTCCGGCGCGGAATCGGCTTTGCGGAAAATGAAGATCAGCAGCTCCCCCAGAAGCAGGGCGGTGTATTCTTTATAGGCGGGCGGTTTTTTCCGGATTTCATCCGTCATGCGTGAAAAAAGGCTTTCCGCAAACTCCCGTTCCGCCCCCCGGAGATCAAGCACCCCGGAATCTTCCTCAAAAAAAGACTTCATCCGGAGATTGCCGGACCAGTCTGCCATCCGGCGCATAAGCGGCGGCTCGATTTCGGCGAGGACGCGCTCATGGCGGGCGGTATGCGCCGCAGAGGTCTTATGGATGCGGTTCGGGCCGATGAAAACCAGCCCGCCCGGCTTCAAATGGTACGTCCGGTTTTCAATAAAATAGCTGCGCTCCCCTTCCAGCAAAAGATATATTTCATAGCTGCCGTGAAAATGCGTCTGCGGCATGCTGAACCCGCCGTCCCGTCGGATGCGTTCCAGAAACAGGCCGGGAATTTCCCCGCTGAACAGGATTTGATCCATGAAGCTCACCCTCCCGGCAATCAAGCAATATAGTTTGATTTTTTGAAAATACGCGCAATTCAGGCATAGATTCCTGCACCATATTACACTATACTGTAGGCAGAAATATGAATGAGGTGAAAAATAAATGCGTTACGAAGATTCAGCGGTAAAAGACATCAAAATTGCGTACATCGGCGGCGGCTCCCGCGGGTGGGCCTGGACGTTCATGACCGACCTTTCCATGGAAACGCAGCTCGGCGGGACCCTCTGCCTGTACGACATTGACCGCGAAGCGGCAGAACATAACAAGACCATCGGGAACGCCCTCACGGCGCGGAACGACACAAAGGGAAAGTGGAACTACCAGACGGTCGGCTCCCTGCGTGAAGCTCTGACGGGCGCGGATTTCGTTGTAATCTCCATCCTGCCGGGGACGTTTGAGGAAATGCGCTCCGACGTGCATGAGCCGGAAAAATTCGGGATCTATCAGTCCGTGGGCGACAGCGTAGGGCCGGGCGGCTTTATGCGGGCCATGCGCACCATCCCCATGTATGTGGAGTTTGCCAAAGCGATCCGGGACTACTCACCCAACGCGTGGGTCATCAACTACACCAACCCCATGACGGTCTGCGTCCGCACGCTGTATGAAGTCTTCCCTCAGATCAAAGCGTTCGGCTGCTGCCACGAGGTGTTCGGGACACAAAGCCTGCTGGCCCTGATGCTGAAAGATATGAAGGGGATCGAAGGGGTCAAACGGCAGGATATCGACATCAGCGTTTCGGGAATCAACCACTTTACCTGGATCAGCCGCGCCTCTTACCACAGCATGGATCTGTTCCCGCTGTACCGTGAATTCAGCAAAAAATACTATGAAACGGGATTCAGCGACAAGGCCGACCACAACTGGATGAACGATTCCTTTGCGTGCGCGCACCGCGTCAAATTCGACCTGTTCCGCCGCTACGGGCAGATTGCCGCCGCGGGCGACCGGCATTTGGCAGAATTCATGCCACGGCAGGAGTACCTGAAAGATCCCGAGACCGTTCACAAGTGGATGTTCGGCCTGACGACGGTGGACTACCGCATCCAGGACCTCCACAAGCGGCTGGCGCGCAGCAAACGGCTGGTTTCCGGTGAAGAGAAAATTGAGCTGAAACCGTCCGGCGAGGAAGGCATCCTGCTTATCAAGGCGCTGCTCGGCCTTCAGGACAAAGTGAGCAACGTCAATATTCCCAACCGCGGGCAGGTCTCCAATCTGCCGCTGGGTGCCGTTGTAGAAACAAACGCGCTGTTCCGCCGCGACGAAATCGCACCCGTTCTTTCCGGAAATCTGCCGGTCAACATCCAGAGCCTCGTTATGAAGCACGTGCTGGATCAGGAGGCAACCGTAAAGGCCGGCCTGACGAAAGACAAGGAATTCGCCCTTCAGGTCTTTCTGGATGATCCGCTGGTCGGTTTGAGTGAATCGGACGGCCGGATACTTTTCAATTCCATGCTGAAAAACACGGCAAAATACCTGCCGGGATGGGACATCTGACTATGAGCGAACAAAAAAGCAAACCGCTGGCGGACGTCTTCCGCAATCCGGGCCCGGAATATTCCCTGATTCCGTTCTGGTTTTTAAATGACCGGGTTGACCGGGCAAAGCTAATCCGGCAGCTGGACGATTTTCAGGCAAAAGGGATTGACGGATTCGTCATTCACCCCCGCATGGGCCTTCCGGAAAACTATGAATACCTTGGAAAAGAATTTTTGGCCGACGTGCGCTTCCTGGTAGAGGAGGCGCACCGCCGGAACATGAAAGCTGTGCTGTACGACGAAGGAATGTACCCTTCCGGTTCAGCGCACGGGATGGTGGTTGCCGGGAACCCGGAATACGCCGCGCGCGCACTGCGGCTGGAAAGCGCGGATGCTTCCCGTCCCGCCCTGCCGGCCCTTCAGGCAGGTGAGCGGATCGAAGCTGCCTTTTACGCGGAGGGGGAAGGCCCTCTTTCCGGCTGTAAAGTGCATGAACTTAACCTTAAAACTCCCCTTCCGGCGGGGCGGGGCCGCCTGCTGTTTCTGATTTCGACCTTTTCGCACGGGACGATCCGGGGCATTCATTTCGGCGAGGATGACGGGGAAGCGGGCGCGCCGCCCGCGGCGGACCTTTTAAATCCCCAGTCGGTGAAAAAGTTCCTGCACGTCACCTATGACCAGTATTTTGAAGCCGTGGGGGAATATTTCGGCAGCACGGTTATTGCCATGTTCACCGACGAACCGAGCCTCCTCGGCCGGTGCGTAAACGAAAAGCTCCTGAAACCCTGGACGGAAGGGTTCCTCCCGTTTTACGAAAGTCTGGGAAACCGGAAGGAAGACCTGCTGGCTCTGTGGTTCGACGTAGGAAACGAGACGCAGATTAAGCGGAACCGGTTCCAAAAGGCTGTGGAAATCCGCCTGGAAGAAACATACTACCGGCAGCTTTCAGAATGGTGCGCGGCGCACGGCATTGCGCTGACAGGGCATCCTGCCAAAAGCTGTGACATCGGCGCGGAGCGGTATTTCCAGATTCCGGGGCAGGACGTCGTATGGCGCTGCATCCATCCCGGAAAAGGCGGGGGCGTGGACGGCCCGGACAGCGTTCTCGGGAAATGCTCTTCCGATTCCGCCCGGCACCGCGGGCGGCGGCGCAACGCGGACGAATGCTTCGGCTGCTGCGGCCCGGACGGCCGCCAGTGGGAATTCACGGCGGACGATATGAAATGGTATATGGACTGGCTGTTCGCGCGCGGCGTAAACCTTTTGTACCCGCACGCGTTCCTGTATTCCGCGCGCGGTGAAAAGCGCCTCGGCGAAAGGCCGCCGGACGTTGGCCCGAATAACTTGTGGTGGAAACATTACCGGATTTTCTCCGATTACGCAAAGCGCATGTGCTGGCTGAACACGGATTCGGTAAATCACGCTTCCATTGCCGTCCTCTGCACCGCCGATTCTATGCCGTGGCAGATCGTCCGGCCGCTGTGGCAGAACCAGTATGAATTCAATTATCTGGAAGAAAGCCTGCTGGGGAACAAGTGCCGCCGGAAAGGGGACTGCCTTGTCATTGGGAAACAGTCGTACCGGGCAGCCGTTGTGGAGGAACCGGAGCGGCTTTCCCGGCAGGCCGCTCAATTCCTCTGTGAATTTTCCCGCGCGGGCGGGCTTCTGATTCTGTTTGGAGACAGCCTGCCGGACGCGGAACACGCCATCCAAATTCAGAAACCGGAGGATCTGCCTTCCATTCTGGAAAAAGCGGTGCCGAAGGCCGTGGAAATCCCCAACTGCCCGGATCTGCGCGTCAGCACCTTTATAAAAGCCGGGGAAGAATTTTTTCTTCTCGTTAACGAAGGGGAAAACGAAATTCGCGGCGAAGCCGTCCTGCACGCCTCAGGGTACCCGGAAATGTGGGACGCCATGGACGGGAGCCGGACGCCCCTGCCGTTTTCCCGTGACGGGAACGGGGTGCGGATCGTCCTGCGCCTTCCGCGGCGCGGATCGGCCGTTATCCGCATGAGCCGCGAAGCTCTGCCAATCCCGGAGCGCACCGAACCGGTTCCCGCAGGGAATGTGGATCTCTCCGGGGGATGGACCCTGCGGATCAACGGGCGGGAAACCGCCGTTCCGGCTCTCGCTTCGTGGACAAAAACAGGCGCCCTCCGCCGGTTTTCCGGCGAGGGCGTCTATGAGCGGCAGACGGAAATCGAAATTCCGGCGGGCGTGAAAAAAGCCGTGCTGGATCTCGGTTCCGTGCACGACCTGGCGGAAGTTTCCATCAACGGCAAAAACGCCGGCGTCCGTCTGTGGGCCCCGTACCGGTTTGACGTGACGCGGGAGGCGGGCCGGAAAATCACCGGGCTGAAAATCACCGTCACCAACAGCATTGCAAACCGCCTGGCGGACGCTTCGCTGGATTCCGGCCTTCTGGGTCCGGTGACCCTGCGGCTGTACCGTTAACCGGTATGGGTTTCCTCCAAAATTTTCACTTCATACCCTGCAAGCGGCAGTTCCTTTTCGAAGGCGCTGCCGCTTTCTGCGTCCCGGTACGGGGCGTTTAAGGCTATTTTCACGGTGGAAGGGTTGAAATTCTGGACAAAGATGAAATTTTTGCGCGCCCCCGCCCTCCGGTTTGCGGTTACGCCGTGCGGAAGCTCCGCGTTCACGCTTCTGCGGACCCCGGCCTGCTGAACCAAATAGGAGACAAAATCTTTTACAAACGCATATTCGGCGCGGGCGGCAAGATAATAGGCCCGCCCTTTGCCGCAGGAATGGACGGTGAGCGCGGGATATCCCCGGTAAAAGTCTTCGCCGTATTCGGCCAGCGGGGAAGCGCCCTCGCAGCGATCCAGCTCGCAGAGTTCGGAAACGCGGTATTCCGGCTTCAGCGGCAGCTTTCCGTTTACCAGCATCCGGTTAAACTGGCCGTCGTACAGGGCGTCGATCTCTTCGCGCCGGATGCCGAACAGATCCGTCATCCCCGCTGGCACCGCGCCGAGAAAGCACAGGTCGTTCTCGTTGACCACGCCGCTCCAGTATGTCCCCAAAAGGGTTCCGCCCGCTTCCGTAAAGTGCCTGAGCTTTTTCTGGATTCCGGCGCGGCACAGGTACAGCATGGGCGCGACAACCAGCTTATATCTGTCCAGGCTGGTCTCCATATCCACCACATCCGCCGGAACGCCGAGTTCCCAGAAAGCGCGGTGGAAGGATCGCACGGTTTCTTCATAGTGCATCCCGATCCGGCGCGGACCCTGCGCGTCCCGCAGGGCCCACCGGTTTTCCCAGTCGAACAGGACGGCGGTTTCCGGGCGGACTTCCGTTTCGCCCAGCCCGGCCCGATCCAGCGCCGCCAGGCGCTTCCCAACCGCCTGAACATCCCGGAAAATGCGGGTGCCGCTCTCACCGGACTGATCGACGACCGCGCTGTGGAACTTTTCGCAGCCGCCGCGGCTCTGCCTCCACTGAAAGTACTGCACGGAATTGGAGCCGTGCGCCACCGCCTGCAAGGAAGACAGCATGTGCATTCCCGGCCGCTTCAGCCGGCTGACTTCCGACCAGTTCACCGTGCCGGGGGTGCTTTCCATCAAAAGGAACGGTTCACGCTTAATAGAACGCATCACATCGTGGGCAAACGCGGTTTTCTGTGCCGTGCGAATATCCTCTTCGCTGCCCTGATGCCAGAGCGGATAGGAATCCCAGGCGACGACATCCACGCTGTCCCGGAATTTACAATAATTCAAGTTGGATTTCAGCCCGATCATGTTTGTGGTGACCGGGACGCCCGGAGCCGTGCTCCGAATCGTTTTCACTTCTTCCCGGTAAAAATCCAGCGTTTGATCCGTGACAAAGCGCTTCCAGTCGAGGGTCTGGGCATGCACCCGGGTTTCCCCTGTTTTCAGCGGCGGATCAATCTGATCCCAATCCGTGTACCGGTGGCTCCAGAACGACGTGTACCATTCCGCGTTCAGCTTTTCCAGCGATCCGTATTTCCGCTTGAGCCATTCGCGGAACGCGGCCCGGCAAAGCGGGCAGAAGCATTCCCCGCCGAATTCATTGGAGACATGCCAGAGGATGACCGCCGGGTGGCCGCCAAACCGTTTTGCAAGCTCAAAATCAATCCGCCGCGTTTTCTCCCGGTAAACAGGCGACGTGTAACAATGGTTCTGGCGGCCGCCGAACGCGGCGCGCTGAAGGGAGCCGGAAACGCGGAGAACTTCGGGATATTTTCGGGCAAGCCACGCCGGGCGCGCACCGCTCGGCGTGGCGAGGATCACATGGATACCGGCCCGGTAAAGGCTGTCGATCACCTGTGCCATCCAGTCAAACGTGTAAACGCCTTCTTCCGGCTCCAGGCTGCTCCACGCAAAAACGCCGAGGGAAACGCAGTCGATTCCGGCTTCCTGCATCAGTCCCACATCCCGCCTGAGGATATCCGGGCGGCCGAGCCACTGCTCCGGGTAATAATCCGCACCGTGAAGCAGATGCGGGAACTTATTCATACAGCTCTACCTGCTTGCCGCCCGGCACTTCCACCATCTTCCCGTCTACCGAAAGGAATACCGTTGCCGCGCCCGGATTGAATACAAAATTGCCCTTCGCCGAAAAGCGCAGCGCCCGGCAGAGATCCATGTAATCAGCGATCTCAATATTGGTTGCGTACCAGGTGTCGCCGCGGCCGCCGACAAGGCGGCAGAAACCTTCGATCAGATCCCAGTTGTCGCTGTCGTTGAATTCATAGCTGTGGCCCCAGACATACATCAGATACAGATACTGCTTTTTGTACAGTTCCGTAAACGCCTTTCCGTCTTCCATAAGGCCATGCGTATGGTGGCAGGTGGAATCCCATGCGTACAGATCTTCCGGCAGGCCGAACCCGTGCGTGCTGCCGGTTGTCCGCGCGTAACGGATGCCGAGCGCCGGCAGAAACGACTTGATAGACGCGCTGTACGATCCGTTCGGATAAGAAAGCCCGCGGACGGGATAGCCGACCAGATCCTCAAGGCTTTCCCGATCTTCCAGAACCTGCCGGACAACCTGCGAATCCGGGCAGCGCGCAATGGTTGGATGCGTAGCGGTATGGCAGGCGACTTCATGGCCTGCGTAAAGGGTTTTGACTTCCTCGCGCGACACATGCCGGCTGTCGCCCAGGAACGCGGAATTCAGGTGAAACGTCCCCTTGATCCCATACTGGTTGAAAATGGATATCAGGCGCCGGTCATAAATTTTACCGTCGTCGTAGCTCATGGTAAGGGCTTTGTGTTTGCCGCCCGGAAAACATTTATAAATTGTAGGCATACAATTTTCCTTCCTTATCGCACATATTTTGAAATTGGAATATTCAGCCGGCGGATGCCCTGCGCGAGCACCGCCGCCACTTCCCCTGCGCCAGCTTCCGTAAAATGGGTCATGTCGGTTCCGTTCGCCGAAACCATATACCACGCGCGGGCTGCTTCCGGCCCCGCCTTTCCGAGCCTGCGGAGCCACATTTCCATCAGATCGGCAACCGGAACATTTTCCTCTTCTCCAAGTTTCTTCATAGCCTTGCAGTATTCCGGAAAATCATTCTGAAATGCGCCGTCTTGGTAATGCAGCCGGGCTACGGGCGTGATCAGAAGCGGAAAAGCCCCTTTTTTCCGCGCGCCGTCCAGATACATTTTCAGGTACCGCGGAAATTCTGTTTGGGGATCCGTGTATCGCTCCGGCTTTTTCTGGTTGGCGTCGTTATGGCCCATCTGCACAAACAGCCAGTCCTCCGGCCCGATTTCGTTCAGGACGGCCTCAAGTCTTCCCTCTTCCACAAAAGTCCGGGAGCTGCGCCCCGCCATGGAATGGTTCAAAAAACGGACACATCCGTCAAAATGGCCGCCGATGTACTGACCCCACCCGGCCTGCGGCGCTTTGGAACTGTCATACGTCTGCACCGTGGAGTCCCCCGCTAGAAAGACGCGGATTGTTTCCTTCATCCCTGAGATTCCTTCCCTTCTTCAAATCCAAATACACGCAGCGCCGAATATTCGGCGCTGAGGGGAGCCATCTGCCGAAACCCGATTTTTCCGCCGCTGAGAACCGGCCCCGCGTTGCGGTCGATCCAGTGAAGGACGCACAGCCCGTTGATAGAGAAAGAGATTTCATCACGCAGTTTAATCAATTCCATGTGGTAGGGCGGTTTTGCGTCGCAGACCGACGGGATGGGATCGGCACCGGTCGCCACCAGGCGGAACCCGTAACTTTTGCGCAGGTTGCAGGTATGGAAGGATCGCTCTTCCTCCCACTTTCGGCGGAAATAGGAAATATGGTAAGCGTTGATATCCCCATGGTGGTACATCTCATATTCTCCCGTGCGCGGCTTCAGCGACGGGCTGAAAAGGTCTTCGCCGTTCCGGCCTTTCGCGGCAAAGAACAGGATGCACAGGCCCGGTTCCTTCAGCGGGCTGAAATTCCACTGGACGCAGAGATCGGGCGGAAAATCACGGTCGCACCAATAGACAAAATTGGCCTTTTGCCCAAGCGATTCGTCCAGCGCGCTGCTCAGGCGCATGCGGCCCTCCGGGAAAGAGATCTTCGCCTGCCCTTCCAAGCGGAAATTCTTCACGTCCTCCGGGCAGGAAAGGGGATTTTCATAAATCAGTTTTTTCTTCGTAACAGATTCACTCCCAATTTATAATTATAGCACACAGTTTCTGTGCCTTTCTGCCTTTGTCTATTCCTTTGGCAGGGCGCTTCCGATTAACTCCAGACATTGAATGGTATTGACCGCCCACTGCGACGCTTCATTGGTGGAAAGGTTCGGGATTTCTGTCACCGGGCGCACATACTCACCGTCCCCGATCTTTTGGGGCTGAAAACTCATGACTGCATCTTTGTCCAAAATGGACCAGACTTCCGAAGCAAGTTCCGCGTCGCCGTAATACTTTGCGGCAAACGCTGCCATGGAACAGGCAAAAGTCGGGAAAGACCATCCTTTTTCTTTAACCGGCAGGCCGGTTTTTCGGACTTTTTCCTTCGGCGGAAGCAGATAAAACCGGCCGTACTCCGCCAGCATCCGATCCCATTCAGGATCACGGATCATCTGAGAAAGCTCCATCCAGACTTCCGGCTCTCCCTGACAGATCATAAGGTGCTGCCCGGCAGATTCGGTGAAAAACTTCAGCTTTCCGGTTGCTGGGTCATACCCGAACACCGGCCCCGAAATCATGCGGAACGGCATCTTTTTCAGGCATTCAATTCCGGTAAGAATTTTCTGGTGGTATTTTTGATCCCCGAAACGTTCCCACATGGTCATCCAATTGGAAACATAGGAAGCCCAGTCCGGGCCGGTGCGCGCATGGGTGGGGAAACGGTCTTTGGGATAATAAGCCCGCATGGGGTCAAGAGCCAGCGTGGAATAATCTGCATCTGCCGTTTCGCACATGACTTCGCCGAGGCGTTCATCCGCCGTGAGGTAGTACAAAAAGCGGTTATGGGCGGCCATGGCAATACGCGCTTCCTTGCACCCGTCACCCCAATGCAGGACGTTGTGCCGGGAGCCGAGCCCTTTGTAAGGCCCGGCGTGGTAGGTGTCCACTTCGCTTGAATGGCGTGTCATGGCACGGGCCATGGTGAAAAGATCCGCGCGCCCCGTGCGCAGGAACTGGTACCACAGGGTCAAGTCGGACATCAGCTCCGTATTGTCCCACGCATATCCGCCCATATCGTATTTCCAGCAGTGGCGGCTGCCGTCATATGTGTGCATGACGTCGCCGTAATTCCAAAAGCCGTACCAGCCGCGCCGGTCAATTTCGTCCCGGTAAAAATCAGCCAGCCTGTCAAGCTGATCTTCTATCCGGGCCCGGCGCACACAGTTCCGGTCGGGCAGGCTCCAGACCCCGAATGCCCCCGCGTGATGGTAATATTCCGGTCGGCAGACAACGACGGGCGGGTTTCTCAGACACTGGACGCAGTTTTCAAGCGCTGGCTGAGCCGGAGACGGGCCGAGACACCACAGGTCCAGCTCGTTGGTGTTGGCGATTCCGCAGGGGGTGCTGCGGATTTCCTTGGCGCCTTCATAATAGGTCTGGACATATGAACGCTTATCATAATGGCGCAGGTCCATTGCCTCGGCATCCGGGGTATACAGCCACGCGCGGATGGACGCGGTATCTTCGGCAGCTCCTTCAATTTCAATTGAACGGGGATATTTCTGCCAGAAATCATGCACGCCAATACCCAGGCCCCCTGTTTCCCCTCCGGCATAGGCAAATCCGGGGGCGCGTTCGCCATCCACGGCATGAACCCAGCAGCAGCCTTCGCCGGTGCGCTTGTCAATCCGGTAATGCGACGCGGAATCCTGCGTCAGTTTATAACCGTTCCAGACGGGAATCTCCTCCGCGGCTGCGCGAACGGAAGCCGTCTCTTCCCCATCCAGCTGAACAGCCTCTCCCCGGAGCTGGGAACGGAAAATTTCGGGCGGGATGCGGGGGTGCCAAGACTGCAGAAGCTGAGCCGGTTCGCGGAACAGGCCGGTGTCCCCGCCGAAACAGATGTGCCGGTTGTATGCCGGCCCCTCCATCGGAGTCTTTACTTCCAGACCGATTCCTTTCAGGAAATCTTTTTGGGGATCTCCGTCGTACAAAAACGTATGGACTATGTGGATACGCGGATCACCTGCGTAAAAGTACAGCCGCAGAACATAGGGCAGCCACTCGCGCTTCTCGTTGGAACTGCAGTGCTCTCCGCGGATTTCAACGGCGCAGCGCACGGGGCCTTTCTGCAAAAGCCGGACGGAAGAAACCCTGCCGGTATATTCCCGGATTTCGGCCGTACAGCCGTCCGGCGTTTTTGTCCGGTGCTCCAGCAGGGCGACAAGCTTCGCGCCCGAACAGACTGTCCGGCCTGCCAGCGTAACCGAATCCAGAAAATTCTTTCCACCCTCCGTTATGCGGCAGGCCATATTTCCGTTCGTGATTTTCAGTGTTTTTTCGTTTTGGGACGCCCGTATGGTTTGTCTGCTTTCGGCATGCCCTTCCGTAAGCCGATACTTCTTTTCCATATCCAGCACGGCGGCGTGGGCGGTCCATTTCAGGCTCCCGTCCGGCCAATAGGCCAGCGGCCACGTCTGCACCGGATATGAGCCGTCCGTTTCATCAAAAATGCGGAACTCGGTTTCCGCTGTTCGTTTTCCTTTTTCCCACGGTATTCCCCATGTGACGCCCGTTTTGCCGCGCGCTCCGTTTCGGAGCCACTTTAGGTCAATCGGTTCCATTTCTGCAGCTTCCTTTTGATATTTTAATATTTTTGATAATTTTGTTGAGTGAAAACAAGGGGCGGAATTTCCGCCCCCGCTCTCAATGGCCATAACCTAATTGCTTTGCGCCTTTTGATACGCTTCCGTATATTCTGTGTCCATCTTATCCCCGCCGGAAGTTCTCCATTGTTTAATAGCTGCATCAAAATCAGAATCACTGATTTGTCCAAGAATATATTTAAACGTTGCCGTATCAATCAGTTTACTAAGTTTTGCTCCATTTTGTGCATATTCATTGGAAGTAAACGGTACCGTTATATCAGCCACAAGTTCACTGTCTTTATAAGTATTTCTTGCCTTTGCCAAATCTTCTGTTAATGATTCGCCTACAACCGTATAAGCATAATTACCGCATGTAGACATCTGGTTGATCGCACTGGAATTTGTACTCTTGATTTTTTGCTGATCTTCCGGAATAGCCTTAATATGCGTGTCGTCAACCTTTGTATATTGAATTCCCTCTACACCATTGTTGACCAGTCTCTGCCCGTCTTTTGTAGAAATATAATTAAATACTTTCATAATCTGATCAAACCTCGTCTGATCTTTAACAGACGATTTTGGGAAAGCAATACCGCCATTGAAGCCCGATTCCGCCGGACTGCGAGGATTTCCAGAAGCATCTTTTAAATAAGTAAAGGCATACATATCAGATAACTGTTTCACTTTTCCGGCTTTTTTCTTGGCCAAATACAGCGTATCTTTCGGTCCTGGAACACCCATGCTGAGCCATAGTCCGGTTTTTTCCTTGTCAACAAAATTTGACACCAATTCTGTTGTCTTTGTGATCGGAAAGTCCTTGCTGATTAAATTCTCTTTATACATTCTTCTTAGAAGCGATATTGTGCTCTTAAACTCTGATGTTACAATGGTTGACACAACTTTGCCGTCTTTCAGTCCAAACTTATTGATTCCTCCATTGGCTACAATCAGTTCATTTAAGTTATCAATTGTTGTGCCGCCATTATCCTGAACCGTTCCCAGTGCTAATCCAATGGTATCTTTTTGGCCATTCCCGTCAAAATCGCCTTTACCAAATGTTTGGGCCATTTTGTAGAGTTTATCAATTGTGTCTGGAGCATCCAGACCGGCTTCCTTTGCCCAGTCGACACGATAGCAAACCATCTGCCTTTTTAGAATTCTTTCCCGTGGAAGCACATACAGCTTTCCATCCGTCTTGCAGTTCTGTAACGCTAATTTTTTATAATTCTTAAATCCAGGATAGTCATCGTTTGTCATATAGGAAGACAGTTCCCAAAACTGATCGTTTTTTGCAGCATCCAAAAACACATCGGCCTTAACATCAGGAATGATCAGTACATCCGGCAGCTGGCCTGAATTCATCATTACATTGTACTTATCCGCATACGAAATCATAGGAGTCCATTCAATTGTAAAATTTGAATTTGAATTTTTCTTTAATTTTTTTTCAGTGGGACTGTTTGAAGATGGAGTCTCTCCTGTGTACGGAAGAACAATTTTAAATTCAACCGGTTTTGCAGTCTCACTGGCTTCCTGGGTAACTGTGGCAGACTGAGAACCTTCTGTACCAGAAGCAGACTTTGAAGAACAACCAACAGCAAAACCAGAAAGCACGCCTGCTATGCACAGCACACTCAACGCACGGCAAAATCTTTCCCTTTTCAAAATAAAACCTCCTAAAAAATTATTTATATTGATATCTTAAAAACAGGATATCCAAACACTGTAAAAAACAAGTTTTACTGGATTACCCTTTCACAGAACCTATCATAATGCCTTTGGTAAAATACTTTTGCAGAAACGGATACACCACTAAAATCGGGGCTGTTGCAATGACAATTGTGCAGTATCTGACAACATCCTGCGGAGGTACATAGTCCTCCCCCATCATCAGGCTATCGCCAATAGCCGAGTTGGAAGTTGAAAGCATGGTTCTTAAAATTACCTGCACTGGCCATTTTGTACTATCATTAATGTACAGAATATAATTGAACCATGCATTCCAATTTCCCACTGCAAACAGCAGAGTAAACGTAGCAAGAAGAGCAGTAGACGTCGGCAGGACAATTTTAATAAAAATTCCAAAATCATTGCATCCATCAATTTTGGCTGCTTCTTCCAACTCTTTTGGCAGCGAACGGAAGAAACTAATAAAGACTATCAGCGAAGATGCGCTAACCGCCCCAGGGAGTAATATGGATGCATAGGAATCAAGCATTCCATATGCTCCAATGGTTAGATATGTAGGAATCATACCTCCGCCAAATACCAGCGTAATCGTTACCATCTTCATGATTGGTTTAAAACCAAAGACATTAGAATGTGCTAAAGGATATGCCATCATACTGGTTACAGCCATAGAAATAGCGGTGCCTAAAATGGTCATAATTACAGAAACTAACAAACTGCGGCCAACCGAATCTGTCGTGAATAAAACATATTTATAGGAATCCAGCGTAAATCCTTTGGGCCACAAAAAGAATTTGTACTTCAGCAATTCAGTTGGATTACTGAAAGATGCCGCAATAACAAAGAGAAACGGCAGTAAACATACTAACCCAAATGCTAATAATAACAAAATGTTGATAACGTCGAAAGTAACACTTCCGACACTATATTTCCAATATTTCCAATGTCTCTTTTGCATGGCTATATTCTCTCCCCTGTATTTGGTTTTCTTCGATGTCAAAACAGTCCTTCTTCTCCAAGTGCTGTCGAAATTTTATTCGTTGCCAAGATTAAAATCAATGATATGACAGATTTAAACAAACCAACTGCAGTGGAGTAGCTTAATTGACCATGTGTAACACCAATGTCATATACATAGGTTTCATAAACGTCTCCGACATTTTGTACCAAAGGATTGATCATCAACAGCAACTGTTCAAATCCAACGTCCAAAAATCTACCCATGTGCAGTATTAGAAGAATCACAATCGTACCGCGTATCGCTGGCAAGGTAACATGCCACATTTGCTGCCACCGATTGGCGCCGTCTATTTGTGCAGCCTCGTACAGCTGCGGATCCACTCCAGACAGCGCTGCTAAATAAATAATGGTGCCCCATCCGGTTCCTTTCCAGATACCCTGCAAAACAATTTCTGCCCTGAAAGTGGCGGGGTTAGCAAGGAAATTTGTATTTGTCCCTAATAAAGAATTGACGATGCCATCCTGTGTACCAAAAAAAGAAACCGTCAGCGCTGCCACAACAACCCATGAGATAAAATGAGGAATATAAATAAACGTTTGAATGACACGCTTATACCATTCCGCCCTGATTTCATTCAGCATTAATGCAACTATAATGGGAAGCGGAAATGCAAATACAAGGTTCAATACTCCAAATATTAAAGTGTTGGAAAACAGCCTGAAAAAACTTTCATCAGCAAAGAAAGTCTGGAAATGCTTAAATCCGACCCATGGGCTTTTCAAAACGCCCAAATAAGGCTTAAAGTTCTGAAAAGCAACAATAATTCCAAACATGGGAACATATTTAAAAAGGATAAAAACCAAAATGCCTGGAAGCATCATCAGAAGCATCCATTTGTCGCGCTTAATCCGCTTCCATGCGCTTGGCTTGGAAACCGTAACGGCCGACGTGTCTGCGGGGGGAGATGGCGATACAGATGTAACTGAACTGTTCATTTGCAAAACTCCTGTTCCTAAAAAATCAACATTCATTGAGGTAAAGTCCGGATAAACCGGGGCTTCTAAATTGTAACCTGCTATAACAACCTGCTATGTTTTAGATTTTAACTAATTTTTTGTTTCTTTTCCATATTCATTTCGGTTACTTTCGTAATTTAGCGCTAAAATGACCTGTCAATTTCGATCGAAATGGAATATTATTAATTTGTTCAAAGAAACAGTCTGGAAAAAATAAATAAAAATTAAATTAATATTTACCGGGAAAGTGATATATATTGCAGATTTATAAATCTAAGCTTTTAAAAAAAGCCGCTTTAACTTGTATCCTGCTCGGCACCGTTCCATCCGTTATCGTCGGAACTTTCTCCTACCAAAAGGCGTCTGAAACCATCCAGCAGAAAGTTGACGAAGGCTGTGTCAGCCAGCTGCAGCAGGTTCAAATGTCTGTGGAAACGCAGCTTGCCTCCACAAAAAAGACTTTGCTGCAGCTGATTGAGTCCCCTTCGGTCACACAGTCCATCAGCACCCCAAAAAGCGGGCTGGAATTTCAAACCTTTTATCAAATTGAAAATGTGATTAACAGTCTTCCGCCCACCAGTATTCCCATTTATAATGTCAGCCTGATCAACATTGAAAAGGGATGGGTGATTGACAAAACAAATATTTACGGCCTGCCGGAATACGAACAGCAAAATCCCTCCGTTAAGGATTACATAAAAAGCCCCCAAAAGGCCTTCTGGAACGACAAGGCTAAAGTTCTGGACACAACGGGGGAAACACAGACAACCTGCGTTGCTGTAGTCCAAAAATACAAAAGCAGGGACGGAAGTTACATTGGAACCATTGACATCCCATACAGCAGTTTCCGGAATCTAATTAAAACAACCAAGACTCCCGGAATCACCATGATCATTAATTCAGAGGGAAATGTGATTTTTTCTGGGCAGCCCGAAAAGAGCCGTGCGTTTTCTTCAAAAATGATCGCTCTGATTCAGCAAGACGGTAAAAAGACCGGCTGTCTGAACATGCCGACGGGAAATTCCACTTGGAATGTCACTTATATCCGTTCGGATTACAACCAGTGGTTCTATGCTCTGGCAACCCCCATGGATGAACTGACCCGGGATTCAAAAACGATCCAGTGGTTTACCGTCTTGGTCTGCATCATGCTGACCGCGCTGATTGTCCTGATTTCTCTTTTTATATCCAACCGCGCCTACCGCCCGGTGCAGCGGCTTTCCAGCGTACTGAAAGATGAAACCGCACCCGCCGTTCCCGGCGACGAAGTAAAACAGATTGAAAACAAAGTTACTTCCCTGATTGTCAACCGCAGCAACCTGCAGAAGGAAATGGTGTCGCAGTCGCAAAAACTGCGGGAGTACTTTATCGCAAAACTCTTAATGACTGAAAACAGCGCCGATTTTATCGACAGCCGGGCTTCCCTATACGGCTTTCTCAGCCCTCCGCCTGTCATGGCAGTTATGGTAATCCAGCCCGATCCGTTCGAAAATACGCCGTATAAGGAAAGCGACGCCGATATCCTGCTGTATGCAATCAGCAATATCACTTCTGAGATTTTCGCCGACCATTCGATCATTTTTACTTCCATATTAGACGAAAAACAGATTACCATCCTTTCCGTTGACGAGGAAGAATACAAAAATGAAGTCTATGGCTATGCCGGTCAAATCCAGAAAACCTTGCAGCGCGAACTTGAGTTCGGGGTCAGCGTCGTCATCAGCCGGCCCGTTCGGACCTATAAAGATCTGCACAAAAATTACAATGAATGCGTCCATATTCTTCAATATAAACTGCTGAGCAGAAAATCCATTACTTTCGTAGATGATGTAAACAAGCAGCTCGACTTAAACTCGGTTTACCCGCAGGATCTGGAAAAAGAAATCCTAGACGCCGTGCAAACCTGTGACCGCGTGAAATGCCGGGAAATGATTCACCAGTTTCTGACTTCGATTTTCGACGTCCAATCCAACCGCTGTGTCTACAAAATTTTTCTGCTCCGGCTGGTTGTCAACCTCGTGATCCTGGAAAACCACGCAAGCAAAGACCTGTGCCGGAGTGAATCGGAATATATCCGGCAGATTTACAACATGCACGATAAAGATCAAATTGAAGACTGGCTGGAAAATACCGTTGCGGAATCGGTGATTCAGAATATAGAAAAAAGTGAAGATAACCATCTCCGCGAGATCTGTAATTCTGTGCTTGATATTATTCACAAAGAATATTCGAATAAACTGACGCTGGAAACCTGCGCCCAAAAGCTAAATTACCACCCGAGCTATATCCGCCGTGTTCTTAAAAAAGAGATGGGCATCAATTTCCGGGATTACCTGGTCAAGTATCAAATCAATGTGGCCAAGAAATGGCTGGTTGAGACCGAATACACAACAGCCGAAATTGCACGAAAGCTGCAGTATGAAAACACGGAAAATTTTATCCGGTGCTTTAAAAAAGTGGTTGGCTGCACGCCTCGGCAATACAAAAACAACCGGGCTAACCTTTAAGGGCGGCCCCCGGTGGTTGCCAAAACTGGTTTCTTGTTGTGTTTTTCAGACATCTCGGCCGAATTCCGTTGATAATGAAATTTTGATGGCTTATAATTAAAATGTTTAATTATCCCTTTTTTATCCGGGATAACAAGTGAAAGCCCTTCCTATTTATTGAAATCATTATGCAGAATAAAGGATGAAAACAAGAATGGACCAAAATAAGCGGTTTGACAGGCACTTTACATTGGAATCTGACACAGATTCGGAATATACGCCTCAATCCGGTTCCGGTTTTGTGACGGAACACACTGCCGGCGGTGAACTTTGGCGGTTACCTGAAATCAATAACGGTTTTACTGCCTATCCCAGCGCGGCGGGCCGCGGCAATCTGACCTATTTCCGTACGGACGTTCCTAACGCGGGAAATTATACGGTAAAAATAAGTTTGTCCTGCCCTGATCCACAGGCAGACGTCATCGTATTTTCCGAGCGCCGGAGATGCGTTTTGTGCCATGCACACCCCGGGCCGGACGGCCGGATCCACCTGGCTTTTACCGCCAACGTGTGCCCGATTATCCCCCGCGGAAAAGAGACTGTTTACAGCGACGGCGCGGCGGACGTCACCATTGCCGGGGCAGCGCTGAAAGAGCTTTCCATTCGGGAAGCACCGGAAATTCCGACGGTCTTTATTCTGGGAGATTCTACCGTGACGGATCAGCCGGCGGATCTCCCTTACGATCCTGCCAGCTGCTACTGCGGATGGGGCCAAATGCTTCCTGCTTTTTTCCAAGAGGGCGCGGCGGTGTCCAACCATGCACATTCCGGGCTGACAACCGCGTCGTTCCGGAATGAAGGACATTGGGATATTGTTTCCGGTTCGCTCCGTCCGGGCGACTACGTAATGATGCAGTTCGGGCACAACGACCAAAAGCGCAAAGATCTGGCGGCTTACGGCGGCTACGCGAAGAACCTGACGCGGTATATCGAGGAAATTCGGGCAAAGGGCGCCGTGCCCATTCTGATTACACCGGTGAGCCGGTCGCTGTGGAATGCTCCGGGAGGGCAGTTCAACGATCTGCTGAAAGACTGGGCGGACGCCTGCCGCACGGTTGCTGAAAAAACCGAAACGCCCTTAATTGACCTGCATGAACAGAGCATGCGCTTCATTCTGGAACATGGGCAGGAAGGATCCAAACCGTTTTTCCATCCTGACGACTACACACATTTCAATGACTTCGGCGGATACCTGATGGCCGATTTTGTCGTTCAGGGGCTCCGGAAAACCGGTCTGCAGGATCTGCGGGCCTGCCTGCGCAGGGAGGATGAAATGCCGGCTCCTTCCGCGCCGCAGGGGCAGGCCGAAGCCCCGAAAGGCAGGAATCCCTTCTCTGCCCCAAAAGCTCCCGCCCAAAAGCCGGCCGGTGTAGACAGCTGCCTTCTCCGCGCCGGTGTTTCTGTTTCCCGTGCGGAATTTTTATCTGCGGCATGCAGCACGTTCCTGTATCTTCCCAAGAATGTCTACAATGACGTGTATCCTGACGTATTCGGCGACGAATGGTATGCCGGAACCGTCCAGGGCGCTTACGACAGCGGCCTTGCCGGAACACCCGCGGGCAAAAACTTCCGCCCGGCAGAACCGGTTTCATGTGCCGACGCGCTGGCCGTCCTGATCCGCATCCTTCAGGATCGGTATCAAGCCCCGAAAACGGAGGATCTCGGTCCGGAAACCGGGGAAAATAAAATTCACAAGGAAGCAGGACGCCTGGGAATTGATTTTCAGACTCCGGACGGAAAGCTGGACGGAGCGCAGGCCGAGGCCATGCTGAAAAAGGCTGCCGCGGCAGCCTCCAAACGTTCATGCTAAAATCATCTACGGATTAAAAACAGGAAGGATTTAAAAATGGAAAACTATTTTGACGCTGCCCAGAGTATCCGCTTTGCCGACGGAGCTGGAATCCGCCGCGTTCTGCAAACAGTCTCCAATAAGTACATCGGCGAGAACCCCGCCCATCCCTTTGTATTCCGCCTGTCTTCTGCGAAAGGTTTCCGGCGCAACGGGAAATACCGGTATGTCTTTCCCCTGCGGGAAACTTTCCCGGATGCAAAAAGCGAGCAGTTGGTCTATGCGTGGGCCAAACTTTACAGCAGCCGGAAATACCGCGAATCATTCATGGTCATTCCCTACGGTCCTATGGATGTGTTCGTCAACGGAGAAAAAATTTATCACTCAAATTTTGCTCAGGAAAAAACAGGGTCGGATCGGGTCCTGGTTTCCGCCGAACTGGTGAGCGGCTGGAACAGCATTGTAATCCGGTTCCTGAAAACGCCCCTCGGGTTCGGCGGGGAATTCGGCACGTCGTTTTTCAAGGGAAAGCCGTGGCATTTCCTGGCGCCTACACCGGAGCGCGACGGCCAGGAAGGCTTTATCTTCACCCACCCGGCGGATGAACTGAAAGAACTGCCCCGGCTGGATCAGTCCGAAGCGGAAAGCCCGGCGGAATGGTATCCGGTCTGCCGCTGGAATGCAGAACAGACTGCCATGGGGCAGTTCCGGCGGATCTACGGCCTGAACCCAGGGTGTTTCGGATACGGGTGGGCCAAACTGCTGATGCCCATTTCGGGCACATGTACAGTCTCCGGCTCGTGTAAAAGCCCGACCGCCCTGTACCTGAACGGAAAAAAAGTCGGAGAAACAAATCAGGCCGGCCCGTTTAAGGCCAATTTTTCCGCCTGCTCCGGAGAATCCGACCTAATTCTCGAAAGCCTGTGCGGCAAGGCCGACTGGGGCTGCGCGCTGACTGTCCGCATGGAAAACGGGCAGGCGGGCGAGCTGGAAAGCCCCTGCGCAGCCAAAGGGACGGACGATCCGTGGATCTATGCGGGGCCTTTTGCCGAAAAACAGGATGCAAAGCAGATTCCGGTGCTCGGGCTGCCGTTTCACACCGTAAGCGGGGACGATTCCTGGCGGGCTGACCGGCCGGATATGTACGTCCGTCCGTTTCTGGAAACGCCGAACTTTGCCAACTGGAACTATCCCGTCGGCGTAACGCTGTACGGTCTGCTGAAAACAGCGGATTTTCTGCACCGGGACGACCTTGCGGAATATGTCAAACAGCATGTGGAGCAATGCACCGGATTTTATTCGTATGCGCTCTGGGATAAACAGAAGTTCGGGGCTCCCGGCATTGACGCACAGATCGCCGCAGTGGACAGCCTGGACGACTGCGGTTCTTTCGCTTCCACCATGCTGGAACTGTGCCGGACTATGCCGACAAAGGGATACCGGAAAATAGCCGACAATGTGGCCGATTACATCACCCATAAGCAGGCACGCCTGCCGGACGGATCTCTTTACCGGTACATTTCTTCCCTTCCGGAAATGAAAAACACCATGTGGCTGGACGACCTGTATATGAGCGTGCCGTTCCTGGTGCGGTACTACCAGCTGACGGGGGATCGCGCTTACCTGGACGACGCGGCCCGGCAGTTCCTGCTGTACCGGGAAAAGATGTATATTCCAAAGTGGAAAGTCATGTCGCACGTGTATTACACAGACCGGAAAATTGCAAACGGCATTCCGTGGGGACGCGGAAACGGCTGGGTTCTGTTCTCCCTTTCGGAACTGCTGCAGGTTTTGCCGGAAAACCATGAACTCCGCGGGCAGCTTCTGTCCTTTTTCCGCGAACTCTGCGAAGGGTACGCAGCCATGCAGGATGAGCATGGCATGTGGCATCAGGTGCTGAATGATCCGGAATCCTATGCAGAATCTTCCTGCACTTCCATGTTTATCTGCGCATTCGCGCGCGGGGTGCGGTTCGGCTGGCTGCCGGACGCAGAAAAATATGCCGAAGCGGCTTTGCGCGGATGGAACGGCCTTACCCGCCAGTCCATTGATGCGGACGGAAATATCTACGGGATTTGCCGGGGTTCTGGAAACTCCTTCACGCCCCGGTACTATAAATATGACCTTGGCTGGATCCTGAACGACACCCATGGAATCGGCATCCTGCTTCTGGCAGGCGTAGAAACCGGAAAAATGCTGGATTCCTACCGTAAATAAAAAGTTTGGCTAAAAACCAAAGTGCCGACGGATTAAAAATCCGCCGACGCTTTTTTTAGACCAAATCCATTTCCACGACCGAATCTATCTCATCCGGAAGCCGGTAAGTACTTGGATTCAAAAATTCATCCGTGCTGTCTCCCGGAACATTCCACGGCTTTGAAACGCGGACTTCCGAACCGTCGTGCAGATAGCGGGCACTCCGGATTCGGCCGGAAAGGCCTTCCAAAGCTATAGCCCCTACGCCCCGGTCAAAAATATGGGCGTAAAGTTTTTTGCCGTTCTGCGTGAATCTTCCCCATTCAGGCTTCGGCAGATCCGCGGCACCGCAGGAATAAATGCTGCTGGAATTTTTCTTCATCCAGCGCCCCACCGTTTTCAGGATTTCTACGCTTTCTTCCGGGATACACCCACGTGCGTCCGGCCCTACGTTTAAAATCAGATTTCCGTTTTTGCTGACGCATTCCACCAGCGCCCGGATAATATCCTTCGGCTGCTTGTAGTCGTGGTCGGCCGCGTAATATCCCCAGCTGTTGTTCAGCGTGATGCAGGCCTCCCACGGAACTTTTTCCCCGCGGCTGTTCACAATCCCCCTGCGCGGAAGGATTTGCTCAGGCGAGGCAAAATCGCCGTACTGCAGATCGTACGGGGAGGCTCCCGACGCGGTAAGCCGGTTGTTTACAATGATGTCCGGCTGAAGTTCCCGAACCATTTTCATTAGTTTTTCTGCCTGCCATTTTTCGCCGGACATATCATTCATCTCATCTTTATAGGAAAAATCAAACCAAATGATATCAATTTTTCCATAATTGGTGAGAAGTTCGCGCACCTGGCCGTGAAAATAGTCGACGTAGCGGGAAAAATCCTGCTTTTTCCCTTTAAACGCTTCGTTGTTACGCATAGGATGATTCTGATCATGGTAAATTGGATAATCCGGATGATGCCAGTCCAGCAAAGAATAATAAAGACCTACTTTTAGTCCTTCTGCGCGGAAAGCGTCTACAAATTCCCGCACCAGATCTCTGCCTGCCTTTGTGTTGGTTGCCTTATAATCAGTTAATTTCGAGTCGAAAAGACAAAAACCGTCGTGGTGCTTCGTTGTCAAAACGGCATACTTCATCCCGGCCTCTTTTGCCAGCTTCGCCCATTCCCTTGGATTGTACTCTTTGGGGTCAAATTCATCAAAATACTTCTGATAATCTTCCAGGCTCATCTGTTCGATGCTCCGGACCCATTCTCCCCTTGCCGGAACCGAGTAAAGGCCCCAGTGGATGAACATGCCAAACCGATCCTTAGAAAACCAACCTGTTTTGTTTTTTTGCACTGAAATAAATGTTCCCCCATTTTTTCAATTTGACAATTAAGGTTTCGTTCCAATTATAACATGAAAAATTCCGGATGACCAGAAAGCCGTCAATTGTTATCTATATTATTAAATTAAGTTGACAATTACTTTTTTCTAATCTATACTATGAACCAGCCATTCTAATATTTTAACGACAGAAGGAATTATGATGAATGAAACTGAACTATTCATAAGGCCGCATCACGCTCTATGTATTCTATTATTTACCCCCGGCGGGCACAGCACTCCCTACACGGAGGCTATGTATCAAATAATAGACCATTTAAAAAGCAATCCCGGCCAAACGATCCATTTGAGTTCAAACCTGGATTCAATATGCCGTCACTGCCCTTATAATCAAAGCGGTTCCTGCAAAAAAAGTGATGAAGTGACTGCCTCGGATCAACGGATTCTTGCCCTCTGCGGGCTGAATACGGAAAAGCCTGTTAGATGGGACAGCCTTCAGGAAAGGCTGACGGATACAATTCTTGCAAAAGGTAAAATAAAACAGGTATGCAAAGGGTGCACTTATCTTTCCGCATGTGATAAAATCTGTAAAAATTTTATTGAGAAAGAATCATAAAAGTGCAGCGGGTATCGTCCCCGGCGGCTG
>DHNW01000005.1 GCA_002407675.1 Ruminococcaceae bacterium UBA5406
ATGTTCTACTATCCAATACAAAAAGGAGCAGCTTGACGCTACTCCTCGCTGCTTCCATTTTTGGGTCCACCCCAACTTTTGACAAAGAGCCTAAAACAAAAAGGAAGCTAGGGGTTTTGAAAAGCCCCTAGCTTTTTCTATACAGACTTTGCCTTCGGAGGACGGTTTTGCAAATAAGCGGATCGTACCCATGACCCTGCAAACGATTCGCTTTCTGTATATCCATCCTTATTATAGTAATTTAATCCAATTTTGTCAACCGCTTTTTAGTAATTGTCATTTTTGAATTCCTAATAATGACGGAACTGCGGTGCGGAGTTTGTCAACTTCGGCAAGTGATTCTTCCTTGCTGGATCCGCGGGCAGAAAGATAGACTTTGATCTTCGGTTCCGTGCCGCTCGGACGGACGATCACTTTTCCGCCGCCTGCAAGGCGGAACTCCAGCACGTCGGATTTGGGGAGGGCAATGTCGGAAACTTTTGCGCCGTCGTGCTTCTGGGAAGCCTGATAGTCACTCCAGCCGGCAACCGATAATCCGGCAATTTTGGCGGGGACTTTTTTGCGCAGGGATTCCATGATGGCCCCCATGCGGATCATCCCGTCTTCACCTTCAAAGCCGAAGTTCAGCAGGACGTTTTCGTAATAGCCGTACTTTTTATACAGCGCATCCATTGCGTCCACCAGCGTCATACCCTTTTTCTTATAGGCATATGCCATCTGGCAGATCAGCATGCTGGCGTCCACCGCATCCTTGTCACGCACATAACCGCCGGAAAGATAACCGTAGCTTTCTTCGAACCCGAAAACATAGCGCCCGGCGCCGCCCTGCTTTTCCAGCTCCGCAATCTGTTCGCCGATATATTTGAATCCTGTAAGGACACGGCGGAGCTCAATCCCATAGTGTTCTGCAATGGGAGTGACCATATCGGTGCTGACAACTGTTGTCACGGCGACCGGATGCTCCGGCAGGGTTCCCTGCTGCTGACGCCCGTGCGCAATAAAATTCAAAAGGAGAACGCCGACTTCATTGCCGGTCATCAGAACATATTTGCCGTTCTGCCGCACGGCAATGCCGCAGCGGTCGCAGTCCGGATCCGTGGCAAGCAGAAGATCCGGCTGGACTTTTTCGCAAAGTTCCAGACCCTTTTGCAGAGCCTCGCGGATTTCGGGATTCGGGTATGGGCAGGTGGTGAAATTCCCGTCCGGGTATTCCTGCTCAGGGACAACGGTAACGTCTTTCACGCCGATCTTGTCCAGAATACGGGTCACGCAGACGCGGCCCGTCCCGTTCAGGGGTGTGTAGACGACTTTCAAGCCGCTGCACGGTTCGGAGAACACGCGCTGTTTCATGACTTCGCCGAGGAAAGAATCAATTACTTCATCCCCGATATAGTGGATCAGACCCGAATGGACTCCTTCCTCAAAATTCATGCGCTTCACGCTGTTGAAAATATCCAGCCCGTTAATCTCAGCGAGGACGTCGTCGGCCATTTTCAGGGTGATCTGGCAGCCGTCGGAGCCATAGACCTTATAGCCGTTGTATTTGGCGGGGTTGTGGCTTGCCGTGACACAGATGCCCGCGTCACATTTCAGTGTCCGAACGGCCCACGAAAGCGTCGGGGTGGGGGAAAGCCACGGGTAAATATGCACCTGAATTCCATTGGCCGCAAGCACGGCGGCCGCCTGTTTGGCAAACAGATCCGACTTAATGCGGCTGTCGTAAGCAATGGCGGCAGACGGTTTTTCCGCATGCTTTTTAAGGTAATTGGCAAGACCCTGCGTCGCCCTGCGGACTGTGTAGACATTCATCCGGTTTGTCCCTGCGCCGATAATGCCGCGCAGGCCGCCGGTGCCAAAAGCGAGATCCCGGTAAAAACGGTCGTTAATTTCATCGGGTTTGTCTTTGATGCTGAGGAGTTCTTTTTTTAAATCAGGGTCATCCAGGTCTGTATTCATCCATCTTTCATATTCAGTCATACTTATAATCCCTCTTTACGATTAGAATATCGGACAATCTCAGAAAAGGATCAGGGCATTCCGATACCATGTTTCCTTTACCTTATCATTTTCGTGCGGCTGTGTCAATTGCCTTTTACAATGTTGGTAACAATGCCGGCGGGCGTGATATCCAGGATGCCGTAAGTGGCACCGGAGCCGTTCAGGCTGCCCGGGTTCATAATATACAGGCCGTCTTCATACTCCGTCAGCGGCTCGTGCGTATGCCCAAACAGAAGAACATCCGCTTTCTGCCCGCGCGCGGCCGAAACAGCCTCATACATTCCGAATTTTACATTATAAGTATAGCCATGTGTATAAAAAATATTTTTTCCGCAGAAAACAGCTGTTCCTTCAGTGGGAAGCGTGCTGCCCCAATCGCAGTTGCCCCGAACGGTTAAAAACATTTTTTCAGGAAAATCAAGCTTCATTTTTTCGGCTTCGCCGGCACCGTCGCCCAAATGAATGACAACTTCTGCCTTTGGCTGACTGAGGATCGCCCGCTGAAGGGCCATGCGATCCCCATGGGTATCGGAAACAACCAAAATACGCAAACCGGAACAACCTCCTTCCCGCCCGGCGGCGGGTCATATCCAGAAATCCCCCGGCATAGAATAAAGCGGGGGTGGTGAACTATGCAAAATAACGCGGAACGCAACCAGCAGCTGCTGGAAACTCTGATGAAACAGCTAAGCCCGGCAGATCAAAAGCGCGTGGAAGCCCTGCTTTCTGATAAAAAAGCCTGCCAGCAGATCCTGAATTCGCCGGAAGCGCAGAAACTGATGCGGGAATTTATGGGAGGAAAATAAATGGATGACCTTGCCTCCAGGCTGAACGAACTTCTGAAAGATCCGGAAAGCATGGAGAAAATCAAGAACCTGGCATCCATGTTCGGCGGAAAGGAAACCTCGGAAGACTCCCCGGCACCAAGGCAGGGACCACAGCAGAACAGGCAGCCGCAGCAGAAAGCGCCTCAGGTTGATCCGGAAGCCATGCGCGCCGTTATGAAAATTGCCCCTGTTCTTTCCCGCTTCCGGCAGGAAGACGACGCCACACGGCTCCTGAGGGCGCTGCGCCCCTTTTTGGGGGAAACACGGAGGAAAAAACTCGACGAAGCGATCCGGCTGATGCAGTTTGTCAGGATGATCCCGACTCTGAAAAACAGCGGGATTTTTTGAGGTGGACCTATGGCAGAAAAATCAAATGAACAGCCTGAAATGAGCACTCTTCAGCAGGAAGCTATCCGCCGCGCGCGGGAAATGCAGGCGCGTGCGACCATTCCAATCTCCTATTCTCCTTCTCCGCCCCCTTCTTCCGGCGGCATTCCGCACCCGCGTCCTGAACAGGCACCGATGCATCCTGCACCGGCCCGGCAGACGGAGCGTCCCCCGCCCCCCGCACCATCCGAGTTTCCCATCGGCGGGTCACTGGATTTTCTGATGAAGGACAGCGAGCGATCCATCGTCCTGATCCTGCTGCTGATTCTTCTGGAGGAAAAATCGGACGTCGCACTGATTTTCGCTATGATGTACCTGCTCCTATAACGGTATGGAACCGGTTCCCCGGCGCCGGGGGAATCGGTTTTCTTCGCTTTTTTCTTAGCAGACGTCATTCCGCTTTCCGGACGGAATAAATATATTCTTTTTTGGTGGAAGGATTGGTTTTCAGAACATATTCCATATATTTAGAAGGCTTCGGCGTTCCGGCGGAAGCCGCCCCGGACTGGGCTCGGGTCGGATCACTGGGAGGAATATACCCCACACGCAGCACGGTTTCTTCTCCGTTTTTTTTGGCCTTCTCGGTGTACGGCTCATACGTGCTGTCGAGCGAATACATGGAAACGTGGAACTGGGTCTTGCCGGAATCATAGGTAAAAAACGTTTCCGACGCCGGATTTTTCGGCTGAAGCTCACAGTCAGGGCCAAACAGCTCGCGGCAGGCATCTGCCACGTCGCCCAGCGGGACAAGGGTTCGGCCTTCCGAATCATAACTGGTGTAGTCCGAGGCGTTTTCAGACATTGCCTGCCAGAGAGAGGTATTCAAGACAAAATCCGCGCCGGCCTTATCGGGTGAAGCAAACGGCTTTGGATCCTGAGCCACCACGACCGTCAAAAATCGGTCATAGGCACGCAGCGCACTGTCGTCCGTCAGCGCGCTGTGAATCCGCGAACCGAGCGACGTGGCGATAAACCCGACGCCCACAAGGGCAAGAAGCAGCACCAGAGAACCCACGAAAATACCGTAGCGGTACTTTCCCCGTTTTCTGTGGCTGCGGCCGGTCTCCGGAGCAGATTCCCCTGCATCCCATTTGGTGAGGAACTGTTCATCGTCCGCGTGATCTTCTGCCGGAAGGAAATCATCGATCGCCGTGTCGTTGTCCATCGGGTCACTTACGGCCTCTGGCAGAGGCGCCGGCTTTTCCGCAGGGCGCCCGACCGGGCGCGGCGGGGTACCGGCCTTTTTCGGCGGACGGCGTTGGGAAGCGGAATCAGGCGCATCGGCCGGTTTTTCCTTTTTGGGGTGCGGCGGCTGTTTTACAGGTTTTTTGTTCTTTTTCCGGGCAGGTCCCGCCTGTTTGGGGCGGGATTTTTCCGTTGCCGGCCGATCAGGGTGTATCCCCCGGTAATCAGCCGAATATTCCGGTATTCCGTCTTGTTTCCCGCTGCTCATCACATTTCGCCTTCTATCTTACCTGCCCGTTTCCGGTTACAATATATTTTGTGGTGGTCAGTTCCGCAGCGCCCATCGGGCCGCGGGCGTGCAGTTTCTGCGTAGATATCCCGATTTCCGCTCCCAGGCCGAACATGCCGCCGTCGGTAAAACGTGTAGAGGCATTGACATACACGGCCGCAGAATCCACTTCTGTTACAAAACGGCGGGCGCTTTCATAATCACTGGTGACTATGGCTTCACTGTGCCCGCTGGAATATTTGGCTATATGGGCAATGGCGCCGTCCAGGCTGTCAACGACCTTAACAGCGAGAATATAATCCAGATACTCAGTGGACCAGTCTTCCTCCGATGCGGGGACAACGCTGTTTCCAAGAATGGCGCGCGTCCTCTCGCACCCGCGGATCTCCACATGCTTTTCATCCAGCCGGGCCTTGATAGCCGGCAAGACGGCTGCGGCAATATCTTTATGGACCAGCAGGGTTTCTTCTGCGTTGCAGACCGAAGGGCGCGACGTTTTTGCATTGAATACGATATTCGCCGCCATACCGATATCCGCTGAGGCATCCACATAGACATGGCAGTTTCCCCAACCCGTTTCAATCACGGGAACACGCGCATTTTCCACAACGGACCGGATCAGATTTCTGCCTCCGCGAGGGATCAGGACATCCAGATATCCGGTCATGCGCATCATGGCATCCGCCGAAGCGTGCGTTGTATCCCGGACAAGCTGCACGCAGTCCGCGGGCAGACCCGATTCTTCCAGCGCGGTACGCAGGGCCTCCACAACCGCCGCATTGGTGCGGAGCGCTTCCTTGCCCCCGCGGAGGATTACGGCGCTGCCGGCTTTGAGGCAAATAGCCGCAGCATCGGCCGTTACATTCGGCCGCGCTTCATAAATGACACCGATAACGCCGAACGGCACCCGAACCTTTTCAATCTTCAGGCCGTTAGGGCGGACGGAACCGCCGATTACCTGCCCAACCGGGTCTTCCTGGGCGGCCACGCTCCGAAGGCCCTGCTCCATCCCTTCCAGCCGCGCGCCACTAAGAGCAAGACGGTCGAGGAGCGGTTCCGGCATACCGTCCCGCCGAGCATCCGCAGCATCCTGCGCATTTGCGGCAAGGATTTTTTCGCGCGAACGTTCTAAGCCCGCCGCAGCCGCAAGAAGCGCTGCATTTTTTCGGGGTCCCGCCGCCGCTAGAGCGCGCGCGGCTGTTTTTGCCGCTTTGCCCATCCGTATTAGTTCCGTCATAACGACCTCCTGTTTTTTCTCGTCCGAAATAGGAAATTCTAATCTTATTTTAACTCCCTGTCAGGCCGAAAACTGTCCCAATTTGGGCCCCTTCCAAAAGGCTGTACAATTTCTCCGGCACCGCGCCGCTCATCACGCAGCAAACAATTCCGGCGCCATTGGCGCGCGCCGCCGCTTCCACTTTTGTGCGCATCCCGCCTGTGCCGCGGCTGGAGCCCTTGCCGCCCGCCAGTGCACGGATTTCGTCTGTTACCTTCGGGACGCAGGGAATCCGCTTCGCATCCGGGCTTACGGCCGGGTTTTTATCATAAAGGCCGTCGATATCCGTCAAAATAACCAGCAGGTCGGCCCCCGTCAGCTTCGCTACAATGGCAGAAAGCGTATCGTTGTCGCCGATCTGAGTGCCAACCAGTTCATCCACGGAGACCGTGTCGTTTTCGTTGACCACAGGGATGATCCCCATCCTGATCAGCTCGCGAAAGGTATTTTCTGCGTTTTTGCGGCTGTGCTGACCGGCGATAACATCGCCGGTCAGCAGCACCTGCGCAACGGTATGATTGTATTCACCGAAAAACTTGTCGTAAATAAACATCAGTTCACACTGGCCGACGGCGGCGGCAGCCTGTTTTTGCTCGGTGCTCTGCGGGCGGCCGGGCAGCCCGAGCTTTCCCACGCCGACGCCGATAGCTCCCGACGTGACCAGGATCATTTCCCGTCCCGAGTTCTGCAGGTCACTGAGAACCTTGCAGAGCCGCTCCACGCGGCGCAGATTCAGTTTTCCATTTTCATAAGTAAGGGTGGACGTCCCCACCTTAACGACAATCCGTTTCGCCTGGGTCACAGCAGACATATTCTTTCTGCCCTTTCTTTCCGTATAAATTTGATTATAGCACAAAAGCATGCGGGATTGAAGAATCTTTTCAATAAATCGGCGCAAGATAGAATTGTTTTCCGCCGGGCGGAGGCTACGCTTCAGTATTATTTTTGCTTTTTCTTCAGGAATTCCCAAATTTCACACTCTGTGCGGAACTGCGGTTTTACCCCAAAAAGGTAAGAAAGACAATCGTTCCATTGCTTAAGGGAATAATCTTCAAACTTAATTTGAAACAAATTCCGAAGTGTTTTCTGAATCATGGATGGCTCTTTTAGTGATGAAATAAAACAGTCATTCTGTTCTGCCAATTTATCCAGCAAATCTTTTGGCATTTATAACTCTCTCCCTGTTAATATGAAATACTAAAATAGTACGTTTTTTTACGGTATTTGTCAACATACGGCGTACATATTAGCTTGACATGTTCTCTATGAGGAAACAGGAATCGAGTAAACTCTTTTTAAGGAGTTGATAAATAATGATATTCGATTTTGGGTATCGGCTGCGGGAACTTCGAAAAAACAAAAATATGACTCAGACACAGGTAGCAAAAAGACTGTCACTTTCTAAAACGACCATAAGCGGCTATGAAAATAACATTAAAACTCCGTCCTTAGAAGTTTTGACCAAAATGTCTATTTTTTATGGTGTGTCCACTGATTACATCCTTGGGCTGGAAAACCGAAAAATGCTGCCGATTGACGGCCTGACCGCTTCGCAGGAAGAAATTATCCGAAAACTGCTGGCAGAGTTTGAAAAGAGCAATAAATACCGAACCATGCCCGTCTGAAAAACTGGTTTGCGGCGGCAGCCGGGTCACAAAAAAAGCTCCCGGAAATTCCGGGAGTTGAAAAATGACTATCTCTGTCTGGATCGGCCCGGCACCGGCCGCTGTCCTGTGTGGGTTCCTCCACCACCCATCCGGTGGTCATCACGGCTGTATGGGCGCCTTGGAGGACGCCCCGAAGGGACATCGTTTTCCGGCACAAGCCCTTTCACTTCAACCAGAGCTTCCCGGCGGGAAAGGTTCAGCCTCCCCCGGTCGTCAACATTGAGGACTTTCACCATGACTTCATCCCCGACGTTTACAACGTCCGTCACCTTATTGACACGCTTAACATCCAGCTGGGAAATATGCACCAGGCCCTCTTTTCCGGGGGCAATCTCGACAAAAGCGCCGAAATCCATTACGCGGGTAACCTTGCCGTTATAAATAGCGCCCGGTTCCGGGTCATTCACAATCGTATCCACGATATTGAGGGCACGCTTGCAGTTTTCCAGGCTGATGCCGGAAACAAACACGTGGCCGTCTTCTTCCACATCCACTTTGACACCGCATTCCGCGCAGATCTTCTGAATCACTTTTCCGCCCGAGCCGATTACTTCCCGGATTTTTTCAACAGGAATGGTCATAGAAAGCATTTTCGGCGCATAGGGTGAAAGCTCCTTGCGGGGCTCGGCAATTGTTTTCAGCAGGACTTCGTCAATGATATAGTCGCGCGCCTTGTGGGTCTTGTAAAGCGCTTCTTTGATCATTTCGGGGGTCAGGCCGTTAATTTTCAGATCCATCTGGATCGCTGTGATGCCCGCGTGGGTTCCGGCAACCTTAAAGTCCATATCGCCGAAGAAATCTTCCAGGCCCTGGATGTCCACCATCGTCATCCAGCGCTCCCCCTCGGTGATCAGGCCGCAGGAAATTCCGGCAACCGGGGCTTTGATGGGAACGCCCGCATCCATCAGCGCCAATGTGGAACCGCAGATGGAAGCCTGCGACGTAGATCCGTTGGAAGAAAGCACCTCCGAAACCAAACGCATGGTGTAAGGGAACTCATCTACGGAGGGAATCACCGGGGCCAGCGCACGCTCGGCCAGGGCCCCGTGCCCGATTTCCCGGCGGCCCGGGCCGCGGCTCAGTTTTGTGTCGCCTGTGGAATAAGAAGGCATATTGTAATGATGGATATAACGCTTGGTTTCCTGCTCGTCAATGCCGTCGAAAGTCTGTTCTTCGCTGAGAGGGCCAAGGGTTGCAACGGTAAGGACCTGAGTCTGGCCGCGTGTGAACATACCGCTGCCATGGGCGCGGGGCAGAACGCCGACTTCTGCCGCAAGCGGCCGAATCTCGTCCATCTTTCTTCCGTCAACGCGCTTCTGTTCATCAAGAAGCCAGCGGCGGACAACATATTTCTGGGTTTTATAGAGGCATTCGTCGATTTTCGCTTCCTGATCCGGATACACTTCATCGAATTTTTCATGGACCTTGTCGTATACCGGCTGCAGACGTGCGTCGCGCACATTTTTGTCGTCGGTATCAAGTGCGGCACGGATATCGTCAACGGCAAATTCTTTGATGGTATCCATCATTTCTTCGTCCGGCTCGTTGCTCGGGTAGCTGAATTTCTGCTTGCCGATTTCCTCCTGAATCCCCTTGATGAACGCAATGATCGGCTGGTTTGCCTTATGGCCGGCCATAATCCCGCCGTACATCACGTCGTCCGGGATTTCGTCGGCACCGGCCTCGATCATGGCAATGCGGGAATCGGTGGAAGCAACGGTAACGGCCATTTTTGATTTTTTCCGCTGTTCACTGTTGGGGTTAATCACATATTCACCGTCCACAAGGCCAACGGAAACGCCTGAAATGGGACCGTTCCACGGGATGTCCGAAATGCTGAGCGCAATGGATGTGCCCACCATGGCTGCGATCTCAGGGGAGCAGTCATGGTCGACGCTCATCACCGTACAGACAATGGAGACGTCATTGCGCAGATCCTTTGGGAACAAAGGACGGATCGGGCGGTCAATCATGCGGCAGGTGAGAGTTGCCTTTTCTGTCGGCCGGCCCTCGCGCTTCAGATAGGAACCTGGGATTTTGCCAACAGAATACATTTTCTCTTCATAATCTACGGAAAGCGGGAAAAAATCCACGCCGTCACGGGGCTTTGCTGAAGCCGTGGCAGCCACATGCACAACCGTATCGCCATACCGTACAAGGCATTCGCCATTGGCCAGCTGCGCCATTTTTCCGGTTTCTACCGTGAGGGGACGCCCAGCAAAATCCGTCTTGTAGACCCTGTAGTTTTCAAACATTGCCATTTCCTCCGTGCATAGTTTTTAGTTTTCCCGGGACGCGGCGGGTTTAGCAATAAAACCGGCGTCCTTCCCCCCAAAAAAGGGCGTCCGTTTCACTGCTAAAACCCCGCTCCTCCCCGGAAGCGGTTGCGGAAAATTACAGCAAAAGGCCAAAGGCAGGCGGTGAAACGCCGCCTGCCCCCTTTTGCGTGTTTACTTGCGGATTCCAAGCCGTTCAATAATTGAACGGTAACGTTCGATATCGTTCTTTTGCAGATAATTCAGAAGATTTCTCCTGCGGCCGACCATTTTCAGAAGCCCGCGGCGGGAGTGGTGATCTTTTTTGTGGGCTTTCAGATGTTCCGTCAGGGCATTGATGCGCTTCGTCAGCACAGCAATCTGTACTTCCGGAGAACCCGTATCACCCTCATGAAGAGCATATTCGTGAATTACAGCCGTTTTTTCTTCTTTTTGCATAATCTTTTCCACCTTTTTTAAATTCCCGCAGCCGCAGAAAAGGGCAGGTGAATCTCCCCGTTGGGGCATTCCCCCTGATCCGCGGAAGGGGTACAGTAGTAATTAGTATATCACACCGATTTTCATTTGTAAATATTACACAAATGAATCGTTTGGAAAACGGTCTGAAAAATATTCCAATGCCTGGCTGCCGTTCCGCCGGATTTCCTCTTTCAGTTCGGCAAGGCCAGGGAATTTTCGCTCCGGCCGCAGGAATTTGAGGAATTCCACCGATACGGCAGCCCCGTACAGCGCAGGGCCGGAATAGCGGGGCATCCAGGTTTCTGCCAGAATACAGGAAGATCCCACCGTAGGCTTAACACCAACATTGGTAACTCCGCAGTACCGTCTGCCCCCGGCGGTAACCGCGGTAACGTATACACCGAATTTCGGAAGAGCAAACTCTTCAGGCGGAGCCTGGTTGATGGTGGGGGTGCCGAGCTGCCGCCCGAGTTTTCTCCCGGAAAGGACAGGCAGTTCATACCCGAACGGCCGCCCGAGAAGACGGGCCGCCTCTTCCACTTTTCCGGCAGAAATCAGGTGCCGGATGCGGGTTGAACTGACCGGCGTGCCGCCGTCCAGCACAGGGCCGGCAACGGCGGTTTTGATCCCGTGTTTCGAGCAGAGAACCGCCAGGTCGCCGCTGCCGGCCCGGCCGCCGCGCCCAAAGGTAAAGTTGAAGCCGCAGCAGGCTTTTTGGGCATGGCATACGCCCGAAAGGACTTCCGTGATAAATGTTGCCGGCTCCATATCCCGCACGGAATCAAAATTCAGCAGATACACCTGCCGGACACCCATTTCTTCCAGCAGCTCCATTTTCTTTTTTCGGGGAAGGAGAAGTCCGCCGCCCGGAACAGTCTTGGGGCTGTCTGCAAAAGTCAAGACAGTAGGGGCAAGGCCGTCTGCTGCCCCGGCCAGCGCCAGCGAAATCACTTTTTGGTGACCCCGGTGCAGGCCGTCAAAATTGCCCAGCGCCACGGCGGTATCCATTTCGGATTCATTCAGGCCGTAAAAGACTTTCATCCGCCGTTCCTCCTTTTGTCCGTTTTCCCCTGCTCTGCCGGACAAAACAGGCGCAGAACCCGAATCTGCCCGTTTTGAGCCTCTCCGAGGCCGAGAAATTCCCCCTCCGGAGAAAGGACGCGGTACCGGGCGCCCTGCGGCGGGTTCTCTGCCCGCAGGGCGGTGCGGGAAAGATCCAGCGCCCCGCCGTTGGCAAACCGCCTTGCCTGCGCCTGCGAAACTCGAACACCGGGCAGAGAGGCAAAGAGAGATTCGGCCGGAAGCAGCCTTTCGGCCAGCCGGCCTTCTGCGACAAACTCCCGAACCTGTTCCAGCGTTACCGCGTCGGCAAGCGAAAACCCGGACGCGCGCGTGCGCCGAAGCGACGACAAAGTCCCATAAGTACCTAAAATCCGGCCGATATCTGTGCAGAGGGTGCGAATGTAAGTTCCCCTGGAGCAGGAGACCAGCAGCTCCCCAGACTGCTCCGCTTCATCAAATTTTGTAAGCTCCAGCCGGTAAATCGTAATGGCGCGTTTCTTGCGCTCCACCTCAATCCCCCGCCGTGCAAGATCATACAGCCTGCGGCCGTTTACACTTACGGCGGAGTACATCGGGGGCGTTTGAAGAATCTCGCCCCGGAACCGGGAAAGGGCATTTTCAACCTGCGGCCTGTCCGCCCGTTCCGCACTGCGGGAAACAGTTTTCCCCGTAATATCCTGCGTATCGGTTTCGAAGCCGAGGCGAAAACCCGCCCGGTATTCTTTTCCGGCGTCTTCCAGCAGGGAAGCTGCGCGCGTTGCCGTGCCCAGCAGAAGCGGCAGCACGCCGGTCGCCATGGGATCCAGCGTCCCTGTATGCCCGATTTTTCGTTCCCTGCAGATCCCGCGCATCACGGCTACCACATCAAAAGACGTGAAACCGGCGGGCTTGTCCATGACAATGATTCCGTTCATGCGATTGTATCCAGATGCTCCCTTACTGCTAAAAGGATTTTCTTTTCGGCCTCGTCAGCGGACGCATGAAGAGTGCAGCCCGCGGCGCCTTTATGGCCTCCGCCGCCGAATTTGGCGCAGATGAGCGAAGCGTTCGCCGGCGGATGCGCGCGCAGCGAAACCTTGTAGTCGCCGCCGTCCTTTTCGCGCAGCGTAACCCCGACGGTCACCCCTTCAATGGCCCGCGGGATTGTCGCAAGACCGTCCAGATCGTCTTCCGTCGCTCCGGACTCGGCGATCATCTGTTTTGTGATGCGGATAACGGCGACTTTTCCCCCGCAGCCGTACCGGATGGTATCCAGCACGCGCCGCTCCATTTCCATGCGGGCGCGGCTTTTGGTGTCGAACATGACGCGGTTGATGCCGGGTGCATCGATTCCGGTTTCTACTAAATCGGCGGCGATCCGGTAGGTTGCGGGCGTCACATTGATGTATTTGAAACAGCCCGTATCCGTTGTTATGCCGGTGTAAAGCGCGGCGGCAATGGACCGGTCAATCTTGACTCCAAGAAGATGCAGCAGGGCAAAGATGATCTCGCACGTGGCCGCGGCCTTGGGATCCACATAATTATTCCGGGCAAAACGGGTATTGGACGGGTGATGGTCCATGCACAGATCGACCTTTCCCCCGTACTCCGACAAGAGCGGTTCGCCGAACAGGGCCTCGTCTGCAATATCGACGCTCACAACAAAATCGGGCTCAAAGCTGTCTTCCGGCAGATCTTTAAACAGAAAGCGGTATTTCGGTCCTATGGGATCCGAGCAGCGCACCGAAGCACGCCTTCCCATCTGCCGCAGCCCGCGGCAAAGGGCACTGCCGCAGCCCAGCGTGTCCCCGTCCGGCGACTGGTGGCACAGAATCAATACGCGCTGGGCACCGCGCAGGAGACCGGCAGCTTCTTCAAGATTCATGGTGCGCGTCCTCCTCTTTCAGATCATCCAGAATCCGGGAAATATTGGCCCCGTATTCAATGGCGTCGGTGGCCCGGAACGTGAGTTCCGGCACCTTCCGCAGCGGAAGCCGTGCGCCGAGTTCGTGGCGGATAAAACCGGAGGCAGATTTCAGCCCTTGTACAGCGGTTTCAGCGCGCTCCATCCCGTCCATTGCGCTGATATACACCGTCCCGTAAGAAAGGTCGCTGGAAACTTTTACGCGCACAATGCTGATGATACCCTGTACGCGCGGATCTTTCAGTTCCCGCAGAATTGCGGTCAATTCCCTCTTGATATCCTCCGTTATGCGGTCCAGCCTATGGCTTGCCATATTTTTCGCCCCTTTTGGCCCCGGCCGTGCGGATCTTTTGATCCGGCACGAGGCGGGGATTACTCCTTGTATTCTTCCATGGTGTAGGCTTCGAAAACGTCGCCTTCCTTAATGTCATTAAACTTCTCGAGGCCAATGCCGCAGTCGAAGCCTTCGAGGACTTCTTTCGCATCGTCTTTGAACCGTTTCAGAGAAGCAATGCGGTCTTCTGAGACAACAATGCCGTCGCGCACGACGCGGATCTGCGCTGTGCGGGTAACCTTGCCGGACATTACATGGGCTCCGGCGATGGTACCAACACTGCTGATGCGGTAGATCTGACGGACTTCCGCTTTGCCGAGGCTGGATTCCCGGACTTTCGGCGCCAGCATACCCTTGAGGGCAGAACCGATTTCATTGATGCAGTCGTAGATCACGCGGTACAAGCGGATATCGACGCCGTCGCGCTTGGCATTTTCTTCGGCGACGGAATCGGGCCGCACATTGAAGCCGACGATGATGGCCTTGGACGCCGCCGCCAGCATGACGTCGGATTCGCTGATGGCGCCGACGCCGCTGTGGATGATGTCAACGCGCGCCTCTTCGTTGCTCAGCTTCTGGAGCGACTGGCAGACCGCCTCGACGGATCCCTGGACATCCGCCTTGACAATCAGATGCAGTTCTTTGATATCGCCTTCCTGCATCTGCTCAAACAGGTTGTCAAGCGTAACCTTGGTGCGGGCATTGAACCGTTCTTCCTTCTGATCATGGCGGCGCTGGGCAACCAGCTCGCGGGCGAGGCGCTCATCGGTAACGGCGTTCACAATATCGCCGCCCGTGGGGACGTCGTCCAGGCCGGTGATTTCAACCGGAACGCTCGGCCCGGCGGACTGGATCGCCTTTCCGTTTTCATCCGTCATGGCGCGCACGCGCCCGACTGTCGTCCCCGCAACAAGGGTATCCCCTACGTGCAGGGTACCGTTCTGAACCAGCATTGTGGCCACGGGGCCGCGCCCTTTATCCAGCCTTGCCTCAATGACGGTGCCTTTGGCGGCGCGGTCCGGGTTGGCCTTGAGCTCTTTCATATCGGCAACCAGCAGGATGGTCTCCAGAAGTTCCTTGATGCCGGTTTTTTTCACGGCGGAAACCGGAACACACGGCGTGTCGCCGCCCCATTCCTCCGGGATGAGTTCGTATTTAGTCAGCTGCTCCATCACCATCTGGGGGTTGGCACCCGGCTTATCCATTTTATTGATGGCAACAATGATGGAAACTTTGGCCGCCTTGGCGTGGTTGATTGCTTCCACGGTCTGCGGCATAATGCCGTCATCCGCCGCAACAACCAGCACGGCAATATCCGTCACCTGCGCACCGCGTGCGCGCATAGTGGTGAATGCTTCGTGGCCGGGGGTGTCCAGAAATGTAACGTCGCGTCCGTCAACTTTAACCTGATAGGCGCCGATATGCTGGGTAATGCCGCCCGCCTCGGTGGAAGTGACGTTGGTGTGGCGGATAGCATCCAGCAGGGATGTTTTGCCGTGATCCACGTGGCCCATAACCACTACGACCGGAGCACGCGGAACCAGATTGTCATCTTTGTCTTCACTGTCGTCAATAATGCGGTCTTCAATGGTGACGATGACTTCTTTCTGCACTTTAGCGTGGAACTCCATTGCTACAAGCGAAGCAGTGTCAAAATCAATTACGTCGTTTACAGCTGCAAACACACCCATCCCCATCAGTTTTTTAATAACCTCGGCCGCTGTTGCCTTTAGGCGCATAGCCAGCTCGCCTACGGTGATCTGGTCTGGGATCTGCACGGTAATGGGCTTGTTTTTGCGCTCCAGCGCAATGCGGCGCAGGCGCTGGGCCTCCGTTTCCCTGTGGGCATTGCGCGGCCTGCGGCGGTACTGGCTGCTGCGCTGGGTCAGCTTCTGCTTCCGGACGATATTGTCGTTGGGCCGGACTTTTTCAGAAGCGAGGCGGTCATATTTCTCGTTGTACTTATCCAGTTCCACATGGGAGGAATGCATATCGACGATCCTGCCGGAGGGGCGGGTAATCGTGCCGCCGGTTTTCATGTGGATACCCTCCTGCTGCGGCGGGTTCTTCTTCTGCGTTGCACGCTGCGGCTGAGCGGTGCGCGGCCGGTTTTGCTGCGGGCGCTGCCGAGAGGCCGCCTGACCTCCCTGCCGCGCGTTCCCCTGCCGCGGCCTGCCGCTTGCTGCCCTGCGATCCGGCCGGGCGGGCTGTGCCGGAGCTTTTGCCGCCTTGGGGGAATTTTCGGGTTCAATTGCTACATCCGGTTTTTCGGGTTCCACAACCGGGTGCCGCTTTTCCGCCTGAGCAAAATACGCATTCAAGTCTTTGGAACTGTGCTGCTGGGTAAATGTCTCAAACACAATATCCAGTTCGTCTTCCGTAAGGGCCGTCATGTGTTTCGGCTTGCTTCCCGTGTATTTTTCCAGCGGATCGATCACATCCTTGTTTGGAATGTTGAGATCGCCCGCCACATCGTGGACCCTGTATTTTATCATCATAATGTCATTCCTCCTCGTCCTTCCGCAACCAGCGCCAGCAGTGCCTTTGCAAATCCCGCATCATTTACCGCAATCACGCCCACCCGTTTTCCCAGGGCGTATTCCAGGCTATCCATGCCGACCGCGATATCCGCTGTGCGTACGCCGGTTTTTTCCGCTTCCGCGCGCATCTTTGCCGCCGTCCGGGGTGAAAGCCCCTGCGCAAGCAGGATCAGCCGGGTGCGGTGCCTGCGCACCGCCTGGCTGGCCGCTTCGGTCCCAAGGGCCAGCGCCCCGGCACGGCGGGCAATTCCAAGAAGATGCAGCAGCTGTTCATCCGTTTCCAAGCAGTTCCTCCTCCATGCAGTCGTACACTTCATCCGGTATCTTGCACGACAGGGCTTTTTCAAACCGCCGGGCCTTGCGCGCAGACTTCAGGCAGGCGGCGCTCCGGCACACATAAACGCCGCGGCCGGGTTTGCGGCCGGTCAAGTCGAGGGAAACCTCCCCTTCGGGCGATTTTACCACCCGGACCAGCTCTTTTTTCGGTTTCATCTCTCCGCAGCCGGCGCACATACGCATCGGCATTTTCCGCTTCCGAACCATGAATCGAGCCTCCTAGCCCGGCCAGCGCTTATTTTTGGGCGCCGGCTTCTTCTTCGCCAAAAAAGCCGCTCTGCGGCTTGATGTCAATCTTCCACCCCGTAAGCCTTGCGGCCAGGCGGGCGTTCTGGCCCTTGTTGCCAATAGCAAGAGAAAGCTGGTCATCCGGGACACTGACCCGGCAGGCGTGCGAACCGTCTTCTGCGGGGACAACTTCCACAACGCTGGCGGGCGAAAGGGCCGAGGCAATAAATTTCACCGGGTCGTCACTGTACTGCACAATATCTATTTTTTCACCGTCCAATTCGTCAACAATGCGGTTTACCCGCATCCCTTTCGCGCCGATGCACGCACCCACCGCGTCAACGTCGGCGTTGTGGCTCATAACCGCGATCTTCGTGCGGGAACCGGCCTCGCGAGATATCGCCTTAATCTCAACCGTGCCGTCATAAATTTCAGGGACTTCTTCTTCAAACAGCCGCCGCACCAGATCCGGGTGGACACGGCTGATGATGGCACGGGGGCCTTTTTCGGTTTCACGCACATCAGCGACGTAAACTTTAATATGATCGCCGACGCGCAGCGTCTCACCGGGAACCTGCTCTGACCGGGGAAGCACGGCTTCAGCCTTGCCGATTACCAGTGTGGCCGCACCGGAACGCGGGTCGATCTGGTCGACAACAGCGCTGACAAGCTCCTGATGCTTGCTTTCAAATTCCTGCAGCATACGGCTGCGCTCGCCGTCCCGGATACCCTGGCGGATAATATTTCGGGCCGTCATGGCGGATATACGCCCAAACTGCTTGGTATCCATCGGCACAGCCACGGTATCACCCACCGAAACGGCCGGGTCGATCTCCCGGGCTTTGTCGAGAAGGATTTCCTTGCCCTTGTCGGTTATGTCCTCAACGACGGTCTTGTTCAGGAAAACCTCGAACACGCCTTTGGCCTGATCGACATTTACCACACAGTCCTCGTTGCCGTAGCTGTTCTTGCACGCCGTGACAATCGCCTTTTTTATGCGGTCAATCATAAAATCGGCGGAAATCCCGCGCTCCTTATCCAGCATATCCAGCGCTTCAAAAATCTCGCTGTTCCCACTCATGGTTTCTCATTCTCCTCCAAAAAATCATCTTCCCGCAAGCGCACAGACGCAATGTCCTTCCGGGACAGGTCCACGGTATTCCCGGATCCGCAGTCAAGGGTGATCCCGCTGCCCGAATATCCGGCAAGCGTACCGCGCAGATCCCGCCGGCCGTCCGGCAGGGGGCGGATCATCCGGACCGTAACCGCGGATCCTCCGTACGCCTGAAAATGCTCCGCACGGGTCAGTTCCCGGTTGACACCGGGGGAAGAGACCTCCAGACAATACGATTCAGGGATGGGATCCAGCTGGTCAAGAGGGCCGCTGACCGCACGGCTCATCTTCTCGCAGTCCTCAATGCCAACGCCGCCGGGCCGGTCGATAAAAATACGAAGGAATCGGCCGCCGCCTTCTTTAACATAACGGACGTCCCAGACCGTAAGGCCCAGTTTTTCCGCATAAGGTGCAGCTAATTCCAGAACGGTGTCGGCAATCCCGCCTTTTCTTCTGTTTGGCAAACCCTTTCACCTCTGTAATACAAACAAAAGAGCGGGTCGCCCCACTCTTTCATCCTGACTGAACTATAACATCAACATAGTTATTTTAGCACTTTTCCGTCTAAAATGCAAGGGCATTCCAGGAAAAACTGCGGATTATTCTTCCATCTGTTTCCCGAGGAAAGCCGCGGCAACCTGCGCCAGTTTTGTTTTGGTTTCATCCGGCGGATTGTTCCCGTCGCCTTCCAGCATAACCACTGCGCCCGTTACGTCACTGGAAGCAAGAATGGGACAGACAATATCAGCCGGACGGTCTACGCCTTCCACCGGCTGAATCTTATTGCCGGAAACCCCAATAAACGGGCGGCGCGACTGCATGCATTCCTCCAGCTCAGGTGTAACCCGGCGCTCAAGGTATTCTTTGCGGGAAACGCCCGCCGCGGCAACCACGTGATCCCTGTCACAGATCAGCATGGGAACGCCGACGGTGCGGTTGAGGACTTCGGCATACTGGGAAGCAAATGTGGAAAGCTCGCCGACAGGTGAGTATTTTTTAAAAATCACGCCTCCCTGTGAATCGGTAAAAATCTCCAGGGCGTCGCCTTCCCGGATGCGGAGAGTCCTGCGGATTTCCTTTGGTATAACAATACGACCCAGGTCGTCAATTCTTCTGACAATTCCTGTAGCTTTCAAATTAATTTCCCTCCTGTGCGGTGATTTAACAGTCTTATTATCCGCAGGAAATGCTCGGCTATGCAGGGTTTTACAAGGTTGTTTTTGAAAAAGCACGGTGATTTTTTTAACAAAGGCAGCCTTGCCAACCGGTAAAAAGCAGGGTATAATAAAATAAATTTACCGGGCGGGAATGATTGCTTTTCTGTAGTTCCGGTCCGGCGGCACAGCCGGAGGAATTGTCATGAAAAAAATGAAAGTTTCGGTTTTGGCGTTTGCTTCTGCTGCCCTGCTGCTTTTTGCGGGCTGCTCGGCCCGTACGGCCGCCACGGCGGACGAATTCCAGAAGCAGGCAAAGAAAGCAGGCTACACGGTAACGGAAGAAACAGCGTCTGACTCCAGCATTACTAAAGCTCTTTCTGCCGCAAAGAGTGATTCCGGCACTACGTTTGAATTTATAACATTCGACTCGGATCAAAGCGCCCAGAGCGACTATATTTCCCGCAAAGAAGAGCTCTCCAGCTCCGGGAAAACCGTGATCGACTCCGATAATTACAACAAATACACGCTGACAAACGGCGAACTGTATTATGTCCTGGTGCGGCTGGGAGATACGGTTCTGGACTGCCAGACAACCACAAGCTCCCAAAAAGAAGCGGAAAATTTCATCAGCAGCCTAAAGTACTGACGCCATTTTCCCTTTTCCGCGCAAAAAGCCGGAGCAGCCAATCCCCTTCTTTGAGGGATAGCTGCTTCGGTGTTTTTTTGATCTTTTTTATCCCCGTTCGGAGGCCTGACGCGAAGACACCGCGCGGGAAGAAATTTTACGGATCATTTTCGCGCCGTTTTTCCGCACATACTCGTGCAATTTTTGAATCCATCCATAATCATAGGTTTGATTGGCGGCTTCGCTCCGGTACCGGTTCAGTACGACACCGTAATCATCCGGCATCATCAGCCGGGTAAAATCAAAAACGGCGTTGTCATTATCTTCATAAATACGGTAACCGGAAAGCTGCTTTTCCGTCAGCGGCAGCCCCCTCACCTGAACGGCGCCGTCGGCAAGATCCGATTTCCGGAACGCCTGCCAGTACGCAACCGGAATATCTCGGGTGACAAGATCCATATCCGCTGCGGCGGCAGAGAAAATCTTTTTCACAGGGCGTATCCCCCTTCAACCGCTCTTTATTTATTCAGGCATGTAGGCCGAACACGGCGGACTTATGGCCTGGGAATCGCCTGAACGGCTCTTTCCAGCAGTTTCGGCTGGATCAGCGGATAGGTAAGATTTTCCGGAGGAGCGGCAAAAAAGTCGATGCGCTCCATTTCAAAATCCGGCAGCGCAAAAAAGTCTTGAATCTCTGAAAAATACAGCATTCCATACGTCTTTTCGCCGGAATCCTCTGCCACCGAATACGGACACACAGGCACAAGGCGGAACCGCGCGGCCCCGGTTTCCTCATACAGTTCCCGCCGGGCGGTAGCCTCAATATTCTCTCCGCGCTCACGGTGTCCGCCCGGGATTTCATAAGTATTCCGTTTTTTATGCTTGCAGAAAACCCATTTTCCGTGGAATCGGGAAGCGATAACGGCAAACTTCAGCAGATCGTCGTCCACTTTATTGTAAAACAGGACTTCCGTCATAAAACACTCCCCCTTAAAAAACTTTTCCGCCGGTGAAACCGGCAAACGCCATAGACAGAATTCCGACATAAACCAGAACACCGGGCAGACCGGAAAATGCCCTGGGTGCGTCCGGATTGGTACAGATTTTCATGGCGTGGGACAAGATAAGCACCGCCAGCCAAAACGCCGCACCCGTGCCCAGCGCATAGCCCAGAGCCTGAAGCGCGTGAAACCCGAACATCTGCTGAACATAAGGGATAGCCAGGACAACGGTGTTTGCTGCCGCCTGCTCCAGAATACGGCCGTGGTCCCGGAGAAATGAGGGCGCAAAAACGCGGAGCAGCCCTGCCGCCAGCAGATATTCGAGCCCGGCAGCGGCAGTCAGCACGGCTGGGCGGAGAATCCATTCCTCGCCCAGCAGCGAAAGGTAGGGTTCAAGTGCCAGACCCGTCAGGGCCGAAACAAGAGAAAACAGGGTAACCAGCAGAGCGTACAGCCCCGCAGTAGAAGGTTTGCGCGCGGCGCGGAGCGCCCGGCTGAATCCAGCCCCGCCCGCAAACAACAGGTTTTCTGCCGTAACGGCAAGCAGGGCGGTCAGGATCAGCTGTGAAAATGCCGGCATTCGTCATTCCACCTCCGCATAGCGGCGCTCCCGCTGAATGTTGACCTGCCGCATCAGCGCAGCCAAAAAGCCAAGCAGAAGGAAACCGGCGAACGGGGCATCCAACCCTTCGCCAATCCCAGAAACTCCTGTTCCCCACAGGCCGCCGGTCAGCCAATACTCCCGCAGGGCAGAGACCAGGCATATCACGCCTGCAAACCCCACGGAGCAGCCGGCAGCGTCGGCTGCCGCCGCCAGCAGGATATGCTCCGGGGCATATTCGGAAGCACGGGCATATACAATAGAATTGCACGCCATCAGCGCGGCCGCCATGCCGAGATCTGCCAAAGAGCCTGGGAACAGCCATTCCACAGCACGGGCGGCAGGCAGATAAAACACTGCCGACAGCAGAAGAACGGCGGCAGGTCTTGCCCACCGGGGCAGCAGCATCCCGGCAAGGCACAGCAAAAGCTGGGTGGGCAAGGCAATGATCAGAAAAAGAAGCGAAAGCGCAGTGGCATTTCTCATGCCGCATCCTGCTGCCACAACGGGATACAGCCCAAGGGCACCAGCCAGAACGGGGTTGCGGAACAGCATTCCATTCCAGAAAATAGTTCCGGCTTCGCGGAAATACAGGCGCCTGTCATCCATAGACGCTCCCCTCCCATCCTCTTGCCCGGCCCACCGCCGAAGAAATCAGCGGCGAAAGCGCGTTTGCGATCAGCACGGCAAAAACCGCGCCCTGCTCATAGGCTCCAAAATGCCGGAAAGCCATCAGCAGCCCTCCGGCGGCGGCTCCGTAAATACAGCGCCCGGCGGCAGTGTGCAGAGACGAAACGGGGTCCATTAAAAATACGGAGCAGAAAAACAGGGAGCCGGACAGCAGTTCATATTTGACCGAAGTCAGAGGGCTGCACGCAATGCGCGGGAACAGGGCAGCCAAAGCGGCGGCTGCCGCAAGAAAACACAGAGTTGTTTCGGCATGGGCAGCCCGCCGTACAAACAGCAAAAGCGCACAGGCCCCAATGACCAGCGCAGCTCCCGTGCCGAGGGGGCCCGCCATATCTCCCCACAGCATATCAAACGGGAGAATATCCGGTTTGAGGCCGCTCTTCAGGTAAGCGGCCGCCGACTGAGCTGTATGGACAGAACATTCGCCCCAAACCGGCAGCCACTGCGGCTCAGCGGGATCCACATAGGAAAACATCTGTTTAGGCCAGCAGAGCGTTGCAAACGCCACCCCTGCGGCGGCGGGATTGAACGGTGTCCGGCCGAACCCGCCGAACGGCGCCTTGGCAGCCAGCTCGGCAAAAAGGCACGCGGCGCACGGAAGCCAAAGCGGGGCATTCACCGGCATCAGCATTGTAATAACCAGCCCCGTAACAGCAAACGACCATTCGGTTACCGGAACCCCTTCCTTACGCATGAGGCCGGTCAGGAGTTCGCACACAAGACAAATAAGCACTGACAGGCCCGCCATCACCAGCGGACGCGGCCCATACCGAACCGTGGGTATCACCAGCAAGGCGCACAGGGCAAAGATCCTATCCCCCAGCATAGACATAACCGTGACATCCGTATGAAGGAACGGAGGAGAAGCATTACTCAGTTTCATGAAGATCTCTTCCTTCTTTCAGTCCGGCTGCGCGCCGGACGGCGGCCATCAGGTCGATTCCGGAAGGGCAGACGGTATGGCAGGCGCCGCAGCCCACACAGTCCTCCACATGGAACAGCCGGAGGGCTTCCGGGCTGCCCCCCTCCAGTTCACGGTGCACAAGCCATGGCAGGACACCTGCCGGGCACGCCCGGGCACAGCGCCCGCAGCCAACGCAGGGATGCGCCGGCACACGCGGAGGCCTTTTCAGGGCAATAACACAGCGGGTGGCTGCCGTAACCGGCAGGGACAGATCTGTGACAGTCCGCCCCGTTACGGAAGAACCGACTGCAACCAGGCAAACTCTTTTCTCCGGTTTTCCCGCCGCAAGGACATCCCCAACGGGTGTGCCAATGCGCACACGGAAATTTCCCCAGCGGCGGACGCCGTCACCGGCCACCGTGACTACCGTCTCATTTCGGCACTCGCCCCGCACGGCAGCTCCGAGTGCCGCGCAGGCCTGCACCCCAATCCATTCCGCTTTTTTGCCGCCGCGGCGCAGTTTCTGCATCAAGAGGGTACGCGCCGGATAGCGGTTCCCGGCGGCCACGGCAGCCGTCCCCGTGCAGCATGCGGCAAAGCGGTGGGCTTCCCTTCGCGAAGATGCCGCCACAAGCCGTTCTTTCGCTCCGCACGCCTTTGCAGCCAGCCAAAGGCCCTCCGCCACATCCTCGGCGCTTTCGCGGAGGACGGCCTCCGCACCGGACGTGTAGGGATCTTCGTCAAAGCCGCAGGCAACCAGCAGTTCGGTTTTCCGCGATGCAAAAAGGGAAAGTTTTCGTTCCAGCATCATCCCGTCAAACTCATCGGCAATGCCGGCTTCTTCAGCCGCCGAAAGGATGCGCGGGGCGGCCGCACCCTTTTTCAGGGGCTTTATTTTGGGCGGCGCGGGAAGATCCTCCGGCGAAGGGAGAGACACAATCTCATTTTTCAGCGACGCCCTTTTCTGCTGCTCCAACCGAACTCCATGCGGTATCATGGTTCTGCACCCTTCCGTGCGGTCAATTCGAGACGCTGTTGCCCGCGTCCCGGATCTGCTGGATCGCCGAGCGCGCGTCTTTGGCTCCGAAGACGGCAGTGCCGGCCACACAGACGTCCGCCCCGGCCATAGCCGCGGTGCGGGCGGTCCCGGCATTGATGCCGCCGTCCACCTCCACCAGCAGGCCGGGCCGTTTTTGTTTCAGGGCGCGGACTTTCTCCATGGTCTCCGGCATAAACTTCTGCCCGCCGCGGCCCGGTTCCACCGTCATAACTAAAACCATGAACAGTTTGTCAAGGAACGGGAAAACCGCGCCGGCGGGTGTTCCCGGGCAAATAGCAATGGAAGGCCTGGCGCCGCCGGCACGGATAGCATCGACCGTTTTTGCCGGGTCTTTCGCGGCCTCTACGTGGAACGTAATAATATCCGCCCCGGCAGATCGGAATTCCGGCAGAAACCGCAGCGGATCATCAATCATCAAATGCACGTCAAAAGGTTTGTCCGTATATTGCCGCATGGCAGCAATCACAGGCGGGCCGAAAGTTAGGTTGGGGACAAAATGTCCATCCATCACGTCGAGGTGAATCCAGTCCGCCCCCGCAATATCCATCCGGATAATCTCATCACTGAGATTGGAAAAATCAGAAGCTAGCATGGAAGGTGCCACTATCATGTTCAATCAATCCTCCAGTTCATATTTTACCCCACTTTCCATGGCTTTTCAACTGAAATCCGCATGTTATGAAGCGCCCGCCGGAGAAAATTTCCCCGGCGGGCATCTATCATAAAGGGGTTTCAATATATTTTGCCCCGCATTCCATTGTATGCGTCTTTCCCTCTTTTTGCATCAAAAAAGGTGCGGCGGCAACCCGGAAAGTACCTTTATTTTTTATCGTTTCGGGTTTCGTAGTCCTGCCGGTTTTTTTTAAGTTCTTTATAGAACACAACGCAGGACACCACTAACGCAGCGAGGGTCACTCCCCGCAGAATCCACGCCCATAAACCGACAAAAAGATTAACGCCGGAAAGCTCGTCCGCCATCCACCACGCACCGAGAAACAGGAAAAAAGCCCCCAGCAGATAAAATACCCGGTTTTCCCGCCCAAGACGGAAAATCAACAGCAGCCCAACCGCAAACCAGAGGGCCGCATATACATATGCCACAGGATCCGCTCCCATCGTTCTTAAATTTTATAACGCCTCTATGATACGCCCGCAGCCCCGGTGCTGTCAAGAGAACAAAAATGCAGGAGGCGCCCTGAGCGCCTCCTGCAAGCGGACCGGTTTCCCGGTCAGCCGAGAACATAAACATTCATTGTGCGCGTCCCAATCCGCATGCACTGCTGATAGGAACTGTAATACAGATCGGCGATGATGACGCCGTGCATGGCTGCTCCGCCTGTATCAGCCGCCGTGGCATAGCCGTAAACCAGCTTTCCGTCCGGTGAACAGATATACAGCCGTGTTCCATATGGGATAACATGCGGATTGACTGCCACTCTGCCGTAAGCCGGAGGAACACCTGTTGAGGTCATGGTCCCGGTGCAGTAGCAGGAACAGCGCCCCTGAAGGAGTTTTTTGTAATGAACGGTCTGGCCGCTCTGGTCAATGAGGGTTCCGTCCGAAAAGACCTTTGCACTGCCGGATTTTGATCCGCTGGAACTGCGCTTGGTGCCGACAAGAACAACCTGGTCAACGGGCTTGGTGACTACGGTGGAACGGATGGCTGTGGTTTCCACCACTTTCCCGTCCTGGAATTTTTGGCGCTCGACTACGCTTTTCACCCCGGCGCGGCCTGCGGTCTCCACTTTTTTCTTACCCGAAGCCAGCGAGGAATCTTTTTTCGTAACGGTCTTGAACGGGATGGCTTCAGAAACGGTCTTTTCCTGGCACGATACGCGGGACACCGCGATTTGCATCCCTTCCGCAACGCTGGAGCCGAGCGCACGGCTCACCAGATCCTGCTGCCCCAGCGAAACGCCTGCCTGCGAAAGCGCCTGCGTGACCGTTCCTTCGTGAACCAGCACGTCTTTGCTGCTGCCGTCGGCGGCGATACTGACGCGGTACATTCGCGTGACCTCAATTTCATCCCCATCCTGTACGGAAACGGAAACCTGCTTTGAAATCTTATCCTCGGCGTTCAGCGTAACGCCCGCTTTTTTCAGCGCGTCGGCAACCTTGTCACCGTAATGGAGCAGGACACTGTTCTTTTTGCCGTCTGCCGCAACGGAAACCCGGCGGCCTGTTTTCACCGTGATGGCAATATCACCGGTTTTCAGATCCTGCCTCTGCACGAGATCATCCTGCCCGGCGGATACCCCGGCCCGCGCCAGAATATCCGAAGTTGCATCGGAAGTGATTTCAACCGACGTTTTCTCTTTCCCGTCCACAACAACGGAAGCCCACCGCGTCGCCGCCATAACCGTGGCAACGGACGCGGCCGTCACCCCAACCATCACCGCAAGGACCGCGGCCCGGCGGATCATCTGGCTGCGCTGCCTTTTCCCGGCGGAACGCAGGCGCGCGGACGCTTTGCCCGCCGCACGAATCCCCGCGCGGATATAAACGCGCGCCGTTTGTTTTCCTCTGATAAAAATTCTTTTCGCTTTTGAAAAGAACCCTTTCCAGTTTAAAAACTGCAAATGCTGCAATATTTTCACCCTTTTCCATGGACGAATGGGCCGCTCTCCAAAGGGAATTGACAACCGCCAACGTCCGGTAAGTAGGAACTGTTTCTCGACGCAAGTTATTATATTCACTTAATGTCCAGTTGTCAAATCAATTTTGCGATCATAATTGTTGAATATGCACAACAGGTGGAAATATTATGTTCCAATATCGTATTAATTATCTCGGTTTTCGCCGTTTTTCGCTCTCTGTGGAGTTTGTTCAAAAAGCGTTTTTTGTGGAAACTGCAACAAAATGGTGGTTACAAACTTGTTACAAGTATTACACCGCTGTTTTTATTGCGGCGCAGGATTTTAGGCAAGCTCTTTTACCGGAACCCGGCAGGGGGTTCCGCGGCACCAGCACTGCATTTTCGGGAGCAGCGCCGCTGGACCGCAGCCCAGCAGGCATACCTAACATCTTCCAATAAAATGCAGTGATGGATTCTTCCATAAAAAAATTAAGCAGCTTCCCTCAGGAAGCTGCCAAATCCGGAATCCAACGGGTTCCATGCGAAATTATCTCTTGGAAAACTGGGGTGCACGGCGGGCTGCTTTCAAGCCGTACTTCTTGCGTTCCTTCATTCTTGGGTCACGGGTCAGCAGGCCCGTTTTTTTCAGCGTCTGGCGCAGGTTTTCAGAATCATACTGGAGCAAAGCCCTGGCGATCCCGTGGCGGACGGCGCCGGCCTGACCGGTGAAACCGCCCCCTGTAACGGTGCAGACAACGTCAAACCTCTCATCAGTGCCGGTCAGAACGAGCGGCTGGCGAACAATTGCTTTCAGCGTATCAAGACCAAAGTAATCATCAATGCTGCGGCCGTTAACAGTAACTTTACCGGAACCCTGGTAAAGCCTTACACGGGCAACACTGCTTTTTCTTCTGCCTGTCCCATAAAAAAATGGTTCTTTTTCGTACATCGTTATCCTCCCTTACAGTTCCCAGACCTGCGGCTTCTGCGCAGCGTGGGTGTGCTCAGCGCCTTCAAACAGGTGCAGCCTGGTCATGGCGGCGCGGCCGATCGTAGTGTCGGGAATCATGCCCTTAATGGCAAGTTCCATTGCCTTGCAGGGTTTTTCCGCCATCATAGTGCTGCAGGCGACCTTTTTCATGTGGCCGATGTACAGCGTCGGGTGGTAATAAATTTTCTTTTCCAGCTTTTTGCCGGTAAAAACCGCATCCCTGCAGTTGATGACCACGACGTAATCGCCGCAGTCCGCATGAGGTGCAAATGTGGTTTTATGCTTTCCGCGAAGCAGAACGGCAGCCTGCGCAGCAACACGGCCCAGCGGCTTGCCCGCGGCGTCGATGACATACCATTTGCGCTGGATGTCGCCGGCTTTTGGCATATAGGTTGACATAAATTTCCCTCCTGAATCATATTGGCTTAAGGCGCACCGTACTCTGGCGCGCAAAATCGCAACTCCCATCCTAGCACAGCACCTGCCGGGTGTCAAGAGGGAATCACCGTTTTTTTAATTTATATCCCATAATCTCACGATTTCGCCGGATTATGGCGCAAGGCTTTCAAAACCTCGCTGTTCATTTCATAATTTGTACTGCCGCCTCCTTCTGCGCTGAAATGAACGCGGAAGCGCTCTAATTGTAAACATAATAAAATATTGTGGTTGACATTTGACCGAATTCCATACTATAGTGGAATATGGGTCGAATGAAATCGACCAGAAAAGAGGAATCTTATGAATTTTACCAACGAACTAAAAAACCGTGTTTTGAAAGGGTACCGGCCCGGCGAAGAAGAGGCCCTGCGCCTTGCAGAGGAAGACCCTGAAATTCTCGCGCAGGCCGCGGTGGAAATCCGGGAACATTTCTGCGGCAGCCGGTTCCACCTGTGCGCCATTGTCAGCGCCAAAAGCGGGGAATGCGGAGAAAACTGCAAATTCTGCGCCCAATCCTGCCGCTGCAACGGAAGGGCTGAACAGTACGGCATGCTGCCGCCTGATAAAATGGCAGAAAACGCACTGACCGGCGCAAAAGCCGGAATTGAGCGATTTGCGTTCGTCACCTCCGGGCGCACCCTGACCGACGCGGAAGTGGACCGGCTCTGCGATACCTGCCGACGGATTCGGGAACAAAGCGGAATCGGCCTGTGCTCTTCCAACGGTCTGCTGAACCGAAAACAGCTGGAACGCCTGCACAAGGCCGGAATCTCACGCTACCACTGCAACCTGGAAACTTCCCGGAGCTTTTTTCCAAAAATCTGCACTTCCCATACTTACGACGAAAAAATCCAGACGCTGAAAAACGCCGCGCAGGCCGGTATGCAACTTTGCAGCGGAGGGATCATTGGGATGGGCGAAACCATGCGCGACCGGATTGAAATGGCGCTTACCCTGCGAGATCTGGGTGTTGCGTCCGTCCCTGTCAATGTGCTGAACCCCATTCCAGGCACCCCGCTGGAAAAACAGCCGCGGCTGCCGTACACTCAAATTCAGCAGACAATTTCCGTCTTCCGGTTTCTGCTGCCTTCTGCCGAAATTCGTTTTGCCGGCGGAAGAATTCTTCTGCCGGACAAAGGCCGTCAGGCCATCTGCTCCGGCCTGAATGCGGTCATCTCCGGGGATATGCTGACAACCCGCGGAATTGGAGCAAAGGACGACGCCGACATGGCGAAAAGCCTTGGATTTGCCGTCTGAGTTTTTTCAGCAGACAGGACCGCCGCCCGCGCTGCTTTTTTGGGCAGTGCGGGCGGCGGTCCGTCATACGGCTGTTCAGGAGTTTGCCGGAAGCATCCTTGCCTTTTGCAGGGCCTTGGCAAGCGCCAGGGAAAGCGGAATACAGAAAACGATCTTGATAAGGTCGAACGGCACGAACGGCAGAACGGTCAGCGCAATGGACTTTGCCCACGTGACCCGCGCAACCACACAGTACCACAGCGACCCGCCCAGGTAGCAGACCGCTATGGCGCACAGCATCCCGATGGCAAGAGAAAGCACCGACCGCTTATGGAACAGGTGGATAAACAGAGCCACAAGGAATGCCATGATGGGGTATGTAAGGATATACCCTCCCGTCGGCCCAAGGATGACGCCAATGCCTCCGGAAAAGTGCCCGAAAACAGGGAGTCCCACGGCCCCGAGCAGAATATATACCAGCAGCGCATAAATCGAATTGCTCATCGGCAGAAGGGCCCCAGTGAGGAATACGGCAAAGACCCCCATTGAAAACGGAATCGGAGTAAACGGCAGCGGAATGACCAGCTGGGCAAGAACCGCCGTTAGGGCAGCAAAGATTGCCGTTGCGGCAAGATTTTTGGTTTTCATGTTTTTCATCCTTCCATTGTAAACATAAAAATTAAATATAGTTTACATTTAGTTTAAAAACCGTCTTTCGGACGGTAATTTATCAGGAAATTATTTACATTCTGTACTGATCCATGAGTTTTAAACATTTTCGACTGAGTTTTCAACATCTTGTTGTTGACAAAGGGAATTCCACAAACAGTCGGAACAGATCCGATTGCGAACCCCCGGGCGGCCGAGAATCCGCTCCCGGACACGGCGGTTTGCTTCTTCCCACGGGAGCAGTTGCTCCGGGGAAAAATCGCAGGCCCTGCGGCATTTTTCATCATACCGATCCACTTTTTGCTGTGTTCTGCACCGGCCGCTGCGATTGTTGGGGCAGGCGGCACAAATATCGTCGGCCCCACTGTGCAGAAGGATGATCCTTTTCGGTTTTTCAACCAGCATCTGCCGAATGTGGAACATGTTTTGCACAAATTCACCGCTGTATCCTCTGCCAGCGAAAAACTGGAGGCAAAGAGTATGATGGGGCCGTAAAATCAATCTTCCCGATTTTTCAGGCATAGCTTTCTTCCCTTCCTATACTATATATATAATGTATGCTGTAGCTATCAGTATAGCGGTTTAAAATCTTATTGTCAACTAATTATAAATTTTAGTTTACAATAAGAGAAAAGGGACCTTTTCCCTCCACACTCAAAGGAACGGTCCGTAAGCAAAAAAAGTGCCCCCGGTGCGGTCTTTGCACCGGGGGCACTGAACATTCCTTTATGACTGGAACATTGATGGGTCGTAAGAATTCATAGCGGATTCGTTCAAATTAACTCCCGAAAGGGAACTGGCCTGCTTATCCAAAGAATCTGTAAAGTCGCTCCACTTATAAGTAATCAAAAGCGTTTTCCGGCTGTCTTCATTCTGAATCTTTTCTTCAACGGTTTTGCTGATATCGTCTTTATAAAGAAGGAAATAGGCTTTCTGCGCGGTAACTTCCAGCGTTTTGACTTCTCCGGTCTTCATGGATTTGAGGGCTTTCTTTATTTCGTCCGGGTACTGGGTGTCTGTGGAAAGGTTGGCCATTTTCGACATCAGGGGATCCGTTGTAGCATTGCTGGACTTTTTATATGCGTCTGCCGCCTGACGCACTGTCTGTTTGCCCGCTTTGATCTGGTCGGCATAACCATCAAAAAGCTGCTTGGCCTTCTTTTTCTGATCGGCGGAAAATTCTTTGGCTGCTCCGCTGGAATCCATTGTATATAAAGGATAGGCAAGAAGTGAAAAACTGGTGTCATTCTTTACAAAATAATTCTTGAGATCTTCGTCAGAAACCGCCTTTGAACCGTTCTTGCCGTAAACGGCCTCAAAAATCTTATCCTTTCCATATTCGGAATTAACGACCGCCTGAAAGGACGTTTTGGCAATCCCGTATTTTTCAAGCGTTTTGGAATATTGGTTCCACGTAGAATCGGTCACGCTTTCCGCCTGCTTTTTTTCATCATCTGACAGAGAAAGCTTTTTGCTATTCATTTCCCGGCTGACCAAAATCTGCTCTTTTGTGCTGATCATGGCCTTCTCCCGGATCCAGGCGGAAGCGTCCTTGCCGTCGATCTTCTGCTCCAGAACTTTTTTGGAGGAATCGGACACTTTGGACTGCGCCGACGAGTAAGCCGTATACAAATAATAGATATAGCTCCCGATTGTCACGGTGGTAGAACTGTCTTTTGCCGCCCAGCTTTTGTCACCGGAACAGCCCGCTGCCGAAACCACCAGAAGAGCCGCTAAGATCAGGGAAACCGCTCTTTTTGTTTTTCTCATTTTCCACACTCCGATTTTTAACCGTCCGGCCGGAAAAAGGCCAGCGGTTGATTCCTGAATCACGTATATTGCTTATTATACACTTTTTGGCCGGGGCTGTCTATGGTGTCAGCTCTCTTTGCCCAGTACTCCAAGCGTTTCTTCCAAGACCGAAACCGGCGTGGTTTCCTGCGGGATCTGCACGCTGACATACGGCTTTGCCCCCGCGTTGAGCATAACGCGGCCGTGCATCGCAGAAATAAGGGAGCCGACACGCTTCATGTCAAATTTGCTGCGGAACAGAAGGAGTTTATTCCCCTGCTGTTTGATTTCCCGGATGCCGAGGTGTGAAGCTCGATTGCGCAGCAGGGCGATCCGGATAAGACCGTTTACGCTTTCCGGCGGATCGCCGAAACGGTCAATCAGCTCGTCGGTCACGTCCATGGCATCTTCCTGAGTGCGGATATCGGCAATGCGGCGGTAAATATCCAGCCGCTGGCTGAGGTCGGCAATGTACTCTTCCGGGATATGCGCCGGAACCTGCAAGTCTACAAGGCATTCCTCACCGTATTCCTGAACATCTTCGCCTTTCGCGCGTTCCACGGCCTCCGAAAGCAGGTGCAGGTACATATCGTAGCCCACGGCTTCCATGTGGCCGTGCTGTTCGCCGCCCAAAATATTGCCTGCGCCGCGGATCTCCATATCACGCATGGCAATTTTGAAGCCGGAGCCGAATTCGGTGAACTGCCGGATGGCTGAAAGGCGTTTCTGCGCAACTTCGCTGAGGACCTTGTTGCGCCGGAACGTCAGGTAGGCATAAGCCCGGCGGCTGGAACGCCCCACTCGGCCGCGGATTTGATGGAGCTGCGCCAAACCCATGCAGTCGGCGTTTTCAATGACAAGAGTATTCACGTTCGGCACATCAACGCCTGTTTCAATAATCGTGGTGCAGACCAGAACGTCGATTTCCTGCTCAATCAGGCGGCGCCAAACCTCGGAAAGCTCCTGCTCGTTCATTTTGCCGTGCCCGAAGCCAACCTTGGCTTCGGGCACCTCTTTTTGGATGCGGGCCGCCGTGCGCTCAATGCTTGCGACGTCGTTGTGCAGGTAGTAAACCTGCCCGCCGCGACGCAGCTCGCGCCGAATGGCTTCGGCAATGATGCCGTCGTCGTGCTCCAGCACGTAGGTCTGAACCGGGTGGCGGTCGCGGGGGGCTTCTTCGATTACGCTCATGTCGCGGATGCCGGAAAGCGCCATGTTCAGCGTGCGCGGAATCGGCGTAGCCGAAAGCGTAAGGACATCCACATTTTTATATCTTGACTTGAGCTTTTCTTTCTGGGCAACGCCGAACCGCTGTTCCTCATCCACAATGATCAGGCCAAGGTCACGGAATTCCACATCCTGCGAGATCAGGCGGTGTGTCCCCACAATCATGTCAATTTCGCCGCGCTGGAGCTTGCGGATAATTGCTTCCTGCTCCTTCGGCGTGCGAAAACGAGAAAGCAGCTCCACACGGATGGGAAAGCCTTCCATCCGGCGGGTAATGGTCTGGTAGTGCTGCCATGCAAGGATCGTCGTGGGAACCATCATAGCGCACTGCTTTCCGTCCGTCACGCACTTGAACGCGGCGCGCAGGGCAACTTCCGTTTTTCCGAAGCCGACGTCGCCGCACAGCAGCCGATCCATAGGGACACTGCGCTCCATATCCGCTTTGATCTCGTCGATACAGCGGAGCTGATCGTCGGTTTCATCAAACTCGAAGTGCGCCTCAAAATCGCGCTGCCACTCGTTATCCGGCGGAAAAGCGTGCCCTTTTGCCTGCATCCGCTCGGCGTAAAGGCGGATAAGGTCCTGGGCGATATCCTTAACGGCGCTGCGCACCTTTGCCTTGGCCTTCTGCCAGTCGTTTCCGCCCAGCCGGCTCAGGCGGACGGCCGTGTCCTCCCGCGGGCCGATATATTTAGAAACCATGTCGAGCTGCGTAACGGGGATATAGAGCGTATCGCCCTTTGCATAGCGGACTTTGATGTAATCCTTCGGAACGCCCTGCATGCTGAGCTTCCGGATTCCCTCAAAAACGCCGATACCGTGCGTGGCGTGGACAATGTAATCCCCGGGCGTCAGATCGGAGATATCGGTGATCGCCTGCCCTTTGCGGACTTTGGGAGGCTTTCTGCGGCGGGCCGACGCAACGTGTCCGCGCGTAATCAGCCCGAAAAAAGCAGAGGGATACTCAAAACCGCCGGAAAGCGACCCGGCCGTTACAGCCACCTCGCCGCGGGCGATTTTTTCCGGCTGCTCCACATAGGCGGCGTCGATTCCCTGCGCCTGAAGATCCGAAGCGACGGTTTCCGCCGCGCGCCTGCTGCCTGCAAGCACGGCGCAGGCCCATTTATTTTCGAGCATTGCATGCAGATCTTCGGTTAAAAGCTGCATGCTGCCGCCCCATACGGAAAGCTGGCGCGCCGTTATGTTCAGCTGGGTTCGGACGGGCGTATCATATCCGCCGTGGACAAACGAATCAAGGTAAACGGCGTCCGCCTTTTCAAATTGATCCAGGGCATATGCCCAGTCGCGCCCATAGGTATCCAGCGTACGGCAGAGCGTGCCGTCCGCAAGATAATCCTTCAAATCTTCGCTCCACTGCCACTGAACGCTGCGCATCCGTTCACGCTGAGTGACCGGTTCACAGACGAAAAGGACCGTCCCGGAATCCAGATAATCAAACAGCGTAGCTGTTTTACCGCCGTACAGCATAGGCAGATATTTGTCGGCGCAGCCGACAGGGAGGCCGTTTTCCAGCTTTTCGGCTTCGCGCCGGAGGGCGGTGCGGGCCGCCGGCGCGGTCTTTCCGCGCAGCTCGGAGGCCAGTTTTTGGAGCTGCCGGGCAAGGCCGGCCGGATCGGAAATCAGTGCCTCCACGGCAGGGCAGATGGTGACGGCTCCGGCTCTCTCGGTGCGCCTCTGCGTAGCCGGGTCATACAGGGAAAGCGTGTCGATCTCGTCGCCGAAAAATTCGGCCCGCACGGGCGCCGGAAGGCCGGGGGGGTAAAAATCCAATATTCCGCCGCGCCGGGAGTACTGCCCCGGCCCATCGGTCTGGGGGGCCTGCTCATATCCGCAGGCAGCAAGAACGGCCAGCACTTTTTCCATGGGGATTTCCATGCCTGCTTTCAGGGTGACAATCCGGCGCTTGAGTTCCTCCGGCGGAACCGTGTCCTGCAGGGCTGCGTCAATGCAGCAGACTACGGCGCAGGGATCGCCGTTTAAAAGGGCTGTAAGCGCCCGGATACGCTCGTGTTCGTATTCGTGGGAACTTCCCTCGGTATCGCGGAACGAAAAATCCCTGAGCGGATAAAAAAGGGTGGGAAGACCCATAGATGAAAGGTCCGCGCAAAGACGGTTTGCTTCCGGTTCGTCCCCGGCGACAACGAAAGCCCTGCGCCCAAGATGGGAGCAGAGCGAATAGATGATATTGGCTTTGTGGACTTCGGTGACACCGGTAACCGCGGCAGGCAGATTTCGGCTGCGCACAGCCGATTCCAGTTCTCTGAATTCCTTCAGCCCGCTGATTGCGTTTGTTAGAAATTCCATTTAGGTCTCCTTACTGTAACGATAAAAGCGCGGCTCCCACGAACCTGAACGCCCCCGCGCGGGCGTGGAATATGGCAGGACGCTGGCTAACCGTTGTAGCGGTTCATCGCTTCGGCAGCACATCCCTGCACCATCAGTTCCAACGCAGAATTTGCGTGATCGACTGCTTCGTAAAACCGCCTGCGGTCATCTTCTGAAAAGCGGGAAAGGACCCAGTCGGCCAGATCCCACCGGCTGTCCGGCCGGTCGCCCGTACCGAGCTTAATGCGGGGAAACGTGTCCTTCCCCGCCAGATAAATAATATTTTTCATTCCGTTGTGGCCGCCGTCGCTGCCTTTCAGACGGATGCGGAGTTTTCCCGGCGGGAACGAGATATCGTCGTACAAAATAATGACGTTTTCCGGGGGAAGTCTGTAAAACCGCATGGCTTCGGTTACACTCTGCCCGCTCAGGTTCATATATGTGGACGGCTTTAAAAGAAGAACTTTTCTGCCGCCGACCACAGCGTTCCCGCACAGCCCTTTAAACTTTAGGCGGTCAATCCTGACACCCGCCTTTTCTGCCACATAATCCAGCGCCATAAAACCCGCGTTGTGGCGGGTTCCGTCGTATTTTTCGCCGGGATTTCCAAGCCCCACAATCAGGTATTCCACAGGACCGGGCAGTCCTTCTTTTTTTTGAAAAAGTTGCAGCATGATTCCTCCGATCTCTTCAGCGCGCATGCCGAACGGCGGGATGCCGTTTTCATCCCGCCGCTATATTCTCTTTAATTCTGCCGAGCCGAAAGGCGCTGCGTGTCTAACGGAACAGCGGCGATACAGGCTTGTCTTCGTAAATGCGCTCAATAGCTTCGGCAAACAGCGGCGCAACCGAAAGGACCGTCATGTTGGGCAGCAGTTTTTCCTGAGGGATCGGGATCGTATCCAGCAGAACCAGTTCTTTGATGGGGCTGTCCTTAATACGCGAAATGGCTGGACCGGAAAGGACGGCGTGCGTGGCGCAGGCATTCACCTGCGAAGCGCCGTTTTCCATCAGGGCGGCCGCAGCATTGCAGAGCGTCCCGGCTGTGTCAACCACATCGTCAACCAGAAGGACCTTCTTGCCTTTCACCCGGCCGATAATATTCATGACTTCACAGACATTTGCTTTCTTCCGCCTCTTATCCACAATGGCAAGCGGGCAGCCAATGCGTTCGGCAAAATTGCGCGCACGCGTTACGGAACCGAGGTCAGGGGATACCACAACATACTCATCGGTGTGCCCGCTGATGCGCTCTTTTATGTGCGAGGCCAGCAGGGGCACCCCCAGCAGATGATCCACCGGAATGTTAAAAAAGCCCTGGATCTGCGAAGCGTGCAGATCCATCGTCAGGATCCGGTTTGCGCCCGCCGTCGTAAGAAGGTCGGCGACCAGCTTCGCCGTAATGGGATCGTGCGCTTTGGCCTTGCGGTCCTGCCGGGCATAGCCAAAATACGGCATAACGGCGGTGATCCGCGCGGCAGAAGCGCGCTTCATCGCATCCATCATGATCAGAAGCTCCATCAGATTATTGTTGACGGGCGCACAGGTAGACTGGACAATAAAGCAGTCCGATCCGCGGACGGAATCCAGAAGCGAAACGGAAATTTCCCCGTCACTGAATGTGCCGACCTCGCTTTTCCCCATTGGAAGGTCCAAACACTGGGCGATCTGTTCCGCCGTCCGGCGGCTTGCGCTCGCGGCAAAAATTTTGATGTCTTTTCCGTGAAAACTCATTTCCTTTATATCCCCCTAATCAACTCGCTCACCCCGCCGGAAAACGCTCCGGCGGAAAGAGCGTCAGCCCAGCACGGTAAACGGTCGGACAGCCCGCCCCGGCTCTATGGTACACTTTTTTCCGCGCACAGAATCCAGCACAGCTCCGCCGCCCACGGTGCAGTCTTCCAGGACAGTGCCCGGTCCGAGGATGCAGCCGTCCCCGATGACGGTTTTTCCGCGGAGAATGGTGCCCGGCAGAATGGTGCAGCTTCGCCCCACGGTCACGTCGGGGCCGATTACCACGCCGTCCGTGCATGGGATATCGACGCCGGCGCTCATAAGGGCGGATAAAACCGCTTTTCTTGCGACGGTGTTCAGTTCATGAAGCTGGAGGCAATCGTTGGCGCCCAGAACAACACCGGGAGTTTCAGCAGGATATGCTCCGGCCCGCCTGCCCTGCCCAATTAAAATCTGCACGGCATCGGTCAGATAATATTCCCCCTGCGAGTTCTCATTCCGGATCAGCGGCAGAGCTTCCAGCAGATCTTCCGTCCGGAACCAAAAGGCTCCGGAATTGACTTCTTTCACAGTCTTTTCCCGCACAGACGCGTCCTTTTGTTCCACAATCGCCTTCAGCCCGCCGGACGCGCCTCGGATAATGCGCCCGTAGCCGCCGGGATTGTCCAGAACTGCCGAAACAACCGTAACGGCATTTCCTTCTTTGCAATGGCACCGCAGTGCATTCTGGATTGTTGCGCCGTCCAAGAAAGGGGCGTCTCCGTTCAGGACAAGAACATTTCCCCGCGGTGCGCGGGAACGCAGGAAACCGGCCGCCATCATCACCGCGTGCCCGGTGCCTTTGCGTTCCGGCTGAAAGACCGGAACGGCACCCGGGTCGTTCTGCGACAGGTACTCTTCCAGCTTTTCATGCTGGAAACCCGTTACAACGCACACCTCCGGGATCAGGGCCCGGCGGACGGCGTCCAGCACCCATTGCAGCATCGGCTTGAACAAAACCGGAGAAAGGGATTTAGGACGATCCCACTTCATCCGCTTTCCTTCACCGCCGGCGAGAACGACCGCGCAGTTTTGCTCTGGCATTCTGTTTCCTCCAGTTTGTGAAATACGAAACAACAGCTACCTTTACTATTATCGCATATAAATCCGATTTTTCAAGCGAAATATTAAATTTACAGTCGTTTTAGTTTAAGATCCCAAATTTTGTATAAAAATTATCATTAAAATTTTCATTCCGGCCCCTATAAGTTTTCAGAAATTATATGGTATTTGCAGCGGCGATTTGTTATAATACTTTGTGAGCGTTAATGATGGACTTTATTCTGTCCGGCTGTTGCTCGCCCGAAACTGCCCTAAACTAAAAATCTTTCAGGAGGTATTGTTTATGAGTCACAAATACGTCTACCTATTCTCTGAAGGAAACGCTGGCATGCGCAACCTTCTCGGAGGAAAAGGCGCCGGCCTTGCCGAAATGACGAACCTGGGCCTGCCTGTTTCCCACGGATTTACCATAACGACCGAAGCCTGCACAAAATATTATGATGACGGACGCAAAATCAACAGTGAAATTCAGGCGGAAATTTTCGACTACCTGAAGAAAATGGAGGATGCGACCGGCAAAAAGCTGGGTGACGCTTCCAATCCGCTGCTTGTTTCTGTCCGTTCCGGCGCAAGAGTTTCCATGCCGGGCATGATGGACACTATCCTGAACCTCGGTCTGAACGACACTGTGGTGGAGGGCCTTGCAAAATTCACCAACAATCCGCGTTTTGCTTATGACTCCTACCGCCGGTTCGTCCAGATGTTCTCCGACGTCGTCATGGAACTGCCCAAATCCGATTTTGAAAAAATCATTGACGAGCAAAAGGCCAAAAAAGGCGTTAAGCAGGACATAGAGCTGGACGAAAACGATATGAAGGAACTCGTCCGGAAATTCAAGGCGTTCTATAAAGAAAAGAAAGGCGAAGACTTCCCGACTGACCCGAAGATACAGCTGATGGAAGCCGTCAAGGCTGTTTTCCGTTCATGGGACAACCCCCGTGCAGAAGTTTACCGCCGCATGAACGAGATCCCCTATTCGTGGGGCACTGCAGTCAACGTGCAGGAAATGGTATTCGGCAACTCCGGCGACAAGTCCGGCACAGGCGTGGCCTTTACCCGCAACCCGGCAACCGGAGAGAAGAAACTGTTCGGTGAATACCTGATCAACGCACAGGGCGAAGATGTCGTGGCCGGCATCCGCACGCCGCAGCCGATCAATCAGCTGAAAACCGATATGCCCGACGTGTACAAGCAGTTCGTACAGGTTGCCGACACACTGGAAAAGCATTACCGGGATATGCAGGACATGGAATTCACCATTGAAAACGGCAAGCTTTTCATGCTGCAGACCCGCAACGGCAAACGCACGGCAAACGCTGCCCTGAAGATCGCCGTCGACATGGTTGACGAAGGCATGATTGACAAGGAAGAGGCTATTTTGCGCGTGGAGCCAAAGCAGTTGGATTCGCTTCTGCATCCGCAGTTTGATGCCGAAGCCCTGAAGAAAGCCAAGGCAATTGGGCACGGGCTGGCCGCTTCGCCGGGCGCTGCCTGCGGCAAGGTTGTGTTCTCTGCCGACGACGCCAAGACATGGAAAAATCGCGGCGAAAAAGTTGTCCTTGTCCGTCTGGAAACTTCACCGGAAGACATTGAAGGCATGGCGTCTGCCGAAGGCATTCTGACCGTGCGCGGCGGCATGACCTCCCACGCGGCTGTTGTAGCCCGCGGCATGGGCACCTGCTGCGTTTCCGGCTGCGGTGAAATTGTTGTGGACTACGGCAAGAAACAGTTCACCCTCGGCGGCAAGACCATCAAGGAAGGCGACTATATTTCCATTGACGGTTCTACCGGCAACATTTACGCCGAAGCGGTTCCAACCGTACCGGCTACCATTACCGGCAATTTCGGGCGCTTTATGGAATGGGCGGACAAGGCCCGCCGGCTGCAGGTCTACACGAACGCCGACACACCGAAAGATGCCGTTCAGGCCCGCAAATTTGGGGCGGAAGGCATCGGCCTGACCCGCACCGAGCACATGTTCTTTGAAGGCACCCGTATTAAGGCCATGCGCGAAATGATCGTTGCGACGAACACGGAAGACCGCAAGAAAGCCCTTGCCAAGATTATGCCTTACCAGCAGGGTGACTTTGAAGGCCTGTATACCGCCATGGAAGGCCGCCCGGTCATCATCCGCTTCCTTGATCCGCCCCTTCATGAATTCCTGCCTACAAAAGAATCCGACATTCAGGAAATCGCCGGTGAACTGAACATCACGGTCGAGCACCTGAAAAACGTCATTTCCAGCCTGCACGAGTTCAACCCGATGATGGGCCACCGCGGCTGCCGCCTGGCCGTCACTTATCCGGAAATTGCCGAAATGCAGACCACAGCCGTCATCAATGCGGCTATCAACGTCAACAAAGCACATCCGGAATACAACGTGGAACCGCGCATTATGATCCCGCTGGTCGGTGAAGTGAAAGAACTGAAATACGTCAAAGACGTTGTTACCAAAACGGCCGACAAAATCATTAAAGATGCCGGCGTGAAGATGAAGTACCAGGTCGGCACCATGATTGAAATTCCGCGTGCTGCCCTGACTGCCGGTGAGATTGCCAAAGAAGCCGAGTTCTTCAGCTTTGGCACAAATGACCTGACGCAGATGACCTTCGGTTTCAGCCGTGACGACGCCGGCAAGTTCCTCGATTCCTATTATGAGAAAAAGATCTACGAATCCGATCCGTTCGCCCATCTGGATCAGGTTGGCGTCGGCAAACTGATTAAAATGGCCGTTAAAGACGGCCGCGCCACAAGGCCGGATCTGCACCTCGGCATCTGCGGTGAACACGGCGGCGATCCGTCTTCTGTGGAATTCTGCCACTTTGCAGGACTCGACTATGTTTCCTGCTCGCCGTACCGCGTCCCGATTGCGCGTCTTGCAGCAGCCCATGCAGCCATTAAAGAGAAAAGGGCAAAAGCAGGAAAGTAATTTTTTGCTCTGTTAATAAGCCGTTTTAAAAACGGCAAACCAACAAATTCCCCCGCGGTTTCCAGCGGGGGAATTTGTTTCTTAATGATCCCGGGGATCCTTTTCCAGTTTGACCCCCGTTCCGGAGGTTTTTCCTGCTATGACACAAAAACAGATTAAAACCATGACCTTGATCCTTCAGGCCGCGCTGATTGGGCTGATGTTTCTGCCCGCGGGCAGAAGCACAGCCTCCAGCGCAGGGCTTATGGATACCTTTTCTATTACGCGCAGCTATGCCGGCACCGGATACCCGCTGGACGCCACCGTCTATCTTATCATTGCCATCGGCGTTCCCGCAGCAACTGTTCTTTGCCTGTATCTGCTGCGATTTAATCTCAATTTTGGCTCCAGCGCATGCCTGCAGGCATTCGGAGCCTTTATCACCGGATGTTTTTTCAGTTCGGCTAAATCAAAGCTGGCAGGAACTGTCACATCAACCGGTATGCACTATTTAATTATTTTTTTGTATCTTGTTGGCATGGTCCTCAATATTTACGGCTACCTGTTTACCGGGGATGATTCTCAGCCGTCTTCAGGAAAGGGATAATCTCCCGTGAAGCTCACTGCTGTACACGAAAGCCCGCATAAAAAAAGATTTTTCCGCACAGCGAGCAGATGCGTGGGTCTTAAGCCCGCTTTGCGGCAGCATCCGGTTAAAGCAAAATGATAAGCGGAGAATACAAAGAGTTGCCGCCCGTTTTTGGAAATCCATCCAAAAAGGCGGCAACTCTTTAAAAAATGCACCAGAACGGATTTAACATGCCGGCCGGCCTCCGCCTCCTAATTCTGACTGACTGCCATGTTTTTATCCGCCGTTAGCTGCTCCGGTTCATGGAGACGCTGCAGCATCAAAACGCAGGAAACCAACATGCAGATGCTGCCAAGCAGATCGAGCAGGATGTAGGGATAAAAGCCGTCAGGGATCATCTGGTTGGCAAAATCCCGCAGATCTGCCTGAAACATTTTTACAATAATCAGCAGAATCGAAAAGCAGGAAAATACAGCCCAGACAATGGGAAAAGCAAACCCTCGTTTCGGTTTATCGGCTCCCTGCAAAAGCAGGACCAGAAAGATGCCCGGATAAATAATATAATTGACAATGATCCCAACAACATTCTGCGCCGGATTCAGATCGTAGATAATGCCTTTGGGGGATAGTTTTTCTCTGGCATATGCGATGGATACACCGGAACTCAGAATTCGATAAATCAGAATTAAGACCGCCGAAGCAATACCGAAATACAAGGGTGACCCTTCCGTTCTTCTCAAGTTTTTGCGTTCCATGTGAATCCTCCCTCACCTTGTAAAATTTTGCCATGAATAGATGGCCTTGTGTAAATATATTCCTTTCTGAATATATTATATCCGCGTTTTTTAACTTTGTCAATATAATTAATCAACATTCTTGTATAAATCAGGTCAGTATAACAGTATGCAGTCGGCAGATCTTCTGTGAAACAAATGCACAGATTTATACTTCTACCCGATCTGGTGCATCTTTTACGATGCCCGAAATGATTCTGTATATGTGTATCCATTGGCATATAAAACAAAAAAGTCCGGGGTTTGATGAAGCCGCCGGACTTTTAAATATGCCATTTTAAGCAATACAGAATTCTTTATTGATTCTGGCTGACCTCATTGCTCACTTCCTGCAATTTTTCAGGCGTATGAAGCCGTTTCAACATCAGGATGCAGGAAACCAGCATGCAGATATAACCCAAAAGGCCAATAATCATATAAGGATAAAAACCGCCGGGAACCATCTGATTGGAAAGATCGCGCAGACTAGCATTAAATAAGGTTGTGACGTTAGATATAATGGAAAGGGCAGAGAAAATAAGCCATACAATGGAGAATGCACTGCCGCGTTTTGGCTTGTTTGCTCCCAATAAAAGCAAAATCAGAAAGATGCCCGGATAAATGATGTAACCGATAATCATTTGCACGGCGTTCAAAACCGGGGATATGTTATAAGTGTACCCCATTTGAGAAAGTTTTACTTTTGTGTACGCCACGGACACTCCGGAATACAGGATTTGATAAATTAGGATTAAAACCGCCGAAGCGATTCCGAAATACAGAGGAAGGCCCTCTGTTTTTCTAAGATTTTTGTGTTCCACAATAATTCTCTCCTTTTATATAAAAATTCGAAACAGCTATGCACAAAGCTGAATCCATTTCCTTAATATGGAATATTATATCAGTGATCCCGCGCTTTGTCAAATAGAATAATCCAAGGTTTTCTTCACTTCCCGCGAAAAATCCACCTTGATTCCAGGACAGTATAATGGTAAACTATTAGCATCCTGTCAAACGGCGGCGATCATGTGAAACTTTCAAATTTCATTCAAAGAGCCTGGCGCTATTTTACAACGCCTGAAATGATTCTTTACATCATCTTCGGCGTGCTGACCACGGTGATCAACGTTGTTGTGTGCGGTGTTTTCTACTATAATCTGCACTGGAATATCCTTGCCGCCAATGCCTTCGCATGGATTTTGTCCGTTGCATTCGCATTCATCACCAACAAGCTGTATGTCTTCCGGAGCAAGAGTTTCGCGGCAGAGATCTTTGTGCGCGAGCTTGTGGAATTCGTCGCGGCGCGGCTTTTATCACTCGGTGTGGATGAAGCCGGGATGTGGCTTCTGGTAACCGTTTTTGTCTGGAATGCATGGGCCGCAAAGATCCTTGTGAACGTCGCCGTTGTCATTATCAATTACGTATTAAGCAAACTTGTAATTTTCAAGAAAAAATAAAAGAAGCGGAACGCAGCCAGCGTTCCCAGCAGGAGGAACAGTAAATATGCAGGCAACCGAAAAAACTATGGACCAAATTGTCGCACTGTGCAAGAACCGCGGGTTTGTTTATTCCGGTTCGGAGATATACGGCGGGCTGGCCAATACGTGGGACTACGGGCCGCTGGGCGTAGAATTTAAAAACAATGTAAAACGCGCGTGGTGGAAGAAATTTGTGCAGGAAAGCCCTTATAATGTGGGGCTGGATGCCGCCATTCTGATGAACCCGCAGGTGTGGGTCGCTTCGGGGCACGTGGGAGGATTTTCCGATCCGCTGATGGACTGCCGGGACTGCAAAACCCGCCACCGCGCCGACGATCTGATTGAAGCCGCGGGCGGGGATCCGAACGGCATGACGTTTGAGCAGATGAGTGCCTATATTAAGGAACATAACATCAAATGCCCGGTTTGCGGTTCCGCCAATTTTACCGATATCCGCAAGTTTAACCTGATGTTCAAAACCTTTCAGGGCGTGACGGAGGACGCTAAGAATGAGATTTATCTCCGCCCGGAAACTGCGCAGGGAATTTTCGTCAACTTTGCCAACGTGCAGCGCACCACCCGCCGGAAAATCCCGTTCGGCATCGGCCAGATCGGCAAAAGTTTCCGCAATGAAATCACCCCGGGTAATTTCACGTTCCGCACACGCGAATTTGAACAGATGGAATTGGAATTCTTCTGTAAGCCGGGCACCGATTTGGACTGGTTCAGCTACTGGAAAGATTTCTGCAAACAGTTTTTAATGAGCCTCGGCCTGACAGAGGAAAACATCCGCCTGCGCGATCATGAAAAAAAAGAGCTTTCTTTCTATTCCCGCGCGACTACAGACATTGAGTACCGGTTCCCGTTCGGCTGGGGCGAACTGTGGGGAATTGCGGACAGGACGGATTACGACCTTTCGCAGCATCAGGAACACTCCGGCAAAAGCCTTGAATATTTTGATCCGGAGACTAAAGAGCGCTACCTCCCTTATGTCATTGAGCCTTCCCTCGGTGCAGACCGTGTTGCACTGGCGTTCCTCGTGGATGCTTACGACGAAGAAAAGCTGGATGAAAAGGATACCCGCACTGTGCTGCGGCTGCATCCGGCACTGGCTCCGTTTAAATGCGCCGTCCTGCCGCTCAGCAAGAAACTGAACGACCGTGCACAGGAATTGCACACCCGCCTTGCGAAACATTTTTCCGCCGACTACGACGACACGGGTTCTATTGGAAAGCGTTACCGCCGTCAGGATGAAATCGGCACACCGTTCTGCGTAACCTACGATTTTCAGAGCAAGGAGGACGGCTGCGTTACCGTGCGCGACCGCGATTCTATGAAACAGGTGCGCATCCCCGCCGACAAAACTGTAGAATATATTGAAGAGAGAATCCAGTTCTAATAGAAGACACAGCAAAAGGCCTGCCGCTCAGATTGGCTCTGCGGCAGGCCTTTTTACGGATTACCGCGGGCTATGCAGTGTCTGGCGGCCCTGCGGGCATTTTTTTCACACGTTCAAACAGTTCTGTTCCTGTACTGTTTCCACCCAGCGTATGATACGGCAGATATAAGAACTCCAAATTTTTAATATCGTCCACGGTGGCATATCCTTTTTGTTCACATTCGGCGTAGCCGCGGTAAATTTCAGAATGCAGAAGGGCAAGTATCCCGTCTTTTACAGCCGCCTGTTCGGTCGCCTGCGTTTTTTGCCGCCGCTTCAGACGGTTGAACGCCCATCCCATTACTCCGGTTAAGATTCCGAATAAAACACCCATCCAGTACTGTATCAGCCAGTCCTGCACGGTACATTTCCCTTCCTTCCCTATTTTTCTGCTGCGTGGTCATGCTGTGCCCCCTGCTCTTAGTATACCAGCGGACAGACCTGTTTGTGACTGGGAAAGGATCCGGCAGCCGTTAAAATGAAAGCGAAACAGTTGTTTTTCCGGTTCTTGTGAGATTTTCAGCGGAATCTCTTGATTTTAAACGCAATTTACTATATAATAGTTTTTACTGCCGATAAACGCCGGTGTGTTGGAATTGGCAGACGAGACGGACTCAAAATCCGTTGGTGGCAACACCGTGTGGGTTCAAGTCCCACCACCGGCACCATCAATATGTACGCCGATTTCCACGGAGAGAGGTCCGTCGGGATCGGCGTATATTTTTGTCACGGTTTCATGTCGAAATTTCTTGACATCACTTATTTAAAGTAGTATTATGCAAAAGTAAAAACAACGGAGTTATTTCTTTTATTGTCTTATGAAAAATATAGGAGGCTTTGCAATGTCGTATATCGAGCAAGTCCTTAAAGAACTTGTCCGGAAAAACCCCGGTGAAAAAGAATTCCACCAAGCCGCAGGAATGGTTCTGCGTTCGCTGGCACCTGTTATCGAGCGGCATCCGGAATATCAGAAGACCGGTCTGCTGGAGCGCCTGACGGAGCCGGAACGCGTCATCATGTTCCGTGTCCCCTGGACGGACGACAGCGGTGCGGTGCATGTGAACCGAGGCTATCGCGTGCAATTCAATTCCGCAATTGGCCCCTACAAGGGCGGACTTCGTTTTCACCCCTCTGTTAATCTCGGAATCATTAAATTTCTTGGATTTGAGCAGGTTTTCAAAAATTCTCTGACAACGCTCCCCATCGGCGGCGCCAAAGGCGGCAGCGACTTTGACCCCAAGGGTAAAAGTGACCATGAGGTTATGGTGTTTTGCCAGAGCTTTATGACGGAGCTGTGCAAATACATAGGCGCCAATACCGATGTGCCCGCGGGTGATATCGGCGTTGGAGGCCGTGAGATCGGTTACCTGTACGGCCAGTACAAACGCATCCGCAGGCTGAACGAGGGTGTGCTTACGGGCAAGGGCATCTCCTATGGCGGATCCCTCTGCCGCACCGAAGCAACCGGTTACGGTTTGCTTTACTTTGTGGAAGAAATGCTTCACGCCGCCGGAAAAGACATCGCCGGCAAAACGGTTGTCATTTCCGGTGCGGGCAATGTAGCCATCTACGCAGCGCAGAAAGCACAGCAGATGGGTGCCAAAGTGGTTGCGCTTTCCGACTCCAACGGCTACATTCATGATCCTGATGGCATTGATCTTGACGCTGTCAAGGAGATTAAGGAAGTCCGCCGCGGGCGGATCAAGGAATATTTGTCTTTCCGCAGCGGCGCGCAGTACACAGAAGGACATGGCATCTGGTCCATTCCCTGTGACATAGCCCTTCCCTGTGCCACGCAGAACGAGCTGACCAAAGAGGACGCCGAGCAGCTTGTTGCGAACGGATGCTTCGCCGTGGCGGAAGGCGCCAATATGCCTACCACTCCGGAAGCCACCAACGTGCTGCAGAAAGCCGGCCTGCTTTTCGCCCCCGGCAAAGCGGCAAACGCAGGCGGCGTGGCAACCAGCGCGCTGGAAATGGTTCAGAATTCAATGCGCCTTTCCTGGTCCTTCGACGAGGTGGACGCAAAGCTCAAAAAAATCATGGCTGGAATTTATCACCATATTTCTTCCGCTGCTCAGGAATACGGACTCGGCAATGATTTTGTCGCGGGCGCGAACATTGCGGGTTTCCAGAAAATAGCTGACGCTATGATGGCACAGGGCATTATCTGAAAATTTTATGAAGCTCAAGAACCTGCCACACGGCTGCGCGGTGAGGCTCTTTTGCAGATAAAGCGTAAAAAGGGACCCATCCAACCGGTACGATATCGGCGCGGGCCGTTTCGCTCCGGTTATATTTTATACCTATTATAAGCACAGCCAACCAGTTGAAAGAAGCGATCGACACAATCGCTTCTTAAGGGATGCCCGGCGGAGAGCTGAAAAAGCAGTTTTCCTCTGGGCATCCGGCTGATGTTCTAAAGGGAATCAGCACGCCGTTCTTCTCTGGGACCGTTGCACTTCATTTCAATTTCAGAAAGATTCTGAGAAAGTTTATTTTGCTTCCCTGTTTTTCGGAAACCATATTTGCTGTAAAGGGAATACGCCCGATAATTATTTCCCAGTATCCAAAGGGTTGGTGCCTCCGGGCATCGCCGCATGGCAAACAAAAGGAGCTTGGTTCCGTATCCTTTGTTCTGCTCGTCAGGCAAAATATATAAATTTTCAATCAGGCTCTCATAAACCGACACAATTCCAACCGGACGGTTCTCCACCAGCATATACACTTTTTTGCCAGCTTTAATTTCACCGCGCAGATAGTTTTCCTGATGTTCCGCTGTATGCTGTTCAACGAAGTCTGTGCTGCAAAAGCTCTTATGCGATTCTTTCCACGATTCTGAATGAATTTTTGCCGCAGACATAAGGCTGCCGTCATTTACTTTAACAATCAGGCTCTATAATAAATGTTGGGGTGCAGAGAATAGAGCTTTGAAAAAAGAGTAAAAAGACAGAGCATATTCGATGAAAA
>DHNW01000016.1:0-7153 GCA_002407675.1 Ruminococcaceae bacterium UBA5406
TGATTGCCGTCATTACCATGTTTTTGGCAGAGGCGTTATCAGGGCCGTTCCAATCCATTATTTCTACGCTGATTCTGGCTGGAGTCATCATTCTTGGGGTCGTCATGACCCTGCTGGTCTCTCGGCTTCTTTCAAAGACCCTGCTGAAAGGTATGCCGTCTTCCTTTAACCTGGAATTACCGCCTTACCGACGTCCGCAGATCCTAAAAGTGATTGTCCGTTCAATTTTCGACCGAACACTGTTCGTCCTCCGACGGGCTGCCGTTATTGCCGCACCGGCCGGCCTGATTATCTGGCTGCTGGCCAATATTCGGATCGGTAACACAGATCTGCTGACCCAGTGTGCCGATTTTCTGAACCCATTTGCCTATCTGCTCGGACTGGACGGTTATATCTTAATGGCCTTCATTCTGGGATTTCCCGCAAATGAAATCGTCATACCGATTATCATTATGAGCTATATGGCGACCGGGACATTAACCGATTACACAGGCCTGGCACAGTTGCATACCCTTTTTATTGGGCATGGCTGGACTTGGCTGACTGCACTCTGTGTCATGCTGTTTTCGCTGATGCATTGGCCCTGCGGAACAACATGCCTGACGATAAAAAAAGAAACTCAGAGCAACAAATGGACCTTGCTGGCCATGGCAATCCCAACAGTTTCCGGAATGGGTACTTGTATGCTTGTAGCTGGAACCGCAAGGCTGCTGGGACTCGCATAACCATGCAAAAGACTGTTGTTGACGCTGAACGAACTATCGTTCAATGAAAAATCGTTTAGTGGATTTGAATTTGTTCCATAATTTGGCCGATACTGCCGCAAATCACCAGCTTGGCATTCCGGTCAAACGGCGTCGGAGACTTATTGATTAAAACGAGCCGATCCCCATGGAAATACTGAATCAAACCCGCCGCGGGATATACGGACAGCGAAGTCCCTCCCACAATAAGCATATCCGCCCGAGAAATTGCCTGAACCGCTCCCAACAGAGTTTTCTGGTCTAAACCCTCTTCATAAAGAACCACATCCGGCTTGACGACGCCGCCGCAGGTGCAGTAGGGAATTCCACGGCTGTCGCGGATAAATTCGGCACTGTACAGTTTGTGACACCGCTGGCAATAGTTCCGGTGGACAGAACCGTGCAGTTCAAAGACGGTTTTACTCCCCGCTTTCTGGTGCAAACCGTCAATATTCTGTGTCACAACAGCCGTGACCCGGCCAGCCTGTTCCAGTTCCGCCAGCTTTTTGTGGGCCGCGTTGGGCTGCGCATCCAGATACAGCATTTTATCGCGGTAAAAGTTATAAAATTCTTCTAAATGTTTTTCATAAAATGAATGGCTCAGCATGACCTCGGGTGGATAACGGTAATGCTGACGGTACAGTCCATCAGCACTTCGGAAATCAGGGATTCCACTTTCAGTTGAAACGCCGGCACCGCCGAAAAACACAATTGCATGGCTTTCATCAATCCAGCTTTGAAGCTGTTCCAGTTCCTTCACAAAAAATTCCTCCGTTTTCTTTTCAATCAATCCAATACGACTCATTTCTTATCTTAACGCAGTTCAGCAAAAAAGCAAGAAAAACCGAACACTGCCCATATAAGATTGAAAGAATCTAAAAAGGCCGCTGAGAATCGGATGAAATCCGGTTCCCAGCGGCCCAAAATGTTTTGAAACGCCTAAAATTTACCCGATAAACTGCTGCGTCCAGTAATATCTTCCGGAAGAATTCTGCGCCACACCAACCCCAATCTTTGTGTAGGATGATTGAAGGATATTGGCCCTGTGGCCCGGAGAATTCATCCATCCTTCCATAACCTGTGCCGGTGTCGTTTGCCCCATGGCTATATTTTCGCCCGCAGTCCGATACGTAATACCAAACTGCTTCATCATGTCAAACGGAGAACCGTAAGTCGGTGATGTATGGCTGAAATACCCATTTTCCGCCATGTCCTGTGACTTGAGGGTCGCTGTTTTTGTCAAGGCTGAATCCACAGAGAGAGCTCCGAGACCGTTTTTTGCGCGCTCCTGATTGACGAGACGCACTACTTCATTCTGAAATGCCGAGTAGCTGGACCCTGCCGAAGGCGCTTGTGAAGATGTCGTGGCAGACGAGGAGGATTTGGCTGGTACCGACGGCTGAGAAACCTTGGAAGAGCTTTTCGAGGAACTGCTTGAGGACGGCTGTGTGCATTTTCCAGCATTCAAATATTGATAAAGATTACTGACAATTTTGTTATTGCAGGAATTGCCTGAAATACTTTTCAGACAGCTGGAAAGATCATCTGCCTTGGCACACTGGGTACTCTGCACATTGCTTTTGCAAGTTTCCGCTCCGCCGGTTTTCTGAGCCGAACAGAAACTCGCAGAAGAAGAACACAGCGTACTGGCCTGAGCTTTTTTTACGGAAGCGGCAGCCGAAACCGTACTGCTCCGACTGGAAGATGTTTTATCAGCGGAACAGGTGGTTTTTTTCAAACACAGCACGGGGGAGCCACACACGGAACCTGATGAAACGGATGTACAGGTATCCGCTGCTGAAGCCGTTGAAAGTTTACTGGTATATACACTGGTATTGGCCGCATTTCCTGCTGATGCATAAGCTCCGATGCTCCCGCAGACCAGAAGAGTCGTTATCAAAGCTACAATTTTTTTCTTCATAAGCAATCTCCTTTTCCCCTTATTTCGAATAAGCAAGCCGATAGTTACAATGTTGTAATTATATATTACATTTTTGTAACTTCTTCACGTTTATGTTAACACGAACCGGCCGAAAAGGCAACACACAGATTTTACCAGGCAGAAAATAATGAGGGCGTACTACTATCACGCTTCCACAGAGAATATATTTTACTGAAAACAACAGGGAAACCCGGGCTCGCACACCGCTTACCAGCTGTTCGGCGCTTCCCAAGAAAGGCGGATTATCATGAATAACCATTATCCGTTTGAACTTCCCCCCTTGCGCTATTCTTACCATGCACTGGAACCATACATCAATACACAAACGGTCACCCTGCATTATGAAAAGCACTTTAAATCCTATGTGGATAACTTAAACCGCGCACTGGAACATTATCCGGCATATCAGGCCTGGCCGCTTGAACGCCTGATCCGTCAAAACTGCCGGCTGCCCTTTCAGATCCAGACCTCCGTCTGGCATAACGCGGGCGGGGTTTTCAACCACGGAATGTATTTTAATACTCTTGGCAAACCCGTTTCGGACAACAACGCTGCTTGGGAATCCGGCTCTTTTCTTCACGCCGCAGCAGCCTGTTATGGATCGGGAAAAGCCTTTTTCAACAGGCTGAAAGAATGCGCTATGGCACAGTTCGGATCCGGATGGGCCTGGGTTGTATCCGACCGGCGCGGAAAAATCAGAATCATGAATACCCCGAATCAAGACACTCCTATCACTTGTGGATTTTGTCCGGTAATAGCGCTGGATGTCTGGGAGCACGCTTATTATCTCCAATACCAAAACCGAAGAGAAGAATATGTGGATGCTTTTTTTCACATTTTAGACCCTCATGCAGTTGAACAAAACTATCTCACCTGCACTTCTCCGCACCTTTCCCACAATGCGGCACCGCAGGGCAAGAGCAATTCCTGAAAACTTTCACATTCCGAGCTTGTCTTTTCTGCCTTGCCGGAAAAAAGAATTCCAAAAGACTGCACCTGAAAGATTTTCCCATTATCCTGTTGACTTTTTGATCTATTTATTATAGACTATCCGCTGAGGTCTATTGATAATAAACCAAAGAGGGGGAAAAATTAATTGAACCGTTGCAGACTTGGGAAAAGCGAAAAGAAATTTGCGGAACTGATCTGGCAGCGTGAACCGATTGGATCGGGACAGCTGGTAAAGCTGTGCGCAAGTGAAATGGGATGGAAAAAATCCACCACTTATACGGTCTTAAAGAACCTCTGTACGAAAGGAATTTTTCAAAACAAAAACGCGGTGGTTTCATCTCTGATCAAGAAAAACGAATACTATGAAAGACAAAGCCGGCATTTCGTAGAAGATGACTTTGGAGGATCTTTACCAAAATTTCTGGCGGCTTTCATCGGTGGGAAAAAGCTAAGCGAATGCCAGGCGGAAGAGCTAAAAAAGCTAATTGATGAACACCGGGAGGATTCATGATGGAAACGCTGTTTCTGTCTATCCTGAACATGAGCCTTACGGCTAGCTTTGCGATCCTGTTGGTTATGATTGCACGGATTCCTCTGAAAAAAGCACCGAAGACCATATCCTACGCTTTGTGGAGCGTTGTAGCCTTCCGGCTTGTCTGCCCCGTCTCGTTCGAGAGTATTTTTAGTTTGTTCCCATCCAAAACCACCCAAGTATCCCGGACCATTACGCACCGGCAGGCAATCATGGCAGTCAGCCGCACGGCAGCAAGTTCGGTTCCATCTGCCGCTCCCGCCCCGGCAATGACTCCTGCAGCATCCGATCCGACCCAAACGGTAATCCTTGTGTGCTCCTATCTTTGGGCTGCGGGTGTTGCCGCCATGCTGATTTACAGCATCGTTTCATCCATCATTCTGAAAAGGCAGCTTGAATCCGCGCAGCACAAGCGGTTCAACATTTATGAAACCGATAATTTAAGGACTCCGTTTGTCTTCGGGATTTTGCACCCCAAAATTTATATTCCGGGCGGACTTGCGACGGAAGAAAAGAGCTATATCATTCGGCACGAACAAGCGCATATCCACCGGTTGGATTATCTGGTAAAACCGGCTGCTTTTCTGATCCTGAGCGTCCACTGGTTCAATCCGCTGGTCTGGGCCGCTTTCATCCTGATGGGAAACGACATGGAACTTTCCTGCGATGAAAAAGTCCTGCGGGAAATGGGAAACGGAATTAAAAAAGCCTATTCCTCTTCCCTCCTGTCGCTTTCTTCAGAAAGCCATATCCTAAATGGAAGCCCGCTGGCTTTTGGGGAAGGCAATGTGAAAAGCAGGATTAAAAACGTGCTGAATTATAAAAGGCCGGCGTTTTGGGTGATCGCCGTTGCTGTCCTGGCGGCCGTGTGCATTGGATTTGGGCTGACATGCAATCCCGTTTCGGGTTTCTCAAAAGCGGCTTCCTCAAAATCCGACAATTTTGCAAAGGAAATTTATCAATACCGCACACCGTACTGCGGGGACAACAGCAAAGTGGCCAACATCGCTCAGCGGCTCCCCGTGCCTGAAACACTGACCTATGACAGGATTGAGCTGACAACCAGGGAAAAACCATACTCAGTGGAAATTAAGTACCGGGCGGCACCGAAAACCATCAAATATTATAGCGAATCACTTCACCGAATGCCCTTTGACCGGAACGCCGCCCTGATGTTTTCCCTTGTGGGAAATATGGAGAATATTACTTTTAAATTGGAATACACGCTGGAGGACGGAAAAACGCAGAAAGAATGTCCGCTTTCATACACGCGGCAGCAAGCAAACGATCTTTTGGAAGAGAACGTATGGGAAAGCTGCGGCACTCTGGACAGTTTTTCACAATTTTACGGAAAGCTGAATCAGACCCTTAAGAAAAAATATCAGGATTTGGAGGAAAAGGAGAAAACACAAAGCGCTTCAGCCTCCTCAGCTGAAAAAAGCAGTGATGTGAAAGAACTGAAACCTACCGTACCAAAGTGGTCGCCGGATCAGATAATCGGCACGGATATGGCGGAACTGGATTACGCTTCGGAACATACCATAATCTTCCACGGTTCCTTCGGCCTGTATGTCTATGACCTGGATTCCTCGAAAATCATACGGAGCCTGGACTTAAAACCGATTGGATGCAATATGACGCAGGGCGACAGCTGCTGCATTGTCACCGTCAGCGAAAACGGCAACACGGTCTCTATGCATCCGTCGGATAAGAAGGAAATGTACGTTTACACCGTTTCCAGCAATAAACTGGTCCAAACAGCTTATAAGGAGTCTCAGGACATGTTCAGTAATTTTGAACAACTGAGCAGAGCCGGAGCCGGAACGGGATGTTTCAGTGCAAATGCGGTTGAAATTCAAAGCAGCCCTGAATGTCAATATGGATATCTCTATACGTCCGATGATACGCTCGGTACGCTGGTATATCAATGCGGAAAGAAAACGTATCCGTTGTTTTCCATAGACGGTAAAACGGTCGTAACATCGGCGCCGGTTCCGACCGAAATTCAGGCCAGAATTTTTACTACAAAAGAAACCGATTTACTGAAAATTGGGAAAGCCGGGATCACCCATTTTTATTCCTGTTTCATGGGGAAAGACATCCCAAAAGCGGATCGAATCACTTCCTTTAAAATTACGGATATTGATTTGGAATCCGGCGGTGAAAAAGAATTCTATGTGGGAATTTCTTATGATCTTACAACTTCCGGGGACTATTTTTTCAACTGCAACGGAACTTTTATCCCTTACGATAAAAACAACGACGGCAGCGGCGGCAAATGGCAAAGCTGTTTTGAAAAATATGATATACGCAGCCTTGGAAACAGCCGGTATCAAATTATTCCGGAGGGAACCGAAGGAATCGGCGGGGACTTGGAGCCAAGGTACACAGACTTTGACGCCGCCAGCGGCAGGATAACGCTCGCAAACGGAAAACAGGCAACCATTCAGCTTCATACGGAAAATGCGAAAGAATTTGATGCAGCGTATGCAGGTGCTCCCGGCGGCGGGATCTATGATTTGAATTTTCAGGGTAATTATCAGATAAAGGTTCTAGATTCCGCAGAAAAAGTCCTTACGGAAACGGATTTTAAAACTGATGACGGCCAGCCTGCGAACTTTTCCGGAGAATTTTCACTTCAGTTCGATGATTATAATCGGGATGGAGACCCTGATTTTACCATTGGCCAGTGGTTTACAAGCACCAATTTCAACTACCAGATGTATACGGTTCTTCCGGACGGAAAAGTAAAACGGATTGACAGCGAAAGTATTCTCAATTTGAGTCACGATTTTTCCGTAAAATTCGAGAAAGACAAAAGCACTGGATTTTACGCAAAAGTTTTTGATAATTCAAACGGAACAACAGAGCAAGTCCACTACAGCTGGAACGCAGCAAAAGACTGCTTTATGAAAGGATGAAAAAACGAAAACTTCATTCGGACAGCGCACAAGGGCGGCTGCAAAACTTTCGTTTTGCAGCAGC
>DHNW01000016.1:7290-7676 GCA_002407675.1 Ruminococcaceae bacterium UBA5406
ACTTTCGTTTTGCAGCCGCCCTGCTTCATCCGGAAAAGTAACCCCTAAAGGATGATGCAGATCAATCCGTTGCAGCCTTCATTGATGATTCGCTCAATTGTTTCACGCACTTTGTCTCTCGCGTCTGCCGGCATTCGGGTCAGTTTATTGTGCAGCCCTTCATTCACCAGTTCATGCAGGCTTTTTCCGAAGATATTGGAATCCCAAATCTGTGCGGGATCCGACTCAAATTCTTTCAATATATATTCAATCAATTCCTGTGACTGTTTTTCGGAACCAACAATTGGAGTAATTTCGGTCGTTATCCGGGTCTTCATCATGTGCACAGATGGTGCAGCTGCTCTCAATCGGATACCGTATTTTCCTCCCTGCCGGATGATTTCCGG
>DHNW01000016.1:7824-44736 GCA_002407675.1 Ruminococcaceae bacterium UBA5406
CCTCCCTGCCGGATGATTTCCGGTTCGTCCAGGGTCAGTTCGTCGATCCCCGGCATTACAATCCCATAACCGGTTTCTTCCGCGTCCTTGTACGCCTGACCGATTTTATCATAGACTTTTTTGATCTCCGACATTTTCATCATGCAGTCCATCAGGCTGCCTTCATCGCTGACTTCCAGGCCGGTTTTCTCGCCCAGCACCTTGTAAAACAGGTTGGGCTGCAGACTGACGGTAATCCGCGCACGCCCTGTTCCGAGATCCACAGAAACCGTATCTGCATTCTTCACATACTCGCATTTCTGTACATCTCCGACGACGCTGTCTACCTCCCTGATTCTGGAAATACCGGCGGCCGATTCCTGAATCGCTGAGAAAACTGCCGAACGGAGCCAGTGATTCTTTTCCAGGGAAGACAACCAACGCGGCATTTCAACCCGGATCTCCCGGATTGGAAACTCAAACAGCACTTTTGCAAGGATTTCACGGATTTCCTTTTCTTCCATCTGCAAACAGTTGACCGGCATCACAGGTACCGTGTACTTTTGCTGCAGTTCTTCTGCTAGATTTTGGGCCTCGGCTGTACTGGGATCGACGCAGTTGAGAAGGACAATAAACGGTTTATTGATTTTTTTCAGCTCGTCCACGACACGTTCTTCCGCTTCGGCATACTCCGCACGGGGTATCTCACTGATGCTTCCGTCCGTTGTCACAACAAGGCCGATGGTGGAATGTTCGGTAATAACCTTTTTTGTTCCAATTTCCGCCGCCATATTGAAAGGGATCGGGTCGGTGTACCAAGGCGTCATGACCATGCGCGGATTATCGTTTTCGATGTATCCAAGCGCGCTGGGAACAATGTAGCCTACACAATCGATCATGCGCACAGAAAACGTAGCGCTTTTTCCAATATGGACAGTTACCGCTTTTTCCGGGATAAACTTTGGTTCGGTGGTCATAATAGTCCGCCCTGCGGCAGACTGGGGCATCTCATCGACCGTACGGTCGCGCGCATACTCGGAATCCATGTTGGGTACCACAATCGTATCCATAAACCGTTTGATAAACGTGGATTTTCCCGTTCTGACCGGACCGACAACACCTATGTATATGTCACCGTTCGTCCGTTCGGAAATGTCCCTGTAAATATTGCGTTCTTCCATTTTACCTCCCCCTAAGGCAAAGAATAATTTGCCGTTTAACGGCCCGGTCAAGTCACATAGGAATCAGCAGCATCCCCTTGTTTTCAACAGAATCGCCTGAAAGGCCGTTCTCACTGCGGACAGCTTCCGGGGACGCGCGGTATTCTCTCGCGATATTCCAAAGGCTTTCGCCGGCCTCGGCAAAATAGATACACAGGGAAGCTTTTTCATCCTGCGGCGCTGGCCTCGTCTCGTCCGCTGACACATTCGAAATTGCTTTGTAAGAAATCTTATTGAAAACCGCCGCTCTGAGCCTGAGCTCTGTTTTGGTTTCGATCCCATCTCCCGTAATACGGAAACTGACTGCCCCCACGTTGGCATTCGCTTCGCATTTCAGGTCACCCGCTGAAGTACACGGCATGGAATACTCAAAATCCAGCAGACGTTCAAAATAGAAAGGGGTGTTTTCTGTATTCTCAGCAAGAACACAAAGACTGTATTTCCCTTTGAAGGTAATTTTTCCGTCTGCCACATCGGCTGTTGCGTTAGCAACTTCGCTCCAGATATCAATCACTTTGCGGATGCTGTTGTCCTCAACAGATAAACTGGTTTTGTGGATAAACGTGTCTCCAGTCAGTTCTAAAAGGTTATCCATGGTTTTCGGCCTAGACTCGATATTCAGGTCGTATTTTTTGGAAAAGGCATCGTCCACCATTGTAACGTCGCCCCGCCGGTAGGTTTCGGCGGAAGCAAAGATTTTGACCTGCGTATCAAAGAATGTCTTGTCACCTGAATAATCATTCTTTATCTGCGCTTCTACCCCCACAACGCTAAGTTTCACTTTGCACATACAATCATCCGAAACGCCGTTGCAGTCCAGCATTTGATTAAACGGTATAGAATATTCCATGGTTTCCAGAGAACCGTTTTCATCTGTGGAGACATAGAGGAATTTGACAAACGTCTCACCTTTTAGGATCAATTTCCCTGCGGCAATCTTAGAATCCTGAAGGACAACAAATGCGTCGGTCTTCATGAGATTGTCGGCGGGCGGTTTCCCCTGCCCAAGTTCGAGGACTTCCTCCACGGTAAACTGCTGCTGGGAAAGGCCGGCAAGCTGATTGACCGATACGGTCTTTTTCTTTTGTTCGATATCGTCTCCGGCAATATTGCTTACCAGTTCATTCTGCCCCATGCACACTACTTTGGCACAAAGTGAAAAAGCGCCGTGAACATCCAGCCGCCGCGGGCTTGTAGCGCGGCAGTTGACATATTCCACCCGAGGAAAAGCATAAATCTGAGCGTTGTCGGCCGCCTGTTTCAGCGCGATCTCTGCTGAAAATGAGTCATCCGAATCGGCACACCGGACACAGGAGCCCGAAGGATCCAGATAAAAAATTTTCACCGTGTAGCTGCCGTCCAGCATCAGACGGTCTCCAGTAATGCTTCTGGCCGAAATTTTCGGGTAGATTTGGCACTTTAGGATCCGCTGTATATCAGGGCAGTAATCCGGCAGATTGATATCCATGTCTACCGGCTGTTCCTGGCAGCCGTCGTAAACGGTTTCACCGACAGCGACCCTTTCACGTTCAAGTATATAATCCATAAGGGATCCCACTCCTTTTTCTGTTTCTAAGTAATGGTTATTCCCGACTTGTCTTATTTATGCCAAATAGGTATAAAAAAGCGCGAAGCAATTCACCTGAGAACCACTTCGCGTCTGCTCCGGAAAGTCAAAACAGCATTTTACTGTTCTTTTTTGATATTAAACATCCTGCGGAGGAAAAAACTCCAAAACTTTGAACTCTTCACAACAACGACCTTCATAGCGCAGACCTCCTTATGTTCAGCACTTTTTTAAAAGTGCTATACCCAGCGCGACCATGATAACTGCCACAATAAACAGCATCAGCCCCGTCGGGCAAAAGCAGGAACATATCAGCCCAATCCCGAAAGCAATGGCATAGCGGGGCCAGCTCCGGTTGCAGCCTCTCCGCCTGTTCCACATCATTCCCGCACCGCCTTCGCCGCCGTTCTCTTTCCGGCTTTGATATCAGTATATACAACATACGGGAATTATGTGCTACGAATGCTTTTAAACGAGAAAAACCAGAGCATCTCCGCTAGAGACCATAATCTGCGCATTCTCTTCTTCAACCGTATTGCTGACCCCCAGCGGAACCGCAGAAGAAAGGACCGCCCGCGTCAAAGGATATTTCATTCCAATATAGCTGACTTCACAAGACGGGCATCCAAACGGGAAAACGGAAACGGTTCTTCCTTTGACTCCACGCAGGATCAATTTTCCTGCTTTCAGCAAAAAGATGCGGTTGGAACCGTCTTCAATAACCGCTTTGCACCCTTGTTTGCTCAAATACTGCAGCACACACAGATTCGCGTAAGAATGGTCGCACCGTACTCCCCTTAAGACTCCGCACAATACAAATTCCCGATAGCCGCGCCGGATTCCTTCCTTCACAGCTACCATGGTATCGGTATCGTCTTTTTCCACCTGCAGCCGGATAGTCTCAACGCCTTCGGGCAGCGGGGACATAATGGAATCAAAATCTCCAACCATCAAATCCGGACAAATATGAAATCGGGCAGCATTATCATAGCCTCCGTCTGCACAGATAATGTAACAATTCTGCCTGTCCCTGCTGCCCAAAGGGCTGAATTTCATGGGAACCGCGCCCACAATAAGGCAGGTTCTTCTTTCTTTTCCCATTCCTTGCAATGATTCATCTCCTGGTATATAATTAGTCTTTATACCTAAAATTTGATTACAGTCCACCAAAGCCGTCTGAAACACCGTTCCCTCTGCATTGCGTTATCCCCTTTAATCACTCGGCGTGATCGTCACACCGGGCTGGTCACCGGAAGAAGAAGCAGAACTGGAACTGCTGGCAGAACTATAGCTATAGGCTTCTTCCTGTTTTGGTTTTCCACTGTCAAAGTCAAGAGTGTAGACCCGATATTTATTTCCATCCAGCGTAACCGTCAGGGTATGCTTGCCGGTCAAACCGGAAAATGTGAGCTGAGCCTGCGGGTTATAGGAAGCATTGACGGTTTTGGTTTTCTGTTCCTGTAAAATACCGTCCAGGTAAGCCTTTAAAACAATATCATGCGTGACATCTTTCGGAAGATCTACATAAACGTTAACAGGCTGGGCAGAAGATTTACCAGAACTGAGATAGAGGTTGACCGTATCACCCTTATTCAGTTTGACTCCGGGAAGCGGATCGGATTTAACAACTGTATCTTTATCTTTGCCGGTATCGTCCTGATATGTCTTTTCACCGACAGTCAGGCCTGCATCTGTAATCTTTGTCATTGCATCCGAAAGGGAATCCCCAATAATATTGGGTACGGAAATTTTCTCTTCCGACTTTCCAGCACTGACAAATACTCTTACCTCGGAGCCTACCGGAACGGCAGTATTGGCCGAAGGATCCGTGCTGATTACTTTTCCTTTTTCAACGCTGTCATTCTGCACTGTTTCTATCTTCGGTGTCAATCCCAGCTTTGTCAAGGCCTCCGTCGCCTCATCCTGCGTACTTCCGGAAAGATCCGTTAATGTTACCTTTTTGCTACCAGTGCTGACCGTAAGGGTCACGGTAGCGTTGGATTTTACCATCGTATTGGCTTTAGGCGTTTGTTTGATAATGACACCGGCGGGATGGTCGGAATCAGATTTTTCTTCCGGCGGGTTAAAATGAAAATTATAGGCTGTTGAAGAGGCATTCACGACGCTGTCATAAGTCTTGCCCACAAAATTGGGCATAGGGATATCGGCAGGTCCGGAATTCCAGTTCCGAATTAAAGCAGAGGCGGCAAAAGCAATGGTAACAATCAGAAAAGCGGCCGCGATTCCAGCAATAACCAGCACAGCAGCCGGTTTCTTTTTTTTAACCGGTATCCGGTCCGCTTCTTCCACATAATCGTAATTGTCATTATAGTAAGGCTGATCCGGATTTTTTACGGTATTGATGGGATCAATATATTTCGTCGGCTTTTCGTCAATAAAATACTTATATTGGAAATGAATTCCCGGGTTCCGGCGGAATTCCTCAATGTCGTGAAGCATCTCTGAAGCGGACTGATAACGGCACGCGGGATCTTTCTGCATAGCTTTGAGTGTAATTTCTTCCAATCCGCCCGGGATAGATGGATTAATTTCACGCGGCGGCGTCGGGTCGGTCTGCAGCTGCATGATAGCGACGGAAACTGCATTGTCGGCTTCAAATGGGAGACGGCCCGTCAGCATTTCATATAACATAACCCCTACAGAATATATATCGGTTTTTTCATCGGTCAGATCACCCCTGGCTTGTTCCGGAGCGATATAGTGAACCGATCCAATCGCTTTTTCACTCATGGTACGTGTGTCTGTATGGGAAAAACGTGCAATACCAAAATCCGTTACCTTAATGGTACCGTCTTGGAGCAGCATAATATTCTGCGGTTTAATATCCCGGTGAACAATTCCCTTGCTGTGCGCATGCTGCAGTGCCCGCAGGATCTGCACGGTAAAGTGTATAGCCTCTTTCCATTTAATAACCTTCTGCTGATCCAGATATTCTTTCAGGGTAATACCGTCGATATATTCTTCAACAATATACTGAATTCTATCGCCGAAACTAACGTCATATACTTTCACGATATTCGGATGCGAAAGAACGGCGATCGCCTTGGATTCGTTCCGGAAGCGGCGGAGGAATTCTTCATTACCGGAAAATTCGTCTTTAAGAATTTTAATGGCAACCGTACGGTCGTCGATAGTGTCGTAAGCGCGGTAAACAACAGCCATTCCGCCCACTCCAATGATTTCGTGGATCTCATAGCGGCCATCCAAACGCTTGCCTGTGTATTTATCCATGCTATCAACTCCTTAAACGGCTTCGTCTTCCAGAACAACGACGGTGATATTATCGCTGCCGCCCGCATTTTTGGCAAGTGATACTAATTTCTCCGTCAGCTCCTGCCCATCCATTTCTTTGGAAAGGTTGAAGATCTGTTCTTCATCCACATAATTTGTCAGCCCGTCAGTACAGATAAGAAGCCTGTTCCCTACCGGAAGCTGGGTTTCACTGTAATCAATGCGGAGAGAAGATTCTACACCCAGAGCCCGCGTTATGATATTTTTTTGAGGATGTGTTTTTGCCTGCTGGGCCGTAAGGTCACCCTTTTCCACCATTTCCTGCACCATGGAATGGTCGGTCGTTAACTGCCTGATCTCCTCCGGCGAAATCAGGTAAGCCCGGCTGTCGCCCGCGTGGGCAACGTGGGCAACACCATCGGAAACGATGGCAACGACAACCGTCGTCCCCATGCCGGTCAGAGAATCGCTGCTCCCCGCGATACGGTGTACGGCGGCGTTCGCGTTGGTAATAGAGGATGTAATCAGTTCCTGCACGGCTTTGTCATCCATCCCCGCGCGGTAGCCAGTGAGGAGATCCTGAGAAATATTCTCAACGGCAATACTGCTGGCAACATTGCCGCCATTTACTCCTCCCATACCGTCGCAAACGACGGCCCACCCCACGTGATCTGAAAAAATGCCGCTCCGGCAGGCATCTTCATTTAATTTCCGCACAAGGCCAATATCACTTTTACTGTAAATTTTCAACATTGGCCACCTCCTCTTCATATCTGCGCCTCAGCTGACCGCAGGATGCGTCGATATCCGCCCCAAGCGTTCTGCGGACCGTAGCATTGATTCCACCCCCGGCAAGCGTTTTGACAAACTGCTGAACGGCAGCGGGCCGGCTTCTGCGGCACGGAAAACCTTTGACAGCATTCACTGGGATTAGGTTGACGTGGCACAGCATTCCTTTCAGCTTCCCCGCCAGTTCCCGGGCGCATTGCACGCTGTCGTTCAAGCCGTCAATCATGGCATATTCAAAAGTAATTCTGCGCCCGGTACTTTTGATATATGCCCGGCAGGCTTCCAGAAGTTTTTCCACATTCCAGCGGTTGTTGACCGGCATCAGGCGCGACCGGATCGCATCATTGGGCGCATGGAGCGAAACGGAAAGCGTAAGCTGATATTTTTTCTCAGCAAGCTGATAAATGCGATCCACCAGCCCGCAGGTGGAAAGGGAAATATGGCGCATCCCGATGTTCATTCCTTCATCAGAAGAAACCAATTCAAGAAAACGCACCACATTCTCGTAATTGTCGAGCGGCTCCCCCATTCCCATCAGCACAACATTGGAAATCCGTGTTCCAGTGTCCCTTTCGGCGGATTGAATCTGAGACAGCATCTCGGAGGGAGTCAGATCCCGGGAAAAGCCGCTTTTCCCCGTCGCACAGAACTCGCATCCCATCTTACAGCCGATCTGGGAAGAAATACAGATTGTCCAGCCATGAAGATAATGCATCAGCACGCTTTCCACCAGCTGACCGTCATTCATGCGGAATAGGTATTTGACCGTATCGTCAAGCCTGGAACAGAATTTCCGCTCGATTTCAGCCCCGGCTATGTAGTTTTCAGCTGCAAGTTTTTCCCGGAATACGCCTGGTAAATCCGACATCTGGCTGAAATCAGAAACGCCGCGGCTCAGCCAGTGGTACACCTGAACAGCACGGTAAGAAGGCTGACCTTCTTTGGCAAACTGCTCTTTGATTTCATCCAAAGTCATAGACTTTATATCTGTAAGGTTCACTTCGGTTTCCATCCTTTCCAGGAATAGACTTTCCTCTGCTGCGGGTGCCATCCGGGGTTATTTTCTGCGGAATGCAGCTATAAAAAAGCCGTCCGTCCCATACATTTGGGGCATCAGCGTAATCTGGTTGTCCCGTTCGGGTATTTCCCGCCGGATAGACTCAGGCAGTGGAAGTCCGAATGGTTCGAAATCGGAATTATCCCTTATAAATTGATCCGCAACGCCCGAATTTTCTTCCGGGTTCAGCGTGCAGGTGGAATACACCAGCATGCCTCCTTTTTTGACCAAACCGGAAGATCTACAAAGAATACGGTACTGCAAATCAGGCAGGCTGTCAATAGAAGATGGAAATTTATAGCGGATTTCCGGTTTCCGGCGGATAACGCCCAGCCCCGAGCAGGGAACATCACAAAGGACCCGGTCAGCAGGAACCGGACTGCTTTTCTGATTCGGCGGCATTGCGTGCAGCCGAACGCACAATGGAAAGCCCCAGCCGGCAGGCTCCCTTTTGGACAAGGCGAACCCTCGCAGGATAAAGATCGAAGGCCGAAATCTCACCCCGGTTCTCCATTCGTTCCGCCATAGTGAAAGTTTTCCCGCCGGGTGCCGCGCAGACGTCAATCGCCCGCTCGCCGGGCTGTGGATCTAAAATACGGCAGCAGATCTGGGAAGAAAGGTCTTGTACATGGAACAAGCCCTCCTGGTAGCAGGACAGCCGGCGGATTTCTCCCGGATTTTTTAGGCGAAGCGCGTTATCCGGCCACAAAACACGCTTTGCCTTCACGCCTTCGGAGCCAAGCCTTTCCAATAATTGTTCCTCGGAAATACGGGTATTATTCACACGGATAAAAATGTCCGGTTTTTCCAGCAGGCTGCCTAAAATTCTGTCCGTACAGGTCTCTCCGTACGCCTTCTGCCAAAAAGTAATGAGTTTTTCCGGACAGGAAAAGGCTGCGCTGCGATATTTTATGGGTTCTTTGTATGCATCCGGCAGCTTTATCCGATCCGGGCCGCGCAGTAAAGCCCGCAGAACGGCGTTGATAAACCCGGCCGCGCGGGTTTCACCGTTTGTTTTCGCCAATTTCACGGATTCATTTACTGCCGCGGAATTCGGGACCCTTTCTAAATAACGGATCTGATAAACTCCCATCCGCAGAATCTCCCGGACGGCAGGCGAAAGTTTTAAAACCGGAATTCTGGAGTACAGGCCAATGATATAATCCAGCGTAATGCGGTGTTCCAGCACACCGTAAAAAATAGCGGTGGCAAGGGCCCGGTCACGGCTTCCAAAAGGAAGGCCTTCCAATGCACCGTCCAGCACCAAATTGGAATACCCATTCTCCTTTTCTACCCGCAGAAGCGCCCGAAGCGCAGCGGAACGTGCAGTACCCATCAGTCGTCCCTGCGGTTCCCGGCAATTACCAAAAGGCGCAGAAGCGTCAGAATCGCCGCAAAGCTGGCGGCAAGATACGTCATAGCCGCCGCGGTCAAAACTTTTCGCGCCCCTTCCAATTCTTCCGGATACAGGATCTGCGCTTCATCCAGTGTTTTCAAAGCCCGGGCGCTGGCGTTGAACTCGACGGGAAGCGTAGCCAATTCAAACAATACGACTAAGCAATAAAGGGCAATGCCCACGTATACAACAGCTTTGTACTGCGGCGGGAGAAACAGCCCGACAATTACCAGTGGAAAGGAAAGTCGGGAACCGAAATTGGTTACCGGAACCAGCGCCGCGCGAATTTTATTGGGCCGATAGCCCTCCGCATCCTGCACGGCATGCCCTGCCTCATGCGCAGCAACACCGACCGCCGCAACGGACGAAGAGAAATAAACGTCCCGCGAAAGGCTGATTGTATGATTTCGGGGATCAAAATTGTCGGTCAGGCTCCCGGCAATCTGCCGGATTGCCACCTGGGCACCACCGTAGCGGGCAACGTTTTCGGCAGCCTGAGCCCCTGTTATATGGCGCACTGTGCCCACGCGGGAATACCGGCTGAAAGTGGATTTGACACGGTACTGCGCAATCATCGTGATAATGATCGCGGGAACCATAAACAGAAAATACGTGTAATCGAAATAGTAAAAGCCCATTTTTTGCTATCCCTCCATTTTATCCGGAAAGACAATGCCTTCTATAGAATGCCCGCGCAGAAAATCAGAACCGCTCATTCTGCGGCCGCCTTCCAGCTGGACTCCCATCAGTTCCAGTGCGCTTCCATCCCCACAGCAGACCAAAAACGAACCATTTTCGGAAACTGCCAGTCCTGGCGTTCCGTATTGTTTTCCGGCAGTCCGGGAACGGCAGATTTTCAGATGGCGGCTGCGAAACAAAGTACAGGCTGCCGGCCATGGATACAGTGCCCGTACCTGGTTGTGTATTTCTTCTGCGGAGCGTGTCCAATCGACGGGAGACATTTTTTTGGTGATTTTAGGCGCATAACAGGACTGCGAATCATCCTGCGGAATCGGGTGAACTGTCCCGTCCCGAAGCGCGTCCAGCGTACGCACGATTAAGCCGGCTCCCAGTCTGGAAAGCCGGGCGGAAAGATCCTTCGTGTTTTCGCTGGTTCCGATTGGAGTAGACTCTTGAAAAAGGATATCGCCCGTGTCAAGCCCTTCAGACATCTGCATAGCTGTAACGCCCGTTTTGGCTTCCCCGTTCAAGACAGCGGCCTGGATCGGCGCCGCTCCCCTGTATTTTGGCAGCAGGGAAGCGTGGATGTTAATACAGCCGAAGCGCGGAATAGAAAGGACGGCTTTTGGCAGGAGCATGCCATAGGCCGCAACGACGACAACATCCGGCTGAAGCCGCTCCAAAATGCTTGCCGCTCTTCCGTCTTTTAAAGAAGCTGGCTGGAATACCGGAATATGCTCCGACTCCGCCAAAACCTTAACCGGCGGCGGTGTAAGCAGCATTTTCCGGCCTTGGGGCTTATCTGCCCTGGTAAAAACCCCTGCCACTTCGTGGCCCGCATTCAAAATGGATTGAAGAGGCGGTACAGCAAATTCAGGCGTCCCCATATAAACGACACGCATCTTCATTTGTCCTCCGGTGAACTGATTTTCTCAATTTCTTCTTCCGTAAGCATGTGTGTTACGTGGCTCAGAAACAGGATTCCGTCCAAATGGTCGATTTCATGACAGGAAGCCGTCGCCAGAAGATCGTCACCTTCATACTCAAAGGTCTTTCCCGTGCGATCCTGTGCGCGGACTTTTACATGAGAGGGCCGTTTGGTCATCCCCCATTTTCCAGGAATAGAAAGGCATCCTTCCATCGTTTCCTGCTCACCGCTTTTTTCCACGATTACTGGATTCACCAGTTCTTTCACTCCGTCGCCTACGTCAATAACCACCACACGCTTCAGGACGCCGACCTGTATGGCTGCCAGCCCCACACCGTTGGCCTGATGAAGGGTGTCGGTCATATCATCCAGCAGGATTGAAAGCCTCTTGTCGAATTTTTCCACCTGACGGCACTTTTTATGCAGGAAAGCGTTTTCCCTGTCATTTGTTAGAATATTACGAATTGCCAATGTAATTCCTCCAGTCTTATAATATGGATTCGGGATTCATATCTAAAAAAGCAGTCACACCGTTATGCTCCTTTCGGGAAGGAAACCAGACGAGCAGTCTGGAGAGCATTTCCCGAAGCTTTTTGCTGTTCCGGCATTTAATGATAATTTTATACCGGAATTTATTGCTGACACGGCTGACCGCCGCCGGCGACGGATTTAAAACCCGCATCGGCTGATCGGCATAGTCCTTCTGTGCAACCGTACGCAGCATCTGCAAAAAATCGACGCTGGCAGCACGGACTTTTTTCTCGTCCGTCCCTACAAACCCGGCTACGCAGAGATCGGCAAACGGCGGATACAGCATAGCCCGGCGCAAGGCGATCTCTCCCTTGTAAAATCCCGGGTAATCCTGTTTTGCTGCAAGCCTGATCACCTTATTTTCCGGAGTAAACGTTTGAATAATCGCTTTGCCCCGATATTTGCCTCGGCCCGACCGCCCCACCACCTGTGTAAAAAGGTCAAATGCCCTCTCATAACTGCGGAAATCATCGCTGTAAAGCGACTGATCCGCCGACAGCACACCGACCAGCGTGACATTTTCAAAATCGAGACCCTTTGCCACCATCTGGGTTCCGACAATGATATCGTATTCCCCCTCGGCAAACTGTTTCAGCTTTTTGTCGTACGAAAAGCGAGTCATTGTGGAATCCGTATCCAGACGCAGAATTTTTGCTTCGGGGAGAAGTTCAGCAAGCTCCCGCTGGGCCCGCTGGGTGCCAAATCCGGAATAGTGGACCTGCTCTTCGTGGCAGTAAGGGCACTCCCGCGTAAAAGGAATGGAAAAGCCGCAGTAATGGCACATCAGGCGCTGATTAGCCGCATGATACGTCAGGGTAATGCTGCAGTTTGGGCAGGTCAACACATGACCGCAGGCCCTGCAGGAAACAAAAGTATTGTACCCGCGCCGGTTCAGCAGCAGAATGGACTGTTTTTTCTTCTCAAGGTTCTGTCGAAGCGCCCGGGCAAGCGCATCACTGAAAATGCTTCGGTTTCCCTGTTCAAGCTCCCGGTTCATATCCACCACTTCCACCTCTGGAAGCTGTGCCTTGCCGTAACGCGCCGGGAGAACGTTTAGGCTGTACCGCCCGGAAAGGGCATAATAATAGCTTTCCACCGACGGCGTGGCTGAAGAAAGCACCAGCAGCGCCTTGTGGTATGCACAGCGGTAACGGGCAATATCGCGCGCATGGTAGCGGGGGGATGATTCTGACTTGTAGGTGCCTTCTTGTTCCTCATCCATGATAATCAGCCCAATATTGCGGAATGGAGCAAACACTGCCGACCTTGTCCCCACTACAATAGAGGCATCGCCGTTGTTGACACGTTTCCACTCATCCAGACGCTCGGCAGCCGTGAGCCCGCTGTGAAAAACCGCTATACACGGCCCGTACCGCCCGCGGAACAGCGAAATTGTCTGCGGAGTCAGCGAAATTTCCGGGACCATCACAATCACACCGCGTCCGTCTTCCTGCACCTTGTCAATCAAACGCATAAAAACGGACGTCTTGCCGCTTCCGGTGACACCGTACAGAAGGGCAACTCCCCCGCGGCCCGACCGGTACTGGGCATACATGCGGCTGAATGCAGTCTGCTGTTCCCCTGAAAGTTCAAAGTTTTTCGCCGGTTCCGGTGCAGGAGATGAGCCGTAAGGATTGCGGTAAACTTCCGTCTCATAAAACTGGGCAAAACCTTTTTTTACCACAGCCTTGACAACAGCAGGCGTAACGCCGGCAAAATAACAAAGTTCCCGGACGGAAACACTGCCTGCATCACGCAGAATTTGCAGAACACTTTTCTGCTTTGCCGTGAGTTTTGCCCCGTCCGGAACTTTATCCTTCAAGCGGATCATTTTTTTTGTGGCGTCACCCACCTGCCGCACAGCGGCACGGTTTTGCACGGCCAAACCTTTTTCCACCAATTGATCCGGCAGATCGCTCTCGGCCGAAAGGCCCAGCGCTTTCAGCAGATTTTCCCGCCAAACGGGATGCTTGGCGTGGGACAGGAATTCTACAGCCTGCCGTTCCTCCGCGTCAAGCAATTTCATCTGGATTTCTTTGGCTGGTTCCGCAAGCGAATACTGAGTTCGGAATTTAACCTGAATTCCCACAGGGAAAAACAGCCGGGCAGCCTCAAACAGGGTGCAGAAAGTATGCCCGCTGATCCAGAAAACGAGGCCCACGGCTTCCGGCGTCAGAAGCGGGGCCCGGTCGAGGACGGACAGTATACTCTTCAATTTTCCAGCATCCTGTGCAGGCTGTTCCTCAATACCCAGAATAATTCCCTGCCGCTCCCTGTTAGCCGGCCCGAAGGGAACAATTGCCCGGCACCCCGGCCGCGCATCCGGCACAGCCGCATCCGGCACAAGGTAATCGAAAAGCCTGTCAAAACAATAGGTGGCATTTTCCACCGCAATCTTCGCAACGGTTGCCACATCCACCGCCCCTTATCCGATTATCTTACGTGTCGTCGTCGTTGGGGCTGACTTTTTCCACCATGGTAAACTTGTGGTCAACGTACTCCTGCACCGACATCTGGACGGGCTTGTCATCCAGAATGGTTCTGTTTTTTTCCGCTTCTTCGGTAATCTGCCTCGCACGCTTTGATATTGCGATAACAAGAGAATACCGGCTCTGTTCCGGCGTAAGGATTAAATCTGCAATCGGTTTTATCATTTATTCAGCACCCTTTCGATCAACTGCTTGTTTCTTGATGTACGGAGCTTTTCCGACCGGATAATTTGGCAGATTTCACCGGCAGCGCGCTCCACCTGATCGTTGACAACTACATAATCATAGTTCCCGGCCTCCCGGATCTCACGCTTTGCGGCCTGCAAACGCTTTCGAACAGTTTCGTCCGGTTCAGTCCCACGGTTCCGCAGGCGCTGTTCCAAGATCTCCAGAGAAGGAGGCAGGACGAAAATTCCAACCGAATCCGGACGTTTTGCTTTAACCAGAGCACCGCCCTGAACTTCGATTTCAAGAAGAGCATCCAGTCCCTGAGAGTTCCATTCTTCAATCGGGGCGGCAGGCGTACCGTACCGGTTGCCGCAGTATTCTGCACTTTCCAGCATACGGCCTCCCTGTTCCATCCTGCTGAATTTTTCCCTGGAAATAAAATAATATTCTTTTCCGTCCGTTTCGCCTGGACGCGGAGAACGTGTTGTTGCCGACACGGAAAGCCGGATCGTCTTGCTTTGGGCCAAAAGTGATTGAATAACCGTGCCCTTTCCTGCTCCGGACGGGCCGGAAAGGATAACCAGAAGCCCCTTATTCGTCATCTTCTTCGAGATCCTCCTCGTTCAGATCGCTGTGCCCGTCGTCATTCAGCCGGTTTGCGACCGTTTCAGGCTGCACCGCTGAAAGAATAACATGGTCGCTGTCGGTGATAATGACGGCGCGGGTCCGCCGCCCGTAAGTCGCGTCGATCAGCGAACCGCGCTCCCGGGCATCCTGGATAATCCTTTTGATCGGTGCCGACTCCGGGCTGACAATCGCAATAAGCCGGCTGGCAGATACCATGTTGCCGAAGCCGATATTGATCAGTTTCATAAGATTTCTCCTTTTATAACGGATTTTCTTACTCTATATTTTGAATTTGTTCCCGAATCTTTTCAATCTCGGCTTTCAGGTCAACCACCATGTGCGCAATGCCCGCATCCGCGCATTTTGAGCCAATGGTATTGGCCTCCCGGTTCATTTCCTGAACCAAAAAGTCCAGCCTGCGCCCGACCGGCCCGCCGGACTCCAGCATATCGGAAAACTGCGAAACATGGCTTCGCAGCCGAACCGTCTCTTCATCCACAGAGACTTTATCGGCAAAGACGGCCGCTTCCGTGAGGATGCGTCCCTCATCCACAGCAGCCCCTTCTAAAACGCCGGAAATACGTTCTTTCAGTTTATTCCGATATTCTTCCACCGTCTGGGGGGAACGCTCTTCAATCCCGCTGACAAGTTTGAGAATTGTATTCGCACGCCCAAGGACATCCTCTTTCATATGAGCGCCTTCGGCCGCCCGCATGGCAAGAAAAGGGTCCATGGCTTTCTCCAGCACGTGCCTGACTTCTTCCCACAGGGCATCTTCATCTTCCGGTGCCCTCCGGACGGTAAAAACATCCGGAAAACGGGCGACGGTATCAACGGAAATGTCGTCCGGAAGATTGTAGCGGCGCCGAATTTCATACAAAGCATCCAAATAGCCTGACACCAGCGAATGGTTCACCTGGACTGTGACATCCTCGCCGTCGGCGGGTTCCACCGCGACAAGGACATCTATTTTTCCTCGCGACACCTGGCTTTTCAGGGCGGTCTTCAGCTTTTCTTCCAGAAAACCGTATCCCCGGGAAATGCGGGCATTAAAATCGAAAAAACGGTGATTCACGGATTTCACTTCTACAAGAATATCCCGACCGCCGTCCGTTTCCTCGGCCCTTCCGAACCCGGTCATGCTGTTTATCAAAAGAATCATCCCACCGAATAAAATAAGAGTTTTCCTTTTTACAGTGAAACTGCCTGAGAAAAGGATATTATATTTCTTCTATTTTATATTTTACCAGTTTTAGCGGCCTATTGTCAACCCTATTCAGGAATTTCCTGCCGCAGAACACGGCCCCAAAATGAAAAGGATATGCGCCTTAAAACGGCTTTTAAAAGCACGTTTCAAGGCGCATGGCTGAAAATATCTTCTCGGCGGCCCGTCAAACGGGGTGAATCCTTTTTTCAGGATCCGCGTGCTTGCCGTCGATTCCGTACTTTTTTGCGGCACGCTTTTTAAAGAAGTCTGTGGCAACCTTCGGGAACTGCGCATAAGACAGAACATCTTCTTCCTGCTCGGTCCACTGGGCACATTCTTTGCGGAGTTTCTCCAATTCCGGCTTAAGCAGATCGGCAGGGCGGCAGGTGATGCGGGGACGGTCGCCGATAATCTTCTTGGCAAAAGCATCGTCAATCGGCATTGGTGTGGTTCCGTATTTTCCTGCAATCAAATCCTTAAACTCGTTGGTGCACATCTTATAGCGCTCGCCCGTAATAACATTGAAAACGGCCTGTGTCCCAACGATCTGGGAAGTCGGGGTAACAAGCGGCGGATATCCGGCATCTTTGCGGACACGCGGGACTTCCTGAAGGACTTCTTCCATTTTGTCTTCTTTTCCGGCCTGCTTCAGCTGCGAAAGCAGATTGGAAAGCATTCCGCCCGGCACCTGATAAATCAGCGCCTTGGTGTTAGTGGCAAGCATCTTCGGGTCGAGGAGGCCGCTCTTAATGTATTTCTCGCGCAGAGTCATGAAATACTCGCGGATCTCATTGAGCTGGACAAGGTCAAGTCCCGTGTCATACGGGGTATCCTTCAGTGCAGCTACCATGGATTCAGTCGGCGGATGAGAAGTGCCGAGGGCCAGAGGCGACATAGCCGTGTCCAGAAGATCGACGCCGGCTTCAACCGCTTTCAGCTCGCACATGGAAGCAAGCCCGGAAGTATAGTGCGTATGGAGCTGCACCGGAATCTTTACCGCGCCTTTAATGGCCTTCACCAAATCGTACGTCCGGTACGGCGTAAGGAGGGCGGCCATATCCTTAATGCAGATAGAATCTGCTCCGGCTTCTTCGATCTGTTTTGCATACTTGACATAATATTCGTCGGTAAAGACCGGACCGGTTGTATAGGAAATGGCAACCTGCACATGGGCTTTCTCTTTCTTTGCGGCATTAATGGAAACCCTCAGATTCTTAATATCGTTGAGGGCGTCGAAGATCCGGATAATATCAATTCCGTTTGCGACCGAACGCTGGACAAAATACTCCACCACATCATCCGCATAATGGCGGTAGCCCAGCATATTCTGGCCGCGGAACAGCATCTGGAGTTTTGTATTCGGACAATTCTTGCGGATAACCCGCAGCCGTTCCCATGGATCTTCGTCCAAAAAGCGAAGGCAGGCATCATACGTGGCGCCGCCCCAGCATTCCAGGGAATGAAAACCGATTTTATCAAGTTTCCCCAAAATCGGCAGCATATCTGACAGAGGCATCCGCGTTGCGAGGAGCGACTGGTGGGCATCGCGCAGAACAAGTTCCGTAATTCCGATCTTTTTTTTCGTCATTCCTTTTCCGCCCCCTTATTGCAGGGAAACAAGCGGGGTTCCGGTCTCAACGCTGTCCCCTTTGTTCACCATAACCGCTGCAACTGTCGCGTCATGCGGTGCCATGATTTCATTTTCCATCTTCATCGCTTCCAGCACGGCGAGAACGGCACCCTTTTTCACGGCTTGACCCGCTTTTACATTGACACTGACAATGGTGCCTGGCATCGGACATGAAATAACTTCTCCGCCCGCCGGAGCAGATGCTTTTGCCGCCGGCTTTGGAGCTGCCGGAGCCGAAGCAGCAGCCGGAGCTTTCGGAGCCGCCGGAGCCGCCGCCTGAGGCGCGGGCTGAGAAGAACCGGTTTCTTCTACCTGAACGTCATAGACCGTCCCATTGACCGTTACTTTTAAATTTTTCATTTTATGAACCCCCAATTACGATTTCAAAGGAAGTATTTTCAGTATATTACAGCTGAATATCAGCATGTTTTTTGGGAAGGCTGGAAACCCGCTTGCCGGCGAGCATATCAAGACATGCGGAAAGCCGCACCCGGGTCTGCTCCGGCTCTACCACATCTTCGATCATTCCGCTGGCCGCAGCGGCTTCGGCGGAAGCGCGCGTAGTCTTATATTCCTCAATCAGCTTTGCGCGGTCTCCAACCGGGTCTGCGGAGCCCTTCAGCCGGTCATTCCAAAGGAAAACCGCCGCTGTTTCAGGTGCAAGGGCAGAAACGACCGCATCCGGCCACGCAAACGTATAGTCGGAATTTGCTCCCCGGCCAACCGCAGCGATATAAACAGGCCCGCAGGCCGAACCGGTCACCACCGTAACTTTTGCTGTGGTCGCTTCAGAATAGGCGTTGGACAGTTTGGATGCTTCCCGCAGCGTACCGAATTTCTCGGCATCTACAAAGGTAATCACAGGAATGGAAAAGGAATCACAGAAACGGACAAACCGCGCCGCTTTGGAACAGGAGTCCGGATCGATAATACCGCTCAGGCATGAAACGCCTGCGGCCGTGCCTCCGATGCGGGCTAAACCGGTAACTGTGCTTTGACCGAATTTTTCACCAAGCTCCAGGAAACTGCCGCCGTCGCACACATAGTCGATCAGTTTGCGGAGGGAAGCTCCTTTGCGGAACTTCGCACCGGGCTGAACTTCATCAAACAAAGGAGCGGACGAAACATTGTTGGAAGGCAGCATTTCAACCAGCCTGCGAACCGTTTCGATTGCCTGAGGCTCGTCTTTCACAGCCACATGGCAGACGCCCAGCTTTTCCGCTTCTTCCGGAGATCCGCCCTGCCCGTCCGTGGCCACCGTCAATTCCCCTTTGCCGGACATAACCACGATATCCGCGCCCGCCGCAATCATTGCAGACGTACCCGTGCAGGGGCCGAGAATCAAAGAAATCTGCGGAACCACACCGGAGAGGCTGTTTGCCCCCAGCAGAATTTCTCCGTACGCAGAAAGCATATCGGCGTCTTCATCCACACGGGCTCCGATAGAATCGTAAATTCCGATCACGGGGACACCCGTCTTAACAGCAAACTGATAAACTTTTTTAATTTTGGACGCCTGCGCCTTCGACATAGCCCCGCCGGCGATATCGCTGTTCTGGGAAAATGCGCAGGCCGGGCAGCCCTTGATCGAACCGTAACCCGCAACCGCTTCTGCAAAATCGCCGCCGGATTTTGCCAGAGCATCAATTTCAACAAACGTCCCTTCGTCGAACAGCGACGCAATGCGGCGGTACCCCACCGTTTCTCTGACCTTGTCACGCGCTTTCTGCAAACCAGCGGCTTGTCCGACATTACTCATTTTGATTCCTCCGTTTATCTGACCGTTAAATTTTTTACAATCTTTTGTCTTATTATATACGATTCCGTCGAAACTGACAAGTGGAATTTACACAAAACCCATTATTACACATTTTTCGAATGAATTTTTCCGGCTGCCTGCCTTCTGGCACTTCCCGGGTACCCCTCTCCTGCTTCTTTTTTCAAAGCGGTGACTTCCCATTCCGTCAGCCGGCGCCATTTTCCCGGAGGGAGCATGCCAAGCCGAAGACAGCCGAACGCCGTCCGTTTCAGGCGCGCCGTTTCCAAGCCGAGCTGCTCGCACATTTTGCGGATCTCGCGGTTTCTGCCTTCACGCAGAATGATCTCCAGCACAGCGCGGCCCGGCTCTTCTGTAAGCACACGGACTCCGGCGGGGGCTGTTTTTCTGCCGTCGATCATCATTCCCTCTGCAATCTGATTCAGCTGATCCTCACGGATCCCGGGGCGGACGGTCACCCGGTACACCTTGGGCACATGCCGGGACGGATGGGTCATAGCATTGGCAAACCCGCCGTCGTTCGTCATCAGCAGCAGGCCCTCCGACTCCCTGTCCAGCCTGCCGACGGGGTACACGCGCTCAGAGACGCCGCGAACCAGTTCCGCAACGCATTTCCTCTCCATTTCATCGTGCATCGTGGTGATGTATCCGCGCGGCTTATGCAGCATTAAATAAACTTTTTCCCCCTGTGCCCGAACAGGCCGTCCGTCCAAGGTGACGGCGTCTTTCTGAGGATCGGCTTTGTCGCCGATTTTCGCCGGGATTCCATTGACGGAAACCCGCCCTGCCGCCAGAAATTCTTCTGATTTTCTCCGAGAGGCAACGCCGCAGTCCGAAAGTATTTTTTGCAGCCTGATTTTTTCGCCCATTGTTTCACCTATATTTCCGGCCCAGTTTATCAGAAGAAAAACAGGCCTTTGATCCTATCCCAGATATTCTGAAACCAAATTTTTTGAATTTGCTGCTGCGGGACATTTTCCGCAGCGATAAGCTCCGTTTCTGCCAAAGCCTTTGATCCGCAGGTATAGCGGACACGGCCGAGGACCTGGCCGCTACGGACCGGAGCGTAAAGGAATTTCGGCGCTTCCACGGTTCTTTGAATGCTGTCGCTTCCGCGGATCACCACGCTTCCGCCCGATGTTCCGAAAGTCTTGACGGTCTGCCGGGTTCCGCCGACTACCGGAAGGGAAATACAGCAGGAAGAATCGTCGATATTCAGACAAACCAGCTGGTTGAAACCATAATCCAGCAGGCGTGTATGGTCGCGCCAGTCGTCCGGATCGCTTAAGGTCACTGCGATAACGCGCACCCCGTCTTTCTCTGCGGACGAAACTAAACACCGGCCTGCTTTTCTGGTATATCCCGTTTTGATGCCGACGCATCCTTTGTACATGGAAAGCAGTTTGTTGTGGTTTGGAAATGTGCAGGTTTTATCCGGGCTGATAAAATGAATCTGCATGGATTTTTGCCGCACAATTGCAGAAAAATCCGCGTTCTCCATAGCGGCGCATGCAAGAATGGCCATATCGCCGGCGCTGGAATAATGACTGCCGCTGTCCAGACCGGAAGGAGTGACAAAATGTGTATCTTTCATACCCAGTTCCGCCGCTTTTGCATTCATTCGATCCGCGAATTTTTCGAGCGAACTGTCCAGGCAAAGGGCCGCGGAATTCGCCGCGTCGTTTCCCGATACCAGCAGCATCCCTTCCGCAAGATCCCGGAGCGTAAGCTGATCACCCGCCCGCAGACCCATAGATGAACCTTCTACGCGCACCATTTCCGGCGTGATGGTAACAGTCCGGTTCTTTTTGGCCGCGGCTTCCAGAGTAAGAAGCGCGGTCATAATTTTCGTTGTGCTGGCAATCGCGAGCCGCTCATGTTCATTTTTTGCATACAAAACCGTCCCGTCGTCGGCATTAACAACAACGGCAGATTTTGCGGAAATCTGCGGCGGAGACGCCGCGAACGCCGGCTGGGGCCAGTCCGCCGCCGCAAGCAAAAGCGAGACCAAAAAGCTGACGATTCTTTTCCCTTTCAACAAAACCACCTACCGGTTTTTATATATATGAAAAGGCTGAAATGGTCATGAATCGTTTCTGTCATCCTCCGTCTGTTTCTGCTTTTTATTTTTCCCGAACAGGTTGGATATTTTGTCAATCAGTTCAGGTGCAAGCTCAATGATGCGATCCACGGAACTGTTGCCCGGATCGACCCGCAGCAGCTTAACCTCTCCGCCGGATACCGTGAGGAACGCAACCGGGCTGATGGTGACTCCCGCACCCGTTCCGCCGCCGAAAAACTGTTTTTCCGGCTGCGTTTTGACCGGAAGATCGGAGCCACCTGAACCAAAACCGTAGCTGACCTTCGAAATTGGGATGATAACCGTTCCGTCCGGCGTAGTGATCGGGTCGCCGATAATTGAATTGACATCCACCATTTCCCTGATTTTTTCCAGAGTTGTATCCATCATCCCTTCAATCGGATGATCCGCCATGAGAAACACCGCCTTTTCATCATTATTTTTTGACTGTTAATTTTGCTTTTTATCGATCAGCTTCCGGCTTTTTACTCTTAGCCCGTTTTTACCCTGCGGATAAGCCGGATGGAACGGAACAGGGCAAACAGCCCTGCCGCAAGAAGAAAGAACAGCCTGACGCGAATTTCCGCCTCAAACTGGACCCGGCTTTTCGTGTTCAGAAAATCGGGCGTTACGCGGATCTTGCAGTTTTTGCATTTCACATTGCCCAAAAGCAGGGAAGAAGCCGTTCCGACGATCCCGCACACGTGGCCATATGTGACAGCCGTGCGGGCAGCGTCATCACCTGCAACTGCAATATCCAGCCGGAAAGGATTAACCGAAAAGTGGGAAAAAAGCCGCTTTGCCATACCCGAGGCAATTTTTGCCGCTTCCTGAAGGATGCTGAGAAAACCGGAAAGCCCTTTCTGTTCCAGTAAAAGCCTGAGTTTCGATTTTTCCGGTTTTTCTTCTTTTTGGGGCTTTGCCTCCTTTTTGCGGGGCGGACGCGGGGCAATTGTATAGTGAAAAAACAGATATCCGGCCCGCGCAGAAAACTCATCCCGGAACGCAGCCCGCAGAGTAACAGGGCAGGCCAGGAGAAACGCGATAAAAGCAGCAATCCCACCAACAATATACAGGGCGGTCATCCCGTTTCCCCTTCCGGCTCCGCACTTTCGCTCCCCCGTTCCAGAGGCGGAAGTTCATCCAGCGAAGAAATGCCGAGACAGCGCAGGAATTCCGGCGTCGTCCCGTAAAGCAGCGGACGGCCGGGAAGCTCCAGTCTTCCGCGCTCTTCCACAAGCCCTTTCACGGACAGGCTGGACAGCACACCGGAACAGTCTACGCCGCGCACCTGCTCAATATACGCTTTCGTAACCGGCTGATTGTAGGCCACAACGGCAAGGACTTCCAGCGCCGCCTGCGAAAGCGGCATGTTGCGCCGCATATCGAGGGCTTTCCGGACATAATCCGCGTATTCCGGGCGGGTGCACATCTGCCAACAGCCGCCGAGGCAGACGATTTGAAGACCGCTGACAGAACTGTTAAACCGTTCTGTTAAATCCGTCATGACTTTTCCGGCCGTTGCCCGGTCCATTCCGGTGACATCTGCAATCCGGCTCAGCGAAACTGCATCCCCGCTGGCAAACAGGATCGCCTCAACCGCCCCCCGAACTTTTTTGAGAGTCACACTTTTTCACCGCCGTCCATCAGTTTTACCACGCTGTCATGTTCACCTTCAACACGGATGCGCTTTCCCCGGATAAGCTCCAGAACCGCAAGAAACGTTGCGACGAGTTCTGACCGGCTTTGGCAGGACCGGTACAGATCCGGATAGGCCGCTGCGCCCGTTCCACGCAAACTGTGAAGAATCCCGGTGATCCTTGACGACACACTGACAATTTTGTGTTTTACAATGCCGGAAAAAGCTTCTGCAGGCGGAGGAAGGAACCGTTTTCCGCGGCCGGCAGCGCTGTAATACGCTTGGTACAGGGTTTCGGGGGCAATACGGCCGCGGTACGCCTGGTCGAATTCGATTTTTTCCGGCTGCCGTGCAATAGCATCGAACGAAATCTTCTCACCCAGCTTAAACGCAAGGCGCTTGCATTCCTGATATTCCAGCAGCTGCCCGCTCAGCTCACGCGTCAAGGTTTCGGCCTCCTGCGGCTTTGGCAGAAGAGAAACCGTCTTAATATAAACAAGACGTGCAGCCATCTCAAGAAATTCGCTTGCGATATCCATATTTTGCTGCTGCATTGCATGGATCTGCTCCATATACTGATCTACCAGCTCCGCAATCGGGATATCCAAAATATTCAGTTTGTTTTTCGCAATGAGCTGTAGGAGCAGATCCAACGGCCCCTCAAAGGTCTCCAGCTTAAAGGTTAGCTTTTCCATTTTAAGGCGGATTATCGCAAAAGGCCCAGCAAAACGTAAGGCAGTTTCCCAAGCCAAAGGATAATCTGGCTGAAAAAGGTTTGCAGAGCCATGAGCGGAATATCAAGGATACCAAACAAAAGGACAAAGAAAGCAATGGTGATGATAATGTTCTGGTACCGGTAATAATTGTAAAGCGCACGGTCGGACAAAAAGGCACCCAAAATTTTGGAACCGTCCAGCGGCGGCAGCGGAATTAGATTGAAAACAGCCAATGCCACATTAATCTGAATATACGCCAGCAGAAAATAGTAGAGCATATTGGGCATTCCGCCGGCACCCGCTATAATTCCGAATAGAATCAGCGCACCAGCCAGACCAGCGATAAGGTTGGAAACCGGCCCGGCTAGAGCCGTTAAAGCCGTATCACGCTTCGGATTTTTAAAATACCGAGAATCAATCGGCACTGGTTTTGCCCACCCGAATCCAAACAGCAGAAGGAACATGGCGCCGACCGGATCAAAACTGACAAGCGGGTTGAGACTCATCCGGCCCTGAAGTTTTGCGGTATTGTCTCCCAAACTGGCGGCTGCCCTGGCGTGTGCCCATTCATGAATCGGCAGAATGCAGAAAATGACAAACAACGTTGCCAGGATCTGAGAAACGACTTCCCCCAAATCCATTTGCTGCCCACGGATAGCGTTTTGGATGATATCAATCAGCATATGGCACTCTCCTCATGCGTCTGTTGTAACCGAATACAGGGGCCGGCCTTTTTCCTCAGCAAATCAGCAAAATAGAACCAGACAATCACCAACCCGGCAATATGATGATATTATAATACCGCTGGAATCAAATTACAAGCAAAGCAGTCTTTTCAGTTTCTTCATTGAATCCATAAAAAGCACTTGCAATTACAGCATAAATCTGATACCATATATTCTGTTGCTGTTTGAATATCAGCCTTTTTGAAGGAGGTGCATCATAGATGGCAAAATGTGAAATCTGCGGCAAGGAAGTTGTTTTTGGTGGACAGGTATCCCACTCCCATCGGCGTTCCGGACGGACGTGGAAGCCTAACGTAAGGCGCGTAAAGGCAATTGTAAATGGGTCTCCAAAAAGAATTTACGTGTGCACCCGCTGCCTGCGCTCCGGAAAAGTGACTCGTGCTGTCTGAGCGCAGATGCGCAGATGAAAGAATAAAAACAGTCTTCCGGTTTGGGAGACTGTTTTTTTACCTTAACAAAGATTGAATTGTGTTCTACAGAATGATATTTTTCTGGGCATTTGATATAATTTTAGGTAAATTGTTTATACCGTTTAATTCACACATGCTTAATTCCAACCAGCGTCTGGAATCCATTTTTAACGGAGGCAGCAAGATAATGACAATCGACTTGACAGAATTCCGGAAAAAATGTACGTGCGGCAGGAAACATCCCGTTGCCGTTGACCAAATCGTTATAGAAAAAGGTGCTGTCTCGCGTCTTCCGGAACTGCTTCGCCAATATAAAAAGAACAGCCCTTTTATTTTTTGCGACAGCAACACCTATCAAGCGGCAGGAGAAAGTGCCGCCAAAATAATCGGGCGGTGCGGAATGGTCCGGTTCCCTGCGGAAAATCTCCATGCCAATGAAGACGCCGTTAAAATGGGGCTGGAAAAGCTGCGCCCGGAAACGGATATCCTGATTGCCATCGGTTCAGGGACCATTCACGACATTACGCGCTATATTGCCCACGAAAAGCAAATCCCGTTTCTTTCCGTTCCAACTGCGGCAAGCGTCGACGGATTCGTTTCTACCGTAGCTGCCATGACGTGGCATGGTTTTAAAAAGACATTTTCTGCGGTTTCGCCGGTTGCCGTATTGGCAGACACCGATATTTTCTCAAAGGCGCCCTACCGGCTTACAGCTTCCGGTGTTTCCGACCTGCTCGGCAAATATATTGCACTTGCAGACTGGAAAATTTCCCACTTGGTCACAGGCGAATATATCTGCGAACGGGTTTGCAGATTGGAATATGAAGCCTTGGAAACCGTTTGCGGGAATATTGCTAAAATCCGCAGCCGCGATCCGGAAGCGTGCGCGCAGCTGATGTATGCGCTGCTTCTTTCGGGGCTTGCCATGCAGATGGTCGGCAATTCGCGACCCGCTTCCGGTGCAGAGCACCATATCTCTCACTTTCTTGAAATGGAAATTCTTAACCCGCACCTTGACGCTTACCATGGTGAAAAAGTCGGCGCAGGGCTTCTCATTGCTGCCCGCACCTATCATCATGCGGCAGAAAAGCTAAGGAGCGGCCGCTTTTCCATTCCCGCATATGCCGGACTGGAAAGGAGCCTGCTCCGCAGCACCATAAAATCGGACAGGCTGTATCAGCAGATTATCCGTGAAAATGATCCTGATCCGCTTGCGGGCATCCGCCCTGAAACCCTGTGGGAAAAACTGCCCGGGATTCTGAAAATACTGGATGGAATCCCAACTGAAGCGGAAATTTCCCGCCTGATCGCAGAAGCGGGAGGTGTTTTGTCTCTTCGAGATATCGGTGCGGACGAAGGTCTGGAGAAACCGCTCATCCGGCTTTCTCCCTATGTCAGAAATCGCCTGACATTTATGCGCTTGTTAAAACTTTTCCGCTTTGAAAAGTAATGCGCCAAACTGTAACTTGTCTGATATAAAATCATTTTCTTGACATGAGCACATTTTTTTTATATAATGTTTAAGTATCACAGACCGGTGCAATAAAACGAGGTGTAGCGCAGTTGGTAGCGCGCCTGCTTTGGGAGCAGGATGTCGCAGGTTCAAGTCCTGTCACCTCGACCAAGCGAAAACCCGCATGGGTACTGGATTTTCCAGTATTTCACGCGGAATTTTTTTGCCATAAATTCACGGAAAAACACGCAAAAATCCGCAAAAAAGCGAAAAGATGCAAGTCAAAAAACAGGGTTAAAACAGTAAAGTAAAAGATAGACCTCCGGAACAATCCGGAGGCCGTTGATATTTTTAATCGGCAAACAGGCTATCAAAAATTCCCCGCCAGCCTCAGCCGGCGGGGTAAATATCAGGTTTTTGGTTCCTCCCTGATTTTTTTCTAAATATTCAGGATCGCGTTGGCAAAGAAAACCTTCAATCAAAACTCAGAATGCTTCCCTTTTACAGCTAGAGGCACTTGCCATTGAAAGCTTAATGATATTCGATTAAAATTTCATGTTTTACCACGGTAAACTAATTTTTTCTATAAAATATTCTTTGACATTCGATACTCCGACACATGGATTTTTGAAATTTTATAAATATGGTTTGCTTAACGTATTTTTCCCTTTGAAATTCCAGAGATAAAAAGAAGCACCGCAATAAATCCGCAGGATAACGCACTGATCCATACCGAAATGTTGGTATTGTCAAGGTGAAAATATTGTTGACAAAACCGATTCAGGAGCAGGTTGTCTATAACTCCCACAAGGATAAAGCAAATCGCTACTAAAAAAATACGTCTGATTTTTGTATAAATAAAAAGCAATGCAAGGATCCACAAACTGACGATACAAATCAAAAGAATAGGAAATACAAAGGGGAAAATTACATTATGTGTTGGTACCAAAGAGTCCAGCAAAAACAAAAACGGTACTATAAGAATCGTCAGTGCTGTAAGTGATAAAACTAGCGCATGTTTTTTCCTCAATAAAAACGGTGCAAGAAAGAACCAGGCCATTACTTCACCGCCTACAACATAAAGTGACCAATCAAGTTTTTTAGAAATCACGCTATTGCATAAAATGCACACAAACACCGAAGTTAGAAACAAAACCGAAACAATGCTCAAAGCCTTGCTGTTTTCCTTAGCTAGTTTTTGTCCCTGAGATTTTCCCACATATTCTATTAAGTCGGTTACGATTGTGTCGCTTCTTTCCATGTTGGCGGTAGGGTCCTGGCATATTTTCTGCGTCTTGTCTATTCTTTCACCCTGCAATAGTTCACTAGCAGTTACTCCTAACAACTTTGCTAAATCTGGAATGATAGTTATATCTGGATACCCACTCCCCCGTTCCCATTTTGAAACGGCTTTATCTGTAACATTAAGCTTCTCCGCTAGTTGTTTTTGCGTCATATTTTTCTCTTTACGTAATTCCGAGATGAAATTACCGATTTTTACGTTGTCCATACTATGACCTCTCTAATATTATATTATTTTTCATTTATCGGATTTTTTTAGTATACCGCATAATACGCTATCAGGCAATCGAATTATAGTTTATCCGTATCTTTTACAGGTAAACGGAACGTAGAATCATAAGCAAGCACTCTAAGACATACTTTCCCTCGCAGATGGACATTCTTTTCATTGTGATAAAGCATCGTATTTCTCCCACAGGTAGATTTTAGCCCTAATTCTCTGGCAACAAAATATTGATTTTCCGCTCAAACTCCTGTTTCCGATCTTCGTTCATAATCCAAACTTCCTATTTTCATAATGATAATATTCTATATTGCCTTTCTCACCTTTCCCGCGTTTAAAGTAATATCAATATCGGTCATGTGTTAGTCACCCCTTAATATGTTCCGGTAAATAGTCCGTTTTTAAACGACAAGCCTACTTTGTCTCCGCCCGCGCCCATAACCTTAACGTCGTGCGTTTCGCCCGTTTGGCCGTCAATCGACAGGTCGCTTCCACATCCAGATCTCTGGTTACTCTGAGATTTCCATTCACGGAAACATTACCGTGTTGTGTACTGCCTTGATACCCGCCGATCTGGATTTCAGATCCATTCAAATACATGCCGTTTGCTTCTCCCCCTTCGGGGCCGGTTATTTCCGCCCCTCCGGGAAGCTCCAGATTGCCTTTAAACGTGCCGCCGCTCAGATAAAATCTTCCGCTGTCAAGATCGAGCCACCATGAACCGTCCTCCGCTTCAATCCTGCCGGTTTTGATGCAGGCACCGTCTACTATCGTGTCGCCGTTTCTCAAATTGGAGATTTTGACAAGGCCGTTAAGCTCCAGCTTATCCGCACTGATTTTGATTGTCTCCGGGGAAATATTAATCTCGGCAATCAGTTTCCCTTTGTCGGCTTTCAGCGTAATCTGTCCATTAAGCTGTGTGATCTCCGTTTTGGCTTCTTCAACTCCGGCGCTTGTTTCATCGGCTGTCTGCTGGGCTTTATCTGCCGCTGCCTGTGCTTTGTCGGCCTTAGAAAACCGCTGGGATTGGTTTTCCTCTTTGGATTCGGCGGAAGCATAGTAAGTTTCATTTTCCCCGACTGAAAACTCCACTTTGGTGACGAAGGTTCGGTAGGAATTCCCGCTCTTATCGGTCATATGCAAAATGTCCCTGGCTTCAATGGCAGGATTGGAAAGCGAGGTCGCTTCACACGGGCGGAATGTTGTCCCGATCAGCTTCGTCCCGAGTGAATTTCCCCGCCGCGGCGTCCCGCATAATACCAAGCGGTGTCTCTGTGCCGGCAAAAGAAGACTTACATGAACCACGACCGCCGGCCAGTTTATAAAACGTGTGGCTGTCTGCTGTGAAATATTGCAGCACTTCTTTAGTGTCGACAACACGGGCGGATTCGAGCTTGGTGAGGCGCTTGTCTATGTATTCGCGAAGGTAAGGTTTCGCGTCCGATTACTTTGGCCGTTTTCTTGCTGTACCCGGCCTGCACTGCCGCTTCCGCAGGATTGCCGAGCTTGATATACAGGTCACAGAATTTCTTCTGCTTCTCCGTTAATTTTTGCATCCTCACCACCTCGTTTCATGGCATGAAAAAGGACGGCCCGAAGGTCGTCCCAAATAAAAAGGCACCCGCTTTAAAACGGATGCCCAATAATATTTTGTCCCGTGTAACGCCCGGGTAATCGACTGCTATACCTGCTTTTGTTGGTTAGTTTTTGGAACAGTTCATAAACAACTTCAACACCGAAATTGATGCCTTCGGCTTGGCATGAAAAGATAGGTTCGTTGGATATTTCCAACTTGATTATAATAGCACGTCTAGGTGTATCTGTCAAATGGAGGCCGCCCGGCACAAAGGATACGGGGCGGCTGTTTGATTTTGTGTACGCTACAGGTGGCCGGTCTGCCCACACTTGAATGTTCCTTTTTGGCTGGCGGAATGCTTTTTCACATTGAATCCTAACCGCCGCTGAGGCCTCAAGCAAATCATAAAAGTTTTGCCGGATAAACCGGTTTGCGTCACTCTTCCTTGTTAAATCCCTTTTTTAAGAGTATAATAAAATATTATAAGGAAGGCGAGAACCATTTATAATTTAAAGTTCGTATATTCTGGTGGCCATTCTCATAATTACGCGCACGTCACAAAAGTTGAGTACCGTTCAAATACTGGCCTGATATCCGTATCAGGGGACGATATTTTAACGAAAGACTACCCGCTTAATCTCGACTTGCACGTAATTTCGACACTCAAGAGTTACAAAGTGCCGCATGTCTGCTTGAAATCCATTAAAGCTACCAAAGAAAAAGATTAACGAATTATCGCAAACGTTAATTGAGAAATTATAGAAGGACAGCCTGATCTTGTGGCTGTCCTTCTTCTTAATTGTAGTGCAAAGTATGCGAAAAGCGCCCGGCCATCGCCGAACGCCTTTCCGAAATTCCATGGTACCATTAAATCACGAAAGTACGTCCCATAAACGCTAAACTAAATATTTTTTTCTTCTTTGCCAGCAGATAGTAAAAATACCGCCGTTCAGCGTCAAAAACGTGTCTTGCTGTTTTTAGCCCAAAAAACGATTGCAGATAGTACCATGGCATACCCTGCGTTACCGCCCTGATGATGTTCTATAATCCTCTGAGCTTGCTTGTAGCGCCGCCTGCTCGATCATTTCGCAGTCATGGGAAATACCGCCGCCCGCTCCGCATTGTCTTCTGTGGACTGCCCTGCGTCGTTTCCGTGCGGCATCCCGGTAATCTGCGGGGAATGGTACGGCCTTCGCAGATCCGCCAAACGCTGCTTTTTGTACGGATACTGAAGGCTGAAGTTATGTAGTTCGCGGTAGGCATATTTGCCGATATTGTACTCGTCCAGTTTCAGGTCACGCTTGCTCGACATCTATTTCACCAGCCTTAAAATTTTCCAGTTTTTTAGTGCTGATTTCGCAATTGTTTGCGCTTGACTCTTGCAATAACCTACCTCAGTGCAAACAGCTTTCCATGGTACTTTGCGGCCGTCCATGCTCATGAAAGTTTTTTCGAGTATATTCCTCTCTGTTACAGTCAAAGTTTGTAGTGCATTTCTAAGCCACCGTTGCTGCTCCTGAAGCCTGATTATATTTTGACGGTGGAATTTAATTTCCTCGTCAAAGTACTTGCTGCCTTCCATGGCATCCGAAAAAGTCCGGTCACTCACAGAATTGCCATGCGGCAGCCCTGAAACCTGGGCAGACCTCGGAGAAAATTTTTCCCACAGATAGCATTGTTCTATTTTATAAATTTTAAGTATCATGATACATAACCAGAGTTTTCAAATCCTTATAGAATCCTTATAATTCCTTTCTACAATAGCAGAAGACAAATGAAAGGATGAAGGGTCTATGGGAAATATCATTTTACAAACGAAAAATCTTTGTAAAACATTTAAAGGTCAAAAAGCGGTCGATAACATCTCGCTTTCTATTGAGGAAAACTCGCTTTATGGATTGCTCGGCCCAAATGGGGCCGGTAAATCCACAACGCTGAAAATGATTACTGGGATGCTCCGGCCGACATCCGGGCAAATCTTGTTTCAGGGCCACCCGTGGTGTCGGAAAGATCTTAACAACATTGGAGCACTAATTGAATCCCCGCCTTTGTATGAAAACTTGACCGCCAGGGAAAATCTGAAAGTGCGTACAACCTTGCTGGGCCTTCCCGATTCACGTATCGAAGAAGTTCTTACAACGGTAGACTTGACCAATACCGGAAAGAAACGAGCGGGCCAGTTTTCGATGGGCATGAAGCAGCGGCTTGGGATCGCTATCGCTCTGCTGAACCGCCCGAAGCTGCTGATCTTGGACGAACCGACCAACGGCCTTGACCCGATTGGTATTCAAGACCTGCGTAAACTAATAAAATCGTTTCCTGAACAAGGCATTACTGTAATTCTTTCAAGCCACATTTTGTCTGAAGTGGAGCAGATTGTTGACCATATCGGCATCATTGCAAACGGCGTGCTGGGTTATCAAGATGCGGTCACACCGGGGCAGCACCTTGAAGAACTGTTCATGCAGGTCGTTGCGATGAACAGGAAAGAAGGTGAATGAGATGTTACGTTATATCAGTGCCGAAATGCAAAAAATGAAGCGGACTTTTTCCATGAAGTTACTCTGGATTGCACCGCTGGTTCCATTACTTTGTGCATATGGAAGCGGGCAGCATTCCGGCATCTATTTTTGGTATGTTGCTTTTTTGCCGGGTGCGCTTACCATCATGTGTTCCTTAGTGATGCTCAAAGATTCCAAATTGAAATACCATGCTTTGCTTTCACTTCCAATCAGTAAAAGCAAAGCATGGTTGGGAAAAATTTTGGCTTGCAGCGTACTGCTTTTCCTCGCCTGCACTATTTTTTTTGTGCTGATGTTTATTTGGGGACTGATTCCTCCTTATAATCGGATTGGATATATTCCAACCGCAGAACTTTTTGCGGCAAGCGCATTGCTTTTTATCACATTTTTGTGGCAGATTCCTCTTTGCCTGTTCCTATCAGCCAAATTTGGGATTTTCGTAACCATTATTTTAAATATGCTTGGGAATATCGTCGGCGGCGCTGTATTCGCAAATGAATACATGTGGGCTTTCCCGTATGCCACCCCAATTTGTGCGGTAGGGCCTGTACTTAAAATTCTGCCAAACGGACTTGAGCCAAATAAGGGGAGTTTTTTCCTCAACAGCAGTTATATCATACCGGAAGTTCTGCTTTCCATTGCCCTGTTTGCTGTGCTTTCTGCACTGACAATGGCATGGTTCCACGGCAAGGAGGCGAAATAGGACATGCAGATTGTCAGGCTGATCCATGCGGATTGCAAAAAGGCAAAGCATACGCCGCTTTTGTGGATACATCTTGCCGTACCTTTGATTGGGGCGGTGTCAATGGTTTGTTACGACTCCTTTTCCCATTCCGTTTACAGTGTTTCAAACGTCGGCGGTTACCTGCAATTGCTGGCAATGGCTTTTCCTCTTCTGATCGGCGTTATCTGTTCCCTATGCATAGAGCAGGAATCTCAGGCAGGAAAATTTCAGGTACTTTTCACTTCTTCCAAACCTAAATTCCTTACGCTTTTAAGCAAATTTATTTTTCTGGTGCTGCTCGGGTTCGGGGCTGCTCTGCTCGCCGTTTTCTGCTATGCGGGTGGAATCTCCGCTGTCCTGCACAAAAGTCTTTTCCCATGGACTTTTTACCTGACAGCCACCCTGATCCTGATGGGCAGTTTTCTTTTTTGCTATATTTTTCATCTGTTTCTCAGTCTGAGGTTCGGCAAAGGCGCTTCTATTGGCGTCGGCATCGCTGAACTTTTGCTGGCGGCTATTTTCAATACGGATCTAGGAGACAAAATTTGGGTCGCTTTCCCCTGTACATGGGGAATCCGGTTTGTAACCACATGGACAAATATTGCTTCCAAATCGGCGCTTCAGGCGGCTAAAAACATGATGGCTTCCCAGACGGAGGCAGAACTCCACGCCGGGATATTAATCTGCATTGTTGCTACCATTTTATCAATTTTTTTCGCATCCGTATGGTTTTCACGCTGGGAAGGACAAAAATCGGAAGATTGACAAGGCGTTGTAAAATTGCCTTCTGCAAACGGAGTGTCTATACTGATAAGGGCAAAGGAGGCAGGCTATATGGCAAATATACTGGCGGTTGACGATGAAAAGGCCGTTCTGGCCCTTATCAAAAATATTCTGCAAAAGGACGGCCATGTTGTCACCGCCGTTCGGAATCCAAATGAAGTTTTGCAAATGCAGCTTGGAAAATTCGATTTGATTTTGCTGGACGTGATGATGCCCGGTACTGATGGCTTTTCGCTTTGCCGCGAGATTCGCAGCAAAGTGGACTGCCCCATTCTGTTTCTTACGGCAAAGTCGATGGAAAATGATATCGTGGTAGGGCTTGGGGAAGGAGCGGACGATTATATTTCAAAACCGTTCGGCGCAAAGGAACTTCGCGCGCGTGTCAATGCCCACCTTCGACGGGAAAACCGGCGGCGGCGCGATGTGCTTTGTCTGGGCGCTATTCATTTTGATTTATCCGGAAAGAAAATCTCAGTTTGCAATAAGCCCGTCCCCTTTACAAAAGGCGAATACGAAATCTGTGAATTTCTTGCCCGTAACCGCGGACAGGTCTTTTCAAAAGAAAGAATTTATGAATCGGTTTTTGGAATTGACGGGGAAAGCGACAGTTCGGCGGTTGTAGAGCATATCAAAAATATCCGCGCCAAATTCAATAAGTTTCAGGTTTCGCCGATCGAAACGGTTTGGGGGATTGGATACAAATGGGACTGAAAAAGCGGCGGTGTGCGCGAAAGCCGAAAAAACTCCGCACCATTTTTGTCGGATATCTGTCCGTGTTCTGCGTTGTTACACTTTTGCTGATAGCCCTGCCAATCGCGGCTTGTACAGGATTTATTTTAAACGGTGTGATGCTGCCGGCAAATCATGCCGAAATACAGCTTTCTGCAAGGAAAGACAGAATTGCGGACAGCGAAACCGTCACGCCGGATTTGATTCCGGATGTGTGCGATTATGCGGTCTTCACGCCGCGGGGTAAGTTCCTTTCCGGAAATTTGAGCGCGGCCGATGCTGCCCGGGCGTGGAAAATAACGCAGGAAGAAAAAGAAAATCAATATCTGAATTTTTTCTACCTATCTATCCCCCGGAAAAATCAAATCTGTATTGTTCGGTATACCTATATGATGCAGTTCAGCTCGCCCATACTGCGCCGTTATCTGCCGCGCCCCGAACCCCTCTTTTTTTATTTGTTTTGCATTAGCTTTTTGCTGGAGATCTTTCTGCTGGCCTCCCTGTTTGGAAAAAAGCTGACACGGAAAATGGACAGCCTGCAAAACGCAACGGAGAAAATACAAAACCGGGATTTGGAATTTACCGTACAGTCCAGCGGAGTACTTGAAATCGATCACGTGCTTCAGTCTTTGGATCAAATGAGAGATGCCTTAAAGTCGTCGCTGAAAAAGCAGTGGGACTTGGAACAGGCGCGGCGGGAACAGATGGCTGCACTGGCGCATGATATCAAGACACCGCTTACAGTCGCGCGTGGAAATGCAGATTTGTTATCGGAAACCGACCAGACCAAAGAACAAAAAGAATATACGGCCTATATTAAGGAAAGTACCTGTCAAATGGAACAATATATTAAGTTATTAATTGATCTGTCAAAAGCCGAACTTGGTTACTCTCTAAACAAAAATCCGATCGACAGTAAGAGTTTTATGGACAGTATCCTCAATCAAATGACTGCCTTAGGCTCTGTCAAAAAGGTAACGGTTCACTGTGAAACACATCTTTTGCCAAAATCTTTTAACGCAGACAGCGGCCTGCTTCAAAGGGCTCTTTTGAATATTGTCTCCAATGCCGTTGAATTTTCTCCTAGAAATGGTAAAATTGATTTTACCGCAAATGCGGCGCAAAACCATATCCGGTTCTGTGTAACAGACTGCGGAAAAGGCTTTTCCACACATGATCTCAAGCAGGCAACACAGCAATTTTATATGGGTGATAAAAGCCGGACATCAAATGCTCATTACGGGATGGGGCTGTTCATAGCCAAGTGCATTGCCGAACAGCACGGTGGTACTCTTGCTATTACAAACTCAGCGGTTTCCGGCGGAGGACAAGTAACTATCGAAATCCCCTATTAAAAAGGAAACTTGCTGCAAAAAAATTGAAAGTTTGAGATTCGTTTTATTTTAAGTAAATAATTTGTAATTCTACAGATTTACAATATATGGTTGTTAAGGAGAAATCGAATGCGTTCCGAAAAAGAAATGCTTAGTTTGATAGTGGACACAGCCGTTCATGATTCCCGCATCCGTGCAGCCTATTTGGAAGGCTCACGCACTAATCCCAATGTGTCGAAGGATATTTTTCAAGATTATGATGTAGGGTATGTTGTAACCGAAACTCAATCATTTATAGAAAATAAAAACTGGATTGACCGTTTTGGAGAACGCCTGTATATGCAATATCCAGAAGAAAATACATTTTATCCTTCTGACGTTGAAAACTGTTACGGGTGGTTAATTCAATTTGCCGATGGAAACAGACTGGATCTGCATGTACGCACATTGGAAAATGCGCTGAACAACCTAGAACTATACAAAACTTTGGTTGATAAAGACAACCTTATGCCAAAACGACAAATGATATCTGATAAAAAATACTGGGTAAAAAAGCCGACGGCAAAACAGTTTCATTGTACATGCAATGAATTCTGGTGGTGCTTAAACAATGTTGCAAAAGGGCTGTGGCGTAAAGAAATTCCATATGTCATGGATATGATAAATTTTCAGATAAGGCCTATGCTCAGGCAACTGCTGGAGTGGAAAATTGGGATTGAAAACAGTTTTTCCGTGAATGTAGGTAAATCTGCCAAATATATGGACAGATACATTTCAAAAGAAACTTATCAGCAATATCTCAGAACCTATTCAACAGCGCAAGTAGAAGCAATTTGGGATGCTGTTTTCATTATGTGTGACCTGTTTGAAGACATTGCTGCTGAAGTAAGTGATAAATTAAACTTTTCGTATGATTCAGTCGAAGCCCGTAATAGTAAAGAGTATCTTCAGCACGTTAGAAATTTGCCGCCCGACGCAACAGGAGTATATTAGCCTTTGAAAAAAGTCATGGAAAGTGATAGAATGCAAATAGATTTTATCTATTTTGTGCAACCGTACCACTGGACCGTTACCTATGGAACAAGAGAGAGATCCCCTGTTTACCCAAATCGAGATATCCGGTGCGAACTCCAAGCTCACAGCAATTCACAGGAGGCTTCGCACCAAAATTATTTCGTTTTATATCCTTCTATGTGTAATAAAACGCCAGAGTTGGTCTGTATTTCTTTTTAATTGATAAATTTATCAAAAATATTTCCGCTTTTTACAACCAGTCTTGGATATTTTTGCTGTCGCTCCCTACGCGGGAGCGTGGATTGAAATATCCCCAGCGTGCAAGCGCCGGGGATTTTTTTGAGTCGCTCCCTACGCGGGAGC
>DHNW01000012.1 GCA_002407675.1 Ruminococcaceae bacterium UBA5406
AAGACTGATACTTACCCCGCCGGAGTGTGTATCATCTATTTCTGCTAAAATGGGGCGTATCGGATTGAATTCCGGTACGTCCTATTTTCTATATATGGGACACTTCATTAATTAGTGCTTATTGACTATTGGTTTCCTCTACATTCCCGGCAGTTCCCGCGCTGCAGGTTCAGTAAAATCCATATATACCCAAAAGGTTCTTGAAACTGAAACGCATAAAGAGCCTTTTTTTGACAAAGATGTAAAATTGTATATTTTAAAATTATCAAATAATGGTATAATATGGGTGCACTTTTAAAGAAATGAGATTTTAGAAAGGTAGCTGAAGATGAAAAGGACAAAAAGAATAATCTCTTTAATGCTTTCACTTTCGCTGATTTTCAGCGTTACATCCTATTCAGGCGCTAAAGCTGAAAATGTAACAACTTCGCCTACTAATAATTATCCTATTGTACTTGTTCATGGACTGTTTGGGTGGGGCAATACTGAAATTGCACACTTAAATTACTGGGGTGGTACGGATAGTATAAGAGAATTACTTCAGAGTAAGGGATATACAGTCTATACGCCAACAATAGGCCCTGTTTCAAGTAATTGGGATAGGGCATGTGAGCTTTATGCTTATCTTGCTGGTGGGACAGTTGATTATGGTGCGGCGCATTCAAAGAAATATGGGCACGAGAGATATGGTAGAAAATTCTGCGGTGTTCTACCGGAATTGAATGATCCAGACAGCACCCTTAAAATTCATTTGGTCGGTCATAGTATGGGCGGTGAGACCATTCGTATGCTTGCACAACTCTTAGAAAATGGCGATGCTCAAGAACAGGTCGAAACAACGGATGGCAGTATTAGCCCTCTCTTTTCTGGTAAATGTCGGCATTGGATCAATAGCATCACAACGATAGCTACTCCACATGACGGGAGTCAATTCGATGATACTGAGTATAAACTTGAGCCTCTTATGCACATATTTGGTGCGGCGTTAGCCACAGCAGCCGGTACAAATATTGATGATACAAATTTTGGGTTGGATTTCAGACTTGATCAATGGGGACTCGAAAGAGAAGCAGACGAATCTTATGCAAGTTATTATAAGAGAGTTATGAGCAGCAACCTTTGGAAAAAGACAAAGGACTTAAGCATTTATGATCTTGATACGGACGGTGCTGCTGTTTTGAATGCATACGCAAAGGCCCAACCGGACATCTACTATTTCACAATTTCCTGTTCAGATACATACGCTTCACCCGCTTATCCGCACTTTCAGATCCCGTATCCGAATATGAATCCGGCTCTTTTGAAGAGTTCTATCTATATGGGGCGTCATGTCAATTATGCAGTTGGGCACGTCACAGTTGACGATAGCTGGTGGGAAAATGATGGTATTGTGAGTGTTCGATCTGCAACTCGACCCCACAGCGATTCCAGTGACCCTTATAATGAGAATTACGGTGTGGCACAGGATGGCACATACCAGTTCAAGAGTAATACGCCGAAGGGAACTTGGAATTATATTGAAGAAATTAAGAATACAGACCATATAAATGTTGTTGGCCAGAGTAGCAACAAAGCATACCTTCAGTCAAAATTTATTCAACTGGCAGTAATGTTAGAAAGTATATCATAATTATTGGAACTATGTGGTAATTGTTCCAACGAAACAGATACGAATAAGGATCCACCGGATTGATTCTCCGGCAGGTTCCTTTTTGCCTTTCGTTTCATTTTCGATATAATAATTCTATAGCCCTGTTTTTTGACTTGCATTTTGACTTGCATCTTTTCGCTCTTTTGCGGATTTTTGCGTGTTTTTCCGTGGGACAAAAAGAAAAAATAAAAGCCCCGAAAACCACATGAATACCGGCTTTTAGAGCTTTTCGCTTTGGAGCGGGAGACGGGATTCGAACCCGCGACATTCAGCTTGGGAAGCTGACGCTCTACCACTGAACTACTCCCGCATAAACAACAGTGTTATTTTACCACAAGATAGGGTATTGTGCAAGTCCAATTATTCAAACATGTTTTGAAAAATTTTGTTCTCTGCAGACGTATTATTTCCAACAGCAACCAGAACATATCTTCCTTTTTGTGTTATTAAGAAATTTTTCAATTCATTATACTGGGAAGGATTCAAATTTTTGTATCCGGCGGCCTTTGTGCTGATATGTGAGGTTACAATTGTTTTAAGCTTTTCATATTTGGATGAATCTATCAGAAGAAAACAAGCAAGTTCGGAAGCGTTTTCTGAAGACTTATTCATGTATACCGAACATTCCGATATAACATCATTTGGGATGTCATAGTGTTTTGCCAGCTGATTTTCATCGACTTTTACAAAATCGGTATATTTCATTTCATTGATAATCTGATTTGTAATTTGATCTGTTGTATAACGGACATAATTTTCTTCCAGTTGCTTTATGGTAAAAAAAACGCCCAGAAATATGGAAATGGCACAGATAAGCAAAATAATGGATATAATCGTCCATTTTTTCCCTTTTGCTTTCTCATCCCATTTACCCATGCATGCGTCTCCTTTCCCATATAAATTATTGCCAGAATATATTCATATATATTACAGTATTTTTCCATTATAATAATTGCATACAGGAATAATTAGGACAAAGGGCAGCCTTTTGTCTGCTCAAAAAACGAGATGATGCCGGAAAAAATTAATTGGCGGAAGACCGGAGGGAACGGATAATATTAATTATTCTTTGGTCGCTGAAATAAAATCAATACCGCCTTGATAGGGATGAAAAACAATCCCGGTTACGCCTTTGGCAAGCGCATAATATTTTTTTTCATAGTACAGCGGATAAAAAACAGCATGTTCATTTAAATAGCGTTCTGCCTTTGCGTAAGCCTGCACGGCGGCGTTTCCGCTTTTTGCCTGAGCATCCGTGATGATTGCATCATAGGCAGAGTCCTGCAATTTAGCAGGATTATCGGCGGAATCGCTTGAAAACATCGACAAGACTTCAAGCGGATTGTTTCCAGAAGGTGTTACAGGGTACAGGGCAGCTTCAAAATTTCCGGATTCAACGCGGCTCAGCAGCTCGCTTTCCTTCAGAGGCTCCATATTAAAGTAAGTGTCAAACTGGGAATTCCACGAAGAGATCATTTCATTTAATATTAATTTAATACTGCTGTCGTCTGGGCATAAAACGGCGAAAGATTTCATTTTTGAAAGTCCGGTTTCTTTCAGACCTTCCGAGAGAGTACGGGCGGCATTTGCATCCTGTTTGAGATAGAACGGGCCTCCGGCAGTTGACCGGTAATCATAACCATTCAGCGTTGTTCCGGGCAAAAGAATATTTCCCGCCGCAGAACAGTTGTTCGGCAAGTGGGAAAGGACAGCTGTGCGGTTGAGAGACTGCAAAAAAGCCCTGCGGATTTTTTCGTTCTGGAATAATTCCGACTTAGTGTTGAAGCACAGACCCCAGGTGGAATTCAAAAAAGATTCTAGGGAACAACCGGATTCTTTTGCGGAAACAGCCTGTTCAGACGAAACTTCAATGGCATCAACGGTACCGTTTTTCAAGGCAGCAACCGGGTCGGAAACATCCACCGTTTTTTTACCCATGCTGAAATCCACAGCGGAGGGCAGGGGAACTTTCTGACCATGATACCGAGAGGAACGCCGCAGATTCAGCTGCTTGCCGTGATCCCATCCGTATGTTCCGTCAATAGCAAAGGGTCCGTTTCCCAAAAGATATTTTGATTCCAGCCCATATCGTCCGGCTGTAGAATCAAAAAAGTTTTCACAGCAGGGCATAAAAGGCGCCGAAGCGGCCAATTTTGGAAAATCAGGACAGGAATCCGTCAAATCAACAACAAGGGTGCGTTTATCTTTTGCAGTGACACCAAGGTCTTCTGCCGGAACGCTGCCAGCGTGGAATTTTTGAGCGTTCCGAATGCAGAACAGCGACGTGCAGGTTGGCGAACCTGTTTTGGGATCAAGGGCACGCCGGAAAGCAAAGACAAAATCGTCCGCGGTAACACTGCCGTATTTCTTGTTGGACCATTGCGCGTCGGATCTCAGGGTAAAAGTAAAACGGGTATAATTATCATTATGCTTCCACTGTTCGGCTACTCCGGGATATGCTTTGCCGCTGGCATCCAGCCGTGTAAGCCCTTCAAACAAAGCCTGAATGGCAGTGATGGAAGGGCTGTCGGAAGCCACCTGCGGATCTAGCGTAACCGGTTCGGCCGCCAAATGGTATTGTATGGTTTTGCCCGATTTTTTCGATATGCCTTTTTTACAGGAAGTCAGCGGCAGAAGCACAGCGAAAACCAGCATCAGTAACGCGGCCTTTTTTATGTTCAAAGGAATCCCTCCCGAACTTTTATAATTTACTCTATTTTATTACTCTATTTTAACATTTTTCGAGCCGTGTTTCAACGTAGTTCTGACGTGGAGGACAGACCCATTTAAGACTGCCGCAGGGAAAATTTGAAGGATTTTACCGCTGCTTTTTCGGCCTTTCCCCGGGTGCCTGTCCCATGGAGGCCAATATCCTGGGGAATTTCACGGAAAAAATCAGCGTGCAGAGGATTGCTGCTGTTGCGTCTGCAATCGCTTCTGCGGAATAAACCCCCATTACACCCATAAAATGCGGCAGGATCAGCGCCAGCGGAATCAGCAGAATCACTTTCCTTAACAGTGCAATGAACAAGGAAACTTTCGCTTGCCCCAGCGCAACGAACATATTCTGACAGGCGCGCTGCAGACCGAAAATACTCATCCCGGCAAGAAAAACCGGCATGACCGCTGCAACTACGCGGATCAGCGATGCATCGTCGGTGAATAGTCCGGCAACCGATGCCGGAAACAGAATCATCAGCAGGATCAAAGCAAAGTTGCATGAAAACATGGTAACCATGACAACTTTAGATCCTTCTTTCACGCGGTTTGGATTCCTGTGTCCGTAATTGTAGCTGATCACTGGGACGACACCCTGTGCGAACCCGCCCAGCGGTACGCTGACAATCTGCATGGCACTCTGCATGACGGTCAGAGCGCTGACATAAATATCCCCAAAACGGACAAGGCTTCCGTTCAGTACAAAGCCGATCAGGCTTTCCGTGCTTGCCATAATAAACGGGGAAATGCCCAGTGATACCACCGACCAAATTACATCTTTGTCCGGTTTCATGAATTCCGGCAGGATCCGCAGGGAAGCGCGTTTGGAAAGAAGGAACGCAAGCACCCATGCGGCGCTGAAAAACTGAGAAATAACCGTTGCAACGGCAGCACCTGCTACTCCCATTTTTAGAACAAAAATAAATACCGGATCCAGCACAATGTTCAGGATTGCTCCAATCAGCACGGACCACATGGCAATTCCAGGCCGGCCCTGGCAGCTGATGAAGTTGTTCAGCCCCGTCGCAATCTGTACGAAAAGAGTACCGGCCAAATAAATCGAAAGATAATCTGTCGCGTATCCGATCGTATGATCCGATGCGCCGGTCAGGCGCAGAATGGGTTCCATGAAAAGGTAAGCAAATAATGTGGTTACCGCGGTGAAAACGAACAGCATCACAAAACCGTTTCCGAGAATTTTTTCAGCCCGTTTTCGGTCGTCTTTTCCCAGTGCAATCGAAGCCAGCGGCGCTCCGCCGCCGCTGACAATCTGGGAGAATGCCGAAATCAGAATAATAATAGAATTAGTAACGCCTACCCCCGCCAGAGCGTCTGTCCCAACCAACGGGATATGGCCAATATAGATTCGATCCACCACATTATAAAGAAGATTGACCAGCTGTGCGGCTACAGCGGGCAGAGCCATACGGAATATCAGCGGCAGCATGCGGTCTGTACCCAGCCGTTCTTCATACCGGTTATTCAAAAAGTACATTCCTTCTAGCATTTAGAGTATGTGAAAATCAGCAGCTTTCCAAATACTATACTCCACTCTCACTGAAATGACAAATGGAACCTGCCATGCAGTCTCCCTTGACAGGGTGTCTTTCGGGTGCTATGATAGGGACATTCCAATTCAGAATCGTAATAAAAACGTTGACGAGGAAGCCGTGTTTCGAAATTCCGCAGCAGAGAGCGTGCGTTGCAAGCTGAAAGCGCATGCGGCGGATGGAAATGTTTGGCTACCGCCTCTGAGTGTGCGCCGAGGCTTTCGGGTGAAAGGCGTGCCGGTTCAGCTCCGTTAAAGCTGGAATAAGGGCAAAGGCTTTTTCCTTTGCTGAAATTGGGTGGAACCGTAAGAATCCTGTCTTACCCCATGTTTTATGGGGTAAGACTTTTTTTATGGCTGATACAAAGTAAGGGAGTGGACAGAAAATGGTCAAGGTGAATCTGAAAGGGAACGTTCGGGAATATGAAAGCGGCACAACCGTGGACGGAATTGCTCGGTCAATCGGCGCAGGGCTGGCAAAAGCTGCCTGTGCGGGGAAACTGAACGGGAAAGTGGTTGATCTGCGCACGCCGGTGACGGAGGACTGTGAACTGCAAATCCTGACGTTTGATGATGCGGAAGGCAAAAAAACCTATTGGCACACAACTGCGCATATTATGGCGCAGGCAGTGAAGAAACTATTCCCGGATGCAGGGTTTGCCATTGGCCCGGCGATTGAAAATGGTTTTTACTATGATTTTGATCTGCCGCGCACCTTGACTCCGGATGATCTGCAGGCGATTGAAACAGAAATGAAGAAGATCATCAAGGAAGATCTTCCGCTGGAACGCTTTGAGCTGGCGCCGGATGATGCCATTGCGCTGATGGAAAAGGAACACCAGAAATACAAAGTGGAACTAATCCGGGAACACGCCGGTAAAGGCGAAAAAATCAGCTTTTACCGGCAGGGAGATTATACCGATCTCTGCGCCGGGCCGCACCTGATGAGTACGGGGAAGGTTAAAGCCGTTAAGCTGACAAACTGCACCGGTGCCTACTGGCGTGCCAACGCAAAAAATAAAATGCTCCAGCGTGTCTACGGAATTTCATTCCCCAAGGCTTCGGAACTGGAAAATTATCTGCATATGCTTGACGAGGCAAAAAAACGCGACCACCGCAAGCTGGGCCGTGAACTTGACCTGTTCGACATCTATGAAGAGGGACCTGGTTTCCCGTTCTTTCTTCCGAAGGGCATGATTCTGCGCAACCAGCTTGAAAACTTCTGGCGTGAGGAACACACCAAGCACGGCTATGAGGAAATCCGCACCCCGATTATTCTGAGTGAAGAACTGTGGCACCGTTCCGGGCATTGGGATCATTACAAAGACAATATGTACACCACAAAAATCGACGGAGCAGACTATGCAATCAAACCCATGAACTGCCCCGGCGGGATGCTGGTTTACAAGAGAAAGCTGCATTCCTACCGTGATTTGCCGGAGCGCCTGGCGGAACTGGGCCTTGTCCATCGGCATGAGCTTTCCGGCACTTTGCACGGACTGATGCGTGTGCGCTGTTTCACACAGGACGACGCCCATATCTTTATGACGCCGGATCAGGTGGAAAGTGAAATCCTCGGCGTGATGGATTTGATCGACAGCTTTTATAAAGTGTTCGGTTTTGACTACAGTCTGGAGCTTTCCACAAGACCCGAAAATTCTATGGGCACGGATGAGCAGTGGGAAATGGCGACCAACGCGCTGATCCAGGCGCTGAAAAAGAACGGCAGGCCTTACGAGATCAATGAGGGTGACGGGGCATTTTACGGCCCGAAAATCGACTTTCACCTGCGCGATTCCCTTGGAAGGACATGGCAGTGCGGAACCATTCAGCTCGATTTTCAGATGCCGGAGCGTTTTGATCTGACTTATACAGGTGAAGATGGTGAAAAACACCGTCCGGTGATGCTGCACCGTGTGATTTTTGGAAGCATTGAGCGGTTCATCGCCATCTTGACGGAGCATTATGCCGGCGCATTCCCTATGTGGCTGGCCCCCGTGCAGGTCAAGATCCTGCCGATTTCGGATGCTACAATGGACTATGCGAAAAAATTACAGGAAAAACTGCAAAGCGCTTCCCTTCGCGTGGAAGTCGATACACGGAACGAGAAAATCGGATATAAAATCCGGGAAGCCCAGCTGCAAAAAATTCCTTATATGCTAATCGTTGGGGAAAAGGAAATGCAGAACGGAACCGTTTCAGTGCGCAGCCGCAAGGGCGGCAGCCTCGGCACCATGAAGCCGGAGCCATTTATTGAAAAAGCAGTTGCTGAAGTAAAAAATAAGACGGCCGACTGATGATATTTTCTGTCTGCCGTTTGGATAATCCTCAAGACAAAAAAAGGGGCGGTTTCAGACCGCTCCTTTTTGTTTTGGACGATTGAACCATATGGCATACAGGATGCTAAAACGTATGCTGATGGTAATGGTCATTTTTGCGGAATACCGCCGGTGTAATACCGGTTATTTTTTTGAATGAGCGTATAAAATGACTTTGGTCGTGAAAATTGAGCATCAGTGTAATTTCTAATAGGGATTTGCCCGTCGATTGAAGCAGCCTCTTTGCTTCATGAATCCGAACCTGTTCCATAAATAATTTCAGGCAGACGCCAGTTTCCTTTTTGAATTGCTCCGTGAGATATTCCGGGCTTACACCGGCATGCGCAGCGATCTGCGGAACGGTGAGTTTTTCGTAGACATGCTGCATGATGTAATTCCGGCAATAGTTGATGCGGTAGGAGTAATGGAAACTGTGAATGCTTTCTACAAGATTTGCCAGCCGAAAAAGCGTTTGCTCGACGATTCGGGAAAGGATCGACGCGGTCACACGTGCAGTTAAAAAAACGGTAATCGTGCTGATGAACGGCTCGCCCGTCGAAATGCCATGGGCAGATCGGGCGGATGCCATTCTGGAAAGCGGCCTTTGCGGTCAGGCCGGAGGCAAAGCCATCGCTGATATTCTGTTCGGTGATGTCAATCCGAGCGGAAAACTGGCCGAAACATTTCCGGAAAAGCTCAGCGATACACCAGCCAGCCTGAATTTTCCCGGATTACGCCGCCGGGCGGAATATCGGGAAGGCGTCTTCATAGGATACCGGTATTATGAAAAGAAACAGCTGAAACCACTTTTCCCCTTCGGTTACGGGATGAGCTACACAACGTTTGCCTACACGGGCATGGAAACCGATCGCTCTGATTTTAATGAGGATCAGCCCCTGACGATCCGGATTAGGGTTAAAAACACAGGCACGAGAGCCGGTAGGGAAACGGTTCAGCTTTATGTGCGCGATGTCGCGAGCAGTGTTCCGCGCCCAGAAAAGGAACTCAAAGGCTTTTCTAAGGCCTTTTTGCAGCCGGGTGAAGAGAAAATCGTGGAGTTTACACTCGGCCGGCGCGCGTTTGCCTTCTACGACGAACAGATACACGGCTGGCGCGTTGAAACCGGGGAATTTGAGATACTTGCCGGAGGTTCTTCGGCCGACACACCGCTGAAAACAACCGTCACGATTCATTCGATCCACAGAGAAAAAACAGTATTCACCCGCAATTCCACGATTGGTGAAGTGCTTGCAGATCCCTTAGGTGCACAGATCATCCGCAGAGTGGCGGTGGACAGAAATCACTTTTCTGTGGAAGCACTCCCTGATTTTGTGCTTCAGATGCCGCTTCGCAGCATCCGCATGCAGATACCGGAATTCAACGACGAACAGATTGCCCGGCTGACTTCGGTCCTCAATTCGGAACGATAAATTGATTTTCGGTAGGGGAGGTATCTAAATTGAAAAATGAACCGGTAAAATTGAATTCGCAAAGTCAAGGACCGCCGCGCGTAACACCTTACCGCAGGCTGACCGTAGCCATGAGCATTGGCAAAAGCTGCAGCATGATGGTGCTGATGATACCGATTTCTCTGCTTCTGACCTTTAAGGCAGAGCAGATTGATGCGCACAACTCGACCGCAGTTTTCAGTATTGTTACGGCCATCGGTGCCATTTTCGCGCTTGTGGCAAACCCGCTTGGCGGCGCGGTCAGCGACAGAACCCCACTGCGTTTTGGGCGCAGGCGGACCTGGATTATGATTGGCAGCATATTAGGCAGCCTGGCATTTGCCGGCATTGCCTGGGCAAAGAACGTTGCCTGGCTTACGGTGTTCTGGTGTCTGGCTCAGCTCTTTTACAATTTCGCTTTTGCGGCCTATATGGCTCTTGTGCCGGATCAGGTAGAAGAATCCCGCCGCGGCGCCATATCGGGTATTCTTGGGTTCGCGCTGCCAGTTGCGATTGTGGTCGGCTATGTGCTGATGATTATTATGGCCAACACCTCGCTTGCGGCGCGTTTCGGTATTCAGGGCCTTGTCGGTATCGTGTCGGCCGTCATTACTTGCTGCATGATCGTCGATCCCCAGACGCAGTATGTAAAAACCGGGAAGAAGATAGCCTTAAATGCCATTTACCCAAGTCCGAAACAATACCCGGCCTTTACGTGGGGCATGCTTACGCGCTTCTTTATGTCTATGACTTACAGCTATCAAATTTATACCGCTATCATGCTTACAAAACGGTTTCATCTGAACGAAGTGCAGACCACCAGTTACACCACGCTCATTGAAGTGCTGAGTCTTGTTGCCATGGGAGTTTCGAGTATACTGGGCGGTATGCTTTCGGATAAGATCCGAAAACAGAAGCCGTTCATTGTTTGTTCGGTCATTGTCATGGTGATTGGTCTGCTGATTGTCGCGTTTATAAGCGATATGACGGTCGTCACCGTCGGCTGTGTGGTTATCAACTTCGGCTACGGTATTTATACTGCGGTGGATACAGCGCTGATTGCAAGAATTTTGCCCAACCAGCAGGATGCCGCAAAGGATTACGGCCTGATGAATGCAGCTGATACACTTCCGCAGTCAATCGTTCCTGCCATGGCTGCTCCTCTGATTGCGCTCGGCAGCTGGCAGCTCTTTTATGGAGTACTAGCGGTTTGCGGTGTGATCAGCGCGATTGTCGTTCACCCCATCCCAGAGATGTTTCCGGTTCCGGAGGAAAGCGTCCCGGCACAAGAGCCGTCTCTTGATGTCGGACACACTAAGCTGCGTTGACCTGAATATGGCAGCGTTGGCACGGGCTTTGTCAGGTGACAGATTTGCACAGAGACGTTAGCAATTAAATTATGCTTCCAACACACGGTTTCAATTCACGCTCCCGCGTAGGGAGCGACCCAAATACCCGAATGGCCTATAACAGTAGGATGCCTGTTTTGTCGCAAAAAAGATAACGGAACCAATGGAAGAATTGCCATGAAACCGCGGCATATTCATGTCATTGATGCGATTTATGAACAGGAATGTGCTGTGGGAAGGGTGCGCTGCGGCATCCGCTTTCGTCAGGCTCTGCGGTCTTCGGGCCGGTGATTTCAGCAGCCCGCCCTTTTTCATCGCGCGCCGTACGCCGGAGCGGCTGGTTTTTATGCCCCGCTGCTCCAATGCCAGCA
>DHNW01000021.1 GCA_002407675.1 Ruminococcaceae bacterium UBA5406
CCACAAATGGGATTTCCGCAAGTGATATATATAACAGCCGCCGTCGGAAAAGCGGTGGCAAATCAGAATTTTACGGAAGGGGTATTTTATTAATGGACATCAAGAAAATCATTCAGGAAATGACATTGGAAGAAAAGGCGGGCCTTTGTTCCGGAGCGGATTTCTGGCATACAAAGGCAGTCGAACGGCTTGGGGTTCCCGCCGTCATGGTAACGGACGGACCTCACGGACTCCGGAAGCAGGAGGAGAAGGCCGACCATCTGGGAATTTCCGAGAGCGTGAAAGCGGTCTGCTTCCCTGCCGGATGCGCTCTCGCTTCCAGCTTTGACCGGGATCTGATCGGCGAGGTCGGTACATACCTCGGAGAAGAGGCGCGCGCAGAAAAAATCCATACCCTGCTCGGACCGGCGGTAAACATCAAGAGAAGCCCGCTTTGCGGACGCAATTTCGAATATCTGTCGGAAGACCCTTACCTTGCGGGAGAAATGGCCGCGAGCTATGTTCAGGGCGTACAGAGTCAGAAAGTGGGTACAAGCGTAAAGCACTTTGCCGCGAATAACCAGGAGACCCGCCGGATGAGCGTCAGCGACCGTGTTGACGAACGGACCCTGCGGGAAATTTACCTGACTGCGTTTGAAAAAATCGTGAAACAGGCAAAACCTTGGACGCTGATGTGCTCCTACAATCAGATCAACGGCGTATATTCCTGCGAAAACGACTGGCTGCTGAATCAGGTGCTCCGCAAAGAATGGGGATTTGACGGCATCGTCATGACCGACTGGGGCGCCATGAACCGCAGGTGCGAAGCACTGAAAGCCGGGCTGAATCTTGAAATGCCGTCCAGCAACGGGCGAAACGACGCAAAGATCGTTCAGGCGGTCAAAAATGGTTCGCTGAAAATGGAAGTCCTCGACAAGGCCGTGGAAGGACTTCTGGATTGGATCAACAAAGGGCTGGACGAACAGGCAAAAACCGATTCTTACGACAAAGAAAAACACCATCGGCTGGCCTGCCGGGCCGCGGAAGAAAGCGCCGTACTGCTGAAAAACAAGGGCGGATTGCTTCCTCTGAATCGGACGGACAAGATCGCATTCATCGGGAGATTTGCGGAAAGCCCACGTTATCAGGGAGGCGGCTCAAGCCACATCAACAGCTTCCGGGTGGATTCCGCTCTCGATGCGGCCAAAAATTCCGGCCTCAAGAGAATTACTTACGCCCCGGGGTATGAAGCCGACGGAGCGACTGCCAGCCCCGAACTGCTTCAGGCGGCACTGAAAGCCGCGAAGGAAGCAAAGACAGCCGTCATCTTTGTCGGCCTGCCGGACAGTTACGAGTCGGAAGGGTATGACCGCACCACGCTCGATCTTCCGTCATGTCAGAATGAGCTGATCGAAAAAGTGTGTGCAGTGCAACCGAACACGGTTGTTGTCCTTCACAACGGGAGTGCTGTATCCATGCCGTGGATCGAGAAAGCCGCGTCCGTGCTGGAGATGTATCTTGGCGGTCAGGCCGTTGGAACCGCGGAAATCAGGCTGCTGTTCGGCGAAGCAAATCCGAGCGGAAAACTGGCGGAAACGTTCCCGCTTCGTCTTGAAGACACACCGGCCTATCTTAACTTCCCCGGCAGTGAAAACGAAGTCAATTACGGAGAGGGCGTCTATGTCGGCTACCGCTGGTATGATGCACGAAAAATGCAGGTCCTTTTTCCGTTTGGCCATGGCCTTTCCTATACCACATTTGCATTAAGCAAATTGAAGCTTTCTTCCGGCAAAATCACCGATGCGGATACTCTTACCGCATCTGTCACCGTGAAAAACACGGGCAAGGTGGCCGGAAAAGAAACCGTCCAGCTTTATGTGGCGCCTCCGGAGGACCAGAAATCATTCCGGCCGGTCCAGGAATTGAAGGGCTTTCAAAAAGTGTCTCTGAACCCCGGTGAGGAAAAGACAGTTTCGTTTTCACTGGATAAGCGGAGTTTTGCCTATTATGAGACCAGAATTCCCGGCTGGTACGCAGGGGACGGAGAATATGAAGTTTCTGTCGGAACGTCGAGCCGCGACCTTCCGCTTCATGAAAAAGTCAGGATAAGCAGCGCGGAGAGAATTCCTCTGAAAATCACCGATACCACTACATTAGGTGATGTTCTCCGCTACGGTAAGCAGCCGGAGCTGCTGGAGCCTGTTCTGGAAAAGATGCGGAAAGCATTCGGCCTTACATCGGAGGGTGCGAATCCGGAAATGTTCCGCCAGATGATAGACGGAATGCCGATTCACAGCATTGCGAGCTTTTTCTCCGAAGACGTAGAGGAATTAGAAAAAACGCTTCGATAAAAGCAAAGGATCCTGTGTGAAAAAATGGTTTTTATAGGGATCCTCAGGCGATGTCTTCATGACGAACTGCCGCAGGATATTGAAAGATAACACAAAACGCGCAAGTATATGCAGGAAATGGGAATCTCTGTAATTTATCCGAAACCCAATCTGTCGAAACCGGCCAAAGGAAATAAAATATATTCATATCTGCTGCGAAACGCGGTAATTACCCACCCGAATCAAGCCTGGTCCCCTTGAAATATGACGAGGTTTATTTGAAAGATTACGAAAAAATACGGGATGCTCGCAGCCAGATCGGGGATTTTATTCACAAGTATAACTTTGAAAAGCTGCATTCGGATCTTGGTTATCATGCACCTGCGGAAAATTACTATTCTGCCTTGAAGACATGGGTCGCGTAACAATATGATTTGAAAATATCCGGCTCATTAAATTTTCACCAGATTTTTGTCTTGACATTCGAGCCATTATAAACCTGAAGGGCTGATAAATCTTCATAGCGGGAGCAAGACCGCCCGGATTGGCGGTATAGATCCGCTCCCGGTTGTAGTAGGTCATAATGTAACGGAATCCGACGCTTTTGACCTTGACCATTGGCATCTTCCCGGTCTGAAGCTGGTAGAGTTTCTCCTTCTTGAGCGTGGCAAAAAAGCTCTCCATCCGGGCGTTGTCATAGCAGTGCCCCGTGCCGCTCATGCTTTGTGCAGCCCCAAGACTTTTCCGAAAAAACTGACTGTGTGTCACATTTCCGGAAATTCCACGGCAGGCAAACTCCCCGCGCACGGTATCTTTTACCTTTGCCAAATATTTTTCCGTCGTTTTACGCCATACAAAAGTATATCGGTTTGCCCGGTTCTCTATTTTGGTGCCGTCAATGAAAACTTCTTCATGCTCCGTTTCGCCCATCTCTTCCAGTCGTCTCACGAACTGGTAAAACAGGTCTTTCACTGCTTCTTTGGTACGCCCGGTGCGAAACCGCGCAAATGTGCTGTAGTCCGGCACTGGCAGACGTTTCCAATGGATATGGAAATTACAATACCGCAGGATGATCCGGTACGGCTTCGAAGCGCCCAGCTTGAGGAACTGGATTACAGGAAACTGTATCACGCCTATTCTTCACAAGGAAGAAAATCAGCAGCCGAACCCCGGATTATTTTTGAAGTGCTGGTATATGGGTACATGTGCGGCATCTATTCGACCCGGAAATGGGAGGAAGCCTGCTGGAAACGCGTGGATTTCATGTGGCTGCTGCAGGGGGAGTTGAAATTTTCGCTCAAACCTGTTATGCTCTAAGAGCTTTTTATTTTGTTGCACAACTTAATTTTAAAGCAAAAAGCCGGAGCAGCCAACCCCTTTCGGGGTGACTGCTCCAACTCTTTTTCAGAGGCGTTTTGCAACAGCTCCTCGCTGCTTCCATTTTTGGGTCCACCCCAACTTTTGACCAAGAGCCTTTTTGACCAAGAGCCACTTTTGACAAAGAATCTAAAAAAATAACCCTCAATAAACAACTAAAACAGCCGTTACCGAGGATTAAATCTGTTTTGGTGCGCCCGGAGGGATTCGAACCCGCGACCCCATGATTCGTAGGCATTTCAGTCTATTTTCAAAGAACAAGCATTCATACTATAAAAAAGAGCTAATTTGTTTTAGCTCTTTTATTATTTGCATTCAGAAGGGAGGAA
>DHNW01000031.1:0-7156 GCA_002407675.1 Ruminococcaceae bacterium UBA5406
GCTTCACACCGAGTGATAAATGAAAAGGTTGTTAAAAAGGAGTGACAAGGTTCATGGAGAAATGCGATGTATGTGCTGCACAATGCTTACATAAGCTTTGCATGCACAAGGTACCGATTTTTTCATCACTAAATCAGAATGATTTGATTCATATTGCTTCTGTTATCCATCATAAAAAATACCTGAAAGGAGAAACTCTTTTTTTCGAGGGAGATAGACCAGACGCCTTAGTGATTGTCAATGAGGGAAGTGTCAAGGCCTTTAAAATTACTCAGGATGGTCGGGAACAGATCCTTTATGTGTTTTCGGAAGGAGATTTTTTCGGCGAGCGCAATCTTTTCAGCAGACAGGTATCTGCCTACTCCGTGGAAGCGTTGGAGCCAGTTAAGACCTGTTTCTTTACTAGGGAGAGCTTTTACGGGTTGCTCCGAGCATACCCTGATATCGCGGTAAAGATTATTGAAGAATTGGGAGAACGCATGAACCGCATGGAAAATGCGCTGCAAAGCATGGGGGTGCGCAGCGTTGACGAGCGTGTCAGCGCACTACTTCTCGATTTTGCTGAAAAATATGGGACTTCCGTGCCAGGCGGTACCCTAATCCGTCTACCACTGAGCCGTGAGGGTATGGCAAACTATCTGGGAGTCGCACGTGAAACGGTAAGCCGAAAGCTTGGCCAATTGGAAAACGAAGGGATTATCCGCTCGCACGGAAACAAAAGTATTTTGCTGCTGGATCGCAATATGCTTGAGTCATCAGCCGGAAAATCCGTTGATCTTTAATTTACCAACATGGCATAAAAATTTGAGTGCGATCACAGAAATACCTCCCACAGCCTGTTACAATGATGATGAAATCAGGAGCAGACTGCGGGAGATATTCTATTCAAGGACAAAATTCTGAATTTAAGTAAGAGAGAATATGAATGATGCAACAATGATTCGGGAATCACTAAATTGTTGGAAACAGTTGGGTGCTAAAAATTATAAAGTCCAGAATGCCCGCATCAGAAGGTAAGTTTATGACCATTTCAAAAGGTACAAAAGCAGAAAATTACGTCCCTTAAATCAGGCTTTTGTGGAACACGAGTACAAAAAGGAGGAATCTACATGAGTGAGGAAATCAATAACCGGGAATATCGCCAGAAAATTCTGAAGGAATTAATCACACAACTTCATAACGGCAAAAGTGTTGAAGAGGTCAAGGGACGATTTGCTGCCGTGTTCGGAGGAGTGTCTGCAGAGGAAATTGCGCAGGCCGAACAGGCTCTTATCAAGAACGGTTTGCCAGTATCCGAAATTCAGCGCCTTTGTGATGTGCACGCAGCCGTGTTTAAAGGTTCCATTGAAGAAATTCATCAGCCGTCAGACCCGTCTGAGATTGCCGGGCATCCAGCTAATACCATGAAGCGTGAAAATAGAGCTATTGAAAAATTGATTGCAGAAATCCGAAAAGTAATAGATCAATCATCCGGAAAAAAAGATGTGGAAACCGCTCTCAATCGACTCGCCGAGATCGACCGCCATTATCTTAAAAAAGAGAACCTGCTATTTCCTTACATGGAACAGTATGGTATTACGGTTCCCCCAAAGGTAATGTGGGGTGTGGACGACGAAATTCGCGCACAGCTCAAAGAAATCAATATGCAGCTTAAAACAACAGATCTATTCCATTTGAAGGGACAAATTGAAGAACTCCTTGCGAAAATCAGTGAGATGATTTTTAAAGAAGAAAGCATTATGCTTCCGATGCTGCTTGAAAACCTGACACAGGATGAATGGAAGCGTATTGCCGAAGAAAGCGGCGAACTTGGCTATTGTTTCATTGATCACGTACCGGAGTGGTCGCCGATCGTCCGAAAAGAAAAGGAAATCGTACGGCAGGAAGAGGCCGCTCCAGGTGTCGTTACTCTGCCGACCGGGGTACTGAAAACCGAAGAGCTTGTGAGGATGCTCGATACTCTTCCCATTGACATTACCTTTGTGGACAAGGACGACACAGTAAAGTATTTTTCGCAGGGTGCAGAGCGCGTCTTTCCCCGTACAAAGGCCATTATAGGTCGGAAGGTTTCCAATTGTCATCCACCGGCAAGCGTGCATATCGTGGAAAAACTTGTAGAGGATTTCAAAGCCGGACACAAAGAGAGTGAAGATTTTTGGATTGATATGGGTGAAAGATACATTCTTATTCGGTATTTTGCTGTACACAGTGAAAAAGGTGAGTATCTCGGCGTACTGGAAGTGACCCAAAATATTAAACCTATTCAGAAAATCAAAGGTGAAAAGCGTCTGGTTTCAGAATAATATTGAGATAATTAAAGAAAGGTGATTTAAAGTATGGAAACGCATTATTTAAAGAACATTGAATTCAAAACTGCATTGGAGTTGCCCTCACTGGTCGAATACCAGCAGGGACAGGTTGTGAGCCGGACGCTTGCGCAGAACAAGGCAGTGAGTATCACCCTGTTTGCATTTGATGAAAACGAAGAAATTAGCTCGCACTCATCAGATGGTGACGCAATGTTAACTATTCTTGAAGGAACGGCGCATATTACCGTTGGGGATCAGGAATTTTCACTGGCAGAAGGGAAAACCATTGTGATGCCAGCGGGGATTCCTCATGCTGTGGCGGCAGACGGAAAATTCAAGATGCTCCTTACGGTTGTATTCCCACAGTAACAAGCATGTTCTTATATCAATTATTTGTTATAGTTTGAAAGGATGAGAACTTTATGAAAGCAAAACTTGACAGAAGCGGATGCATCTCCTGCGGACTCTGCGCGGAAACCTGCCCAGATGTTTTCCGGATAGCTGACGATGGAGTGGCTGAAGTTCATCAGGAAAACGTTCCTACAGAAGCCGAAGACAAAGCCGTGGAAGCACGGGATGGATGCCCCGTTTCTGTAATTACGGTTGAATAACCTTTCTTTGCTGAATGAAAAAATGAGCGATAGCCTTCATGTAAAGGAGCGTCGCTCATCTCTTCTGTATCGGCTAATATTGGCCATACCAAAGTAAAAATATGCTTTTCGTTGCATATGCAACATAGTTTTCATGAACGACACAGTATACTGTTAATATCACCACAAGTAAAAAGGAGAACAAAATCATGAACAATCTGGAGATGTTAAAGAAGCAGCACGGGGAGATTTATGAACTCATCAAAAATATAAACGCTTTGGTTTCCGCTAACCTTGAGTCAAACATAAATGATATTGCTTTTCAGATCAATGCCCTGTCTGGAAAACTAAAAATGCATCTGATGTCGGAAGACAAATTTCTGTACCCCTCACTTATGCATAGCAACCGTCAGGAAGTAAAGGATAAAGCGAAAGAATTCAATCATGAGATGGGTAGCCTTGCGGAACAGTTTGGAGCGTTTGTCCAACAGTATAATACGCCCTTTAAAATTCTTCAAAGCAAGGATCCTTTCCTTACAGACAGCAAAAAAATGTTCAGTCTGATTGAAGAAAGAATTCGCCGCGAGGACGGAATCTTGTATCCGTTGGCAGAAGATTAGCGAGCAGGAAAAAGAGTGAACCCAAAACAAATGCTTTGGACATTTCCGTGGAGAACGCTCCTGCCCAGAACTATAAGGAGACAGCCATTGCCGCAAGAGGGATGAATCCTTTCTCAGCAATGGCTGTCGTTTTGCCAATTCTATTATTCTATTTTGTTTCTATAAAGCTCCATTACAGCGGAGAATTCATTTTCAATAATCAGCCCATGCCCCGGAGCAATTAGCCGGATTGGCAGGTCCGCCAGTTTTAAAACCACTTCTTTTTCTGATTGTGACGCGGACCCGAATACTTTTTCGTAGTAACGCTCTGCCGCTTTTAAAAGCGTGTCTACTGGGTAATCAAGGTCTATCGGAGGTTCCGCCGCCGCATATTGTCCAAACAAATCGTTAGAGAAAAGGATATTGTTCCTGTTCCAGAAAGTTACCATGTTATCATCCCAGTGCAATCCCGGAGTCTCATAAAACGTGAACTTGTATTCCCCATATTCAACAGCATCACCGGTTTTAACCGCATGAAAATTGGCTTTCGGGAGTGCGCTCATAAGACGTTTCTTACAGGCTTCCGTGCACAAGACGGGAACGTCCGGGTATTGCTGCAGCACCATTGGAAGAGCACCGCTGTGGTCTTCTTCGGAATGGTTCAGGATGATGGCATCCAGCGGCTTTTCTCCAATGACAGAAACGATTTCATCCGTTAGCATGGAAGCAGTTCTGTCGGGGAGAGTGTCAATCAAGATGTTTGCTTTCCCAGTGATGAGGTAAGCCAGAAAAGAAAATTCCTTATCCGGCTTTATGATCGTCTTTCCGATAGCATAACATTGTTCGGATAGTTGATATTTCATGGTTCTCCTTCTTTCTAAACGGATGCAAAAACACTTCATCGCTTCCATGAACCATTTTTCCGGAAAGCTATTTTCGAACAGTGTCCGAATACCGTTCCATAAAGAAATCTTCCCGATTCATTTTTTCCGCCAACTCGGTCATCCTCTGAACCACACCGGGATCAAGATTCCTTTGCGCATAGGGATATACGACTGTGTTCTCTTTTTCCATATGGCGCTCCAGCAAATTGCAGTAACCGACGGCGTTGGCTATGATATCAAGCATGTTCTTGGTGGATCTGTTTTTTTCATATGCATCCAGTGCTTTCTCCAAATCAGACACCAGAAGTCTTGCCCAATCGTGTTCCACCAACATGCCATGCTGGACCAGATTGACCGCAACGCTGCCCAAACGGTCAAGCATTTCTTGAAACAGAATTTTCTCTTCTTTTCGGTGGTGATGTCCGTCCGCGTAATCGCGGATAAATTGAACCATACTACGGAACTCTGCAACATGAACGCTTTGGCTCTCAATGCAATTTGCGCACGTATTCCGAACATAACCGCAGAATGTCAAGATGCGGTCATGTTCTTCTTTTAATGTTTCAAAAATTGTTGTATTCATATTACCCTCTTGAAATTCGGAAGGTGAGGCCGTTCAGTTGCTCAAATGCAAATGACTTTTGAAATAAGAATCCTTTGATCCATTCAGCACGTAAACGATAAAAAACGGCTGCATCTGCGCCGAGTGCTTTCCAATATTCTTCGTGGATACCCCCGACATAACTCCAGATAACTTCATCCTGACTTTCGGTCTGAACCTCTACTGCGCTGTCGCAGGGCATTCCGTCTAAAAGAAAATCGGTGATTTCGGTGTAAATTTGCATACAGTCAAAATTGGAGGAGGACGATGTTCCTTTTTCCTGCCCATCCTGATAAAATACAGATAAAATGCTCTTAAGTCTTTCTTCATGGCCGCTCAACAGCTGAGTGACGGCATATGCCAAACGGTTTTCAACACATGCAACACGCTCATAGAGCCAACCGTGGATATTGTTCCCGTCAATAATTCCTTCCAGCGGACCTTGCTCAAGCTCTCCGTACTTTTGATTGATTTCCTGCCGAAGACCGCTACTCCAACCCTCTGACTCTGAAAGTGAGAGAATGGCCTGAACGAGAAATTCCTGTCCTTTTATTTTTTGATACATCCACTCATGAACAGGACCTAAAAATGCACTCATGAAATTATCCTCCTAAAAGGAACCGGTGCGGCAAAGTCGCACCGGTTCTGCCGTTCATTATTTCAAAAATTGATTCAATCTGTGCAAAACTTCGTCTACGTTGATTCCGTGAACCGCGCATGCGTCATTCAGAGATTCCATCTGAGAGGCGGGGCAACCGAGGCAATGCATCCCGCAGCCTGTTAAAATTCGCTCCGCTTCCGGATTGAAACTAAGAATATCGCCAATGAGCGTATCGCCTGTCACCTTTGCTTCCGGCTCCTTTTCCTGCGGACCAAAGAAGTTCTGAATATCATCATCCACGGTCGAGACCCCTGCAATTCCGAAGTTTTCCACCAGGACTTTCGCAACATTAGGAGACAGAAATGCGGGCAGCGTCGGGCCAAGATGAATGTTTTTTACACCGAGGGCCAGAAGCGCCAGCAGTACGATGACCGCTTTCTGCTCATACCATGCAATGTTGTAGACAATCGGCAGGTCGTTAATGTCGTCAAGCCCGAACACTTCCTTGAGCTTGAGGGCAATCACCGCCAGAGAATAGCTGTCATTACACTGACCGGCATCAAGCACGCGCGGAATACCGCCGATATCGCCTAGGTTCAGCTTATTGTACTTGTATTTGGCGCAACCAGCCGTCAAAATAACCGCGTCTTTCGGAAGTGCCTTCGCAAAATCGGTATAGTAATTTCTGGATTTCGCCCGCCCGTCGCATCCGGCCATGACAACGAATTTCTTGATAGCGCCGGATTTTACCGCAGCCACAATCTGATCCGCGAGTGCGAGGACCTGGTCGTGTGCGAAGCCTCCGACAATTTCACCGGTTTCAAGTTCAGTCGGCGGAGCGCAGCGTTTAGCATGGGCAATCAGTGCAGAAAAATCCTTTTCTTCACCGGGTCCGCCTGAAATGTGAGGGCATCCGGGGTAGCTTACAGTGCCTGTTGTGTAAACCCGGTCTTTGTAGCTGTCCTTTGGCGGAACAAGGCAGTTCGTTGTCATAAGAATTGGGCCGTTAAAGGCTTCAAACTCTTCCTTCTGCTTCCACCATGCGTTGCCGTAATTGCCGACAAAATGGGAGTATTTTTTGAATGCAGGGTAATAATGTGCAGGCAGCATTTCGGAATGGGTGTAGACATCGACGCCGGTGCCCTCTGTCTGCTTAAGAAGCATTTCAAGATCGCGCAGATCATGGCCTGAAATCAGAATGGCAGGATTTTTACCGACGCCAAGCTTTACCTTTGTGATTTCCGGTTTTCCGTAAGCGGATGTATTTGCGTCATCCAACAGTGCCAGCGCATCAACACCATATTTTCCGGTTTCCAGCGTTAGAGCCACCAGCTCATTGACACCAAGAGAACTGTCCATTGTTTTGGCAAGCGCACTCTGCAGGAATGCGTCAACTGCTTCATTTTCCTTGCCAAGCGCGTTCGCATGCTTTAAATAAGCCGCCATGCCCTTGAGACCGTAGAGGATCAGTTCACGCAGGCTGCGGATATCCTCGTCTTCAGTGGCAAGAACGCCGACCAAAGAAGCTTTCGCCGCGTATTCCACTTTCTGCGCATCCCATAATGCTGCTTC
>DHNW01000031.1:7371-25778 GCA_002407675.1 Ruminococcaceae bacterium UBA5406
GTAATAAAATCAGGGTCAAAGTTCGCGTTGGTGATGGTCACAAAAAGATTTTCCGTAATAAGATGATTAATGTCCGTAGAAATCGTTTTTTTCTCTGTGCGAAGCTGTGTAGTTACTTCGGACAGACCTTTTGTTACATAGATAAGCAGATCCTGCAAATTAGCCGTTTCGGGTGTCTTTCCACAAACACCCGTTTGCGTGCAGCCGGAGCATCCGGCTGTTTCCTGACATTGATAGCAAAACATTTTGTTTCCCATTTCTTGTTCCTCCTGTTCTTCATTCAAAAAATATTTTTTGATTTTATGATACAAATTCATAATCACTCACCTGCCAGTCTTTTTGAGTCTGCAAGAAGCCCCCGAAGGACCTCGCTGTGGGAACGACGTCTTTTAGTGGCTGTACCGATCAGGCATACACAGGAGTAGTTCCCGTAATGCTCCTGAAAGTAACTAATGGCGTTTCGGGCTTCCATAGCAGACCGATACTCTGCAGAATATTGATCCCACTGAATCCAATGATGAAGATAACGGTCTAGAAGCTGCGGTTCCGGCGTGAAAAAGCGGTCGTGGACATAAGCAGCATGACAGATTTTGGGGACAAAGAAAGTTAAATCTTTTTTCTTTGTAAACCCGCAAAGCTGTGAATCGTTTTTCAACCGTACATCCAGCACAAGATCCGCGTGATTTTGCAGAATTTTATCAAAAAATTCGGATGCCGATGTCTGATAAGCACTGATTTCAAATATGCTGCTTATCTCTCTCACCCCCGTTTCTGTTCTCGATTGTACAGGATTTTGGGGTATGATGATGTTGCAAATGCAACATCATCATAATTTTTATTTATATATACTGAGAAAAACCTTTTCTGGGAGAGATACCATGAAATTTGAAACTACTCCAATAAAAGCATATCAAGGAGACGAAAAAATCGCATTTCCCGAAAAACTGGCCTACGGTTGTGGCGGTCTCGCGGACGTTGGTATTGCAGTAGCCATGAGCACATATCTTCTGTTTTACTATACGGATGTCATAAAAGTAAACGCTGCCGCAGTAGGAACAATTTTCCTCGTTTCGCGGCTGCTCAGCGCTTTCACCGATATACTGATCGGTCTTTTGGTGGATGCAGGAAAATCGAAGCAAGGGAAAGCCCGTCCATGGATTCTACGCATGTGCCTGCCATTTGCGGCTTCCGGCGCTCTGCTATTTTCATTGCCAAATCTGCCTGATATCGGAAAATACGTTTATATCTTTATTACCTATACCACATCCAACTTCTTTTTATCTTCGTTGAATATTCCTTACGGGGTTCTGAATTCCCTGATGACACAGAATCCATACGAACGGGCATCGCTGAATATTTTCCGCATGGTAATGTCGCTGATTGGAACACTTGCTGTCAATAATTGCATGCTGCCGCTTATAAAACTTTTGGGCGGCGGCAGGGTCGGCTGGCAACTTGTTTCTGCCCTTTATGGCACACTGTCGGTGCTTTTATATCTTGTTACTTACTGTTTTACAAAAGAACGGGTTGGGCAAGCAATTCCGGTTAAAAAAATCCGAATCCCGGTCCGGGAAGATTTCGGATTTTTAAAACAGAACAAATACTGGTTCATGCTGTTCCTCACAGCGATCGCATCCTACATCTCGGCTCCTGTTTCGGGCGGAATCAAAATTTATTACACGCAATATGTTTTGGGGAACAGCACGCTGATTGGGCTGCTGACAACCGTGAATACCTTGGCTAAGGTTGCGGGCCTTTTCTTACTGTCACCCCTTGTCAAGCAATTCGGAAAACGCAATTCGGTCATTCTGGGACTTAGCATTTCTGCCGCTGGGATTCTAATACAAACGTTAAATCCGCACAGTATCCCTCTGGCGGTGACGGACAACCTGCTGCGAGGAGTGGGGAATGCACCGATTACCGGCGTCTCTATGGCGATGCTTGCCGATACTGCCGAATACGGCTACCTAAAAAGCGGTGTACATAGCGAGGGAATTCTATTCAGCATGACGAGCTTTGGTAAGAAGATCGGCGCTGCGATTGGAAGTTCCGCCCTTCCACTGACGCTTTCTTTATGCGGATACTCAGCACATACTGAATCGCCCTCGGCATCCGCGGTCAATGCAATCCAATGGCTTTCTCTTGCTTTGCCGCTGGTAGTCATTGTATTTCAGATCGCGGTTCTTTCACACTATAAACTGGATCAAGAATATCCAGTGATTCTGGATGATTTAAAAAGGCAGAGGAAAGCGTAAAATGACCATCTGGGAAGCCGTGTTGAATAGCTCACCAGATGGTCGATGCTGATAAACAATTTTAATGCAATTTGTGCATTTAACTCAGTACCTGATTCCCTGCCAATAAACCGGTGAAACGACTTCTGCAATTTCAGGAAGAGAAATGTCATGGAGCGCCCAATTTTTGAATTCTTCAAATCCTGTGCGATCGACAATATAGCCAATGTGCTCCTTGCCGCCTACGGCGTTGGGGTCGATGTAGTGCTCTACATAATCGTATGTATTCAGAATAATTTTTACAATGCTGTCTTCATCCGCCCATTTGATGAAGTCTTCCCCTAGCCGGGGATTTTTCTTTCCTGAGCGGCCTAACAATGTCAGGCGGTAATATTTTTGACTGCTTCGCGTCCAAGCACGAGTTGGGCAGTTGAGCACACATTCTCCGCACCCAATGCACTTTTCCGCATTCCGGTGTGGACGATATTTCTCAACGGTGAGCGCACCAGCCGATTTTTTTTTGCAAAATTTGACGCAGGCACCGCAACTTACACACCGTTCCGGTTCCAGATGCGGTTCGGTCATGCCCATAATTCCAAAATCATGCATCCGAACCTTTGCGCAATCATTTGGGCAACCCGTGAGGGCAATCTTGAAATGCAGATCGTTTGGGTATATTGCCTTTTCAATTTGCTGTGCAAATGCCGTTGTATCATAGCAGGCATAGGGACAAACCCTACTTCCGACGCAGGCGGTGACATTACGGGTTCCGGACGCCGGATATCCTTTTCCCGCTTGTGTCTGGTTGATACCAAGCCCTTCGATCACCGGCTGGAGCATTTCGTTTACTTGCGGCATGTCCTCAAAACGGATGCCAGGCAATTCAAAGCCCTGACGGCTGGTGATATGGACGGTTCCGTTTCCGTAGGTTTCCGCAATGGTTTGAATCATGGATAAATATTTCGCATCCATATGCCCGCCGGGCACACGAATTCGTGAAGCCGTTAGTCCGCGTTCCTTGGTAACGCGAAAGGCGTTCTTTTTCAACACTTTCGTATCAATATCCAATCAAAACACATCCCTTCTCAGTCTGCCAGACATTTGCCAGCAGCATAATTGAACACCGGACCGTCAAGGCACACGTAGCTGCTGCCAATTTTACAGTGTCCGCATTTACCGACGCCACAACACATTTTCCGTTCCTGTGAAATCCAGATATTCTTTTCCTTAAAATCTTCTTTTAGCAGACCCTGCACGGCAAACTTCATCATCACCGGCGGACCGACTACCGCCGCGACTGCATCGGGACAGCTTTTCAGCTTCAACTGAGGAATATATTGTGTGACCAGCCCTTCCCGATAGGAATCGTCTCCATGCGCGTCGTCCACGGTCAAAATGACCATTTTGAAGGAAGATTCCATCCAGCCGCTTGACTGCATGCAGGTCGCAACTGCGAAGGAAAACGATACTACCTTTTTCCTCCGGTTCCGCTTCACATATCCGCTCGTCCGTAAAAGACAGAAGTGTCTGAGAGACAGGAAACAGCACTTCTTTGAATGAATAATTTGATTTTTGGTCAAACACAATATCCCTGGCTTTTTTAATAACCCCGTACCGAATACAATCCACGTCAGAAAAAGTATTGCCACCGGTGATTCGGATTGGCCCATAAATCTTATATTCTTTTCCTAAGCATTCCAAGATAGCATTCAGGCCATTCTCGTTGAGATAAAAGCCCATCTATTTTTCCTCCTTAATAAAGCACTTGTCCGCAATCTTTTTAATATCTCAACTTTTTATTATAATGTTCAGTTTCCACAATGACGTTGCAATCGCAACATACAGAAGTGAATTTCAAATTTATAATGAATATTACTTCCTTCGACTGCTATAGGGGGCAATCAAATGTATAAAGAAGAAAATCCTCAAATTGCGAAAGGGCAATTGATAGGAGCTCTAATTGGACTTGCACGCGCAACAGATGGAAACGTAAACAGACCAACGGAAGAAACAGATAGGGCTTTTCTCAAAGGAATGCAGATGTGCTTCCCACATTGGGAGGAATCCTGCCAGCAGATTCACGATCAAATTGAGGTGATTCATGAAGAAAAGTGGAAACTGGTGCCCCGGTGTCTGGAATGTGCCTCGCCTTGCGGACGTAATAATGATTGTGATATTGCAGGGTTAAATGGAATGAAAAATGCGCAATTGAGATACGTGCTTCTCTCAGGTTTGCTTTTTATGGCTTCTTCGTCAATTTCTGATGTAAAGCTCTTGAAGGATCACAAAATAATGGGATTTTTTTATAGGGCTTTTTTCTTCATCGGTTACGATTGTGATGAAAAAGACCTAATCTTGTTTATTAATGAGCTTGGAGAATGGCAATACAAACTCTCTTTCCAGATGGACTCTGACGAATGATTTGCAAAAAAAATGGTTCCCGGCAATAGCGGGAACCATTTTAAAGAAAGATTCTATTATGTTAGCCTTTCCATGGAAAATGTATTTTTATCGTAATCCAGCAACCCGTCAGTTTTCATTCGGGATAGTTCCCTAGTTAAGGCGCTGCGGTCTACACATAAATAATCAGCCAGCTCAATACGTCCCAACGGCGACTCGAATTTATCACTTTGGTTTATTTGTACCTGCTGAGAAAGCCATGTTAAAACACGTTCCCGTATGGACTTTTTAGACAGAATATCCATCTTTTCCATCAGCTTCACGTTTTTTCGTGCGATTAAAGTCACCATATTTTCAATAAGCTTATGATGATAAACGCAGGATTTATTGCATGAACAAAGTACGCGATGGAATGACAGACATAGTATTTTGCAATCAGTTGCCGCCTGAAAGGATACGGCGCTGCTACTGTAATCTCCGCATACGAAACTTTCTCCAAAGATTTCCCCAGATGTCATGGTGGCAAAAATTGTCTTTTCACCCCATATATCTTCTTTGACCATATGAACGGTTCCCTCAATCACCACACCGATTTGTTTGAGTTCCGAACCTTCTATAAAAATAAACTCTGATTTTTGGAAACTTCTGGTTACTGCCCCCAGACAATTTAACATGGCGGTCAGCTCGGTTTCCTGAATATTTTCGAACAAGCGCGAGCCTTTAATTTTTATAATTTCGTTTGGCATACACTCTCACCCCATTTACGATCATAGCATACACAAAGTCATGTTGCAATCGCAACGTAAGGAGTATACTATGTTAAAATATCCAAGGATTATTTTGAAACTGATTCTTATGCACAGGCGACAGGAAATCAACCATCCATTTCGCTTTTACATAGCTTCTTAATCTTTGTTTTAGTCAAGAAATCCCAGAAAATTTTTGTTTTTAATATTATCTTCCCTTGTGAGATATAAATCAGTATCATCATAGGGTTCGTTATCTTCTGGCACATTGTAGACATCTACAAACGGAACATCTTCAGGTCTGCGAACGGGAATTTCGGTCTTTCCCGACACATCCTCCCAATTACACTCAATAACATACATATTGATAGCCTTGATACCTTTAGGATTTTTACATCCGCTACGGTGTGTCTTTTTAAATAGAGCCTGAAGTGCAGTTTTACAGTATTCAGGTTCCTTATCCAATTCTATCATGTGAATTTTTCCAAAAGCCATAACAGACCGAAAATCATGGACATGTCCTTTATAAGGATGATCAGGATAATTTCTCCATGCTGCAAATGACAAACAGACATTTGGATTATTTTTAATCAATTTTAACTTATAACCTTCTTTACCTGTATGAACAAAAATCAAAAGCTTATCTTTTGTAACACCATATCCGTAATTCATGGGAACAACGTAAGCGTTATTTTTGTCCATGAACCCAACATGAACAATCTCACATAAATCAAGAATTGCAGTGATAATGTCGTGATCGTAAACATATCTCTCATATCGAACCATAATTTTGCTTCCTTTACACTTATTTTATTTTTGCTTTCCTGAATGTTTTCAAACAAGCATGAATCTTTAATTTTACAATTTCGTTTGGTATATACTCACCCCCATTTATGATCATAGCATATACAAAGTCATGTTGCAATCGCAACGTAAGGAGTATACAATGTCAGGACATCCAAGAATTATTTTGAAACTGATTGATCAAAGAGGCAATCATAAATGCCATCATGGTCATAGTATTGGTGATGAATTTGATTTTGACGCTGATAGAGGGAAACTATGCCCAATGGCCATGCATACTGCATTTCCATACGTAGATATCTTGCGTTATGGTGGGAATGTTCCAAACAGCGAGGACTATGGGAAAATTGCTTTCTGCTGCCCCGATGCAGACGTTATTAATGTGTTTGAGATTGATGTTATCTCAAATTAATTACAAATTCAGTTGAAAACGCATTGATGAACTTGTTAAGCGTTTTGATATACAATTTATTGTCTGCCAACATGTTGTTAGGACCCTTGCCTTCGGGCGAAACCTTTAAATCAACCCACTCCGCAGAAATCGAGAAAGATTAGAAAGCTTGCCATAGCCCTGCGTAAGATTGATATAAAAGGCATCCGTTCTCTATGTCTTAGGCGGCTTCCAGCCGCCAATCGCCTACCGGCTTTAAGCCAGTAGTGGCTCAGATTATAGATATATTCTGATCAGCGGTCAGGATAAGCCTGCATTGTTTATCCTCTCTAACCATGCTGACTATAACTTAAAATAGCGTTCTTTGAAGCTGCGAGTAAGCGCGCTTGGATACATGTCTCGATTTGGAGCCGAATATTCTTGACTGAAACGGAGAGGCATCAACACCGTCAAACGCCACCAGTGCCGCCTTGCTGGTAAAGCGCCGCACGTCGCCGATTTCAGTCATGAGTTTTGGCCTCATGTTTCTTCTGCACCTTGCATTGACATTACAATATCAGGTTCAGGCAGCAAGGAAGCTAACCGTATCATCTCCGCGCGATAGTATTTAGGGTATCATAGACAGCGTTTAAACTGTCTGCCGCCAACCGTACAGCGCGACTTTTACGCTGTATGGGGTCAAACTCATGGTAGTTATCACTAATTGTTGATAATAGTGGCAAGCAATGCATCGTGGTACCCACGATGCCCATTTCACGATTTTTCGCTTGGGCGAAAACCGGGAAATTGCTTGTTGGTGGCAGCGCCCCCAATCCCCTCTGATCGCACAATAAATTGTGCGGCTGCGCGTTCTGCGGACGTTTCCGGGAGCATAGACAACTCAACGCTGCCCATGCTCTTTTTCTTTCTCCGCTTCGCGCCTGTCGGGGCCAAGCAGATGATCGACGTTTGCTTTCACGGTCAACAGCTCTTTCATCTCATCGCGGGCCTTGCGATAGTCGGCGTAAGCCGCCTTTTTCTCTGCCAGAAGCGCCGCGTATTCGGCCTGTAAACTCTTGACGGTGGGAAGCTTTTTCACTTTCAACACATCAAACGCTTTCTTCGCCGCCCTGTGCAGAAGGATGTCGCTCTCATGCTCTTCAAGGAATTCTTTAGAGTAGCCCGCCTTGTGGTAGGCAACATAGGTGTCACGGGTTTTGGCGTAATTAACGATCTGCGTTTTCAGAACGGCGATTTCGGCCAAACGCTTTTCCGCCGTCTTGATCTGTGCAGAAAGCTCGTTGTAGCGAGCGATTGCCGACGCCGTTTTAGCGGCCAGCACATCATATTCCAACAGGCTGTGCTCGGCGAGATAATTCACTGTCTGTGCCATTTGCTTGAGGTTAAATACCTTGGCCCAACGCTCATAGCCCACGCCTTTTCCAGCGCGGAGCTTGGCCTGAATATCCACCAAAAGATTGACTTGCTTTCTCGGCATGGGCTGGATGATTTTTTTGCGCGGCTGATGTGCCTTTTCACCGGAGAGGACGGCCCGAAGCTCCGCTTCACCGTAGCCGCTGCCCAGCGTATCCAGCCGGATAAAACGCTTCTGATTCTTCCCGCGCAGGGCTGGGATTTTTCCCGTCTTGACTTCATATCCGGCGTCCCGCAAGAGCTTCAGAAGCGCGTCAAAATCGGCGGGCTTTTGAGCTAAAGCCGCGTCTATTGCCACATGCAAAAGTTCCCGGTTGGAGGGCTTTGCCTGATCGCCCATCCATTTGTTGTAGCTCTTTCCGTGCCGCTGCGGATTCTCCACGATAGAAAACCCATTCTCGATGCACAGCGTATCGTTTAGCCGCCGCACGGCTCTGGTACTTCCCCAAAAGTTTCGGAATTTTCGGGTGCAGTCGAGGGACGTGGAATTCCAGATGATATGATTATGAATGTGGTGTTTGTCAATGTGGGTGCAGACGATGAAAGCATGGTTTCCATTCGTAAAGCGTTTGGCAAGCTCACAGCCGATCCGGTTCGCTTCCTCCGGGGTGATCTCACCGGGGACAAATGACTGCCGGAGATGATAGGCAATCACATCGTTCGAGCCGTGCGTCCTGCCGGTAAGCCCGGTATACTGTCGTTTGGAAAAAAGGAACTCGGCGTCGGCTGTCCGGCTGTCGCATTCATAGCCGGTGATAAGCCTGCCGTAATCCGTTTTCTCCGGGTTTTCCGCGTAATCAATAATATCGCTGATTGCTGTTCCGACGTCCCGGCCCTTGCCGGTATGCAGCGGCATCAGCCGGGTCGTTGCCATAAACACTCCTCCTTATAAAGTAAAAAGGAAGCTATGAAGCTTCCTTAATTTAATTCTGACAAAAGCATGCAGATAACTTACAAATTGTTGTTAGATTTGCTATAATATATGCGATAATCTGCCGAATAGAAATATCCATCATAGAATCTCCGATTAATGGTAGCTAATAACAATACGCGCAAATCGGGAATGCGAAAGCTTGTACCATTATGGGCAATTGAGCGAAAAGCAAATATCGGAAGGAGAACGCATAGCGATATGAATACAATAGATGAATTATTATACTATTGCAGAGAAATTGAGCCTGTAGGTGCTTTGTTACTAACAGGAGAATGGGGATGTGGAAAAACGCATCTCATAGAACATGAATTAAAAGATGCTCTTACTAATGAGGCCGTGGTACTTCGGATATCTTTGTTTGGCATATCTTCACAAGAAGAAATACACAGTGCTGTTAAGTATGCATGGATAAATGCATATTGCAACATTAAAGGCGTTGGCAGAGTTGCCAAAATAGTTGATGAAGGTAAAAAGGCTATTGCAAAACTTGAATTTCTTCCAGAATGGGTTAGGGGTATCGCTTCTACAGATGCGACTGCATTTTTTCCAATCAGCAAGGAAATAGACGACAAATCAGTAATACTTGTTTTTGATGACTTGGAACGTTGTCGGATGAGCAGTGTAGATGTGTTAGGCGTTATTAACGATTATTGTGAGAATCAAAAATATCATACGATCATCGTTGCTAATCAAGAGAAGATCAAAACTAAACAAGAACCAACTCAAATAAATGCTGAGATACAGTTTATGCCGTCTCAAGATAAAAAAGACGAATTGGATGGTAAAAAAGCCGCTTTGACAATCAATAAGCCCCCAAAAATGGAGCAGGGAGAGATTTCATACACAGAAATCAAGGAAAAAATTATTCAGCGAACGGTGCAATATTTGCCGGATTACCCCAAAATAGTACATGCCGTTATAGAAGAAACGAAATATGAAGATGATGAGTATAAAGCATTCGTGGAGAATTGTGAGGAAGGTCTATTAGAATTATTTGCGCCAGACAGAAATGCTTTTGGATATGTTGAAGAACGAAAAGAGGGAAAATCAACCGAAAAAGGAATGGAGCAACCCCAAAGGAGACCCCATAACATCAGAAGTTTAAAATGTGCAATAAGGGATTTTTATAGAGTATATGGGATATTGCATGATAATGATTTTACCAATATTGCGGACTGGTTTTATAGTTTTACATCATATGTAATTTCATATAAGGCTGATATTGCTCAAGAAGGTTACTACGGTACTCTTTTTTCTGATGGAGAGGTGCGTAAACTATACCCGGTTTTTCAAGATCAATATATGTTTGACGCTGTAAAACAATGGATACTTCGTGGCGTTTGGGATGCAGATGCTATATCGCACGAGATTGAAATTATTAAGAAACGTAAAGAAGCTCTAAAGCCTTGCGAGATTATAAGAGTTAATAGAATAATGGATGTTGACGAAGATGTGATTAATAAAGGTTTCGGGGACTTTCTTAATAGCGTTTATGATGGCAGTTTAACTTTAGATGATTATGTCCTTTTTATTGAAAATAGCTGTTGGGCTAGGCGCTATGGGTACACCTTCCCTGTAGCGATAAATTGGGACAAAGTTAAGGGAGGAGTTGGCAAGCGCATAAAGAGCATTGAAAAGGCATTGCCAGATGGACAAATATTATTTCATGTTATTGGAGAAGACAATAGAGAACATTTTACTGATGAAGAATGGGGTACATATAAGCTGATTTCTGATTTTGCACTTGATAATGGATACATGTTTTTCAAGAATCGAAAACTATACATTGAGAAAATGAAGGAGCTTGCATCTTCATCCTTCGTAATCATCCAAAATAAAAGGTTTAATGTGTTCGATCAAGAAATGGCAATAGTTACAGCGGAAGCGTTCGCCAAAGATAATAATTATGGTAAGGACTTATTTACTAATTACTTCAAAGATATGTGGAAATGTAAAATTGAATCGCGAGATATTGAAATTGAAGAAAGTCTGAAAGGATTTTCTAAACTAAGGGATTTATTGAAAGAACAGATTGAAGATTCTCAAGCGAAGGAAAAAGTTTTTACAATGTCGCATACAGAAAGATTCATTCAAACAATTGAAGAATTGATTGCATTTAAATGCACCGAAAAACCCGGTCCTGAATCGCGTACCGCAAATCCTGTATCTTGCCGATCAGCCATGCCGCCGCCATCGGAATTCCGAACGGACTGACGAGGAACGCCATCACCAGCAGGATGATCCCGTTTGTAACCTGATGAGTAATCAGCGCCAGCACACCGAAGATGCCGAGGACCGTTCCAGCAAGGCCGAACACCCACGCCGAGCAGTACAGCAGAGCGGAGCAGATCCAGACGAAAACGGTCAGAACCACAATGACCGGAGCGACGAGTATTTTCAGTATCAGCCTCATAAATCGGCCCCCTTTACAATTTCTAATATAACTATAACGCCTATGCTGTTTTTTTCAAGGATGCGGCAAAAAAACAGCGGGGCGGCTTACACGTCGTAAACCGCCCCACATTCCGGGGCATACGCCCCTATTTTAATTTAGCAAGTACGGCGAGAATATCATTTGCCGCCTGCCACAGCCGTTCCTGATTTTGGACAATATCCTCCAAATCTGCGTCGTAAACGCGCCCCGTTTCATGCACCCGCTTGGTAAGCTGGTTCAGGTTGTTGCTGGACCGGCGCAGGAGGGAAACCATCTCCTTCAGCTCCGGCAGTTCCAGCTTCACCACATACCCGTCGATAGCGATTTTGCGGAGATACGCCGCCATGTTCCGGGTGCCGAGCTGCGCCATCTTTTGTTCGATCATTTCACGCTCCTGCGGGGTAACACGGAATTTGAGTTGGATTTTCCGGTTGCGATTCGCCATGTCACAGCTCCATTTCTTTGCCCTTGGATGAGGCGGGCGGCTTTGGCTCGGCCTGTGTTTTTTGCAGCTTTTTCTGCACGGACGGCTTGCGCTGGCGAAGCGGCTGGTCGCGGTTTTCATCCTTCTGGATGAACGCGAAAATCCCTTTCCGATCCTTGAGCGTAGAGAATGACAGAGACTTGAACGGCAGCATGGCAAACAGCCGGTCCTGATCTTTGGTGGAAGCACGGAGCAGAAAATCCGGCGAAATCTGCGCCATGAAATGCGTACCGCCGGGGCTGTTCGGCTCACGTTCGGATTGCAGACGCCGGAGCAGCCGCGTGGCCTCCACCTGAATGTCCTCTTTGGTTAGAGGCCGGGTCAAAAGGTATTCACGCCGCGCCTGATTGATGAAAAGGTCTACCAGACCGGGATGCGCTCTATCTACGATAAATTCCCGGTTTCGATTATCACCAAAGCCGTTCTCATCATCAAAGACCGGAATCGTCCGCGCCCAATCCTTATTTTTGCGGTCAATGCGCCCATCCCAATCTTTCTCGCGGACAGTGTTCGCAAGCACATAGAGAGTGCGGTCAAATCCAAACTCGGCAATGACCTGTTTTGCGGTGTCGCTGCCGAGACAATTATTGCGGTAGTTGTCCCGGATGGCATCGTCGATGGCATCCCGGCAGGCAATGTTCGCCTTGTGGGACGCACGGTAAATCTCCAGTTCATTATGCTCATGGGCGTAAGTCGCCGGATATTTGTAGACGGGTATCGTATTCATATGAAACCTCCTGATTTCAAAATCAAGTAATATGTGATAAAATCTTTAGAGTAAAGCGGGGTGAAAAAATGGCATACAGCGAACAGATGTGGCAGGACGCGAAAAAGAAATGCCGGTTGAACAATGAGGATATTGAGCTTGCCAAACGCCTCGGCCTGAACCCGCACAGCCTTGTGAAAAACATCCCCAATAAAAGTGAACCGTGGAAAGCGCCGGTCAGCGTCTGGCTGCATGAAATAGATGAAAAATGCCAGAAGAAAACCGAGCAAAAGCAGAAACGCAAGGCAAAAGCCGCAGCCGCCCGGAATGACGGCTCCGACACAAAATAATTCTGTGCCGGAGCCGTTCCTTCATCGGGCCAACTCATGTTTTGGTTTTCTGCCTGTTCCGCAGACGCAGGGCGTTTTCAGGCCCTCCAGCACGGAGGGCCTTTCGCTTTTTTCCAGAACTTCCGACGCCTGCCGCTGGGCGGGGGCGCGGCTGTCGATGTCCAGCAGGGCGTTCAGCTCCGCGAGGCGGGCGCTCTTTTGCGCAAGCTCCGCTTCCTGCGGGAACGACTTGCCAATTTCGGCCTTTGCCGCATCCATTTGCGAATGAAGATTATCAAGCTGGGCGTGAACATTTTGCAACCGTTTGGGCATATCGGAAAGGGCGTTGTCGATACGGATCAGATTGCTGCGCGCGTCCTTGCCCAGCGTGACACGGTGGGTCATCTGACCTTTGAGGGTAAGTACGAACTCGGTGCCGAACCCCTCCACGGACAGCGACATGATAAAGCCCCTATAACTGCCGATTTCCATCGGTTCCAATCCTTTGACTTCTTTGCAGGCTTCGAGAATAGCGGCACCGGCGTTGTCCTTATCGGTCAGGGAATCGCCCCGCACCACCATTCCGGCAAACCCGTCCTTCGGATGCGGGTGTGCTTCCAGCGTCGCCATATCCGTTTCCAGACTTTTGATGAAACCTTTGTTGCGCTCCATTTCCTCCGGGAAATATTTGAGAAGGTTATCTTCTAGCCGGAATTGCTGACTCTGGTGGTTGGCTTTCATGAGTTTCAGCTTGGCCACATCCATGTCGAGGTCCATCTTTTCCTTGATCCGCTCGTCCCCGGCGCACAGGGCCTTGATCTCCGCATAAGAGAGCGCCGTTTCGTCGATGTCCTCGCAGGAGCGCACCGGCGATTTGGAAGTCATGATCTGCGAAATGAATTTCTGCTTATTTTCCACAGTTTGCCAGAGGTACGAATCGAATGTCCCTTCGGTGACGTAACGGAAAATATGCCCTTCGGGGTTGGTATTGTACTGCCGGATGATACGCCCGGACCGCTGTTCCAAATCTCCCGGCCTCCATGGGCAGTCCAGATCGTGGGAGGCAATCAAAAGATCCTGCACGTTCATCCCGGCCCCCATCTTGGCAGTGCTGCCCATCAGGACGCGCACCTGTCCGGTGCGCACCTTGGCAAACAGTTCCTTTTTCTTGATTTCGGTATCGGCGTCATGAATGAACGCGATTTCACTGGCGGGAACGCCCCGCGCGATGAGCTTATCCCGGATGTCCGAGTAGACGCTGAACGATTCCGGCTTGGCGTCCTGCAATGCGTGAAGCTCCGTGCCGCCCGCCAGCTTCCCACAGGCCCGGACCGCCCGGTTTTCCTTCGCGGCGGCGCGGGCCTTTGGGGTGGAAATGTCGCAGAAAACAAGCTGGGTCAGCTTTTTGTCCTGCCCGTCGTGCCAGAAGCGAAAAACGTTATTGACGCACATATTGACCTTACTGCCGGGATTGTCGGGGAGCATCGGATTGATGACACGCTGATCGAGGCCGAGCTTGCGCCCGTCCGACGTTATCTTGAGCATGTTGTCCACGGTCGGATCGACGGAACCGGAATGGACGGCGGCGGCGCGTTCCGAGAGTTTTTTCACCATTTCCTTCTGGATTTCCGAGGGCTGCGCGACTTCGTTGTGGTAAACGGCTTTCGGTGTTGGAAGGTTGAGCTGGTCGGCGGTCTTGATGTCCGCCGCTTCCTTGAACAGCTGCATCAGCTCCGGCAGATTGTAGAACCGGGCGAAGCGCGTCCGCGCCCGGTAGCCGGTCCCCTCCGGGGCCAGTTCGATGGCCGTTACGGTTTCTCCGAACGTCGAAGCCCAGCAGTCGAAATGGACGAGGTTCCGCTCTTTCAGAGTTTCGTATTGAAGATAGCGCATCATCGTGTACAATTCCGTCATTGAATTGCTGACCGGCGTCCCGGTGGCGAACACGACGCCCCGGCTGTGCGTGATTTCGTCGAGATACCGGCATTTCAGAAACATGTCGCTGGACTTCTGCGCGTCGGTGGTGGAGAGGCCCGCCACGTTACGCATCTTCGTGTAAAGAAACAGATTTTTGTAATTGTGAGCTTCGTCCACAAACAGACGGTCCACGCCGAGCTGTTCAAAGGTGACGACATCATCCTTACGGGAGTTGTCGTTGAGCCGTTTCAGGCGCGCTTCCAGTCCCTTTTTGGTGCGTTCCAACTGCTTGATGGTAAACTGCTCTGCGCCACTGTCTTTGAGTTCTTCCAGCCCGTTTTCAATCTCCCAGATCTGTTCCTGAATCAGCCTTTTTTGGCGTCCCAGAGAGACAGGGATTTTCTCAAACTGCGAGTGCCCCATGATGATCGCGTCGTAGTCGCCGGTGGCGATGCGGGCGCAGAATTTTTTGCGGTTGCGTTTTTCAAAATCCTTTCGGGTGGTGACAAGGATATTTGCGGAAGGGTACAGCCGCAGAAACTCGGAAGCCCACTGCTCCGTCAGGTGATTCGGAACGGCGAACAGGGATTTTTGGCATAAACCAAGCCGATTGCCCTCCATTGCGGCCGCGATCATTTCATAGGTTTTGCCCGCGCCCACGACATGCGCCAGCAGGGTGTTGCCGCCGTAAAGCTGGTGCGCCACGGCGTTTAATTGATGCTCCCGTAGCTTGATTTCGGGGTTCATACCGGGGAATACAAGATGCCGCCCGTCGTATTCACGCGGGCGGCTGGAATTGAACAGCTCGTTGTATTTTTTCGTCAGGGTGCGGCGTCGGTCAGGGGCTTTCCAGATCCAGTCATGAAAAGCGTCCTTAATGGCCTGCTGCTTCTGCTGGGCGAGGGTGGTTTCCTTGGAGTTGAGGACACGGCGCTCCTTGCCGTCCGGGTCGGTTACGGTATCGTAGATCCGCGTGTCCCGGAGATTGAGCGTATCCTCCAGAATCCGATAGGCGTTGGCCTGGTCGGTACCGTAGGTGACGTAAGCCGCCACGTTGTTGTACCCGACGCTGCTTTTATTGGAAACAGACCATTCTGCCGTAAACGAGGAATAGTTTACCCGGATGCCGTCGCGCACACCGGACGGCGGGTTCAAGAGTTCCTCCATGAACTGCTGGATGTACCCCTTGTCAATCCACGTCGCGCCGAGGCGCACCTCGATTTCGGAGGCGTCGAGGTCCTTCGGCTGGGCGGCTTCCAACGCCTCGATGTTGGGGGCGATTTTCTCCGCGAGATCGGGCCGCATTTCCGCGAGAGCTTTCGCCAGCCGCAGCTTGCGGCGCACGTTGCCGGAAAGGTATTCGTCGGCGGTGACGAACGGGATTTTCTCTAGATTGTAAAAGGCTTTGGGGACGCTCGCCGGGTCCTGCTCGCCCAAATTGCGGAAGATGACGCCGCGCAGCTCGTCGGCCAGCGCCTCCGACGTTTTGCCGGTAAGGGAGGCCATGTAATCCATGTCCACCCGCGCCTTTTCCGCGATGGAGAGCGAAAGAGCTTCCGACGCGGTGTCCACGGAAGTGACAATTTTTCGCTGCCGGATGGTGCGCTTGGTAAACATGTCGGCTTTGCGCTCCAGCTTGCCGTCCTCGTCGATCACTTCCAGTGAGCAGAGCAGATAGTACGAAGAATCCTCCGCAAACGCAAGGCTGTTGCCGCGCGAGTTGATAAGACCGTATTTTGCTGAAAAAGCGTCATAGAGTTGGTTCAATTCCGTTTGTGTGTTTTTTATTTCAACGTCGGAAGCCGATCCGTCGAGCTGTTGGCTGATAAGCTTCTGCACACAGTCCCGCAGCTCGACCATGCCCATGACGCGGGCTTTGGCGGTTTCGTTCAGCTCCGGCCGCACCATGCGGGAATTTTCCCGGTAGTACACCTTGCCGTCCACAACCGTATAGGAATAGTTTTTTACGTCGGGGTCTGCCGGGATGGAATCGTCGATTTCCTCATTCTCACCGAGATCCGGCAGCTCCGCTTCCGCAATCTGCCCCTGAAGGTGGGAAACCGCCTCATGGAGCTGTTTGGCAAGATCGGCGTCGGGGAATGGTTCGCACGTTGTTTCCTTTTTATCGCCGTGCATTTTATCGTCCCATTTGACGGTCCCCAGCACCATTTCGGGATGACCGACAAAATAGCTGTTGACGGGAATTCCGTCCCCGGTCTGGCCGAGATGCACCCAATCCGGTTCGATGACGATGGGGCGGTCGCGCTTTTGGAGAAAAAGGATGTCGGTGGTGACTTCCGTTCCGGCGTTGGCCTTGAAAGCGTTGCTGGGAAGCCGGACAGCCCCCAGCAGCTCCGCGCGCTGGGCGATGTACTTCCGCACCTCCGGGAACTGTTTGTCCATCGTGTAGCGGCTGGTGACAAACGCGATCACGCCGCCCGGACGCACCTGATCGAGCGTTTTGGCGAAAAAATAATCGTGAATGGGAAAACCGAGCTTGTCGTAAGCCCGGTCGGAAACCTTGTAGCTGCCGAACGGCACGTTGCCCACGGCCAAATCGAAAAAGTCGCGCCGGTCGGTGGTTTCAAAGCCCGCCACGGTAATGTTGGCATTTGGATAAAGCTGTTTGGCGATCCGGCCCGTGATGCTGTCCAACTCAACGCCGTAGAGCCGGGACGCCGCCATGCTTTCCGGCAGCAGGCCGAAAAAGTTTCCAACGCCGCAGGCCGGTTCCAGAATGTTTCCGGTTTGAAAGCCGAGATTTTTCACGGCCTCATAGATGGCCTTGATAACGGTGGGGCTGGTGTAGTGGGCGTTCAGGGTGGAGGCCCGCGCCATTTCGTATTCTTCGGAGGTCAGCGCGCCGACCAGCTCCACGTATTCTTTTGACCATGCGGCGTTGTCCGGGTCGAACGCCTGCGGGATGCCGCCCCAGCCGACATAGCGGGAGAGTGTTTCCTGTTCCTCCGGCGTCGCCGTGCGGCCCTCGGCCTCGATCTGTTTCAGGGTGCGGATGGCCGCGATATTAAAGCTGTACTTGGTTTTCGCGCCGCCCTCGCCCAAATGATCGTCGGTGATGAGGAAGTTCCCAGCGGCGGGCTGCTCCGGCGCGATGTGATCTTTTACGGTGACAATTTCTCCGGGGAGAGCCACGCCACTTTCTGGGCTTGTCTTGCCGGACGGCTGTGTAGCAGTTTCCGGCAACGTGACTTCTGTCGAAGGATGAATATCATCCCGGTCCGCAGATTCCCGCAGAACCGGTTCATGGGAAAAGGCGTCCTGCTCCCGCTGATACAGGGCGCGGAGAATTGGGGCGATTTCTTCCCATGAAGCGGTGCGCTTGCTGTTGAACTTGTCGTGAATATCGACCTCGAAACCCGTGGTGGTGGCAAAGAAATCCGCCGTCTCGCCGGTGGTCAGTTCCATCGTATCGGAAGCCCCGGCGTAGGTATCGGAAAGGCGCTGGGCCACGCGGGTGTTGCCCTCGTTTTCGCGGAAATACCCCGCGATATGTTCCTTGTCCCGCTGTTCCAGCAGGCCGGAAGTCAGGGCATCCCGCAGATCGGTGTCCGTGTGTTCCAAGTCCGCAGCCAGAAATTCCGTAATGGGACCGTT
>DHNW01000028.1 GCA_002407675.1 Ruminococcaceae bacterium UBA5406
GGACAAGCGCATATTACACTCCGTCTGACCCTTCAGAGCAGGAACTGACAGCAAAGAATCTGATCGACCGGATGCATACGGATAATCCGGCATGGGGTTCCCGACAGCTATCCAAACAGCTTAAAAAGAAGGGCCTTCCCATCGGGCGTCTGAAAACACGCAGGTATATGCAGGAGATGGGAATCTCTGTAATTTATCCGAAACCCAATCTGTCAAAGCCGACCAAAGGGAATAAAATATATCCCTATCTGTTGCGAAACGCAGTGATTACCCTCCCGAATCAAGCCTGGTCCATTGACATCACATATATCAAATTGTGCCATGATTTGTCTATCTGACAGCAATCATGACTGGTACAGCCGCTGCATTGTTGGCTGGAAACTGGACGATACTCTGGCAACACCGATGGTGCTACGTGCCCTGAAAAAAGCATTCAAGACAGCAAAACCCGAAATTCTCAATTCCGATCAAGGCAGTCAGTTCACCGGCCGTGACTACATTGAATACGTGGAAAAAGCGCAGTAAAAATCAGCATGGATGACCAAAGCCGTTGGGCTGACAATATTATGATTGAACGTTGGTTTCGCACCTTGAAATATGACGAAGTCTATTTAAAGGATTACGAAAATATCCGGGATGCCCGCAGCCAGATCGGAGATTTTATTCACAAGTATAACTTTGAAAAGCTGCATTCGGCTCTTGGGTATCAAACTCCTGCAGAAAATTACTATTCCGCATTGACGACATGTGTTGCGTAGCAAAATTGTTTGAAAATATCTGGCTCATTAAATTTCCACCAGATTTTTGTCTTGACTTTCGAACCGTTATACAAAGACCTCATATTTTGCGTTCTTAGCATGGGCAAAAACAAGAAATGCGGCACCGAATTTTGATTGAAAAAATCCGGTCGCGGTTCCAATCCTTCTTTTTTGGAACGCACCGGAAACTGTAAAGCCAGAAGTTCCTCTGAAAACTGAATTTTCGGCCCGACTTGAAGAAACGCAAGTCGGGTTCTGTATAAATGCCATTATTAACGTGAATAATTGTCAACAATATCTCTTACGCAATTTAAAAAAGATTTCTCACCCATCGTATTCATTTTAAAAAAGACTGCTTGGCTGCCGCCGGATGTAATAGCAGTAAGAAATAAATGATTCCCATTGCCAATCAATGTAATATTTAAGCTGACACGATTACCGCCAATCATACTGTATCTTTCGTAAACACGGACAGCACAGCGTATGTCATTGTATGAGTAATCGCTACCATCCTCAAAACTTGCCGATGCGCTGCCGTTTAAAATCTTAGAATCAAGAATATTCAATAGATCATTAAAATCTCCCTGAAATTCACGTTCATACTTTGCCATGCGGTTACCTCCGAAATATAAAATCAGGATTGATTAAAAATGCAGGAAAGCAGGAAAGTAATTATATGCGAAATGCTTCCAGAAGAATTATATGACAATATCAGCTTACATGCAAGATAAAATTCAAAATTGGCGATAGAATGGAACATTCATTTTCCGCATTTTGTATGTTGAATTATATGAAACAAGTCTATTTTTAGGACTCAATCAACAATGAGCTGCTTTGTCAACGTGCTTGGATATGGGTTTCGGCAACAGCCCGAACCATGCTTCTATAAATTCCAGAAGGAAACCTATCAAGGTTGATGTGCCGGTCTCCAAACCGGCGAAACAATTTGCAGGGCATCCCCGTACATGCTGAAAAATTTACAAAATTATATATACCATTCACATGGTTAAAGCCTGCTTTCCGTGGGCACATGCCTTCCGAAAAAAATTATCCATATTAAAGGCGACGCGGGGAAGATATCCCAGGTCTTCCAGCAATGTAAAGAGAGGAAAAAAAATCATCATAGGAGGCAGCATCACGGACACAACCCAGGCCAGAGTCCGGTAGCAGCCGTCAACAAGAATTCCTTTAATCCATAAAGGTGCACCGATGGAAATAAAAAATTCGGACAGCCAGTCCTCCAGCCAGAATAAACCATTTGCAATTATTTTGGAAGGATAGTTTGCCCCTGTAAGTGTCAGCCAGAAAATTCCGCAGAGAAGCAGAATCATAATCGGAATACCGGTTACTTTGGAGGTTAATATTTTATCAATTTTTCTGTCGCGTAATGCGTATTCCGCCTTTTCACAGGTCGTAGTTTTTTTGCTGATTGTTTCACAGATTTTTACAATTTGTGAAACAATTCGGTCTCGAAAATCGTCGTTTGAAATTTTTTGCCTTTCTAGGTATTCATTTGTTTTGGAAAGCTTTTCGCAGAGTTCATGATCATTCCGGATATCACATCCCAGATGATTTTTCAGGGTGTCCAACAATTTTGTGTCGTTTTCCAGAAGTTTCAAGGCAATCCAGCGGCTGTTTATTTTGTTTCCAATCGACTTTTGAATAACCGGCTCCAGAGAAGAGACGGCTTCTTCAATATTTTCATCATACACAATCCGCAGCGGGTGAGAATGAAAATTCTGCTTGGAAGTTTCCCAGACAGCATCCATCAGCTGATTTAGCCCTTTTCCGCTCCGCGCGCTGGTTCCGATCACCGGAATGCCGAGTTCTTCTGAAAGCAGATTTAGATTAATTTTGATCTTCTTTTTCTTGGCTTCATCTAACAGATTAACACATAAAACGACATGATCTGAAATCTCCATCGTTTGCAGAACAAGATTTAAATTCCGTTCCAGGCAAGTTGCGTCGGCAACCACAACAATGGCGTCCGGATTTCCAAAACAGATAAAATTCCGCGCAATTTCTTCTTCCTCCGAGTTGGCCATCAGGGAATATGTGCCTGGAAGATCAACGAGAATAAATCGGGTATTTTTATATTGGTAGTTTCCCTGTGCATTAGCAACCGTTTTTCCAGGCCAATTTCCGGTGTGCTGGTTCATGCCGGTTAAATTATTAAATACGGTGCTTTTTCCTACATTGGGATTCCCGGCTAAGGCAATAACCTTATCGTCCGCCGTGCTTTTTTGGGCCAGCAGCATAGTTCCGCAGCTGTTAAGGACAGCTGCTCCAGTTGATTCACTGGATAAACCCATGGAATTTCCTCCTTTTGATCGAATGACATGAAAAAATTAGTACAAAAGGAAATCCGCAGGTACGGGTTCCATACAGGGAAAACCCTATGTATACCGGTACGGTGCGGATTTACCTGTCAAGAAGTTTTAAGCGGTTACCAGGATCCTTTTGGATACGTCGGTCCGAAGAGCAATCACGGCGCCCCTGATCTGGTAGGCAACCGGATTTCCCGAAGGGCTTTTATACAGAGATTCGATCTCTGTTCCGCGGACGACCCCAAGATCCAATATCCGTCTTCTCGTCATGCCGTCCGCTTTTAACGCGGTCACACTGGCCTTTTGGCCAACCGGAAGTTTGTCAAGAGAAATTTCTTTGTGTTTCATAAGTTTTCCTCCAGAGTTTCTGTTTTTCTTATAGCGGTACATAACTCATTTTCACTAGGCTAATATATGGTTCCGAAACTGAAAGCGTTCCATTTTTTCATTGGGAAATCATTAGCCGCACAAAAATATTCTTCCAAACTCTAAAGAATGGTTCTTATGGCAAAAAAATTGTGTATGTTTAATAATAGAAATAAAGGGGAGGCGATAGCATGTCTGATTCAATCGTTTCCGATTTTCATACTTCCCGTGGATATCAAATTCTCCGCTGGCAGGGGGGACAATTAACTTCCTCCATGGAGGACTATCTTGAAATGATTTATCGCATTTGTGCCAAAAACGGCTATACACGTATTGGAAAACTTTCCGCCATCCTGCATATAAAGCCGTCTTCCGCTTCTAAAATGATCTGTAAACTCACGGATATGGGGTATCTCCGATACAGCCGGTACGAAATTATTCAAATGACGGAATCCGGCAAAAAAGTAGGCTCCTATCTTCTGTCGCGCCATAATACAACAGAAAAATTTTTGGAATTTATTGGCAGCCAAAATGCTTTCAGAGAGACGGAGCTGATTGAGCATTCATTAAGCCCCGAAACGGTGGATAAACTGCATAAGCTGCTGGAGTTTTTCCGCGTTAACCCCGATGTCAGAAATAGTTTTGAACAGTATATCGCATCTTCAAAAAAAATAGGGAAAACCCCAGTTCCTTAATTGACAGATCTTTTTCACAATGTTATAATGATTTCACTAAATTAAAAAGAAGGCTTTTGTTTGACTGTTGTTCTGTAAGGAACACCAAAATTGTGGAGTGTCGCGGCTGTCTGACGATATCGCGTTGGAGCGCTTTGCTGTGTGTTACTATTTACAGAATGATATCGAAAAGCCAGAGAATAGCTATAAAAGGCAAGGTATCATTTTACCTTGCCTTTTTACGGTCTTGATGTTCTTTTATTCCGGCGCAGGATAATATTTTGGAAGGAGAAACAGCATTGAATCTTCTTATTAGAAATGAGATTTCAAATGACTATTTTGAAGTCGAAAATCTGACCAGAAAAGCCTTTTGGAATGTTTACAAGCCCGGATGTGATGAACATTTGTTGATTCATAACATGCGCAGTCTGCCGTGCTATATCCGCAGACTGGATTTTATTGCCGAAGCAGACGGAAAAATTGTCGGAAGTATTTTCTACAGTAAAGCAAAACTTACCGTACCGGATGGAACGGTGAAAGAATTTATTTCAGCCGGACCACTTTCGGTTCATCCGGATTATCAGAAAAAAGGTATTGGCTCTGCATTAATCCGCCATTCCCTGAAAATAGCTTGGAAAATGGGTTACACGGCTGTCTTTATAACGGGAAACCCGGTTTATTATGGTCGTTTCGGTTTTAAAACGGCGTCGGATTTCGGCGTCCATTTAAAAGGAGTTCCGCTCCAGGACAAAGCAGGATTTTTTATGGTAAAGCTGTTGGACGAGCATGCTCTGGACGGAATAGCAGGCACATTTGAATTTGATGCCTGCTATGAGGTGGATAAAACACTTCTTGAAGATTTTGAAGCGAATTTTCCGCCGAAAAAAAAGGAGAAAAGACCGGGGCAGCTTTCTGAATAGTAAATCGAAACGACGAAACTTTTTATGCCAGACTGTTGAAATACGCGTCAATGCCGTCTTCGCTGTCCATTATTTCCGCATGTTCGGTGTGATAGATAGAAATATTTTCCACATATTTAATTTTTTCGCCAGGTTCCATCCGGTACAAGGGACTGAAGGAATCAATCTCCGCAAAATCAGGTTCCAGACGGACTTCACAAGAGCAGCCGAAATCCGGATAGGCGGCCTGAGAATTGAACACAAACCGTTTTACCAAAGTATTCTTTTTTCCAACGTATCCTACCCAGCCCGGAACGTCGTTGCATCCGATTTTCAAGGGTATACTTTCGCCTTTTATATGCCGGATCGCAATAAACCGGTTTCCATAGGTGATCCTCCGATCCCGAATATCCGTCCCTGGCCAGAAAATTACAGCGCGATTTGGTCGGCGCGGTTCGCTGCGGTCTTCACTCTGCGGAACAATGGCCAAGCCACCGCCTTTCAGCATTGTGATGGGCCAAAGACCACAGGTTTTAACCGACTTTGAACAATTTTCGGCCGTATGAACGATCATAATATCCGAAGCGCCTTCACCCATCATGATTTCAAATCCGAGCTGGATATCGGCTGTTTTCCGTTTTGGAGGTGTAAAGGAAACACCGTCCGCCAAGATGCTGTAAACGACCGGAGAATCGTCAGGGCTTAAGGCTGCCGCAGAACGTTCAGGAGTGATCCATAGCCGGTGGCCGCCGTACGGATGGAAGAAGCCGGCCTTGCCGTTTCCGGTGTCCGAGAGGGGAATTTTGTATTTTTGTTCAACATCTTGGTACAAAAGGTTTTCGTCCCCGCAGAATCCAAAATCAATGATTCTGGGTCCAACATCTACCGTTACAGCTGCCTGAATTCTGTTATTTGTTATCAGAACGCATTTTCCATAGATGGGATCGTCCGTTTCTTTGACTTTCATAGATCCATGGTTCACCCTTTCCGTAAAGCTTTTAAAACCTTTTGGCTTTTTATAATACAATAACCCCGGTCGAAGCATCCAGCCCGCAGGGAGCGGCACGCGGCGTGCACAGTGCAAATAAATCCGATGCGGTATTTTCCAGCTTTATAATTTGTGCCGCGCGGGAATCTAAGCGGGAACAATCGGCCTTTCGGGAAAGAATGGGAAGGTTCCCGGAGATTTTTGCCCTTTTTAAGATATCTGCACCGCCTTTGCGGATTCCCAGGATACGCAGATAAGGCGGGTCCCCTTCACGGCAGGACGCATCAATCCCTAGGAAAGAAGAGAGAACAATTCTCCGGATCCGAGCGAGCGTATAGCGTTTTGTTTTAATCATCCGGTATAATTCCCCTAGGCTGTCGGCCCTTTGAATGGCGGAATACACCCGATTTTCCAATCCTTCGCTGATGTCGGGGAGCCGGGACAGCTTGTCTTTGGAAAGTGTGCGCAGTTTGGCGAGAATTCCCCGTTCTAGCCAAACAAGGCTTGCTGGTGCCCGGCCGGCTTCGCGTTCGGATTGAAGGACCGTCCATGCTGCGGAAGGAAGAAATTCCGAACAGTCTGCATTAGATTGGATCATACGGCGGATCTGCGCAGATGAAGCCGTTCGATTCTCTCCCGGCGTTTTACTGTCATGAGCGGCACCTTCCCGCTGGACGGTGAAAGGAACCATGTGGGAATGGGTGCGTTCCATTGCTTTCAGGTATTCTATAGCAAGAATATTATTCGGGCAGCCCAAGAGCTGTGCCGTTTTTTCACCAAAGAGCTGCCGGACAGCGGTTTGCCTTGCGGCTGCAAAGGTTGAACCCGCTGCCAGTTCATCATGTATGGCTTCGTGCAGCAGGGGGGAAGATAAGGCCTGCTGGGCTTTACGCAAAAGATCAATGGAACCGCATTCACTTCCAAAGGCAATTCGGTCCGCCCCCACTGCATCTAAAAGGGAAATACCGCCCAAAGCAAATTTTTCAGCGCCTGAAACTGCCCACGGAACCGGCAGCTCCACGACCAGATCCGCACCACACAGAAGGGCCTGTTTGGTTCGGGCCCATTTTGAAAGAATGGCAGTTTCGCCTCGCTGAACAAAATTTCCGCTCATCACTACTGCAATGCGGTCAGCGCCAGCTTCTTTGACTTTTTTCAGAAGCAGGGCGTGGCCTTTGTGCAGCGGGTTAAATTCGGCAATGACGCCGGTTACTATCATTTTATGCAGACTCCTTGAAATTATGGCTCGTTTGTATTATTATAATAAAATACTGCTGTAAAAATACAGTCATAAATTCCACACTAACACTATATTTTACACAGATTTGTCCCAAGGTCAATAGAATTGTTCCATTGGAAGATAATAAAATGTTTTGGGGGCTTTTCATGAAGATTCTAGTAATTAATGCCGGGAGTTCATCTTTAAAGTATCAGCTAATTGATATGGATACCGAAAAAATGATGGCAAAAGGAATATGCGATCGTATCGGCACAGAAGGAGCTTTTATCAAACATCAAACGGCCGATGGCCGCTCTCGCAAAACACCTACCGAAATCAAAGATCATGTCCAGGCGTTTCAGCTGGTTACCAATGCCTTGATGGATAAAGAAATGGGGGTCATTTCCAGCCTTTCTGAGATTGCGGCGGTAGGGCACCGCATTGTTCAGGGCGGTTCGCTTTTCGACAAATCCGTTTTAGTGGATGATGATGTAATCCGGAAAATACAAAGCCTGATTCCGCTGGCACCTCTGCACAATAAATCGGAAGCGGAGGCAATTATCGCCTGCCGCAAATTTTTTGGCAAAGATTTACCCGAATGTGTGGTTTTCGACACAGCTTTCCACTCAACAATGCCGGAAAAAGCCTACCTGTATGCTATTCCTTATAAGTATTATGAAAAATATAAAATACGCCGCTATGGGTTTCACGGGACGTCGCATCGGTATGTGAGCCACCACTGTGCACATTTAATGCACCAGCCGCTGGAAGATATCAAAATGATTACCTGCCATATCGGGAACGGCTCTTCGATTGCTGCAATTCAAAACGGCAAAGTGATTGATACAAGCATGGGCCTGACGCCGCTGGACGGTTTCATGATGGGAACACGCTCGGGCGCCCTTGATCCTTCCGTAGTCACTTTTATTATGGAAAAGGAACATCTGTCTCCGCAGCAGATGAATGATATTCTGAATAAAGAGTCCGGAATGCTGGGCGTATGCGGCATGAGCGATGACCGTGACGTTACCGAGGCGGAGATCCGGGGCGACCACAAAGCCATTCTGGCCCATGAGATGATGATTTATCAAATTACGAAATTCGTAGGTGCCTACGCCGCCGCCATGAATGGGGTGGACTGCATTGCCTTTACAGCAGGACTGGGTGAAAACCAGCCGATCATTCGGTATGGTGTTTGCAGAAATCTGAAATTTATCGGGGTTAAAATTGACCCGATTTTAAACGACGAATATATTCACGGGAAAGAAGGCAAAATTTCTACTTTCGATTCGACAGTTCCTGTTTATGTAATCAATACCAATGAGGAGCTGGTCATTGCCCGTGATACGAAAGAAATTGTGGAAAAACTAACTTACGCTTCCACACCGGACAGGACGGATGTGGATCTGGAAGATATTTGACCCTGCTTACCCTTGCAATTGATCGAATCAGGCTTCTGCTGCTTTTTCAGTCAGCGGAAGCCTTTTTCTTCCGTGGAATCCAATCAGTTACGCGGTAAGAGCCGTCTTTTTTACAGTCAGGGTCAAATCTTTTCCGTCACTGTCGATTAAAAGTGTAGATCGCGGTTCCAAGCCTCCGGCAATGATCTTTTTTGCAATCAGTGTTTCCACATGGCTTTGGATGAACCGTTTCAGCGGCCGCGCGCCATAAGCGGGATCATACCCGCTGGAGACAATATATTCTTTTGCGGCTTCCGTCAGTTTTACTTCCAGCTGTTTTTCCTGTAACCGTTTTTGCAGATCTTTCATTTGCAGATCTACAATTTTAAAGATTTCATCCTGTGTCAGCGGCCGGTAGAAGACGATTTCGTCCAGCCGGTTCAAAAATTCGGGGCGGAACTGCTGTTTCAGAAGGGTATCAACATGCTGTTTGGCTGTTTCGCTGATACTGCCGTCGCTTTCGATCCCATCCAAAATGAAGTTGGAGCCCAGGTTGGAAGTCAGAATGATTATGGTATTCTTGAAATCCACGGTGCGTCCCTGGGAATCCGTAATACGGCCGTCGTCGAGAACCTGCAGAAGAATGTTGAACACATCGGGGTGCGCTTTTTCCACTTCATCAAACAGGACAACCGAGTAAGGGTGGCGGCGGACGGCTTCCGTCAGCTGGCCGCCTTCCTCGTAGCCGACGTATCCCGGAGGCGCTCCAATCAGCCGGGATACTGAGAACTTTTCCATGTATTCTGTCATGTCAATGCGCACCATGTTCTTTTCGTCGTCAAAAAGCGCCTGAGCCAGCGCCTTGGCAAGTTCCGTTTTGCCAACACCCGTGGGGCCTAGGAACAGAAACGAGCCGATGGGGCGGTTGGGATCCTGAATTCCCGCGCGGGAGCGCAGGATTGCTTCCGATACCTTTTTCACGGCCTCATTCTGCCCGACAACACGTTCATGCAGAATATCTTCCAGATGCAGGAGCTTTTCGCGTTCGCTTTCCATCAGGCGGGCAACCGGAATCCCTGTCCAGCGGGCGACAATTTTGGCAATTTCCTCTTCTGTGACGCGGTCGTGCAGGAGGGAATCTTCCGTCTGTGATTTTTCGGCAATTTCCTCTTCGGCTTTCAGCTGCTTGGTCAGTTCCGGAAGTTTGCCGTACTTTAATTCGGCCGCTTTGTTTAGGTCATATGTGCGTTCGGCTTTTTCAATTTCGGCGTTGACCTGTTCGATCTGTTCACGCAGTTTACGCACTTTTCCAATTGAATTCTTTTCATTTTCCCATTTGGCCTTCATTTCCTTAAACTGCGCGCGTTCGTCGGCCAGCTCCTTTTGAATTTGTTTCAGGTGTTCCTGAGCAAGGGGATCGCTGTCTTTTTTCACGGCGGCTTCTTCAATTTCATGCTGCATAATCTTCCGGGAGATTTCATCCAGCTCTACGGGCATCGAGTCGATTTCCGTGCGCACCATGGCGCACGCTTCGTCAATAAGGTCAATGGCTTTATCCGGCAGGAACCGGTCGGAAATATAACGGTTGCTCAGCACGGCTGCTGCAATCAGAGCCTGATCCTGGATTTTCACTCCATGGAAAACTTCGTACCGTTCTTTCAGACCCCGCAGGATGGCAATTGTATCCTCTACGCTGGGTTCTTCCACCATGACGGGCTGAAACCGGCGCTCCAGAGCCGCGTCTTTTTCAATATACTGCCGGTATTCATTTAAAGTTGTCGCGCCGATGCAGTGCAGTTCGCCGCGGGCCAGCATGGGCTTCAGCAGGTTACTTGCATCCATGCTGCCTTCGGTTTTGCCTGCGCCCACAACGGTATGCAGCTCGTCAATAAACAGAATGACACGCCCTTCGCTTTTTTTAACCTCGTTCAGGACTGCCTTAAAACGTTCCTCAAATTCGCCTCGGTATTTTGCTCCTGCAACAAGCGACCCCATATCCAGAGAGAAGACCTTGTGGTTTTTCAGGCTGTTCGGCACGTCTCCGCGCACAATGCGCTCGGCCAGCCCTTCGGCAATGGCGGTTTTTCCAACGCCTGGCTCCCCAATTAAAACCGGGTTGTTTTTTGTTTTGCGGGAAAGGATTAATATAACGTCACGGATTTCCTTGTCCCGGCCGATAACAGGATCCAGTTTGTGGTTTTTTGCCAGAGCCACCAAATCCTGCCCATATTTAGAAAGCGCGTCGTAGGTTTCTTCCGGACTGTCGCTAGTAACACGCGTGTTGCCGCGCACGGTGGAAAGAACCGAAAGAAAACGGCTTTTGGTAATCCCGAAACGCTCAAACACGCTGCGCATGGCGGCATTGGGTTTATCCAGCATGGCGATCATAATGTGTTCGACGGAGACATATTCGTCCTTCATACGTTTGGCCTGCTGTTCAGCTTCCACCAAAACGGCGTCCACGTCGCTCGAGATATAGATTTTCCCGGGCTCACGCCCTGGGCCGGACACACCGGGCAGCTTTTTGATCTGCTGTTCCACATCCTGAAGGACGGCGCCGGAGTCAATTCCCATTTTTTTCAGAAGCTGAGGAATCAGACCATTTTCCTGACGGAGCAAAGCGGCGGCCAGGTGTTCCTGCTCGATTTGCATATTGTTATTGGCAATTGCGGCACTTTGTGCTTCCTGGATGGCTTCCAACGATTTCTGCGTAAAATTCTGTACGTTCATGGTGTTCACCTTCCTGTTACACACGGTTTATATGATTACTGCACTTTTCAGATAGTTCCGATACTGTTTTTCCACTTCGGCTTCTATTTCATCTGCGGAGTCCGCACCGGAAAAATAAGCTTTCATTTCTGAGTCAAACTCACAGATGTAGGAGAGGAGTGCTTCCGCTATTTTTTCGCTGGTGCGGTTTTCTGCATCCTGGGGACATTGCAGCTGCCGCGTGCAGCGGCCGGGCTGAAATTCAAACGGAACTTTTCCGTCCGGAAAAATCCCGCCGATCCATTCCTCTTCCAAAGCATCTCTCAGCCGGAAAAAGTCCTCCGACAGACGCAGCAAATCTTCATTTTGGGTTCTCAGCGAAACTCTCAGTTCCCCAATCAGCGGTTCATACCGCCGATACAGTTCCAAAGCGTACCGAACCGTTGGCCGGTATCGGTAGCGCAGCGAACTGCGCACAGAAAACAGGGTGCCGCTCGGCTGACTGCGAAGCTGAAATGTGCCGAGATCCTCGAACCGTTTCTCCATACAGCTGAAAACATCCCGAATCCGTGTTTCGGGAGTTGGGCAGGAGAGATAATCCGAAAGGATTTCGTTGATCAGCCCGCTTCTGCTTGTGCAGCGTTCATCAGCCATCTTGTCGACCGCGTCAACCACTTCATCAAACAGAGCAAGGCTGTAAATGTTTTTTCCCAACCGTGTCACCTCACCTGGTATCTTTAAAAACTAGTATATCACGTCGATATAATTTGTCAACACATTTATATAAATTAACTTGCAAATTAATAAATTAAATTTCGAGCAAACAAAAAGGGCCATGTGGTGCGGTTGCCGCATGGTCCTTGAAAAAGCCTATCAGCCGTTTGTGATTTAAACAGGTCGGAAAGAATCCGGTTTTGCGGGATTACAGTCTGTTAGGCCTCATAAAAGGCTTTGATACCCGCATAAGTCATATAAACATCCAGTTTAGAGACCAACTCAAAGGGGGAGTGCATGGACAGAACCGGAACGCCGATGTCAATGACGTCCACATTCAGACCGGCGATATACAGGGCTACGGTTCCGCCGCCGCCTGCATCCACTTTGCCCATTTCACCGATCTGCCACAGCACATCGTTTTTATCAAACAGACTGCGGATCTGTGCGACAAATTCAGCCGAAGCTTCACTTGTGCCGCTCTTCCCGTGCCCGCCGGTATATTTGGCAACACCAACACCGCCATTGATATAGCAGGAATTATTGGATTCATAAACATCCGCAAAAGTCGGATCATACGCTGCCGTTACGTCAGCGGATAGACATTTCGAGCGGCTGAGAACGTGGCGGGGTTCCAGATTTTCCGCCTGGGCGAGATCCGCAACGAAATAACACAGGAACTGCGAATTCAAGCCTGTGTTTCCGACGCTTCCGATTTCTTCACGGTCTGCCAGAACGGTAACAACTGTATTTTCTGGAACCTTTTTGAGGTTCAGAATCGCGGTAAGAGCCGGATAGGCGCATACGCGGTCGTCGTGGCCGTAGGCGCCGATCATGCTGCGGTCGAACCCGATGTCAACAGCCTTGAAGGCCGGAACAAATTCCAAATCCGCCGAAACAAAATCTTCTTCCGTTATACCGTACTTTTCATTTAAAATTTTCATGACGTTCAGTTTAACAAGGTCGTCACCCTTTTCGGCACGGATGGGGCGGCTGCCGATTGCAATGTTCAGGTTCTCGCCTTCCACACCTTTTACCATGGTTTTGCGCATCTGTTCGTCCGCCAGATGAGGCAGCAGATCCGTTACGGTGAACTGGGGCTCCCCTTCTTTTTCACCAATGTTGATATCGACATTGGTTCCATTTTTTAAAGCGAAACGGCCGTGCATAGAAAGCGGAATTGTCGTCCACTGATATTTTTTGATCCCGCCGTAATAATGCGTCTTGAAAAGAGACATCCCATCTTTTTCATAAAGCGGATGCGGCTTTAAATCAAGGCGGGGTGAATCAATATGGGAAGCAGCGATGCGAACACCGTTGCGGCAGCCCTTTTCGCCAATGACCGCGAGAACCATGGCCTTTCCGCGGTTGTTGCTGTAAACCTTGTCGCCGGAATGATAGTGTTTCCCGGGCTCAAAGGGGACAAACCCGGCTTTTTCTGCTTCTGCAACAGCAAAATTGACAACTTCACGCTCCGTTTTGGCAGAGTTCATGAACTTTTTGTACCCTACACAGTATTTGTCGGCTTTTTCCAGTTTATCCGCTGATACTTGAAGACAGCCGTTTTTACGGTTGACAAGCAGAGATTCTGCTAACTTTTTAACGTCGGCTTTTGTTGCTTTTTCTTCTCTTTTTTCCATAGTAATACTCCTTTATTTTGAATCGTACAGTTCTTGATACTGACGATAGATTTGCTCTACATTGGCGGCATATTTTCGGGTTTCCGAATAGGGGATAACGTCAAGATTTTTCCCGTCTTTTGAAGTATTCCGGTCTTTCAGCCAGGAATCTACCCGGCTTACTCCGGCGTTATAGGCACACAGCGCAGTGCGGCGGATCTCGTATTTTTTCGTCAGGTACGCCAAAAATCGGCATCCATACCGAATGTTGATTTCCGGGTTGTAAAGATCGTCCTTTGGAAGAGGGGTATCCCGCTTATCTTTTCTCTGGAGCCATTCAAATGTATCCGGAGTCAGCTGCATCAGCCCAATTGCGCCCGCGGAAGATTTGGCGTCGGCATTGAAATTGCTTTCCTGACGGATGACCGCATAAACCAGATATGGATCAAGATTGTCTTTGCGGGCTTCTTGTTCAACGATGGAGGAATAGGTGCGCGGATACATTCTTTTGAGAAAACAGGTGCGGCCCCACCGGAGGAGCAGAATGCTGGCTGCAACAATCAGGATGATCAGGATCAGCCGTCTTACCGGGTGTCTTCTAGACCTTTTCATACGGCTGCCTCAGGATCTTTTCCAAAAGTTCGCGGATTTTTTCATCAAAAATACTCCAATCGGTCCCGCCGTCAAAGGTACGGTCTGCGCGGCTGGTATAGTAGTCATTCGCATTTTGCGCGCGCATACGTTCCCTGGCCAGGTCTTCCGAAATTCCGTCACGCGCCATAATCCTTTTCAGACGTGCTTGGGGGGAAGTGAGAACCGCCACCGTGGTATCACACAGGTTTTCCGCGCCGCTTTCAAATAACAGCGCCGCATCCAGTATGACGGCCCGGCAGCTGCTTTGCTGCGCTGCAGCAATTTCCCGCCGGGCTTCAGCGAGAATGGCCGGGTGGGTGATACGGTTCAGCTGTGCTGTGTTTTCGGGATTGGCGAACGCCCGCTGGGCCAGTTCCTTTCGGTTCAGGGTTCCGTCGGTCTGCATAAGACCGGTTCCAAAAGCCGCTTTCAGCTGATTGAGGCACGCAGGCTGCTCCGTGACGGTACGGGCAATACGGTCGGCGTCCACCACGGCACATCCAAGACGTTTCAAAGCAGAAGCTACAGTTGACTTGCCGGCTCCCGTTGGTCCCGTCAGACCGATAACCGGTTTACTCAAGCCGCAGCACCTCGAAACCAGCGGCCCGCATCAGCCGGTTGTAAACGGCCAGCCCAACGCCTTCCGGCTTTGGGCAGCGGGCATAGACGGTCTTTGCGCCAATATCGTCCAGATGCCGCAGGGCGCCGAACAAATCCCGTGCCTGTGCGCTGTAATCCAGCGGGCCGCCATACCCTACAGCCGGAACATTCAGCATGGATTCCTCACCGCTGTAGCAAAGCGCTGCAACACCCGGCTGTTTATGGGTATTTACATACCCTATATACGACTCTTCACTTCCGTCTATGATAATAACGTTGGCTTTGGGAGAATAATGCTTATATTTCATACCGGGTGACAGGGCGCGGGCACCTTTCGGTAACGGATTCATAACGGCAGGGTCAACGTCCACCCGGCCGAGAACAGCCCGCAGCTGTTTCAGAGTAATACCGCCGGGGCGCAGCAGGCGCGGCGGATCGGCGGCGAGTGTGACAATCGTGGATTCCACTCCCACGCCGCAAGGGCCGCCGTCCAGCACAGCGTCAATTTTCCCGTCCATATCGCGCATGACATGCTGTGCCGTCGTTGTGCTGGGGAAACCGGAAATATTGGCCGAAGGCGCCGCCAGGGGAACTCCGGCCGCTGTGATTAATGCCTGTGCCGCCGGGTGCGACGGGAACCGGATGCCCACGGTCGGCAGGCCGGTGCTTACCTCGTCGGGAATCAGGGAAGACTTTTTAAGAATCATAGTCATTGGCCCGGGCCAGTATGCCTTTGCCAGTTTCTTAGCCTGTTCGGGAACGGATTCTACCAGCCTGTTAATCTGGCTGAAATCGGAAATATGGACGATCAGCGGATTATCCTGCGGCCGTCCTTTCGCTTTAAAAATTTTCGCAACAGCTTTTCCGTCGAGGGCATTTGCTGCCAAGCCGTAGACGGTTTCGGTCGGCATTCCGACAAGGCCGCCCGCCCGAAGAATCCGGGCGGCTGTTTCTACATCTTTCGGATCCGCAGCGTCCAGCAATAAGGTGCGCATGATATACTTCCTTTTTAAATCATTCTTTTAAGCCATATCCTGCAGTTTGGCTGCCCGGTCGGCAGCCGTCAGAGCGTCGATGATTTCATCAATGCTGCCGTCGAGAATGTCGTCCAGCTTATAGAGAGTCAGCCCAATCCGGTGATCTGTAACGCGGCTTTGCGGATAATTATAGGTTCGGATACGTTCGGATCGGTCTCCGGTCCCTACCTGGGAACGGCGCTCAGCCGCGACTTTGTCATCCTGCTCTTTCTGCTTTCGGTCATAAAGGCGGGAACGCAGAATTTTCAGTGCCCGGTCTTTGTTTTTATACTGGCTCCGTTCATCCTGGCATTCAACCACCATGCCGGTGGGAAGATGCGTGACGCGGATGGCGGAGGATGTTTTATTGATATGCTGGCCGCCCGCTCCGCTGGAGCGGAACGTATCAATCTTCAGGTCTTTAGGATCAAGTTCCACCTCCACTTCATCTACTTCCGGGAGGACGGCCACCGTTGCGGTGGAAGTGTGAATGCGTCCCTGCTGTTCGGTCTCCGGCACGCGCTGAACCCGGTGCACGCCGCTTTCATATTTCAGCCGCGAATATGCGCCTTTTCCGGTAATCATAAAGCTGATTTCCCGAAATCCGCCGAGTTCGGTTTCATTAGAATTCAGGATTTCAGTCTGCCAGTTTTTAGTCTGCGCATACATTCCGTACATTCGGAACAAAACGGCCGAAAAAAGAGCGGCTTCCTCGCCTCCGGCCCCGGCACGGATTTCCACGATAACATTGCGTTCGTCGTTCGGATCTTTCGGCAAAAGAAGAAATTTCAATTTGCCGGAAAGTGTCTCTCGCGCTGCACGCGCTGCGCTGAGTTCTTCCTCAGCCATTTCGTGCAGTTCACGGTCGTTTTCACCGTTTAGGATCTCTTTAGCTTCCTTCTCATCCGTCAGCGTTTTCCGGTAATCCCGGTACGTGAGGACGATCGGCTCAATATCCCGGTATTCTTTCAGCAGATCCCGGCAGACCTCGGGATCAGAGGCGACCGCAGGCTCACAAAGCCTGTGGCCGAGTTCCTCATATTTTTTTTCAAAAGCGTCTAAAGCATCTAAATTTTCGAACATGACAAAATCTCCTTTTGCTTAGTAATTTTCAGAAAAGCAAAAGGGTGCTATAAATCATCCGTAGTGTTTTCACGGATGATTTTTTTGATATTTTTTTCGCACTTTAGGCGCGGAACCATAATTTCATGCCCGCACTTTGTGCAGCGAATTTTAAAATCCATGCCGGAACGGAGCACCAGGAATCGGTTGTTGCCGCATGGGTGGTTCTTTTTCATCTGAAGAATGTCGCCGGGTCTTACATCCATGTTCCGACCTCCTCTGCAAGCTGTTTTTTATCTCCATTTTTATTATACCACGAAAACGCCGAAACCGGAAGACGCAAAAGCCGGTTGTATTCATCAGCGCGATTGCGTAAAGAATATTATTTATGATATAATTAGAAAAAATAGTGCTGAAAACGATACTGAAAAAAGCGGAGGAATCACTATGGCAATCAGGGAGCAGATTTTGCAGCGTCTGAGGGAAAGCGGTGGGTTCATTTCAGGTGAAGAACTGAGTGAACGGATGAATGTTTCCCGCACAGCAATATGGAAAAACATCAATTCCCTGCGGGAAAGCGGGTATGTTATTGATTCGGTAACAAACCGCGGTTACCGGCTGGTCTCCTGTCCGGACTGCCTTTCCCAGGAAGAGATCAGCGCGGGTCTGGAGACGGAACTGCTCGGGCGCAAAACTTTTTGCTACAGCAGCATTGACTCAACCAATGAAGAAGCCAAACGGCAGGCGCTGGCTGGTGCGCCGAGCGGCAGTGTCTTTGTTGCGGAGCAGCAGACGGGCGGAAAGGGGCGCCTTGGCCGAACCTGGGTTTCTCCGCCGGGGACGGGACTCTGGTTTACCGTTTTGCTGCGCCCGGGTGTCCTTCCCATCCGGCCTACGGCAACAACGCTGCTGGCGGGGCTTGCCGTCTGCGAAAGTATCCGTGCCGTTACAGGCTGCCCGGCCATGATCAAGTGGCCGAATGACATTGTAATCGGCTCTAAAAAGGTCTGCGGCATTCTTGCAGAGATGAGTGCAGAAATGGAACGGGTAGAATTTCTGGTGGTAGGCATCGGTGTCAATGTCAACAGTGAATCGTTTCCCGAGGGACTGCGCAAAAAAGCCACTTCACTTCTTCAGGAGAGCGGAAAGCCCGTTAGACGTGTTCCTTTGCTGCAGGACATCCTGCGCCGCTTTGAGACCCTCCTGAAAGACAATGCCGCAGCATTGTCTCCCGCTTTCTTTGAACAGTACAAGGCCCGCTGCATTACCCTTGGCCGCAAAGTCGGATTTGAACACGGAGGGAAACCGGAATCGGGCACAGCGGAAGATATTTCCACAGCCGGGGAGCTGATCGTGCGGCTTCCGGATGGTTCCCGTGAAACAGTCTTTTCGGGTGAGGTAAGCGTGCAGGGGGTTTATGGGGAATAAAAGGATAACTTCACAAAAGCCGTGAAAAGTGATATAATAACCACGTTTGCAAATTTTTATGTTTTCCCGGTGCGGCAGCTTTGGCGGCCTCCCGCAGGAAACGAGTCACTATGATAAGAGGGAAAGAATTGAATGGATGTCAGAAACGATTTAAGAAACATAGCCATTATTGCCCATGTTGACCATGGGAAAACCACCCTTGTTGACCAGCTTTTAAGGCAGAGCGGGGTTTTCCGAGCCAACGAGGCCGTAGTTGACCGCGTGATGGATTCCAACGACCTGGAGCGCGAACGAGGCATTACGATTCTTTCCAAGAATACGGCTGTTCGTTATAAAGATGTAAAAATCAATATTATAGACACGCCGGGCCACGCGGATTTCGGCGGGGAAGTGGAGCGCATCCTGATGATGGTGGACGGTGTCCTCCTTCTGGTTGACGCATTTGAAGGCTGTATGCCACAAACCCGTTTTGTTCTAAAAAAAGCGCTTGGCCTCGGAAAGAAACCTCTCGTTGTCGTCAATAAAATTGACCGCCAGGGCGCGCGCCCCGCAGAAGTTGTCGACGAAGTGATTGATCTGTTTATCGAACTGGGTGCCAATGAAGATCAACTGGATTTTCCGGTGATTTATGCTTCCGGGCGCGACGGTTACGCGACCACCGATCCCAATGTGCCCGGCAAAGATATGAAACCGCTGCTTGACGCGATTCTAAAAGATATTCCGGCGCCGAAAGGGGACCTGAACGGCCCTACGCAGGTACTGTTTTCCAACATTGACTACGATGACTATGTCGGCCGGATCGGTATCGGCCGGGTGGAGCGCGGCAGTGTCCATGACGGGGAAAGCGTAGTGCTCTGCCACCGCGACGGTACCAACAGCAATGTTAAAGTGACAAAACTTTATCAGTTTGAAGGATTAAAGCGCGTCGAGGTACAAGAGGCCAGGCTGGGCGATATTGTCGCTGTTTCCGGCGTTACCGGCCTGAATATTGGGGAAACAATCTGTTCCCCGACCTGTGTGGAGCCGCTGCCGTTTGTCAAGATTGACGAGCCGACCGTTTCAATGCTTTTTATGGTCAACAACAGCCCGTTTGCGGGCCGCGAGGGAAAATATGTTACATCCCGGAATCTCCGCGACAGGCTGTTTATGGAAGTGGAAACCAATGTGGCGCTGCGTGTGGAAGAAACCGATTCAGCGGATACCTTTAAGGTTTCCGGACGCGGCGAACTGCATCTTTCCATTCTGATTGAAGAGATGCGCCGCCAGGGCTACGAATTTCAAGTTTCCAGCCCATCCGTCATTTATAAAGAAATCAACGGCAAAAAATGTGAACCAATCGAGCTGTTGATGATTGAGGTTCCGGACACTTATGTGGGTGCGGTTATGGAAAAGCTGGGCCCCCGCAAGGCGGAACTGGTGAATATGGGTACCCGCAACACTGGGACAACGCACCTTGAGTTTAAGATCCCGGCGCGCGGCCTGATGGGGTACCGCCAGGAATTCCTGACAGATACCAATGGAAATGGCATTATGAACAATGTCTTCGACAGCTATGAACCGTATAAAGGGGATATTGCCACCCGGGCTCAGGGTTCTCTGGTTGCCCATGAAACCGGAGAATCAACCGGTTACGGCCTGTTTTACGCCCAGGATCGCGGCAGGCTTTTCATTGGGCCTGGGGTCGATGTCTATGAAGGCATGATTGTTGGTGCCAGCCCGAAGTCGGATGACATTACCGTCAATATCTGCAAAAAGAAGCATGCAACTAACACCCGTGCTTCCGGTTCCGACGAAGCACTGAAACTGACTCCGCCCAGCATAATGAGCCTTGAGCAGTGCCTGGAATTCATTCAACCGGATGAACTGGTTGAAGTAACTCCAAAGAGTATCCGTATGAGAAAAACCATTCTGAGCAAAGAACTGCGCATGAAGCAGGCAGCTAAGAAAAAAGCTATATGAATTTTGTGATTCTGGATCTTGAGTGGAATGGAGCTTACAGCAAACGGCTGAAAGGCTATATCAACGAAATCATAGAGTTCGGTGCTGTGAAAGTTGATCCGCAGCTCAATATTCTCGATACGTTTGAAGTTTTAATTCAGCCGCAGGTCGGTAAAAAAATCAGCGGAAAAATCAAGAACCTTACCAGTATTACCAATGAAGATTTAAAAGGCGGCCTGCGGTTCATGCAGGCGGTCAGCCGTTTCTGCAAATGGAGCGGCGAATCGGTTGTGCTGACATGGGGGACGTCCGATATTCTTGCTTTGATTGAAAACTGCCGCTATTTCTGCGGGGACGGGCATATCCCGTTTTTGCACCGCTATGTGGATCTTCAGGCGTACTGTGAACATTTCCTTCCATGCGACGGCGGCCAGCAGGTTGGCCTCAGTTCCGCCGCTCAGATGCTGAAAATCAGCGAAGACGGATTTGACCATCACCGCGCACTGGGCGACAGCCTTTTGTCGCTGCGATGCTTTCAGAAACTTTATCATCCTCAAAGTCTGGAATCGTTTATACAGGATGCAGGATGCGATGAATTCTATCATAAAATGGAATTTAAAACAGTCCCCATCTGTGACCTGAACCACCCGCTGATTCATTCGGCGGATCTTGCGTTTAACTGCGACTTGTGCGGCAGGCGGGCACGCCGGGTCAGCAAATGGCAGCTGCGGAATAAAAGTTTTCTTGCCGAGTTTTTCTGCCGCCGGTGCAATCATAAATTTTACGGGCGGGTTCGCTTTAAGCTGAAATATGAAGGCTTGGTTGTCAAGAAAAAGATCCTTCCTTTTACTGAGAAAAAAGAGGAGGAAAAACAGCCGCTGGAACAGAAAGTTTCGCAGTCATAAAAAGTGCGCCTTGAGCGGTTTCTCAGAGACCGCTGCAAGTCGTACTTTTTATTTTGCCAGGTTCGCCGATTTGCAAAAATCCTTCATACAGCATTTTTCACATTTCGGATTCCGTGCCGTGCAGACCGCCCGCCCGTGCAGGACAAGCCGGTGACAGAAATCGTTGGATTCTTCAGGCGGCAAAACCGCTCGAAGCTGCATTTCCACTTTGCGCGGGTCTTTGCCCTCGCTGATTCCAAGCCGGCCGCAGATGCGGATGCAGTGGGTGTCCGTTACGACAGCAGGCTTGTGGTAAATGTCCCCGATAATCAGGTTAGCCGTTTTGCGGCCGACGCCGGGCAGGCGGGTCAATTTTTCAATGGAGTCTGGAACAACGCCGCCAAAATCGGATTTCAGCATCCGGCACATGGCGAGAATATCTCTCGCCTTCGTTTTGTAAAGACCGCAGGAATGAATGTAGCCTTCTACTTCTTCTTGTGTGGCGCCGCAAAAAGCGTCTAAATCTGGGAACCGGGCAAACAGCGCCGGTGTTACTAGATTGACGCGTGTGTCGGTGCACTGAGCCGAAAGCCGCGTTGCAATCAGCAGCTGAAGGGGACTGCGGCTGGTCAGAGAACAGATTCCTTCCGGATATTCTTTTTTCAGAGTGCTTACTGCCAGAGCAGCCCGTTGTTTTTTTGTCAAATCCATTTCCCTCCCGTATTTTCTTTATCTTATTACAAAATCTGTCCCGGTTCAAGCAGAGAAAAACTGTGTTTGAATTTTTTAGTCCGCCGTTGCGTTTTACGGAAGGACAGGGTATAATGAAGAAAATAGTTCGGGAAAGGGTTTGAAAGCATGTACAAGGATATGATGGACACCATTGGCTTTGTTTCCGGCGCCGATCCGGAAGTCGGCGCTGCAATGAAGCAGGAACTTCAGCGCCAGCGTGACAATCTGGAACTCATTGCCTCCGAAAATATCGTTTCCCCCGCGGTCATGGCTGCTATGGGCAGCGTGCTGACCAACAAATATGCCGAAGGATATCCGGGCAAACGCTATTACGGCGGCTGCCAGTATGTCGATATAGTGGAAGAAATTGCCCGCACCCGTGCCTGTAAACTGTTTGGTGCGGAACATGCCAATGTTCAGCCGCATTCCGGTGCACAGGCAAACATGGCGGTCTATTTTGCCTTGCTTCAGCCCGGCGATACCGTTATGGGCATGAACCTTGCAGAAGGCGGCCACCTGACCCATGGCTCTCCGGTGAATATTTCCGGAAAGTATTTTCATTTTGTTCCGTACGGCTTGAACCCAGAAACAGGCCGTATTGATTACGACAAGGTTTATGAAACGGCGATGCGCATTCACCCGAAGCTGATTGTTTCAGGCGCAAGCGCTTACCCTCGTATTATTGATTTCAAACGCTTCCGGGAGATCTGCGATGCCTGCGGGGCTGTTATGATGGTAGATATGGCTCACATTGCCGGCCTAGTTGCGTCCGGTGACCACCCCAACCCGGTCGAATGGGCAGATATTGTGACAACAACGACTCATAAAACGCTCCGCGGCCCGCGCGGCGGAATGATTCTCTGCAAAGAAAAATACGCCAAAGCTATTGATAAGGCTATTTTCCCCGGTACGCAGGGCGGACCGCTGATGCACGTGATTGCGGGCAAAGCCGTTTGCCTGGGCGAAGCACTGAAACCGGAATTCAAAGAGTACGGCCACCGGATTGTCCAGAATGCCAAAGCATTGGCAGACGGCCTTTTGCAGAGAGGCATCAAGTTGGTTTCCGGAGGAACCGACAACCACCTGATGCTGATTGATCTGAGCGGAACGGATTTGACAGGAAAAGAGCTGGAGCACCGTTTGGATGCCGTTCATATTACCGCAAATAAAAATACGGTTCCGAACGAGAAGCGCAGCCCGTTTGTAACCAGCGGCCTGCGTATCGGCACACCTGCTGTTACAACACGCGGACTGGATACAAAGGATATGGATTTGATTGCGGAATGTATCAGCCTTGCCATCCATGATTTTGACGCGTCACAGGATAAAATCAATGCTATTGTAAAAGGCATCTGCGAGGAGCATCCGCTGTACCAGTAAGCTGAAAAAATTGATTGAATACGGCCCCCGGTTTGCCGGGGGCAATTTTATGCAGAAAGAAGGATATCATTATGCCGGCACCCCTTGCCGACCGGATTCGGCCCAAAAATCTGGATGAAATCGTCGGGCAGCACCACCTTTTAGATCCGGGGAAACCGCTCCGAAAAATTATTGAGTCGGGCAATATTCCCAATATGGTCTTTTACGGGCCCGCCGGCGTGGGGAAGACCACGCTGGCGTCCTTCATTGCCCACCGGACAAAACGAACTCTTTATAAGATGAACGGAACTACGGCTACCACGGCGGATATCCACCAGGTTGTCGGTAGGCTCGGCACGTTTGAAGCGCCGAACGGCATTCTTTTGTATCTGGATGAGATCCAGTATTTTAATAAAAAACAGCAGCAGACACTGCTGGAATTTATCGAAAACGGTTCCATTACATTGATTGCTTCCACAACAGAAAACCCCTATTTTTATGTTTACGGCGCAATCCTGAGCCGTTCGACAGTATTTGAGTTTAAACCCGTTGAAAAGGAGGACGTCCTTCTGGCGGTGAAGCGTGCATTTCGGTTTCTTTCTGAGGAACAGCACCGGCCGATCCATGTGGAAGACGGTGCGGCGGAATATATTGCCACAGCCTGCGGCGGAGACGTCCGCAAGGCAATGAATGCGGTAGAACTCTGTGTTGTTTCCGGAGAGGAAGAGCCGGACGGAGCGTGCCGGGTAACGCTCTCATCAGCGCGTGAACTGACGCAGCGCAGCGCTCTGCGTTACGACCGGGCAGGCGATGAGCATTACGACATCCTTTCCGCTTTTCAAAAATCCATGCGCGGTTCCGATCCGGACGCGGCGGTGCATTACCTTGCCCGCCTTCTGGAAGCCGGCGACCTTCCTTCCGCCTGCCGCCGCCTGATGGTATGTGCCTGTGAAGATGTAGGGCTTGCCTACCCGCAGATCATCCCGATCGTGAAAGCTGCCGTGGATGCGGCGTTCCAGGTCGGGCTGCCGGAGGCGCGCATTCCGCTTGCGGACGCGGTAGTGCTGGTGTGCCTTGCCCCAAAATCCAATTCGGCTTACTGCGCCGTAGATGCCGCAATCGCCGATATCCGGGCGGGCAAGGCCGGCCCAATCCCGCGGCAGCTCCAAAATAAGCACTTTGATGGGGCGGACAACCCGAAGAAGGGCCAGTTTTACCAGTATCCGCATAATTTTCCAAATCATTGGGTTGCCCAGCAGTATCTGCCGGATGAATTGAAAGATACCGTTTATTACAGGGCCGGCGAAAATAAAACGGAGCGCGCCTTTCAGGGATATTGGTCAGCCATCAAAGGGCGCGGAAAAAAATAAAATTTTTCTTGATTTTTAGGGTCAGCCGAGATATAATAGTAAAAATGTGTTTGGAAGGTGCAGCGGTTGACCAGCGATATTTTCAGTACGCTTTCCAGCGGAATCTATGCGATTGGCGTGAAGAATGATCACAAGGTTTCCGCCTGCATTGTCAATTCAGTTGTACAGGTTTCCAGCAGACCCGATATAATTGCTGTCAGTGTCAACAGGAATAATTACAGCTGCAAGTGTATTTCAGATTCCGGAATTTTCACGGTTTCCGTCTTATCCGAGGATACTTCAGGAGCAGTGATCGGCGCACTGGGGTATAATTCCGGCAAAGACACGGACAAGCTGAAAAATGTTCGGTATCGTGTCCTGGCAGAAGGGGTTCCTGTCATAAAGGAAAATATATGCTGCTGGTTTCTCTGCCGGGTTGTGAATCGGCTGGAAACCCGTAATCACGTTCTTTTTTTGGCAGAAATCCTGGCAGGGAGTGAAACCATTAAAAGAAAACCGATGACTTTTGATTTTTTCCGCCGGGTTGTAAAAGGCCGGGCCCCTCAGAATTCCCCTTCCTATCGGGAAGAAAAAAATACCGCCGGTGAGATGGACAAAGAAAGTTGGATCTGTACTATTTGCGGATATGTTTACAGTGACCGTTTTGTTCCTTTTGAAGAGTTGCCGGATGAATGGATTTGCCCCATTTGCGGGGCGCCAAAATTATCGTTCCGCCGAAAAGAATAAAGAAAAAGCTCACACCGATATGTTTTTCGTATCGGGCGGGCTTTTTTTTTGAGTATTTGCCGTCAAAAAATTTAACATAGAGGAATGAGGAGAATTATTATGACAAAACAAATTATCCAGGTTGACGAAAAACCACCCATCCAGCAAGCAATTCCGCTGAGTTTGCAGCACTTGTTTGCCATGTTCAGCGCTTCCGTGCTGGTTCCGAACCTATTGGGGATTAACCCTGCTGTTGTGCTGTTTATGAATGGTATCGGAACTTTGCTGTATATCTTGATTACGAAAAGGAAGGCACCCGCCTACCTGGGTTCCAGTTTTGCCTTTATCGCGCCGACACTGCTGATCATGCAGACAAAGGGGCTTGGGTATGCCTATGCGTTGGGCGGGTTCGTCGTTACGGGCGCTTTATTCTGTCTAATTGCGCTGGTAATCAAATTTTTCGGCACAAAATGGATTGATGCGATTCTTCCTCCCGCCGCAATGGGATCGGTGGTAGCCTTGATCGGTTTAGAGCTTTCCGGAACCGCTGCAAAAATGGGCGGTCTGATTTTAACCGATACCTATACCAAAATTGACCCCAAACAAGTAACTGTCTTTCTGATTACACTTTGCGTGGCGGTTTTCGGTTCAGTTCTGTTCCGCAAATTTTTTGCTGTCATTCCAATTTTGATTGCAATTATTGTCGGATATTTTTCAGCGTGGGCCATGGGGATGATTGATTTCAGCAAAATTGCCGCTGCTCCGGTTTTTGCCGTTCCTAATTTTCAGCTTGCCAAATTTAACTGGGATGCCATCTCCATCATTCTTCCTGCCACGCTGGTTGTGGTTTCCGAACATATCGGCCATCAGATTGTTACGGGAAAAATTATCGGACATGACATTATTAAAGACCCCGGCCTGCACCGCACCATGCTGGGGGACGGCCTGTCAACCATGATTTCCGGTTTGTTTGGTTCCGTACCGACCACAACGTACGGCGAAAATATCGGCGTTATGGCCATGACCGGTGTGTACAGTGTCTGGGTCATTGCGGGAGCGGCCGTCTTTTCCATTATCATATCGTTCTTTGGAAAGGTTTCCGCAGTCATCCAATATATCCCTGCACCAGTCATGGGCGGTGTCAGTTTTCTGCTGTATGGAATGATTGCAGCTTCCGGACTGCGGCTGATGGTCGATCAGAAAGTCGATTTCAGCCGGTCCCGCAATCTGGCCATGGCAAGCGTCGTTCTGGTTACCGGACTTTCCGGCGCGTTTATCCAGATTGGGCATGTCAAGCTGACGGGTATGTCGCTCGGCGCGGTTGTTGCCATGCTGCTGGGCCTAATCTTCTGGATTATCGACAAATTCCATGCGGCAAACGACTATAATGACGAAGAGCCGGAAGAAGCGGTTCCGGCAGAGAAATAAGACGTTTCCGGCTTTGCAGAAAGGACGGAAAATCGGTCAGTCAGAATGAAACGGCCCAAAAGAGCCTGCACCGGCGCAAAACCGGCGGCAGGCTTTTCTTTATCCTCGTGCGCCGGCCGCCGCTGCCAGCCACGAAATCTGTGTTTGAAATCTTTTTTGGAAAAGATAAAGAAACCCCTGTTTGTTTTCAGGGCGTTTCCTGTCAACAAACGGGGGTGCAGCTCAGGCCGGCGGAAAGTTCTTCGCCATTATTCCTTGAGGTTTTCCATAGCGTGCTCCCTCAGTTTTCTAAACGTTTCGTCGCTGACGTCATGTTCCATTTTACAGGCGTCGGTTTCGGCTGTCTTTTCGTTGACGCCCAGTTTAACCAGGAATTTTGTCAGCCATTTATGGCGTGTATAAATACGCCGGGCTACCTCCATCCCAGAATCGGTCAGAGAAATATAACCTTCGTGATCCATTTCAATATATCCGTTCTCGCGCAGACGTTTCATTGCCACGCTGATGCTTGGCTTCGTATACCCTAAATGGTTGACGATATCAATGGAACGCACCTGCCCCTGCCGTTCTTTCAGCATCAGGATCGTTTCAAGATAATTTTCTGCTGATTCATGGATCTCCATTTTGATTCCTCCAAGTTGCAACTCCTACCTACAGATTAACATAAATGACCGCAATTGGCAAGAATTTTTCGGGAATCCCTTGACAGTCATCAGCGTGGAACTCAGCTTTTCCCTTTCCGGGTCGTTCCAAAGTTTTAAGCTGTCCCCGAAGGGGCAGGGAGAGGGCTGATAGACAAGACTCCCGAGCAAAAAGAAATTTGTTGGCAGCGGCAGTCGAGGCCCTGTTTCAATAAAAGCGGGCAGAATTCATCAGCTGTAAAATAAATTTCGTCCGGATCCCAGATATCCTTGAATTTTGCTTTGCAGGCGGCATATTCCTTTGCACTGGGAAACAGAATGTCACCCACCAGAATTCTGCCTCCCGGGTTAAGATGCCTTGAGAGCTTTCCGAAAAAATCCGGTCTGATCTCAGTGGGAACATGGTGAAAAGAATAGGTGCCAACAATAAAGTCGAAGGACCGGTTTTTCAGGCTGGCCGGAAGCCCTTTTGAAAAATCGTACTGGATCAGTTCAGCTTCCGGCATTTTGGATTGAGCGGTTTCGATCATTTCTTTTGAAAAATCAATTCCCGTTATCCGGTATCCGTCTTTGTAAAGCTGGGAGGTAAGCGCTGCCGTACCGAAACCGATGTCGAGGACGTTTCCTTTTTCTGCCCTCCGGATGCTCCGATAAATGGTATTCAGCACTTCAGAATATCCTGCAAAGGGATAGGAATTGTTTTGGCTGCTTTGAGCTACTGCGCTGTCGTAATCTTTCGACCAAAGATCGAACCCTTCCTGGTTCAGCATGATGAAGACTCCTTATCCAATGGAAAATTATAGAATTCTTTCAGAAACCAAATGCTTTTTGCCTCAAACTCCTTTTCATTCAAATAGTTCAGGATTCCGGCGTCCGATGTAAAGACGAATTTCAGCTTGTAAGAGTAAAGGGCCTGGTAGGGAAAACCGATTTTTTTGTTGACGGAATTTTTCCCGTATTTGCCGTCTCCTGCCAGCGGATGTCCAATTGACGCCAGGTGCGCCCGAATCTGGTGTGTTCTGCCCGTCAGCAATTCTACTTCCAGCAGGGAAAAACCGGTGCGCTCCGTGAGCACTCGGTACCGGGTTCGGATCGTTTTTGCCCCCGCAGACGGCTTTTTGGAGATATAAACACGGTTCTGCTTTTCATTTTTGGTCAGGTATGCCTCCAGCGTATCCGCTTTTTTCTCCATTCGGCCGCAGGCAACGCAGAGGTACAGTTTCCGTATTTCCCGCGCTTTGACTTTCTGGTTCAGGATCCGGAGCGTTTCAGCATTCTTGGCAGCCAGCACGATCCCGCCGGTGTTGCGGTCAATTCGGTTGATCAGCGCAGGCGCAAACGAATTTTCAGCCTCCGGATGGTACTCTCCCTTTTTATATAAATAATGCTGCACACGCGCAATCAGCGAATCAAAATGATAGGTTGAATCCGGGTGGACGATCAGGCCGGGCTTTTTGTCCAGTACCAGAAGATTATTGTCTTCATACAGAATATTTAGTTTGTCCGGAGCTTTGAGAAAATCATATTCTTTTGGCTTTGTCTGAAAAAATTCATCTTTCAGGTACAAGGTCAGGACGTCGCCTTCGCACAGGCGTGTGGAAATTTCACAGCGCTTGCCGTTGCATTTGATATTCTTTTTCCGGATGCTTTTATACATCATGGACTGCGGCAGATTCGGGAAGGACTTTGTCAGAAATTTATCCAGGCGCTGATCCGCGTCGTTAGGCCCAATGGTTACAGTTTTCATACGTACACTTCCGTTGTTTATGATGTTTCCTGCTAATTGATTATAGCACGGGAAGGGTGCCGGGAAAAGGAGAAATCGGCATACGGCCCGATTTTGCCTGGAAAAGGAGCAAAAGACTTTTCAAAGTTTTAATTGTAGTATATAATGAATGAAAATGGAATAAAGGAGTTTTACAATGACGCAGGAACGGGCAATGCAGATCTTCAAAGAAGCCGGGGTTTTGCTGGAAGGCCATTTCCTTTTGACTTCTGGAAGGCACAGCAACCGCTATCTTCAATGTGCCAAAATTTTCCGAAATGCAAAATACAGCGAGGAGCTGTGCGCTGCGCTGGCGGAAAAATACCGGGACGAAAATATTGAAATCGTCATAGGACCCGCAATGGGAGCCGTGCAGATGGCCTACGAGGTCAGCCGTGCGCTTGGCTGCGAGAATTTTTTCACCGAGCGCGGCGATGATGGGAAAATGGCCCTGCGGCGCGGATTTGCGGTCAAGCCTGGGCAGAAAGTCCTCGTGGTGGAAGATGTTGTTACTACGGGCGGTTCCGTGCGTGAAGTGATGGAGCTTGTGCGTGCCGCCGGCGGAAAAGTCGCCGGCGTTGGGGCTGTTGTAGACCGAACAGACGGGAAAATCAATTTCGGCGTGCCGTTTCAGGCTGTGGTTTCGCTGAATGTGCAATCCTGGGAACCTCAGGACTGTCCTCTCTGCAAAGCGGGTGCCCCGGCACCGGTAAAACCGGGAAGCCGCAAGAGATAGTCGAAAAGAGGCGGCCATTTTGAAAAAAAGCAGTGACTTACCCGTGCAGAGCCAGCCGGAGGACAAGCCGATTCACAGCGGCCATCGGGATCGGGTAAAAAATCTGTTTTTAAAAGAGGGTCTGGATTCTTTTTCATCCCATTCTGTTTTGGAACTGCTGCTGTATTATGCAATCCCTATGAGAGATACCAATCCAACCGCGCATGAACTGATACGCCGGTTCGGTTCGCTTTCCGGTGTATTTGACGCCCCGTTTGAAGAACTCCAGCAAGTCAAGGGAATTGGAAAATCAGCTGCAACCCTGCTGAAACTGATTCCTGAGGTTTGCCGCAGATATCAGGAAGACCTGGACCGGGATAAACAGGTGATTTATGATTATGATGAAGCGGGCAAAAAACTTGTCAAGAAATTTATCGGCAGGCAGAACGAAGTCGTTGTGCTGATGCTTCTGGACAGCAAGGCAAGAATGCTGTACTGTGACGTTGTGAGCGAAGGTTCCGCTTTGGCTACCAATATCTATATTAAAAAAGTGGTCCGGCTCGCCGTGCAGTACAACGCCGTCTATGCGATTCTTTCGCATAATCACCCAAGCGGGAACTGTCTGCCTTCTAAGCAGGACGTTGATACCACCCGGTGGGTTTACGAAGCGCTGCAAACGGTTGAAGTAATGCTGATTGACCATATTATCGTCGGTGGAAATGATTATTTATCTTTCGCAAAAAGTAAAATTATGCCGGAACTCTTTAATCCGGAACAGGACATGGAGCAGGAATGAATTTTAAACTCGTATCAAAATATCAGCCGGCCGGCGACCAGCCGAAAGCGATCCTTCAGCTGGTGCAGGGTCTCCGGGACGGCGACCGGGAGCAGACCCTTTTGGGGGTAACCGGTTCCGGAAAAACATTCACCATGGCCAACATTATCGCACAGGTCAACCGGCCCACACTGGTTTTGGCCCACAATAAAACGCTGGCGGCCCAGCTTTGTTCGGAATTCCGGGAGTTTTTCCCTGAAAACGCCGTAGAGTATTTTGTCAGCTATTATGACTATTATCAGCCGGAAGCCTATATTCCCACGACGGATACCTATATTGAGAAAGATTCCGCCATCAATGACGAAATCGACAAGCTGCGGCACTCGGCCACATCTGCCCTTTCTGAGAGGCGCGATGTGATTATCGTTGCCAGCGTTTCCTGCATTTACAGCCTGGGCGATCCGATTGACTACCGGACTATGGTGATTTCCCTGCGCCCCGGCATGAAAAAGAGCCGAGACGAACTGCTGAAAAAGCTGGTCGAAATCCAGTATGAACGCAATGACGTGAATTTTATCCGCAACAAATTCCGAGTTCGGGGCGACGTAGTGGAGATCTTTCCGGTTCAGTCCAGTGAAAACGCAATCCGCGTCGAATTTTTCGGGGATGAAATCGACCGCATCCGGGAGATTAATCCTCTTACCGGTGAAGTCAAGGCAGATCTCAAACATGCGGCGATCTATCCCGCTTCTCATTATATTGTCCCAAAAGAAAAAATACAGCGGGCCGTCCATGAGATTGAAGAGGAAATGGAAGAGCGGGTCCGCTGGTTTAAAAGCCAGAATAAGCTGATTGAAGCACAGCGGATTGAAGAGCGGACACGCTATGATATGGAGATGCTGACAGAAGTTGGCTTCTGCAAAGGGATCGAGAATTATTCCCGAGTCCTTTCCGGCCGGGCGCCGGGCAGTTCACCGTTTACCCTGCTAGATTATTTCCCGAAGGATTTTCTGCTGTTTGTGGACGAGTCCCATGTGACGCTGCCGCAGGTCCACGCTATGTATGCGGGCGATCGGGCGCGGAAAGATGCTCTTGTCCAGTATGGGTTTCGGCTGCCCTCCGCTTACGATAACCGTCCGCTCAATTTTGACGAGTTTTACAGCCATATCAACCAGGCTGTATTTTTCAGCGCCACACCGGGCGACTTTGAACTGGGAAAATCCGCGCAGGTAGTGGAGCAGGTGATTCGGCCGACCGGCCTGGTGGATCCGGAGATTATCGTGAAGCCAACGGACGGGCAGATCGACGACCTGATTTCTGAAATTAACCTGCGGGCCGCCCGCAAAGAACGCATTCTGGTCACGACGCTGACCAAAAAAATGGCAGAAGACCTGACTTCATTTTTGGAAGGGGTGGGAATCCGCGTCCGGTACATGCACTATGATATTGATACCGTGGAGCGCATGGAGATCATCCGCGATCTGCGGCTCGGAAAATTCGATGTGCTGGTCGGAATCAATCTGCTGCGCGAAGGGCTGGATATCCCCGAAGTTTCCCTTGTTGCTATTCTGGATGCGGACAAGGAAGGCTTTCTGCGGAGCGAACGTTCCCTGATCCAGACTATTGGGCGTGCGGCCCGCAATGCGAACGGGCAGGTTATTATGTATGCCGATACGGTTACGCCGTCTATGGAGGCGGCTATCCGCGAAACCGAGCGCCGGCGCGGGCTGCAGAAGGCGTTTAACCGGGCGCACGGCATTGTGCCGAAGACAATTGTCAAACCGGTTGCGGAAATTCTGGAAATCTCTACCCACAAGGAAGACGGGAAGAAGAAACGCCGGAAACTGTCTCCCGGCGACAAAAAACGTGAGATTGAACAGCTTACCCGGGAAATGAAAGATGCGGCAAAACTGTTGGAATTTGAACATGCCGCCTATCTGCGGGATAAAATCAAAAAACTAAAAGGCGAATAACCCACGCTATGGAGGAATCTATGCCAGCAAAAACCATCTATATCAAAGGTGCCAGAGAACATAACCTCAAAAATATTGATATTGAGCTGCCGCGCGACAAACTGATCGTTTTTACCGGGCTTTCCGGTTCGGGAAAATCTTCGCTTGCCTTCGATACGATTTATGCTGAAGGGCAGCGGCGGTATGTGGAGTCTCTCTCTTCCTACGCGCGCCAATTTCTCGGTCAGGTCAACAAACCGGATGTGGATTATATTGACGGTTTGTCGCCGGCCATTGCAATTGACCAGAAGACCACGTCAAAAAATCCGCGCTCCACGGTGGGCACGGTAACAGAAATTTATGATTATCTGCGGCTTTTGTATGCGCGCATTGGAATCCCGCACTGCCCGGTTTGCGGCCGGGAAATCCGGCAGCAGACCGTCGACCAGATTGTCGATCAGGTGCTTGCCCTGCCGGAGGGAACCAAAATCCTTGTGCTGGCTCCCAGGGTGCGTGCCCGCAAGGGAGAGCACGTGAAGGAACTGGATGCCGCCCGCCGGGGCGGGTTTACCCGCGTTCGGGTAGACGGTATAATTTACGATCTGTCTGAAACCATTACCATGGAAAAGAATAAGAAACATACGATTGAAATCGTGGTGGACAGGCTCGTTATCCATCCGGATATCCGTTCCCGCCTGGCGGATTCGGTGGAAACCGCTTCGTCCCTTTCCGGCGGCCTTACGGTTATCAGTGTCATCGGCGGCAAAGACCACCTTTTTTCCCAGAATTATGCCTGCCCGGAACACGGCATCAGCGTAGAGGAACTAACGCCCCGCATGTTTTCATTCAACAGTCCGTTCGGTGCCTGCCCCAAATGCGCCGGCCTGGGTGTATTTATGAAAGTAGACCCGGCTCTGATCTTTCCGGATAAATCGCTGTCTATCAGCCGGGGCGGCCTGAAGGCAGGCGGCTGGGCCATGGAAGGAAATACCATAGCCGCCATGTACCTCAGGGCTTTGGCAAAGCATTATCATTTTTCCTTGAATACGCCGATTAAAGAGCTGCCGCCCGAAATCATTGACATTCTGCTGTATGGCACCAAGGGTGAAAAAATCCGGGTGGAACGCGACGGCAGTTTTGGGCACAGTTCATATGAAACGGAATTCGAGGGAATCGTCAACAATCTGGAACGGCGGTTCCGGGATACGCAAAGCAGCTGGATTCGGGATGAGATCCAGACCTATATGAGCGCTATTCCCTGCGACGCCTGCCACGGAAAGCGGCTTTCACCGGTCAGTTTGGCGGTAACGGTCGGGGGTATGAATATTGCCGATTTCTGTGATATGCCGGTATCCAAAGAACTTGATTTTATGGAGCATCTGCAGCTGACCGACCGCGAAAACCAAATTGCCCGCCTGATTCTGAGGGAAATCAAAAACCGCCTGGGTTTCCTGAAAAATGTCGGGCTGGAGTACCTCACGCTTTCCCGTCCGGCGGGTACCCTTTCCGGGGGAGAGAGCCAGCGCATCCGCCTGGCAACGCAGATCGGGTCATCCCTTACAGGCGTTCTGTATATTCTCGATGAGCCCAGCATAGGCCTTCATCAGAGAGACAATGCCAAACTGCTTGCCACGCTGAAGCATCTGCGGGATTTGGGCAATACGGTGATTGTTGTGGAGCATGACGAGGAAACCATGCTGGCCTCCGACCATATTGTGGATATTGGCCCCGGGGCGGGCATCCACGGCGGTGAGGTCGTTTTCAGCGGCAAAGTGCAGGATATTGTTCACTGCGAAAAATCCATTACAGGCCAGTACCTGAGCGGAAAGAAAAAAGTGGAAATACCCAAAACACGCCGAAAAGGGAACGGGAAAAAACTTGAAATTATCGGCGCGTCGCAGAATAACCTGAAAAATATCAATGTCACCATTCCGCTGGGTGCATTTGTCTGTGTAACCGGCGTTTCTGGATCGGGAAAATCGTCCTTGATCAATGAAATCCTGTATCGGTATCTTGCCGCCGAGCTGAACGGCGCCAAAACCCATCCGGGTTCGTTCAAAAAGATCAAAGGCCTCTCTGCCCTTGATAAAGTCATTCAGATCGACCAGTCTCCAATTGGGCGCACGCCGCGCTCCAACCCGGCCACCTATACGGGCGTTTTTTCGGATATCCGGTCACTGTTTGCCTCAACCCAGGATGCCAAGGTGCGAGGATTTACCGCGGGCCGATTTTCCTTTAACGTGAAAGGCGGGCGCTGCGAAGCGTGCCAGGGCGACGGGATCATCAAGATCGAGATGAATTTTCTCCCCGATGTTTATGTTCCCTGTGAAGTCTGCAAAGGCAAGCGCTATAATCGAGAAACGCTGGAAATCCGATATAAGGGCAAGAATATTTATGATGTCTTGGAAATGACGGTTGAAGAAGGCCTTTCCTTTTTCAGCAGCATCCCGCGTATCGCGCGCAAACTTCAGACTCTGTATGACGTGGGCCTTGGCTATATTAAGATTGGGCAGCCAGCCACGACCCTTTCCGGCGGTGAAGCGCAGCGCGTAAAACTGGCGGCTGAGCTTGGCAAGCGCGCCACCGGCCGCACCATTTATATCCTTGACGAGCCGACGACGGGCCTTCACATTGCCGACGTCCACAAACTGATTGATGTTCTTCAGAAACTGGTGGATGCGGGCAATACGGTTGTTGTGATCGAACACAACCTCGACCTGATTAAGACGGCGGACTATATCATTGATCTCGGCCCCGAGGGCGGAGACGCCGGGGGTGAGGTCGTCGCTGCCGGAACGCCGGAGCAGGTTGCCCGGGTTCCGCAGTCTTATACAGGCCAGTACTTGAAAAAGATGCTGGCGCGCCGCCGCTGACGAAACTTTTCACAGGGAGTGCAGTATGATAAAGAATATTATTTTTGACATGGGAAATGTTCTGTCGGATTACCAGCCTCAAAAGTATGTGAATCAGATTATTTCGGATCCCGGTGCTGCCGAAGCAGTTTACCATGAACTCTTTCTGGGACCGGAATGGAAACAGCTTGATGAAGGCACTATTTCAGAAGAAGACGCTGTTGCCCAGGTTCAGGCGCGGATTCCGCGATATGCAGAACAGGTGCGGCACGCAATGGAAAACTGGCACTGCATGATGATTCCCATGCCGGGCATGACGGAACTGGCTGCTGAACTGAAAAAAAAAGGATATCCCCTTTATCTTCTGTCGAATGCCAGTCTGCGCTTTTTTAAGTATTACCGGAACGTAGAGGTATTTCGGTATTTTGACGGCTTTGTCATTTCAGCAAAAGAAAAACTGGTAAAACCGAATCCGGCCATTTACCGGTGTCTGCTGGAACGATTCCGGCTGAAGGCTGCGGAATGCCTGTTTATTGACGATTTACAGGAGAATATCGACGGCGTAGCCCGGGTTGGGATTCCGGGTCATCGCTTTCAGGGTGCAGAAGAACTGGAGAAGCATTTCCGGAAAAGCGGGATTCTGGAACCCTGCGGAAAATGAAAGATCAGCCTGATCATTTCTGAAGCAGCATCATCCCCCTCGGCTAAGCCAGGGGGATGATGCTGTTATTCGCTGTTTTTACCGGGCTTCCGCTTTGCTTTCCGCTTCCTGATATTTCTGAACGATCCGGTTGGCACATTTATAGATATCTCCGCCGCCGAGGGTGAGAATCAGGTCGCCGTTTTCCGCGTTTTTAACCATGTAGTCGGCAATTTCCTCAAACGTTTTAAACCAGACACAGCCCGGTATTTTTGCCGCAAGATCCTTGGCATAGATATGGTAGGTATTGGTTTCACGGACCGCTAGGATTTCAGAGAGAACCACCCGGTCTGCGATTTGCAGGGCTTTGGCAAAATCGTCCAGAAGCAGATAGGTCCGGGAGTAAGTGTGAGGCTGAAATACCGCCCATACGCGCCGAAATCCCATTTTTTTTGCGGCGGTCAGTGTGGCGGTCAGTTCGGTGGGATGATGGGCAAAATCGTCGGCAATCGTAATGCCCCCGAATTCGCCGAGCTTTTCAAACCGGCGGTGCACTCCCGTGAAGCGGTGCAGGCTTTCCGCAGCGCTTTGAGTGTCCACGCCAAGCAGGTCCGCCGCGGCAAAGGCCGCAAGGGCGTTATATATATTGTGCTTCCCAGGGATGCTGAGGACAATGTCCGCCGCTTTTTCCCCATGCCGGACGATTCGGAACTGTTCGCGTGCCCGGTAGGTATCCTGAATATCGGTGGCCCTATAATCGCTGCCGGCGCTGAAGCCGTAAGTGATAATCTTCGCGTTATGGATATCAGCAACCGCTTTCATGGCATTGGCGTTGTCTGCGTTGACAATAACGGCGCGGGAAGTCTGGAGGGCGAATTTGTGAAAAGAACGGATGGTATTTTCCACTGTCCCAAAATAGTCCAAATGGTCATTGTCAATGTTCAGAATGACGGAAACGGCCGGATGCAGTTGAAGAAACGTATCAACGTATTCACACGCTTCGCAGACAATAGTCTGTGATTTCCCCACACGGCCGTTTCCGCCAATCAGGGGAAGCTTTCCCCCAATAATGGCCGAAGGATCTTTCCCGGCTTCCAGAAGGATCTGGGTAATCATGGCGGTGGTTGTTGTCTTTCCATGCGTGCCGGCTACGGCCACGGGATTGGCAAAATGGCTGGTCACCATGCCAAGCATAACGGAGCGCTCCACCGTTGGAATGCCTTTTTCCCGTGCTGCAGCCAGTTCAGGGTTATCCGGCTTAATGGCGGCAGAGTAGACAACCAGTTCCGCACCGTCTACGTTTTCGGCTTTCTGATTCATTGAAACGGGTATTCCGTAGCTTTTGATCCGGGCAAGGGTGTCCGATTCGTTTGTATCGGAACCCGTCAGCTGATATCCTTTATGATGGAGAATTTCGGCGATGGGGCACATGCCTGATCCTCCGATTCCAATAAAATGGATTTTTTTAATTTTTGAAAGCAGATTGCTGTTTTCCATGGAAAAATTCTCCTTCTAAATAAGCTGAATGGACACTCCGTCCGCAATATAGTCTGCATGGCTACATAAATATATTGCCACACAATTTAATAATAATCATCTTTCGGCAAAATTGCAAACAAAAATAAAAACTGCCTGCGAAACGCGCAGGCACAAGCAGCAGTCTCCCCCCATATTATGTCAATATGAACTTTACGGAGGCCTGAATGATGACAGGAATAAACAACTGCGGCATACTGGGCGGTGACCGCCGTCAGATCGCGCTGGCGGAGCAGCTCGCTGCCGCTGGATTCCAGGGATACATCTGTGGTTTTGACGGGGTCACCTTTACAGGGAATGTACACAAAACGACCCTCGGCGAAATGATTCGCCTGTGCAATATAATTATTTTGCCTCTTCCGGTGACGGACGACGGAAAGCATTTAAAAATGGATTTCAGCGAAAAAAAGATCGTTTTAAATGACGAATTTGCAGAAAAAATGCGCGGGAAGCGGGTCATCGGCGGAATGATGGATCGGCTGTACTGCACAAGCAGCGTGTGGAAGCAAATTCAGACGGATGATTATTCCGTACGGGAGGAATTTGCCGTACGGAACGCCGTCCCAACGGCGGAAGGCGCTATAGAGATCGCCATGCGGGAATACTCCGGCACGGTCAGCGGCAGCCGGTGTCTTGTCGCCGGTTTCGGCAGGGTGGGAAAAGTCCTTTCGAGGATGCTGCACGGTCTGGGGGCTGAAGTGACCGTCAGCGCCCGGAAACCGGCCGATATTGCTTGGATCAAGTCCTGCGGATATCATTCCGTCCAGACCGAGAACATCGGGGGCGGAGAATATGACATCATTTTCAACACCATACCGGCTCTGATTTTTGACCGGCCGGTTCTTTCGAGCCTTTCCGGATGCAGCCTATTAATCGATCTGGCATCCGCGCCGGGCGGAGTGGATTACAGTGCGGCGGAAGATACCGGCATCCGGGCGCTCCTGGCGCCGTCGCTCCCGGGCAGAGTTGCGCCTAAAACAGCGGGCGCCATCATTTTGGATACCGTCTGCCATATTATGGAGGAGTGATTTTATGGAGAAGCCGGTTTTGGGGTTTGCTATGTGCGGTTCTTTCTGCACATTCCGCCGCGTGATCGACGAAATGAGACATATTGCGGAGGAAGGGTACCCAATTTTACCCATTATGTCGCAGAACGCCTGTCAGACGGATACACGCTTTGGCAGGGCGTCTGATTATATCTGGGAAGTGGAAGATATCTGCGGCCGGAAAGTTATCCGGACGATTGTGGATGCGGAGCCGATTGGCCCTAAAAAGATGGTTGACCTGATGATCGTTGCACCTTGTACGGGTAATACCCTTGCCAAATTGGCGAACGGTATTACCGATACACCGGTAACCATGGCGGTTAAATCCAGCCTGCGGATTGGCCTTCCAGTCGTGCTTGCCCCGGCTACCAATGACGCGCTGGCCGCTTCCGCGCAGAATATCGGAAGACTGCTGAATGTACAGAATATCTATTTTGTCCCTATGCGGCAGGATAATCCTGAAAAAAAGCCTTTTTCACTTGTCGCAGACTTTACCCTGATTCTGCCGGCAGCACTGGCAGCCTTGGAAAAAAAACAGATCCAGCCTGTTTTCCGTTAAAAGCAAGGCCGCGTTTTCTCTGTTTCAGGAGAAAACGCGGCCCAAAGTTTTTGTTCGGTTTCACATTTGAACGGTTTGGACGCCAGCTCAGGGCCGGCATAAGGCATGGTGATGTTTTCACAGACGTAGAGAGAGCCGCTGTCAGGGGCCAGTAGAACGGTCCCGCCAGCATAGAAAGTATCATTGAACCGGCGGCAATGGAAAGCAGAACCTTTTTGGGCCGGAACAGCCAGACGGCCATGGCTGCCAGCGCGGCAATCCCAAATCCTGCTATGATGGGGAACAGCCAGGAGCGAAGCTGGGAGTAATTCCATACATAAATCGCCGCGGCGGAATTCGAAGCCGCCAGCGCCAGTGGCAGCAGCCAGCGTCTCCATCCGTCTTTGTCACGGAAAGCCCGCAGCATCTCCGGCAGACCTATTCCCTGCAAGGCCCGCTATGGCAGGAGCCAGGATACAAAGGTAGTACCGGTGCCAAAAATCGGCAAAACTGAAGAATACGGCGTCGGTTATAAGCCATATTGTCCAAAACAGGAGCATGCCGCGCTGAGAAGAGCCTTTTTTCCCTGAAAACTTTTGTACGCACGCCAAGATTGAGAATAGAGCCAGAATAATCAGCCAGGAAGCTTGTCCGTACAGGATGCTCTGCCATAACCTCAGCGGCCCTGCAGTTCCAATATCATTTCCTACGGCGCCCCCTGTCCGGCCCTGAAATCCATTTTGGGGACCTCCGCCGGGGAAGCAGTTGGAGTTTCTGCCAAAATTAGCATTCCCGCCTGCAGATGGAGGCGAGCCGTTGTCCGGCCGGCCAAAACGCTTTGCCGTCAGGATATACATCATAATGCTGGAACCGGTTCCCGCCAGAGCCTGCGGCAAAAGCATGGCCCAGTTCCGTTTTGTGCCGCATGGTGTGTCCATTATTGTATGCAGAGTATGTGGATTTGACGTGAATCAAGTCTTAAAATTCCGTGAGAAAGGCGCATCGGAGCTGGTATATTCCGGAATATCCAAAAAATTTCAGAGAAAATTGGATTTTTAGGATCTAGAATTCTCGAAACCGCCCCATTCTCTATTTTTATGGATAGAAGCTCCCTGTCCGGCATAAGAATTTAGTATGAAATTGGAGGTGCTGGATATGAAGTTGAAAAAGCTGCCTGCCTGTTTGCTGGCGGCGGTAACCGTTTTTTCCTGCATTCCGTTTGGTGCCGCCGCCTTTTCCAGCGAAGAGATCAAGGCGCCTTCTGTTGCTTTAATGGAGGCCCAGACCGGAAAAATTCTGTATGAAAAAAATCCACACGAAAAACGCGCATGCGCATCCATTACCAAGATTATGACGCTGCTTCTGGTTATGGAAGCACTTGACTCCGGAAAAATCGGACTGAAAGACAAAGTTTCCGCCAGTGAACACGCCTCTTCCATGGGGGGATCTCAAATCTGGCTGAAACCAGGGGAAACTATGACGGTGGACGAACTGCTGAAGGCTACGGTCATAGCAAGTGCGAATGACTGCTCAGTCGCTTTGGCAGAGTACGTGGCAGGAAGCGAAGATGAATTTGTCAGTATGATGAATCAGAAGGCCAAACAGCTGAAAATGAACGATACCACGTTCAAAAACTGTTACGGCCTTGATGAAGACGGCCACGTAACTTCTGCCCACGATGTTGCCGTTATGTCACGTGAGCTGATCAAACATCCGAAAATCTATGATTATACCAAAGTCTGGATGGACTATCTGCGCGGGGGAAAGACTCAGTTGGTTAATACCAATAAACTTCTGAAAACCTATAAGGGAATTACCGGCCTGAAAACCGGAACCACCAGCAAAGCCGGGAAGTGTGTTTCGGCTACGGCGCAGCGCGCAGGTGTCAGCCTGATTGCCGTGGTGCTCGGCTGCGCCGACAGCAAAGAACGCTTTTCAAATGCGGCAGCCCTTCTGGACTATGGGTTTGCCAACTGGTCGGTGGCAAGCCCGCAGATGCCCGCTGAAGCCTCTCAGCCTGTTCCGGTCCGCAACGGTATGAAGCCCAAAGTGGAAACTTCGGTAAATCCGGGGACTAGTATCCTTGTTCCAAAGGGAAAAGCCGGCAATTTAAAATATGGGGTTACGTGGGAAAACAATATCTCCGCACCCGTGAAAAAAGGGCAGATCCTCGGCAAGGTCGTCTGTTCGCTGGATGGAAAGGCCCTTCAGGAGTTTGAAATTCGGGCCAAATCATCTGTTTCGGCCATAACGTTTGATTCTGCTTTTCGGCTTCTTGCCCGGCGGCTGCTGATGGCAAATGGATGATTAAACGGCAAATTAACAGAAATAATCTCTTTCTTCTTGCAAACGCCGCCCCCATACGGTAAAATATAAGTATACCCTAATTACGCAATTATGCGGCAGCAGGAGGAAATAGCATGTTAATTCGGCTTGATGATCAATATCTTTCCGGCTTTATCGGCGAAGAGGAATGTGCGGCAATTGCCCCGCAGGTTCTCCTAGCCCATGAGACGCTTCATGAGGGAACGGGTCTTGGCAGCAATTTTTTGGGCTGGGTGGATCTTCCTTCCCGTTATGACAAAGAAGAGTTTTCGCGTATTCTTCAGGCGGCACAGAAGATCCGTTCCGATTCGGAAGTCTTTGTGGTGATCGGTATTGGCGGTTCCTACCTGGGGGCGCGCGCTGCGATTGAGTTTTTAAAGTCGCAGAATTACAACGCGCTGAAAAAAGATACGCCGGATATTTATTTCGTCGGCAATGGCATCAGTTCCACGGCTTTAAGCGAAGTGCTGGAAATCTGCAAGGACCGGGATGTTTCCGTCAACGTTATCTCCAAATCCGGTACAACGACGGAGCCGGCCATCGCTTTTCGTATTTTCCGCAGACTGCTGGAAAAGAAATACGGCCGGGAGGGAGCGGCAAAGCGGATTTACTGCACAACGGACAAATCTCGCGGAACGCTGAAGCAGCTGGCTACGCGTGAAGGGTATGAGACCTTTGTGGTGCCGGATGATGTCGGCGGGCGGTATTCCGTTTTAACCGCCGTTGGGCTTCTGCCCATTGCGGTGGCCGGAGCGGATATCGGCCAGCTGATGTCCGGTGCCGCCGAAGCGTCCAGCGAATTTGACAAACCGGATCTGTCTCAGAATGACTGCTACCGTTATGCGGCCATCCGCAATATTCTGTATCGCAAGGGCAAGGAAATTGAAATTCTTGAAAGCTATGAACCCTGTTTTCAGATGATGTGCGAATGGTGGAAACAGCTTTTCGGCGAGAGCGAAGGTAAAAACAACAAGGGGCTTTTCCCGGCTTCCGCCATCTTTTCAACCGATCTGCATTCCATGGGGCAGTATATCCAGCAGGGCCGGCGCAGCCTGATCGAAACGGTTGTCCTGTTTGACAAGCCTAAGAGGGATATTACCCTGGAAGCAGATGCGGAAAACGCAGACGGCCTGAATTTCCTGGCGGGCAGGACGATGGCATATATTAACGAAAAAGCCTTTGAAGGAACGGCTCTTGCTCACACAGACGGCGGAGTCCCAAACACAGTTCTCCGTGTACCGGATTTTTCAGAGCGTTCGCTTGGCGGCTTGATTTATTTCTTTGAGAAGGCATGCGCTATATCGGGATATCTCATGGGCGTCAACCCGTTTAATCAGCCCGGAGTGGAAAGCTACAAAAAGAATATGTTTGCCCTTCTTGGCAAACCCGGCTACGAAGGAGAAAAAGAGGCTTTGGAAAAACGCCTGAAAAAATAAATAAGTTTTTCCACATGGCCCGGAAACAGCATGGACAAAATAGATTAGGAGGAGCACGACCATGATTCATTTAATTGTTGGTAAAAAAGGGACCGGAAAGACTAAGCGGCTGGTGGCGCAGGCCAATGAGGCTGCCCAGAAATCCAGCGGAAATGTTGTTGTCATTGAAAAGGGAAGTCAGCTTACTTATGACATTTCTCACGATGTTCGTCTGGTGGATATTGATTCCTATGGAATTCAGGGAGTTGAGGCACTGGAAGGATTTCTGTGCGGAATCTGCGCCGGCAATTACGATGTGACGGATATTTTTGTAGATTCCACGCTAAAAATTATCGGCCAGGATATGAACGTCCTAACAGGCTTTGTTCAGAAGCTGGATCGTTTGTCCTCACTGGCTGATACGAAGATGACTCTTCTGGTTTCGGCAGATCAAAGTGCAATTCCGGAAGAAATCAAGAAAATTTCTGTTTCCACCTGAAAAAGCAGGATGCGGCTGTTAAATTTCTCAAGGCAACAGCAGTTTTTTATTGACAAAACAGCGTATTGCCGATATAATTAAAGACTGTAGCGCCGAGGTGGAATATGATTCTCAATTTAAGGAAAATATTTGCGGAAGGACAGGAAACCTACCCGTTTGAATACGAGTTTGATTTATCTCAGACACAGGTGGGCGGTTTTTATCCGTTTGTATCCCCGGTGAAAGTGAAAGGTGCTGTCAGCGGAAAAGAGGGTTTTGCCCGGTTGAAAATCAGGTCTTCCTTTGATTTTTCCATTCCGTGCGACCGCTGTGCAGCGCAGATAGACAGGCACTATGAATATGAGTTTTCCCATATTCTTGTCCCTTCCTCAGAGAACAAGGGTGACGACCGATATATTGAAGTCCGGGATCAGCAGCTGAATGTGGACGAACTGGTAAGGGAAGATATCCTTTTGGAGCTCCCGACCCGGTTTTTATGCCGAGAAGACTGTAAGGGTGTTTGCCCGGAATGCGGCAAAAATCTGAACGACGGTCCCTGTGGATGCTCTGCACAGAAGATTGATCCGAGGCTGGAAGTGCTGAAGAATCTGCTTCACTGAAAATTTTATGATTGTGAAATACTGGTAAGGAGGCTGAACAATGGCGGTACCAAAGAGAAAACTGTCCAGTGCGAGACAGAATAAAAGGCGTTCCAATGTATGGAAGATGAGCGCACCAGCGCTTGTAAAGTGCCCGAAGTGCGGCGAGTTAAAAGCTCCGCATAAGGTTTGCGGCAACTGCGGTTATTACAACGGCCGGGAAGTTATAAAGAAAGAAGCATGAATTCCATTTCAGAAATCGCAGAGAAGGAGCAGATCCTTCTCTCCTTTTTTATAAAAATGTTTCTGCCGGCCCGGTTTTGGGGATCCATGGGGAAATTCAGTAATTCCCTTTCCGGCGCTGGCTGATTAATTGGGTAGAAAAATTCGGAGGGGAAGCGGAAAGAATGGCAAAACCGGTCGTTGCGATCGTCGGCAGACCGAATGTTGGAAAATCCACTCTGTTTAATAGGCTGATAGGTCGGCGGGTTTCCATCGTGGACGATACGCCGGGAGTGACGCGCGACAGAATTTACGGCGACTGTGAATGGAACGGCCGTAGGTTTTCCATCGTGGATACCGGAGGGATTGACTGGGACTCCGGAGATGAGATCCTGTCCCATATTCGGGCGCAGGCGGAACTTGCGATTGATGCGTCGGATGTCATCATCCTGGTTACCGACATTCATTCCGGAGTTACGGCGGCAGACAGTGAAATTGCTTCGATGCTGCTGAAAAGCGGAAAGACCGTTGCACTTTGCGTCAATAAATGCGATTCGGTCGGGGAGCCTCCGCCGGAATTGTATGAATTTTACAGCCTCGGTTTGGGCGATCCCATACGGGTTTCCTCTGTCCATGGGCAGGGAACGGGCGATTTGCTTGATTTTGTCGTTCGGAACCTTCCACCGCAGGATGAACTGGAGACCGGAGAAAAACCGATCCGCGTAGCGATTATAGGGAAGCCGAATGTAGGAAAATCTTCTCTTGTAAATCGGATTGCAGGAGAAGAGCGCTGCATTGTTTCCAATGTGGCTGGAACTACGCGTGATGCTATTGATATCGCCGTGGAAAACAGCTATGGCAGGTTCGTTCTGATCGATACGGCCGGGCTGAGGAAAAAAAGCCGCGTAAATGATGCGGTGGAACATTACAGCATTCTTCGGGCGCAGATGGCTGTTGACCGCAGTGACGTTTGTATCATCATGATCGACGGTACGGTCGGTTTTACGGAACAGGATTCCAAAGTGGCGGGACTTGCCCATGAGGCTGGAAAGGGATGCGTGATTGCCGTTAACAAATGGGACGCTGTGGAAAAGAAAACCGGCACTATGCAGCAGTACCGCAGCCAGTTGGAACAGGATTTCTCGTTTATGTCTTATGCTCCCATTGTTTTTATTTCGGCCAAGACAGGGCAGAAGATAGAGCGCCTGTTTGAAGCCGTGCGGGATGCGGCAAAATCGAATTCGACAAGGATCGCTACGGGGATGTTGAACAGTGCCCTTTCGCAGGCTACCTCCCGGGTTCAGCCCCCTACGGACAAGGGCAGACGGCTGAAAATTTATTACGTGACACAAACATCGGTGCAGCCGCCCACTTTTGTGTTTTTTGTCAATTCAAAACAACTGTTTCATTTCTCCTACCAGCGGTATCTGGAAAATATCATCCGGGAAACGTTTGGGCTCGGCGGCACTCCGATTCGTTTTATTGTCCGCGAGCGGGGAGAAAAACAGGGAGGAATTTGAAAATGGCTGAATCTTTCCGTATTTTCGCCATACCGGTTCTGCTTGTAGCTGTGATTGCCTATTTACTGGGAAGCATCAGCTTTTCAATCATTTTCACAAAGATGTTTAACCATGTGGATATCCGTACCTTGGGAAGCGGAAATGCCGGAATGACAAATGTACTGCGTTCGGTCGGTGTAAAAGCAGCAATTTTAACCATGATATTCGATTTTGGAAAATGCGGCGTAGCGGTTTGCATCGGACGGGCAATCATTCGTTCGGTCTGTGAGGGATATAATTATCCGGTGTATTATGCGCAGTACGGTGCTTATTTGGCCGGGCTTGCCTGTGTGCTTGGACATATTTACCCGCTTTATTTCGGATTCCGCGGCGGAAAGGGAATCCTTTCCACATCGGCCATGGTTGCTTTTATCGACTGGCGGATTTTTGTTGTCTCAGTTTTGACCTTTGTCATTGTTTTGGCGCTGACTAAAATTGTATCGGTTTCTTCCATCAGTGCGGCGATTGCTTTTACAGTGTCAAACTTTATCTTTACTTATTTTTTTGATTACCGCCTGCACAGTTCCCCCTATGGCCCCGTACCAATTTCCTTTGTCTGGATTACGACGGGAATCACTTTGTTTATGGCAATGATTATTATCTGGAAACACCGAGCCAATATTATCCGTCTGAAAAACGGAACGGAACAAAGACTTTCTGTCAAGCATTAAAAAAGCGGAATTCAAAAAACAAAGCTTTTGTCTTTTGAATTCCGCTTTTACTTTTTTTTGTTCTTTTTGCAGCAGTCGTGGCAGTAACCGTATATTTCGATCCGGTGGCTTTTTACGTCAAAGCCGTATTTTGATTTCATCACCTGGTCAAACTTGCCAAATGGACAGTCATTAATGGGAATGATTTTATTGCAGCCAAGGCAGATGGCATGGTGGACATGTCCGGATTGACAATATTCGTATCGGGCAATGCCATCGTCAGTGAAATTTGACTTTAACAGAATGTCCTTTTTTGCCAGGGTTTCACATGTTCGGTACACGGTGGACAAATTGAGTTTGTCATTTGCCTTGTTCAAAGTTGAGTAGATTTCGTCGGCCGTTTTAGGCTGTGAATCTTTTAAAATTTCCAGAATTAACATTCTTGCTTTTGTCTTTTTTAAATTATTCTGATGCAACAGAGTTTCAAAATCATCTTTATTCTGCAAGCTCATCATTCCCCAATTATGCTTTTGATACTATACATTATGGCCCTTTTGCAGCCGTTCGTCAATCATTTTCCCAGTTCAGGTCTTTTTAGGGCTGTTCCAGCGCCCTTTTCCACTGAGCGGTCTGTTCCGGAGTTTTCCCTCCAAGAAAAGACCGTGTTTTATTTTCTGCCTTTTATTATATTCCGAATCCGGCAAATTTCAATATCAAAAACCTGTATTGAATTACACCGGAAAATACCCTATAATAAGAGAAGATCATAAAAGCAGGAAATATGCCAGATCATAGGCAAATTATAGGAGGTCAGCATGGAACAGACAGAAAAAAAAGCATTGCAGATTGCTGCCTGCAAGATCCGCATGGGTGCGATTGAGGCGGTTTATTCCGCACAGTCAGGCCATCCCGGAGGATCCCTTTCGGCAGCCGACATCATAGCAGATCTGTACTTTCGGGAACTGAATATTGACCCATCCCATCCGAAGATGGAAAACCGGGATCGCTTTGTCCTTTCCAAAGGGCATACCTGCCCCGGACTGTACGCGGCTCTGGCATTGAAAGGCTATTTTCCCTGGGATGAACTGAAAAGTTTCCGCCACACTGGGGCCCTTCTGCAGGGACATCCGGATATGAAAGCAATTCCCGGAATCGAAATGAGCACCGGTTCCCTTGGGCAGGGCGTAGCCGCCGCCGGCGGAATGGCTTTGGCCGGAAAACTGGATCAGAAATCCTACCGGGTTTACAGTCTTTTGGGTGACGGAGAAATAGAAGAAGGCGAAGTGTGGGAAGCTGCCATGTTTGCAGGGCACCACAAACTGGACAACCTTTGCTGGATTATTGACAACAACGGCCTTCAGATTGACGGTCCGGTTGCAGACGTTGGAGGCCCGGAACCGATCGATAAAAAATTTGAGGCTTTCAATTTTGATGTTCAGAAAATTGATGGACATGATCTTGATGCAATTGATGCGGCTTTCTGCCATGCCAAAACGGTTAAGGGAAAGCCAAGCGTGATTATTGCCAAAACGGTTAAAGGAAAAGGCGTTTCGTATATGGAAAATCAGGTGGGCTGGCACGGCAAGGCCCCAAATGATAAACAGTATCAAATTGCCATGCAGGAATTAAAGACGGTACTGTCCGGACTGGAGGCGGAATAAATGGCTGAAATGGTGAAAAAAGCAACCCGTGAGAGCTATGGTATAGCACTGACTGAACTGGGAGAACAATATCCCAATATCGTTGTACTGGACGCAGATCTTGCCGCCTCGACGAAAACCGCCATGTTTCGGGAAAAGTTCCCGGACCGCTTTTTTGACTGCGGCATCGCAGAGTGCAATATGATAGGTGTAGCGGCCGGGCTGGCAACCTGCGGCAAAATTCCTTTTGCCAATTCGTTTGCCATGTTTTCCGCCGGGCGTGCATTTGAGCAGGTTCGCAATTCCGTAGGGTATCCGCATCTGAATGTAAAAGTTGTCGGCTCACATGCCGGCCTTTCCGTCGGAGAAGACGGGGCTACGCATCAATGCTTGGAAGATATTGCTTTGATGCGCACAATTCCGGGAATGGTCGTCTTGAATCCCGCTGATCACTATGAAATGAAAGCGGCCGTTAAAGCGGCTGTTGAGCATAATGGGCCGGTTTATCTCCGCCTTGGCCGTCTTGCTGTGGAAAGTTTCAATAATTCCGATGATTATCATTTTGAAATCGGCAAAGGAATTACCCTGCGGGATGGGAAAGATATTACCATCATTGCAACCGGCTTAATGGTTTCACGCGCACTGAAGGCAGTCAAAAGTCTAGAAAAAGATGGAATTGATGCCCGCCTGATCAATCTTCACACTCTCAAGCCGATTGACCGTGAAATCATTGTAAAAGCAGCCCGGGAAACAGGCAAAATCATCACGGTGGAGGAACACAGTGTCATCGGCGGTTTAGGGGATGCTGTCTGCAGCGTTGTCTGTGAAGAATGCCCTGTCCCTGTTGTGAAAATCGGCGTGAATGACGTATATGGCAGTTCCGGACCGGCGGATGAAATCCTGGAGAAATTTGGTCTGTGTGAGTCCCATATCGAGGAAGTCGTCAAGAATGTCTTAAAAAAGTGATCGCTGCTTTAAAGGCCGCAGGAAAAACCTGCGGCCTAATTTCTTATCTGTGATATTTACGAAAAGGGAGACTTTCAGCATTGGAATCCAAATCCCCAAAATTGATCATTCTGGCACTGCTGGAGCTGCTTGCCAAAGAAACGGACGAAGACCATCCGATTTCCGCCGAAGAATTGTGCTGCAGGCTGAAAGGACAGGGCTTTTCCTGTACCAGAAAAACGCTTTACCGTGATATTGCCGCCTTGAAAAGTTACGGATCAGATATTTTATATACCCGGTTTCCCCGTGCGGGCTATTTTCTGGCTCAGCGCATGTTTGAAATACCGGAAATCAGGCTTTTAATGGATGCTGTCTGTGCGGCCCCCTTTATCACCGAGCGAAAGACGGAAGAACTTGTTGGTAAGCTGGCGGGGCTTCTCAGCCGGGGCCAGGCGGAAGAAGCAGGCTCCCGAATCTATGTGCAGAACTGTGAAAAATTCGGCAATGAGGAAATCTACTACACCATTGACACCGCCGCCCGCGCAATAACCCAAAAGAAAAAAATACAGTTTACCTATTATCACCGCGTTATTTCTGAAAACAGGGCCGTGCCGGACGCAGGGCGCTCCTTCCTTATCAGCCCGTACGCATTGATCTGGAATTCTGACCGGTATTATCTGGCCGGAAATTACGGCAAATACGATTCCGTGAGTGTTTACCGCTTGGATCGGATGAAACACACCTGTATTTCTGATGAATCCAGCCGCCCTTTCGAAGAAGTCAGTGAATATCGCGGGCGCTTCAATACGGAAGATTTTGCACGCAGGACATTCCATATGTATCACGGGGAGCGCCGGACGGTAGAGCTGCGCTGCTCCAGCGGTCTGCTGGAAGCGGTGCTGGACAAGTTCGGGAACGATATCCCGCTGAACCGGCAGGATGAAAATACTTTTACAATTCAGACGGAAATTTACCTCAGCGAAGGGTTTGTCGAATGGGTTCTTCAATATGGGGGGCAAATAGAAGTTTTATCCCCGGAACCGCTCCGGCAGGAAATTGTCCGCCGCATACGCGCAATGGAAAACACGTATCGCCTTACTGAAAAAACATATGGTCGATGAAAATTTCCAAACCGATTCCAATGAGGACGATCCCTCCGACGGTTTGTGCCCGGCCCGCGAGAAGCGGCCCGAACCGTTTTCCGATGTATACGCCTGCAAAGCAGATTACAAAGGTAATCAGACCGATGATCAGAACCGCAACGATCATTAGGGAGACGGTGGAAGCCCCCACAACAGACGGCAGAATAATCCCTGTTGCCAGCGCGTCAATACTGGTTGCCAGCGCCATTGCCAAAAGCGTTTTCCATGGGATATCATTTCGCAGTGGGCATTGTTTTCCGGCTTTTTTGTCTTTCCGCGCTTCGGCAATCATGCTGACACCCAGGTATCCCAGCAGTATCAGAGCGACCCAGTGATCAACGGCGTTGATAAAGGATTCGCCTGCTTTTCCAATGGCCCAGCCGGCCGCTGGCATGGCAGACTGAAATAAGCCGAAACACAGGGCCAGCTTCAGCGCAAACTGCGGTGTTACACGCCGCACAACGGAGCCGTTGGTAATGCTGACGGCAAAAGCATCCATGGCAAGGCCAACGGCAATTTCACACAGCAAAAGATAGTCCATAGCTTCCTCCGGAATTTTAATACAGTAGCTATAATGGTACCTTGATCTTGAGGTTTTGTCAATCCTGTACCCGGCCTGCAGTTACGGTGATTTCCGGAGAAAAATCCGGAGCCGGGGGAGGGTCTGCCCTTTTCCCGGCTCCGGAGGATCTTTTACTGCTGATGCTCTTCAGACCAGTCCCGGGCTTCTTTCACATGCTGCTCATCCGGTTTCGCCACGCCGGTTTTCTCGTACCGGCCGTCGGGAGCGGTTACGGCAGTAGCATGCTGGTTGTCCAGAGTCTTTTGCCTATCTTTCTTCTTCTGCTCCATAAAAAATCTCACCTCTTTTTTATCTTTTGCCGGAACCGATAAAAAATACGCGGGTTTGCCATCCTGATAATTTCGTGTTATACTATGGTAAACTACGAAAGCACAGGAGGAAGCCATGATTGCTGTTTTGGATTATGGGGCCGGGAATCTGCAAAGTGTTGTCAAGGCATTCCGGTTTATTGGTGAAGAGCCGGTAGTGACCGGAAATCCGCAGCGCCTCAAAGCGTCGTCCGCAGCGGTCCTGCCGGGTGTGGGTGCATTTGGGGATGCCATGGGCTGTCTTGAAAGATGCGGTCTTGTGGAGCCAATCTTGGATTTTATCAAATCTGGCAAGCCGTTTCTTGGAATCTGTCTGGGACTCCAGCTTCTGTTTGAAAACAGCGAAGAAGCACCGGACGTTTCCGGACTGGGTATCCTGAAGGGCGGAATCCATCGGATTCCGGCGGCTGACGGCTTGAAAATTCCCCATATCGGCTGGAATTCTCTGGATCTGAAGGAGCGGGACGGGCTTTTTACCGGTTTGGAAAGCCATCCCTACGTCTATTTTGTCCATTCCTATTATTTGCGGGCGGATGACCGGAATGCTGTGTCAGCCACCACCGAATACGGTGTAACCATTGATGCGGCGGTGCGCCGTGGAAATTTGTGCGCAACACAGTTCCACCCGGAAAAAAGCGGCCGGGTCGGCCTGCAAATCCTTCGGAATTTTGCAGGCATGATTGGGTGAACGGGGGGATTCAGCATGTATGCCAAACGAATCATTCCATGCCTTGATGTAAACGGCGGCAGGGTGGTCAAAGGAATTTCCTTTGTTCATCTGCGGGATGCCGGAGATCCCGTGCAGGCGGCGGAAGAATACGACCGGCAGGGGGCGGACGAGCTGGTTTTTTTGGATATCACCGCGTCCGCAGAGTCGCGCAGTATTGTACTCGATATGGTCCGAAAAGTCGCGGATCAAATTTTTATTCCGTTCACGGTTGGCGGCGGAATTCGGTCAGTAGACGACTTTACCGCACTTCTGCGGGCAGGTGCAGACAAAGTTTCCGTCAATTCCGCCGCGCTTCAGTATCCGGAGCTGATTTCGCAGGCGGCCGAAAAATTTGGGAGCCAGTGCGTCGTCTGCGCGATTGACGCGAAACGCCGCGCGGAGGGCGGATGGACGGTTTACCGGAACGGCGGCCGGATCGATACCGGCCGCGATGCGGTAGAGTGGGCAAAAGAAGCCGAGCGCCGAGGCACGGGGGAAATCCTGCTGACCAGCATGGACTGCGACGGCCAGAAAAACGGTTATGACCTCGCACTGACGTCGGCGGTTTCAGGCAGTGTGTCCATACCGGTGATTGCATCCGGCGGCGCGGGAAAACCGGAACATTTTTACGAAGCTTTCACAAAAGGCCGGGCGGATGCCGTTCTTGCCGCTTCATTGTTCCATTTCGGCGAAATCACGATTCCGGAACTGAAACAGTATCTTTCACGGCGGGAAATTCCCGTCCGTCTGTAGAAAAGGCTATGTACCCGTCCCGGTGCATAGCCTTCTTAAATTCATAAATTCAGTTTTTCGGAAGGATTGCTTCAGCAAAACGGGCGTAGTTCGTTTCAGCGCAGAAATTCTGCTTCCAGATTTCACGGGAAGCCGTCCGCATAGCCTTGAAATCCTGCCTGTCCATTTGATTCATGGACTTGATTTTTTCGGCGAGGGAATCGGGTGTAAAATCGGCGTCCAGCAGAAAACCGTTTACCCCGTCGTGGACGATTTCTGACGTTCCGCCCACATTCGTTGCAAGGATTGGAATACCGAAAGAACATGCCTCCATAATGCTGACGGGGAGGCCCTCCGAGCTGCTGGTGTTGACAAAACAGTCCACATGATTCGTCTGGTAGAATTCCATCAGCTTTTTGTTTGGAATTTCCCCTGCAAAGCGGTATTCCATGAAACTGAGATTCTGTTTGGCATAGTTTTGAAGATCCGGTAGACCGCTGCCGCCGCCGAAATGCGTCCATTCCAATTTCAGGCCGCTTCCGTTCAGCAGTGCCAGCGCTTGTGCCAGCCGTTCTACCCGCTTTACGGGAGAAATGTGGCAGCAGCTGACCAGATGAAATTCCGGGAGAGGCTGGCCGGGTCCAGCCCCAAAATCGAATGTACCAAGGTATGCGGTGTGAATTTTATCGGAATAACGGGGAAATTTTTCTTTGAGACAGCGGCTTCCGTTGTCGGAACACGGGTATACGGCGTCCAGGTTTTTTAATAGAAAAGGACGCAGCGGGAGGTAATGCAGGCGGTTTCGGGACTCGTACAGATCGTACCGGTGGGCGCGGCTGACCGCCAGACCGTTTGCTGCTCCGAAATCTTTTTTTAGACTCAGGGCGGCGAGGGCGGTGTCAAAAAACCAGTAGCTGTAAAAGGTAATGCCCTCATATTTCTCCAGGTTTTCTTTTTTCAGGATTTCTTTTGCCAGGCAGGCAATTCGGTCGGCTTTTGCCGAAAAATATGCGAGAAACAGGCGCCGCAGAGGCGATCTGCCAATTCGTTCCCGCTCTTCCGCGCTGCGGCACTTGCCGGGCAGGCGCAGAAATTGTTTGGCTGCTTCTGTCGGAACGGCGCGCCGGACATCTGAGGCGGGGATAAACCGGGCAGTGGCATTTTCAGGCAGGGCTCTGGTTTGAACGGGATGGTCGGAAGTAGATGTGGCGATCACAAGAAGCCGGTCAAACCTTTGGGCTGTAATGGGCAGCTCATTTTCTATAAATTCTTCGCCAGTGTCGAAGGGATAGGCCTTTGTCAGCAGGATCAGACAGTTTTTCATTTTTGTGTCTCTCCCAGATTTTGATTCTACAAGCATAGCATACCCGCCTTCAAATTTCAACTCGGTTGTTTTTCTGACGGCGGAATGATATAATACTAACGCCAATACAAATGGCGGATTGCCGCGGCCTTTTTCCGCCAAGGGAAAGCGGGGAGGTTCATTTTGCCTCAAATAAGCGTGATTGTCCCTGTTTATAATGTAGAGCAATACTTGGACCAGTGCGTCAAAAGCATTTTGGCCCAGAGTTTTACGGATTTTGAACTTTTACTGGTCAACGATGCTTCAACGGATCATTCTCTGCAAAAAGCGCAGGAATATCGGTTTGACCGGCGTGTCCAAGTGCTGGACAAGCCGCACGGAGGGCTTGGGAATACCAGAAACTACGGCGTTCAGCACGCCCGGGGAAAATATCTCCTGTTCGTCGATTCTGACGACTGGGTAGAAGAAGATATGCTCCGGGATTTGTATTCGCTGGCAGAAGCATACCGGGCGGATCTGGTGGTTTTTAACTTTGTGCGGGAGAATCTGCAGAATGCGGAAAGCCGTGTTTGCAGCCTGCCGGTGCATTACCCGGAGTTCGGGCAGGATATTCAGAAACGCATGGTGGCTGAGCTGGTCGGCCCGGATCCTTGTGACGGCCCATGGCACCATGTGGAATTGCTGGGCTGTGCCTGCCGCCGGATGTATCTTCGGAGCTGGTATCTGAAAAATAATATTTCTTTCGGAAACGAACAGAAGATTATGCTGGAAGATCTGCCGGTGTCTCTTCACGCGCACTGCGCGTCGGAGCGTCTCCTGCTGACGGGCGGGGCTTATTACCATTACCGGTATAATCCCAATTCTCTCAGTACGAGATACCGTCCCCGCAAAATGGAAATGCTCACGGCGTGCTTTCAAAGAATGCGCAAAATCCTTCTGAATTATAATCTGTACGAGCAGTACCGGGAACGGCATCTGGCGTGGTTTTTGCGCTTTGCGGCACATTCTTCGCTTGTCAATTGTTTCAGCCCGCTGAACCCGGCCGGATTCAGCGGCCGGTACCGTGAAGTCTGTGAGATCTTGAAAAATCCTGTCCTGCGGGAAGCTGCTCGGTCCGATTATCTGAAACACGGCGCCGCTTCGGATCGGATGATCCTTCGGGTTCTTCGAACCCATTTTCCGCCGCTGGTTTATTTATCTTATCGGCTGTATTCCCGAATTTTAATGAAAGACGAAACCCGAAAATAACCGTTTAGGAGAAACTGGAATGCCGGATAAAAAGAAAATACTATTTATCAGTTACAGTTTGCACAGCGGCGGAATCGAAAAAAGCCTCGTAACGGTTCTGTCGCTTTTTAATTATGATGCGTACGACGTGGATCTCCAGCTTTTTGCCAACGAAGGGCTGTTCCTGGATCAGGTTCCGCCTCAGGTGCATTTGCTGAAGCCCCTGTTTCCCCCGGAATACCGTTTGAATATCCGTCAGGCTTTTTTTGCCCTGATCCGCCGGGGTCATCCTCTGATGGCCCTCGGCCGGCTGCTGGTCAGCCTTGCGGGAATGAAGGGGACCATGGGGGAGCGCCTGGCTAAAATGTGGCGGGTAGAACGCCGCTTTGCCCGGGGAAACAAGAAAAAATACGATGCCGCCGTGGCTTATATGGAAGGCCAGCCGATTTATTACAATGTTACGAAAGTAAAAAGCCGGGTAAAAATCGGGTTCATCCACGGTGATTACAAGGCAATGGGGTTAAATGATACCTTTGACCGGGAGTTTATCGGGCGTCTTGACGCTCTCTGTACGGTGTCGGGGTCCTGCCTTTCGTCCCTGAAAGAGGTATTCCCGGAGTATGCGGGAAAGTGCCATGTCATCTACAATATAATTTCCCCGGAATTCATTCGCTCGCTGGCGGCAAAAGGGAAAGGCTTCACGGATCCGTTCTCAGGTCTCCGTATTCTTTCCATTGCTCGCCTGTCCCGCCAAAAAGGGCTGGACATTGCCCTGCCGGCTGTAGCTGAACTGCATCGCCAAGGCATCCTGTTTCGCTGGTATATTATCGGCGTGGGCCCTGAAGAAGCAAAGCTGAAGGATATGGTGAGAGATCTTGGCATAGAGGATGTTGTCTTCTTTATGGGTGAATGCCCGAACCCTTATGCTTATTTAAAAGAGTGTGACCTTTATCTGCAGCCCAGCCGTTTTGAGGGAAAGTCCATTGCCGTGGATGAGGCGATGGTGATGTGCCGGCCGATCCTTCTTACGAATTTTTCTACGGCATCCGATCAGATTGATTCCGGCCGAAATGGCCTGATTGTCCCCATGACTCCCGAAGGAATCCGGGATGGGCTAGCGGATCTGCTTCTGCATGAAGACCGCCGAAGGGCTTTTTCGAAGGCGCTGGCAGAGGAAAGCATTTCAAACGAATCGGAGCTGCAAAAACTTTACCGGCTGATCGACGGGAAACCGATCCCGGAAGAAAAACAGCCGGCTGACTGAATACAATGGGGAATGGATAAATGAAAGAAGAAGTCATGGTAGCGATGAGCGGCGGCGTGGACAGTTCCGTAGCGGCGCTTCTTTTGCTGGAACAAGGGTACCGGGTATCCGGTGTAACGCTCCGCCTGTTTGATAAAACCGCCAGTGAAACGCGTGTCTGCCGCTTTCAGCAGGATGCGAAGGACGCGGAAAATGTTACGTCCCGGCTTGGCATCCGGTATGAAGTTCTGGATTTGAGTGAGGATTTCCGGCGCGAGGTTGTAAGCCGGTTTGTTGGCGGATATGAGGCTGGACGGACTCCGAATCCCTGCATTGACTGCAATCGGTATATTAAATTCGGCAAACTGGCTGAATTTGCGGCGCGTAAGGGAGCAGGCTGTCTGGCAACAGGCCATTATGCACGCGTGGAATATGATGCCGGGCGGGGCCGCTGGCTTCTGAAGAAAGCGAAAGATGTGACGAAGGATCAGACTTATGTGCTGTATTCCCTGTCTCAGGAAGTGCTGTCCCATACGCTGTTTCCGCTGGGCAGTCTGTGTAAATCGGAAGTGCGGGAACTGGCGCTGAAAAATGGGCTGGTTAATTCCCATAAGCCAGACAGTGAGGATATCTGCTTCATTCCGGATGGCGATTATGCCGGTTTTCTTGAAAATCAAATAGGAATTTCACCCAGACCGGGAAATTTTATTGATCAAAACGGGCATGTTTTAGGTGCCCACCGGGGGCTGATCCATTACACGGTCGGCCAGCGGAAAGGGCTGGGCCTAAGCTTTGCTGCTCCGCGCTATGTTCTCGGCAAAAACGCAGAAGACAATACGGTCGTTTTGGGAGAAAACAAAGACCTGTTTCGGGATTCTCTGACGGTTAGCGGCGTGAATTGGATTGCAATGGAACGTTTGGAGAAACCCATGAAGGCAAGCGTAAAAATCCGTTACAGCCAAACGGAAGCCGGCGCGACGGTTTCCCCGCTGGAAAATGGCAGGATTTCCGTCCGGTTCGACCGGCCGCAGCGGGCGGTCACGCCGGGGCAGGCGGCCGTCTTTTACAAGGGCGATCTTGTTTTGGGCGGAGGGACTATCGAGGGGTAAATGATAAGATTCGAAGAAATCATGTAGAATATCGAGCAAATGGAAGATTGTTTCATATAATCCGATAATTCAGCAGAAAAAGGGATTATTTTATCCTTGAAATGCCTGTCAAAGGAACTACAATTAATATGTTAGCACTCGATAGGCAACAGTGCTAAATCCTATATGCTTACCACCTTCCAAAGGCGGCCCGAATATATTAAATTCTGTCGCAAAGGAGATCTGATCGCATGAATGTCAAGCCACTGGGCACAAAAGTCCTGCTGAAACAAGAAGAAGCGGAAGAAAAGACGAAGAGCGGAATTCTTCTCCCTTCCGGAGCCAAGGAAAAACCGATTGCCGGCATTGTGGTCGAGGTCGGTCCGGGTGAAGTAAAAGACGGCAAAGAAATCAAGATGTTTATTCAAAAGGGCCAGCGGGTTATCTACAACAAGTATTCCGGTACAGAAGTAAAAATCGGAGATGAGGAATATCGGATTGTAGATCAAAGCGATATTCTGGCAACCATTGAATCTTGAATGAAAGGATGTTGCAATAATGTCGGCGAAACAGATTGCGTTTGATGAAGAAGCTCGGAAATCTATTTTGGACGGCGTCGATAAACTTGCAGATGCCGTAAAAATCACGCTCGGCCCGAAAGGCCGGAACGTTATGCTCGAAAAAAAGTACGGTTCTCCTACCGTTACAAACGACGGTGTGACGATTGCCAAGGAGATTGAGCTGGAAGATCCTTATGAAAACATGGGCGCTCAGCTGGTCAAGGAAGTTGCCAGTAAAACAAATGATGTGGCGGGCGACGGAACAACAACCGCAACCCTTTTGGCCCAGTCGATTGTAAAGGCCGGCCTGAAAAATGTCACCTCCGGTTCCAACCCGATGATTTTGAAAAACGGAATGGAAAAAGCCGTTTCAGCAACTGTGGACAGCCTGCGCAGGCACAGCCGGAAGATTAAGGGGAAGGATGACATGACCTTTGTTGCAACCATTTCTTCCGGTGACCCAAAGGTTGGGGAAATGATTGCGGACGCTATGGAAAAAGTGTCCTCCAAAGGTGTAATCACGATTGACGAGTCCAAGACATCCGAAACCTATATTGAAACTGTCGAAGGCATGCAGTTTGACAAAGGTTATATTTCTCCCTACATGGCTACCGACAATGAGAAAATGACCGCTCAGCTGGACGATCCGCTGATCCTGATCACAGACAAGAAGCTCAGCAATGCGCAGGAGCTTCTCCCCGCTCTGGAACTGGCAGCGAAAACCAACGGCGGAAAACTTCTCATCATTGCCGACGATGTAGACGGGGAGGCCCTTGCAACCCTAATTGTCAATAAACTTCGCGGCACGCTGTCCTGCGTAGCGGTGAAAGCTCCTGAGTACGGCGACAGCCGCAAGGAGATGCTCCGCGATATTGCCGTGCTGACCGGCGGCCAGGTCATTTCCGACGAAGTCGGCCTGAATATCAAGGACATTAAGCCGGATTGGTTCGGCAGAGCGAAATCCGTAAAGGTGGATAAAGAAAATACCATCATTATTGACGGCGCCGGAGACAAACAGGCAATTGACGGCCGCGTTCAGTCTATAGAGAAACAGATTGAAACCACGACTTCTGATTATGACAAGGAAAAACTTCAGAAACGTGTTGCCAGATTGAGCGGCGGCGTAGCCGTTATCCGCGTAGGCGCTGCTACCGAAACGGAAATGAAAGAGAAAAAGTACCGGGTGGAAGATGCGCTCAACGCAACCAAGGCTGCGGTTGAAGAGGGCATCATTCCCGGCGGCGGCACGGCTTACCTGAATGCGGTGCCCGATGTGGAAAAGCTGGCCGATACCCTTACCGGCGAAGAAAAGACGGGCGCCCACATCATCCTTAGGGCGCTGGAAGAGCCACTCCGCCAGATTGCCCAGAATGCAGGCGTTGATCCGTCCGTGGTTGTCAACCATGTCAAAGGCTGCAAAGAGGGCGTCGGTTATGATGCCATGACAGATCAATACGTTGATATGTTTGAGTCCGGCATTGTGGATCCGGTCAAGGTGGCAAGAACAGCCATCCAGAATGCGGCTTCCGTTGCCGAGATGATCCTGACTACGGAGTGCACTGTAGCCGACAAGCCGGAAAAGGAGAAACCGGCACCTGCACAGCCGGCTCCCGGAGCGGAATATTAAGCCATTATATCCGTTCAAAACTGCTGGCAAATCCCCTGCCCAGGAGACCGAATCCCGGGCAGGGGATTTTTGGCTGTACTTAAGAAAAATTTTTATACGGATGTTGGTTTTTCGTTTTTTTCATGTATAATAAAGATAAAGCAGCTGGTAAAAAACTGAAGGAGGCTGAATTAATATGTCGTGTTTACAAGAAGACTTCAAAAAGGTATTGCTGGCCGGTTTAGGTGCAGCGGCGGTCACAGCGGAAAAATCGAAGGAGATCGTCAACGAGCTGGTAAAAAAGGGGGAGCTGACGTTAGAGCAGGGCAGGATTCTCAATGAAGAACTTAAGCATGCTGCTAAAAACAATATGGATGGAAACGGAACGGTTCCTGATACGGTGGAAGGCATCAAACAGGCTGTCGATAAGCTGAGTCCGCAGGAACTGGAAGAAGTAAAAGAAAAAATTGCTGATGCTGAAGCCAGACAGACAGCTGAAGGCAAGAAGAAGGAAAATGCCCAACTCTAAAGCGGTAGGCAGCGGGGAACGTTTACAGGAAATTTTCAGTGTCCTGCGCAAACATCAGGTTGTCAAAGGGTTAACGCCGGAGAAACTCCGTCTGGTTTTTGAGGATCTCGGCCCAACCTTTGTTAAGTTTGGCCAAATCATGTCTCTGCGGCCGGATATTCTTCCTCGTCCGTATTGTGAAGAATTAAGCCGGCTGCGGACCAATGTTAGGCCTATGAGCTATGAAGAAGCTGCCGCCGTGGTAGAAAAAGAACTAGGCAAACCGCTTGAGGAACTGTTTGCCCGTTTTGATTCTCATCCTGTCGGTTCGGCTTCCATTGCTCAAGTTCATTATGCGGAGTTGAAAAACGGTGCAAAAGTCGTCGTTAAGATCCGCAGGCCGGGAATCTACGAGGTGATGGAACGCGACGTGGCCTTACTGCATCGCATATCTCCGCTTTTAAAAATTGTCGGCGGAACTGGAAATGCCATTGATTTCAACCAGGTTATTCAGGAGATGTGGCACGCGGCGCAGGAAGAAATGAATTTTCTAAACGAAGCGAGTCAGGCGGAAGAATTCCGAAGAATGAACCGGGGAATTGCGTATGTAACAAGTCCTCGTATTTACCGGGCGTATTCTACAGTTTCTGTTTTGGTAATGGAATATCTGGACGGTATTGCCATTGATGACGTGGAACTTTTGAAAAAAAACGGCTACGACCTTGATGAAATCGGAACAAAATTAGCGGAAAACTATGTTAAGCAAATCGTAGACGACGGCTTTTTCCATGCGGATCCGCATCCCGGCAACCTGAAAATCCGCGATGGACGAATTGTCTGGCTGGATATGGGCATGATGGGGCGGCTTTCGCAGCGGGATCGCCATCTTTTTAAGCGCGCACTGGGGGCTGCCGTTCGGGGCGATGTTAATGAACTCTGCAATCTGCTGATGGTTTTCTGCGAACCGGCGGAACCGATTGACCGCTCACGACTGTATACCGATATTGACAACCTGATGAACCGATACGAAACGCTGGATGTTGGCAGCATGAACCTGTTGAACTTACGGGACGATATCATGGCTGTGGCAAACCGGAGTGCAATTTCCATGCCAAGAGGGTTTTCTATGCTTGGCCGCGGCCTTGTTACCATTGAAGGGGTTGTCAGCCAACTAAGCCCCAATATCAATGTAATGCAGATCATGGTTAACCATCTTTCCGGAAAATTTCTGGATGACTTTGATCCTGTGAAAGAAACGCAAAAAGCGTGGATGGCTCTGCTTCAGTCCGGACGCCGCGTTCCGCGAATTCCGTCTCAGGTTTCGGAGCTTTTAAAAATGGGCATTAAGGGGCAGACGAAAACCAATATTGAGATTACGGGTTCAGAGCAGCCGCTCCGTGCGCTTGGAAAAATGGCGGAGCGAATCTCTATTGGACTGATTGAGGGTGGGCTGCTGATCGCTTCCGCTATTTTAAGCACGTCGGATCTTCCCAAGTGTTTTCTGGGTATCCCGACAGCCGGAGCTGTCGGTTTCCTGGCAGCTTTGGCCATTGGAATTTGGTTCCTGTGGGGAATGTTTAGAAAGAGCGACTGAAGACTTTAAACTTTTAAAAATATCGATTCCGCGCGGCTTTACCGGCGTGGAGAAGACAATCTGGGTTTCAGTAGGCCCGAATTTTTGCAGTTTTCCGATAAATTCATCCAGTTCCATGGTATTGTGGCTTATTACCTTGATCAGCATGGAATAGGTTCCTGTTACGCAGTTGCATTCCACTACATTGGGGCAGGAGCGAATAAAAGGATAAAATTCCGGCTTTTGGTTTGGAGACATTTGCAGGTTAATAAATGCTTCAATGTAATAACCCAGTTGGAACGGGTCAATGGATGCGTGGTAGCCGCTGATCAGGCCGCTTTTTTCGAGCTTTTCGATTCTGGCGGAGATTGCAGGAGAAGATAGAAAAACCTTTTGAGTCAGTGCTTTAATGGGTACACGGGCGTTTTGCTGAAGAGCCGATATCAGAATAGCGTCAATTTCATCCATATAGGGGTCATTCCTTTCTTGCAGAAAGTAACATTTGGCAGAACGAAATACAGAGGCAGAGTACGGAATGGAAAAAAAGAGACATGCCCGATAAAATCAGGTATGCCTCTTTGCATATAACAATTTTATTATATACGAATTAATGTCCAATTTCAAGTGCTTTTAAAATGATTTCCGCAAAATCAAGGTATAGGGTCTGCCTTTTCAGTGAATCAGCTAGTCAGCTTTTTTCATAATTTCCGACAGGATTGCTTCCGTTTCCAACGGGTTTGCCCGGCCGCGGGTTGCCTTCATCACAGCACCCAGAACGGCTTTCAAGGCTTTTGTTTTGCCGTTCCGGTAATCTTTCACCGCATTCGGATTATCCTGAACTGCCTGTTTGCAGATTTTTTGGAGCGTTTCCGCGTCAATTCCAGCCAGGTCTTTTTCATTCAAAAATTCAGAAGCACTTTTTCCCGTATCCAACATTTTTTCAAGCGTCGATTTCACGAGGTTCATCCGGATTTTTCCGCTGTCCAGCAGTTTGATTAGAGCATTCAGATTTTCCGGAGAAACATTAACTTTAAAATCGTCTTTGGCGGCTTCACTGCCCAAACGGGCGAAAATCGGACCGGTAATACAGTTGGCGACAGCGCGTGTATTTTTAATGCCTGCGGATGCTTTCTCAAAATAATCGGCAATCCGGCGGTGTTCAATCAGCATGCGTGCATCATCTTCCGGCAGCCCGTACTCGCTTTCGAAACGTTTCAGGCGCGTCCGCGGATCTTCAGGCATCTGGGCTTTCAGCTTTGCTACCGTATCGCTGGTAACACGGATGGTTACGAGATCCGGATCCCGAAAGTAGCGGTAGTCATGTGCATCTTCTTTTCCACGCATCCCTTCGGTGCAGCCGGTGCCCTCGTTATACCTCCGTGTTTCCTGAAGGACAGATTCACCGCTTTCCAGCAGGTCGATCTGCCGATCCCGTTCGTATTCCATGGCTTTCATCATGTGGGAAATGGAGTTCATATTCTTAATTTCCGTCCGTGTTCCAAGCTTTTCGGAGCCTTTTGGCCGCACGGAAATATTTACGTCACAGCGCAGGGAACCTTCCTGCATTCTGCAATCCGAAACGCCGATGTACCGCATAATCATCTGGAGCTTTTCCACGTATTCGACAGCTTCCTCAATACTGCGGATATCTGGTTCCGATACGATTTCGATCAGCGGAACGCCGCTGCGGTTGTAGTCAACCAGCGTATTGCCGCGCTGATGGACCAGTTTGCCGGCGTCTTCTTCAATATGAATCCTTGTCAGGCGGATTTTTCTCCCGTCTGAAAGTTCCACATACCCGTTTTTGCAAAGCGGCCTGTCGTACTGGGAAATCTGATAGGCTTTCGGAAGATCCGGATATACATAATTTTTACGATCCATCTTGGAAATAGGGCTGATTGCACAGTCTGTTGCGAGCCCGGCCATCACGGCGAATTCCACCACCGATTGGTTCAGTTTTGGGAGCGTGCCCGGCAGGCCAATGCATACAGGGCAGCAATGGGTGTTCGGTTCGCCGCCGAATTCGGTGGTACAGGAACAAAAAATCTTTGTTTTGGTAGCAAGTTCCACGTGGGTTTCTAATCCACAGACAAGTTCATACTCCATTATTCAACCCCCATTTTTACCGCTTGAAAACAGCTTTCACGGGAAGCAAGTTCATATTGGTTTGCGGCGTTTAGCAGGGTTGCTTCCGAAAATTTAGGACCAATCAGCTGCATTCCGACTGGCATTCCGTCGTTTCCGGCACCGCATGGGACGCTGATTCCCGGCAGGCCGGCAATATTGACCGGGACGGTGCAGATATCGGTTTGGTAATTTTCCACAGGATCATCCGCGGAATAATTCAGAGGCAGCGCCGTCCGGGGAACAGTGGGGGACAAGATAAGATCACACTGGAGGAAAGCATCGTCAAAGGCCTTGACCAGCATCCCCCGGAGGTTCTGCGCTTTTTTATAATATGCGTCGTAATATCCGGCACTAAGGACATAAGTGCCCAGCAGAATCCGGCGTTTGACTTCTGGGCCGAAACCTTCGCTGCGTGTTTTGCAGACCATTTCGTCGCGGTCGCTGTAATGCGCTGTCTGATAGCCATACCGAATCCCGTCGTAACGGCCCAGATTGGAGGAAGCCTCCGCGCAGGCGAGAATATAGTAGACTGGCAGGCAGTATTTCAGCGACGGCATATTGAACTCTACAATTTCAGCCCCAAGAGACCGAAAAACGTCCAGCGCCTTTTTAACTGTGTCACCGACGTCGCTTTGAATATTGTCAAAATACTCAGGTGCAATTCCGATCTTCAGCCCCCGGATGTCTTTGTTCAGCTGTGCGGTTACAGGTCCCTTTTTTCCGCTGTTTGTCGAGTCCATCGGATCATACTGGGCAATTGTGTCATAGATCAGCGCGGCATCTTCCACACTTTGCGTAATGGGGCCAATCTGGTCAAAGCTGGAAGCGAAAGCGATCAGCCCATAGCGGGAAACGGAACCATAAGTCGGCTTAAATCCAACAATACCGCAAAAGCTGGCGGGTTCGCGGATAGAACCGCCCGTGTCGGATCCGAGGCCGTATACGGCAAGATTCCCACCAACGGCAGAAGCTACCCCGCCGCTGCTGCCTCCGGCTACGCGCCCCAGGTCATGGGGGTTTTTCGCCCCGCCGAAACAAGAGTTTTCGCAGGTGGAGCCCATTGCGAATTCGTCCATATTGGTTTTGCCGAGCAGAACAGCATTCTGCTGTTTCAAGAGTTTCCACACGGTTGCGTCGTAAATCGGCACATAGCCTTTCAGCATTTTGGAACAGCAGGTCGTTTCAATATCTTTCGTTGAGATATTGTCCTTCAGCGTCATTGGAATGCCTTCCAGGGGAGCAAGTTCGCCGCCGGAAGCAATTTTCGCGTCAACGCGTTTGGCTGTTTCCAGAGCCGTATCCGGCGTTATTTTCACGTAAGCGTTTAAAGCTTCGTTGTTTTGTTCAATGGCGTTCAGATAGGCTTTCGTCAGTTCTACACAGCTGATTTTACCGGAAATCAGCTGATTGTGTATCTGCGCTATTTTCCCGTATTTTCCCATTCATCTTTCTCCTATACGCGGCGCCGCACGAGAAAATATCCGTCCTCGCAGTTTTTGGCGTTTTTTAAAATCTCATCACGGCCGAAAGAGGGTGCCGGCTCATCCTTTCGGAATGCGTTTTCGAGACCGTTAATATTGTCAAAATCATTTGCTTTCGCCGCCGCAGTGTTGATCGTATCCGTAAAAGCGATCATTTGGTTCAAATCTTTTGTCAGTCTGTCTAATTCTTTCGGCGAAACATAAAGCTTTGCCAGCTTGGCAATTTTTAAAATATCTTCATGGGTAACCATCTGTTTCCTCCTGAATTGTCATTTCCTGATTTTGATATGAACTTCCCGAAGCTGCTGCTCAGTCACTTCGCTGGGGGAACCCATCATGACATCCTGTGCATTGGAGTTCATGGGAAACGCGATCACTTCGCGGATATTGTCCTCATCCGTCAGCAGCATCATCATGCGGTCAATACCGGGCGCCATGCCGGCGTGTGGCGGTGCTCCATACTGAAAAGCATGATACAGCGAAGTGAATTTCGTTTTCAGATCTTCTTCCGAATATCCAGCAATTTCAAACGCCTTTTTCATGATATCTATACGGTGGTTGCGGACTGCGCCGGAAGAAAGTTCAACTCCGTTGCAGACAATGTCATACTGGTATGCCAGCACCTTTTCCGGACGCTGGTTCGTCAGTGCTTCCATCCCGCCCTGCGGCATGGAAAACGGGTTGTGTGTAAATACCGTGGCGCCTGTTTCTTCGTCGATCTCGAACATGGGGAAATCCACAATAAAACAGAATTCAAACCGGTTTTTGTCAATCAGGTTTAAACGGCATCCCAGTTCAGAACGAATCTGCCCCGCATATTTCGGCGCCATTTCCTCGTCGTCAGCAATGAAGAAGATGACACAGCCGGGTTTTAGGTTGGCGCGGCGTGTCAGTTTCAGGCGTTTGCCCTCGGAAAGGTACTTGTTGATAGGGCCCTGATAACTGCCGTCAGCGGTAATTTTAATATAGCCGAGACCTTTCATGCCGATGCTTTCGGCAAATTTCAGCATATTTTCAAAGAAACTGCGCGGCTGCGACGCACAGTCCGGCACATTAATGGCGCGGACGGTTTTATTTTGAAACGGTGCGAACGCGGTATTTTCAAAAATATCGGTAATATCAATAATTTCCAAAGGATTGCGCAGATCTGGTTTATCGGTTCCGTATTTCAGCATAGATTCCGCGTAGGGAATACGGCGGAACGGAGCTTCCGAAACGGATTTGTCCGAAAATTTTCGAAAAGTGTCACCAATGACCTCTTCTGCAACGGCAAACACGTCTTCCTGCGTGGCAAACGCCATTTCAAAATCCAATTGATAGAATTCTCCCGGTGAGCGGTCTGCCCGCGCGTCCTCATCGCGGAAACACGGTGCAATCTGAAAATAGCGGTCAAAACCGGAAACCATCAGAAGCTGTTTAAAAATCTGCGGTGCCTGTGGAAGCGCATAAAATTTACCTCTGTGCCTACGGCTCGGGATCAGGTAATCGCGCGCGCCTTCCGGTGAAGAAACGGATAGAATCGGCGTCTGGATTTCCAGAAAACCGAGCTCCGTCATTTTATTCCGTAAAAAGGTAATCAGCTGCGAGCGCAGCACAATATTTTTGTGGACTTTTGGGTTTCGCAGGTCAAGGTAACGGTATTTCAGGCGAACGTCTTCTTTCGTTTCCCGGGATGCGTTTACTTCGAATGGAAGGGGGGCAAGGACTTTCCCAAGCACGGTCAGCTCGTTTACCCGGATTTCTACGGTCCCGCTGGGTATTTTGGGGTTAATGGTGTCTTCGTCGCGCAGGACGACTTTTCCTTTTGCCGTTAAGGTGCATTCCCGGCTGACATTTTTCAGCTTTGCTTCGTCGTGGATAACGATCTGTACGACGCCGTATTGGTCGCGCAGGTCAATAAATTTGATTCCTCCGTGGTCGCGGATATTCTCCACCCATCCCGCGACACGAATTTCTTTTCCCATATCCTTTTCGCCGACTTCGCCGCAAAGGCATGTGCGATACTGGTTTTTCCTGAACATCTTCCGCAAATCCCCTTTACCTTTCTCTGCTGTCAAAAATAGTGGAATTATTATACCATGAATTAAAAGTGGTTTCAATGTGCAAAACCGCAGGAACGCCATGCAAAGCATAAAAGCTTCACTGCTTTACTATATCATATTGTGCAAAAAAAAGCGATAAAAACGATAGAAGATTGTGGGGAAGCGGTCAGCTATTTATAATTGAATCCAGTAGCGCTGGGTGATCCTTCCGCCGTCGGAGATTTCGTTTTCCATAATCCCGCCGTTGTGCAGGATGGTTTTTGCGGAACCAGTATTCTGTTTGTCGCAGGTTACGAGGGCTTTTGAAATTCCAAGTTTTTTTGCAAGGGGGAGGGCCAGCGCAAGCATTTTTTCTGCGTATCCTTTTCGCCGTTCGGAGGGCCGGATTCCGTATCCGATATGGCCGCCGCTGCGCAGCAGGGACTCATTCAGCCGGTGGCGGATGTTGACGGCGCCCAGAATGACGCCGTTTTCACCGGTCAGAAAATAGGTGTGGGCAGGGACAAGATTGTCGGGAACGGTTGTTTCCTGCCGGATGGTTTCCTCCAGCCACTGCGCATAGTTTCGGTCCAGAAGCCGTGCGGAATAAGGGGTGATTTCCTCATGGCTTTGCTCCCAATCCTGCGCAAATGAAAAATATTCCCGCTCCATTTCCGGTGCGGGCTTTACCAGTTTGACCTTCATAATTTCAACCTCCGGCTTTTACTGCTTTTTCACAAGTTCGACAAGCACTTCCGCCATCTTTTCCATTGCCTGGATGGGAATAAACTCGAACCTGCCGTGAAAATTAAATCCCCCGGTCGGAAGGTTTGGGCACGGCAGGCCCCTGAAAGAAAGCTGCGCCCCGTCGGTTCCGCCGCGGATCGGTACGGTTTTCGGTTCGACGCCGGCATTCCGCATGGCCTTTTCTGCGCGCCGGATAATCTCCATATGGGGCTCAATTTTTTCTTTCATGTTATAGTAAGAATCTTTGAGATTCAGCTCCACCGTTTTATCGCCGTATTTTTCGTTTAGATATTCCGTGATTTTCTGCATGCGAGCCTTTTTTGCTTCAAATTTTGCACGGTTGTGGTCGCGGACGATATAGCGGAGAACGGTTTTTTCCTCGTCTCCCTCAATGTGGGATAGATGGTAAAATCCTTCGTATTTTTCTGTGTGAGCGGGGATTTCTGCCAGCGGCAGCATGGAATTGAATTCAAATCCCAGTAAGATGGCGTTTTTCATTTTATTTTTGGCTTCTCCCGGGTGGATATTTACGCCGTTGATCGTCACGGTAGCGGAAGCGGCATTAAAGTTTTCGTATTCCAGTTCCCCGAGTTTGCCGCCGTCCACCGTATAGGCAAAGTCTGCGCCGAAGAATGGGATGTCGAACCGGTCGGATCCGCGCCCGATTTCTTCGTCCGGCGTGAACGCAACAGAAATTTTTCCGTGCGGGACAGAGCTTTTCGTCAGCTGCTCCACGGCAGTCAGAATTTCTGCGATTCCCGCCTTGTCGTCTGCGCCGAGCAGCGTTGTGCCGTCTGTCACAATAAGATCCATCCCTTTGCAGTCTGCCAGGCTTTCAAAGTCCGCGGCGCGCATTACGATATTTTTATCCGGATTCAGGACGATATCACCGCCGCTGTAATTTTTCACAATGCGCGGGCGGATATTTTTCCCGCTGGCGGACGAACTGGTATCCATGTGCGAAATCAGCCCGATTACGGGAAAATTGCCTTCACAGTTGGCGGGGAGATATCCGTATAAGTATCCGTTTTTGTCCATGTGGGCGCCGGAAAGCCCAGCTTTTTTCATTTCTTCCACGAGAAAATTGCCGAACACTTTTTGATTTTCCGTACTCGGGCATATAGTTTCCGGTGCGCTTTCGTCGGATGTGGTGTTGTATTTTACATATTCAAGCAAGCGTTCATAGGCTTTCATTTTTCAGAAGTCCTTTCCATGAAATTCGGTAAAATCTATCATACACTGATTTGTATTGAATTGCAAAGAAGCCGCTGTCTTCAGATGTTTTTCCAGGCGGATTTCAGGCAGGCGACGGCGTCCTCAATTTCTTCCAGCGGAATGCCCGCAAACCCCATCCGGATTTTGCCGTCGTTGCCCGGCAGAACGCGGATCCCTTTTTGCAGCGCCATGCGGCAGAGCTCTTCCGCACTTTTGTCGGTATGGACGTCCAAAAGGAGGATCAAAGGCGTTTCCTGAAGAGTGATTTTTATCTGAGAGCCAAACGCTGATTGGAGGGCCCGGATCAGTCTTTCACTTTTTGCTCCGTAAAGTTTCCGCAGTTTCCGCAGATGCCGTTCCATCTGGCCGCTCTTTATGTAAGAGGCTAAGGCGAATTGCTCCACTTTTGACGCGGTTTGATTGTAGGCCGCTTTCCGCTTCTGGTAGCATTTTGTCAGTTCCGGGGTCAATACCATATAGCCGATACGGACTGATGGCAGCAGCAGTTTAGAAAAGGAGCCCAGGTACACAACGCCCTTTCCGTCCGCAATTCCCTGCATGGCCGGAACAGGCCGTGCCCGGTAACGCAGTTCACCGTTGTAGTCGTCTTCAATGATGATGCCCCCGCTTTCCCTGGCCCATTTCAGGAGTTCCAGCCGGCGGCTCATGGGAATACCAGTTCCGGTTTTAACCCGGTTGGAAGTACTCACATACGCAAATTGAACGCCGCTTCGTTTCAGGGCGTCCATGCAGATGCCGCCGCCGTCCCCCGGCAATTTTAGCGTTTCAAAACCGCAGTCTGCAAAAACCCGTTCTGCCTGCGCAAAGCCCGGTTGTTCCATGGCGATCCGGCAGCTTTCTGACCGAATCAGGCCGCACAGGATGGAAAGGAGCGGCTGGGTTCCGGCTCCCACCACAATCTGCGCGGGGGAGGCAATAACGCCCCGGGCTCCGTAGCTGTAAGCGGAAAGCGCCTCGCGCAGCTCGGTTTCGCCCTGATGTTCCCCGTAAGACGCGAGAACTTCCTGCCTGTTTAAAGCGTAGCGGATATGCCGCCGCCAGCTTTTCAGGTCAATATTCCGGCTGTCAACGCAGTCGGTTCCAAAGTTGTAGCGCACGGCCGCGGAAATGTGCCGGGTAAAGACGGGCGGGCCGGATCGCAAAACCGGTCTGTCCCTTTTTGCGTCCAGTGCGAAATATCCCCTGTGCGGAGCGGAGCGGATATACCCTTCCACGCAAAGCTGCTGATAGGCGCTTTCCACTGTTGTGCAGCTCAGCGACAAATCGGCCGCTAGTTTGCGGATGGAAGGCAGGCGTTCCCCCTTCCGAAGGTGCCCGGATTCCACCGCCGTGCGGATACAGCAGTAAAGCTGCCGGTACAGCGGTGCCTCGGATGCTTTGTCGATCTGTAAATAATCGTACGTCATAGCATTGCCCCGGCTTTTCAGTCCAGCTACCAGTTAACTGTACTTGATAAATTTTTACAAACTGTGTATTTTCATAAAAACAGTTTTCCGCTATGATAATACCACGTTCAGAAAATATTGCAATGGCACGGAGGGAAAAAATGAAGAACCACCAGTCCTTTCGAACGGGCGTTGTCGCAGCATTGTTTGGTGCCCTGATTTTTGTGGTGACAGCCTATATTTTCCACATACCCACACCGGCAACAGGCGGATATATCCATTTGGGGGATGCTTTTGTGTACCTTGCGGCCAGCATTCTGCCGGGGCCCTATGCCATTGCCGCTGCCGGAATCGGGGAAGCGCTCTCCGATGCCCTGACGGGCAGTATTGCGTACGCACTGCCGACATTTCTGATCAAGGCCGCCATGGCAATGTGCTTTTCGTCTGCGGGGAAAACAATCCTGTCCAGACGGAATAGCATCGCCTGCGCAGCCGCGGGGATTATTTGTGTGGCAGGATATTATGTGACGGAGGTCATTCTGTACCGGAATTTCACTTCACCGCTTGTAGAAGTTCCAGCCAATGCTGTTCAGGCGGCAGCAAGCGCAGTTGTTTACCTGCTGCTTGGAAAATCACTTGACCGCCTGCATCTTAAAAAATCTGTAGCTTCCTTTACCATGTAATTTTTATTGAGGAGAATAAACCATGAAACTCAACACGTTTTCGAAAAATATAACAGTAAATCTGGCATTATCGGGGATGATGGCGGCCCTTGTTTTCGTTGCAACGATGTTTTTCAAAGTTCAAATCCCTGTAGCGGGGGATAAGACGATGCTTGGGTTTGCGAATGTTTTCTGCATTCTTTCCGGTTTGCTGCTTGGGCCGGTTTACGGCGGTCTTGCCGCAGGCATTGGTTCCTGCCTGTTTGATTTAGTAGGCGGATGGGCGACCAGCGCTCCGGTAACGTTGGTCACAAAATTCATGATGGCATTCCTCTGCGGGCTGATTACATGGGGAGGCAGCGGCTCCGCAAAAAAGCTGTCCCGGGTTATTGCCGGAGCCGTAACCGGTTCTCTAGCCTATTGTGCACTTTACATTGGATATTCATGGCTTAAAATGGCAGTTCTCGGTTCCGCTTGGCAAGCAATCAATATCCAACTCTCTGTTAAGATCCCGGTAACTCTGATAAATGCGGTTTTAGCGGATGTCATTGCCGTTCCGCTTTTTTTCGCTGTCCGCAATGCTTTGAGACGGAATCATCTGCACGCCTGAAAAAGAGTTGTTATCCCAGAGGGATAATGATATAATATTCTCCATGTTTGATATTATCGGATATGGAGCAAAAATATGAGAAGAAAAAAGGACCGGGCTGTTCACAGCGACATTGTGCGGGATTCCCTCAATACCTTCGGGACCAATGTGATCAACACCCTTATTCAGATTTTTTCTGCCATTGTCGTATTAAGTCGAGTAGACCCAGTCATAAACGGACTGAAAGCGCAGGTCCTGCTTTGGGGGGGCGGATTTTGCACAGTCCTCAGTCTCAGTGTCAATTCGTCCGTGGTTTATTATGTAGCCCGATATAAAATTGAAAATTCCAAATTATCCATTGAAAAACTGACGGCCTTTATTTCACTTGTCATAACCGTGCTGGGAGCAGCGACTTTATTTGTCCTGAAAGACAGCCCACTTTTTCCATCAACGCCGCCTTCTTTTTTTGCTGCAATGATTGCGTACGGACTTTCTTCGTTCGTTCTGAATATCTGTATGGCGATTCTCCGCGGCGAAAATAAATTCAAATCCTATAATGTTGTCAATTTGACGCAGCAGATCCTGATTTCGGCGCTGGCTGTTGTCATTGCGGTTTATCCATCCGCGTCTTTGTGGGTCTGGGGGACCATAGCCATTTCATTGGCCATGATTGTTTTTTCCTTTTATGGAGTCCTGCGCTGGAACGGCACCAAGCCGCGTCCCGCCCCGGAAGATGATTTTCCGGTTAAAACCGGCAAAATGGTCGGTTACAGTTTAAAATCTCACGTCAGTAATGTTTTGACTTATGCGAATTCCAACCTAGGGAGTTATATTGTGCAGGGGATTGCCGGAATTGGGGAGTACGGTGTCTACAGCAAAGCCATCACCGTTATGCAGAAAATCTGGATTTTGCCTGATGCTGTCAGCCAGGTTATCCTCAGCCGGATTGCGGGGATGAAAGACAAGGGCGGCCAGCTGAAACTGGCGGTGATTTCCACAAAAATCATTGCTTATGTCACCACGGCTGCTACGTTCCTGATTTTAGGGGCGGCCTATCTGTTTGTCCCTCTGCTGTTTCCCATGTACAAGGGAATGCTGGGCCCTATGTCTTATCTTACCGTAGGAATCATCTTTATTTCCTGTTCGAAAGTGCTCGGGAATTCCATTGCGGCCTACGGCCGCCCGGAACTGAATATTCTGCCCACAGTTTTGGGCATTGCCGCCAACATTCTCTTCAGCATTCTTTTTATACCTCCTTTGGGGACAAACGGAGTTGCTCTGGCATCTTCCATTTCTATGACGGTGCAGGGGCTATCCTGTATGATTATCTTCTGTATTTTTTCCCACACGGCCATTTACCGGCTGTTTCTGCCCAGCAAAGAGGAGATAGCGGCAGTGAAGAGCGCCTTTTCCATAAAGCGCCGTTGACTTTCTAAAATGAGGATGCACCCTGAAAAGGTCAAATGCCTTTCAGGGTGCATCCTTTCTATTTAGGTTTTAGGTGTTCCCAGAAAACATTCTTTACAAATCGGCATAAGTATGATATCCTAAAAATCGATAAAAATAATAGTTATTGATTTTGAACTAGGCGGTGGCCAAGATGTCTGCATTGGAAAGAAAACGCAATTTCAGCCGGAAGCGTGAAGCAATCCTCAACACGGTGCGCTCTACAACGTGTCACCCTACGGCCGAATGGGTTTACCGAACCCTAAAACCCGAATATCCGGATCTGTCGCTGGGAACTGTTTACCGGAATTTGGCGCAGTTCAAAGAGGAAGGCACCGTTATCAGTGTGGGTATTGTAAACGGGCAGGAACGGTTTGACGGCAATACAGTTCCCCATACGCATTTTGTCTGTTCCCGGTGCGGAGCGGTTTTGGATGTACCGGGATCATTTCTGGACGAAGTTCAGATTGCAGAAACCGCCCGTGCGTTCCATCTTCAGGTGGATTCCAGTGAGGTTGTTCTTCACGGCATTTGTGCAGAATGCCTCCGGAAGATTCAGGCGGAAAGCGAAGGGCCTGCGAAAACATGAATCTGAGACTGTTTTGCGGCGGTTTCTGAATTACCGTTTTAGGAAAGCGGACAAAAATTCTTTTGTCCGCTGATTTTTTGGGTTCTCAAAGACATCTTCCGGAGAGCCCTCTTCTGCAATAATACCTTTGTCCATAAAGATAACACGATTGGAAACATCCCGTGCGAATGACATTTCATGGGTTACAATAATCATCGTAAGACCTTCGCTGGCCAGACTGCGCATGACCGAAAGAACTTCGCCTACCATTTCCGGATCCAGCGCGCTGGTCGGTTCGTCAAAAAGCAGAATTTCCGGCTTCATGGCAAGGGCCCGCGCAATGGCGACACGCTGCTGCTGTCCGCCTGAAAGCTGCGATGGCTTTGCATTGATATACTGAGCCATGCCGACCTTTGTCAGGTATTTCAGAGCATTCTTTCGGGCTTCGCTTTTTTCCATTTTCAGCACTTTTGTCATTCCAGCCATGCAGTTTTGCAGGACTGTCATATTGTGGAAAAGATTAAATGATTGGAAAACCATTCCAACTTTGGCGCGGTAGGAACTGAGCCGCCTTTTTTCTAAAATGTTTTTCCCGTGAAACAGGATTTCTCCGCTTGTTGGTGTTTCCAGAAGATTAATGCACCGCAGCAAGGTGGATTTTCCGGAGCCGGAAGCTCCAATAATGCAGATAACGTCTTTTGGCCAAGTATCAAAGTGGATATCTTTCAGAACTTCGTGTTCGCCGAATTGTTTCCGGAGGTGCCGAACTTCCAGAATTGGTTCTTTTACTTGCCCCATTTGTGCATCCTTCCTTTAGGCCTGACCGGATTGGTTCCAGTAGGGTCTGACATGGCATCCAAATCAACAAGCGTGTAATAGCCGGAGCCGTCGATCTTGCGTTCGATCCACCTCAGGAGGCGGGAACAGATAAATGTCATCAAAAAATAGATAACACTGATAATGAAGAACGCTTCGAAAAATTTATAGGAAGCGCCGGCGGCGCTGTTGGCTTCAAAGTACAGTTCCGTTACACTGATAACATTCAGAACAGATGTGTCCTTAATGTTGATGATAAGGTTATTCCCGATCTGCGGCAGAATGTTTCGTATCGTCTGCGGCAGGATGACGCTTCCCATTGTCTGCCAGTGTGTCATCCCAAGTGCTTCTGCCGCTTCCGTTTGACCGGTTTCAACCGATTGGATTCCACCGCGGACAGTTTCCGCCATATAAGCGCCTGTATTGATGGAAACGACAAAAAACCCGGCCGCCATTGGACTCATGTCTAGATGAAAAACCGACATGGAGCCAAAATACAGAACCATGGCTTGCACCATCATTGGTGTGCCGCGGAAAATCTCTATGTATGCCGCAAGAAGAAATTGAAGCAGTCCATACAAGGCTTTGATTCCCCAGTTGTTTTTGGGGCGCGGCTTCGGAATCGTACGCAGCACGCCGACCAGAAGACCGATTGCGCAGCCGATCAATGTGCCGACCAGCGCAAGCTCTATTGTGACCAGGGCGCCGTGCAGGAACAAGTCTCCGTATTGGTTCAGAAGTTTCATGACCCAATAGGCAAAGCTGTTGTTTCCCTCTTGGGCAGTGCCTTCCGCAGGCTGTAACTGATTCAGCGGCTGCTGAGCAGCCGCTGAATTCATAATTTGCGTGCGTTCACTTTCGCTGATGCCGGCAAGAGCTTTGTTTATGGCTTCCCGCAGCTCGGGTTTCTTTTTGTTAACAGCGATTGCTATGTCCATTTGCTCTTTTGGAACTTTCAGATCCTTGTCGTTTTCCAGATCAATTTTTATGAGGTCTTTATTTGCATAGGTTGCCGCCAGCGCAGTCGGCTTATCGCAAAGAAGCACGTCGGTTTTTCCGGTTTGAAGGGCTACAATCATGGTAGGCATGTCCGCAATTGCGGGTTGGATGACGGCGTCAGGGATTTGATACAGAAGTGTGTACCAGACCGTGCTTTGCTGGGAGGTACAGGAAGCCCCTTTCAGGTCAGCAATTGATTTCGCATTTTCAAAACGGCCGCCATTTTTGACCAGCGCATAAATCGTGGCCTTGTAATAATCATCGGTAAAATCAACAGTTTTTTTCCGATCGGCCGTCGCACTCATCCCGGCTATGGCTGCATCCAATTTTCCCGTGGCGACGCCGGTGGCGAGGCCGCCCCATTCCGTTTTAACGATTTCGAGTTTATACCCAGTGGCTTCGGCAATCTTTTTGGCAATTTTAACATCGTAGCCATTGGCATACTCGGTTCCGTTACTAATCCGCACAGCACCGTTGGAATCATTGGTCTGTGACCAGTTGTAAGGGGCATAACTGCATTCCATTCCAACTTTTAAAATTTTCTTTTCGTCGTCCGTATCGGCAGCACGGAAAGACTGAGCGGCAAAAAGTGCCGTGGAAAGTGTAACAAGCAAAAAAAGTATAGTGCATCTTCGGATTCGGTTTTTCATAAATCCTCTTTTCTCCCTCGGTACAGTCATTATCCCAGCCGTTGTTGGAACCGGGAGGACGAACAACATTAATAGTATTAGAATATATAATTATGATAGTTTTAATAGTGGAAATTATATACTGTAAGAGAAAAAAAGTCAACCGCGAAATTTTTAGATGAGGGACAAAATAATATATTTTTCTCTCAATTTTCTCTCAATTTTTCTTTCCTTGCAGTTCGTTATTGTTCATGGAAATTTGAAATTCATTAATCTAAATATATAGAAATATTTAAATATTTTTCAAATAATTAAAAATAATGCTTGACAATCCGGGAAAACTGTTATAAGCTAAATTCGTGAAAATTATATGTGCCCCAGTAGCTTAACGAAAGAGCATTTGGTTATTTCCAAAGGTTGTCGGTTCAACTCCGTCCCAGGGCAAAAAAATCACATAGAGTGAGGTAAATTGTATGTTTGAAGACAAAACGTTAGTCTGCCAGGAATGCGGGAAGGAGTTTATTTGGACTGCCGGTGAACAGGAATTTTACGCGGAGAAGGGTTTTACCAATGAACCCAAAAGATGCCCTGAATGCCGCAAAGCCCGCAGAATGAACCAGAAGCCGCAGCGTGAAATGTACGATGCAGTGTGCGCTAATTGCGGTGCCCCTTGCAAAGTGCCGTTCCAGCCGACTGAAGGCCGCCCGGTTTACTGCAGTGAATGCTTTGCCAAAATGAAAGAACAGCAGGGCTGAATATCCGCTTTCTGGATGAAGCATCAAAGCGATAAATGTACTTTTTGTACATTTATCGCTTTTTTACTATCTTATTGCTATCTGCTTGCCAGCTTTTTGCTGTAGTTATAAAAATCAGGATTATGAATCCTTAAAGATAGAATCCATGTCTTCTGTGACCGAAGGCTCAATCAAACCATCCTGAACCATGTTCTGCATGATTTTTATAGCTGCGCCGTGCGACATTCGCTTCCGGTAGGGTCTGTCTTCCGTCAGTGCCTGATAGATATCCACACAGGCGAGGATACGGGAATTGAAATCCAACTGATTGGCGTTCAGTCCGTATGGGTAGCCGGATCCATTCAGCTTTTCGTGGTGGTTGGAAGCCCATTCCGTGATATTCTCAAATCCCTTGATCGTTTCAATGATTTTACGGGTATAAAAGGGATGGGATTGGATTATCATGGTTTCTTTTTTGTTTAATTTTCCTGGTTTATCAAGAATGGAATTGGAAACTGCCAGTTTCCCAAGGTCGTGCAGATCGGCGGCAATGCGCATTTGCCAGTAGGTGGTATCATCAAATTCGTAATATTGGCAGATAAATCCTGTCTTTTCACTAATTCCTCGGGAATGGGACCCGGTGAACGGCGATTTAGCATCAATAACCCGGCTGAAAATCTGAGAGATACTGCGGATCTGCTTATAGTTAAACTCCCGGATTACGCGGGGCATCATGGAAATAAGCGTGTTTTTAACGAACATATCGTCCATGCCAAGCCAGAATTCCAGATGGCCGCTCAGTTCAAGCATGGCATCATAAACAACCGGATCAAAGAATCGTCGGTTTTGTTTTACGGACTTGACAATATCATCACAGTCCCACCCAAGTGAATACCGGATTGCGACATAATCGGCCAGCGCAATAATTCTGGAATACAGAGGGATCTGGTTTCCGGATATCCCAAAAAAGCCGCTGCCGTCATAGTGCTCATGATGATAGAGAATAACATTCTGCTGACGGTTGAGGAAGGGAAATGTCTCTATGTTTTTTTCGCCTTCAATGCAGTGCGCCGAATTCATTTCCATGGAAATTTCCGTTTCCAGCTGAAACCGGCTGCTATTCTGCAGCGAGGCCATTACCCCGTTGTCATGAAGCAGGGAATAAGAAATCAGGTCAAAAAGATGCCTGTCAGACATAGACAGCGCGTGAGCGATCCTGGCGGAAATGTAAGCAACACGCATGCCGTGGTTTGTATTGTTATGAAGGACTTCCTTTTCTGAAAAGTCTAAGGTCTTTGAAAGGGAAATCAGCAGTTCATTGACGTTGAACAGCATAAAACAACCACTCTTTATCATTGAGATAAGTCGGTAAATCCAGCAATATATCAATAAAATAATGCAGCTTATGTTATTATAGCAGTCATTTTTCTGCATATTTTTCCATTTGAAACGGAATAGTAAGATAAAGAATTTTGAATGTGCCAAATTTAACGAATTAATATCGAAAATTTTATATAATCTTCATAGCGCACTCTTTTTATCAGTTTCTTGCTCGGGCAGCTGTTTCTCGAGGGATAAGGTATCAGAAACCGTGCACCAATACGGAAGCAGAATATTTTACCTGATGATGAATAACCAATGCTGTTGCCGGCTTCGGGAGAAAGTCCCGAAGCCGGCACATTCTGCTGTAAATTTTGCGGCTCATTTATGGTATTTTTCAACAATATCCCGGACGGCGGCCACAATATAGTCGGATTGTTCCTCTGTGAGGGTTGGATACAGGGGGAGGGAGATAATCCGTTCAAAATGTTTTTCAGTCTGGGGGAAGTCGCCCTTTTGGAATCCGTACCGCTTTGTATAGGTACTCATGTCCGTAACGGGTATAAAGTGTACGCTGGTACCGACATTGCGCTCGTTCAGTTCCGTAATAAACTGATCCCTGCCGATCGTCAGCAGTTCAGGCACAATACGCAGGACATACAGGTGCCATGAATGGGTGGTGTATTCCGGAACAAACGGAGGTTCCACAGCGTCGATTTTGGCAAATTCGCGCTGGTATTTTTGGGCGATTTTGAGCCGGCGCAGCTGCATGTCCTCCAAGCGGGAAAGCTGAACCAAACCGAGCGCCGCCTGAATGTCGAACATATTGTATTTAAATCCCGGTTCACAGATGTCGTATTGCCAGGTTCCGCCCTTCGCGTACCGGTTCCAGGCATTGTGACTCATACCCTGTCCGGCCCAGATACGCGCTTTTGCGTCGATCTGGTCGTCGTCCGTCACCAGCATACCGCCTTCGCCCGTCGTAAGGTTTTTCGTGGCATAGAAACTGTAGGCGGCCGTGCCTTTCAAGTGGTTTCCAATCAGCCTTCCCTTGTACCGGCTTCCCAGCGCGTGCGCGGCGTCTTCCGAGACAAACAGGCCGTATTTGTCCGCCATTTCATAAATTCGGTCAAGGTCGCATACCTGCCCGCTGTAATGCACTGGAATGACCGCTTTGGTTCTGGGCGTAATTTTCTTTTCGATTTCGTCCGGATCAATACAGCCCGTTTGGTAATCAATATCGGCAAAAACCGGAGTTGCACCTACATGAAGGATCGTATTTGCAGTAGAAGCGAATGTCATCGGCGTTGTGATGACTTCGTCCCCTTTGCCGATCCCGGCGGAAAGCAAAGCCACATGCAGAGCGGCAGTGCAGGAATTCATGGCAACGGCATGTTTGGCACCAAGGTATTTGGCAAATTCCTGTTCGAATTTCACCGTGCGGGGCCCCTTGGCAATCCAGCCCGACCGCAGAGTCTCCACAACTTCATGGATCTCAGCATCGGTTAGATCCGGCTGATTATAAGGAATAAATGTCTCTCTTTTTGTAAAGTTACTCAAAATCTATGATCTCCTTTTATTCATACCTAGAAAGAAATCCCAGAAATAGCGGTTTTTCACAAATCGGCTGCGGCAGAACTGTCTGCCGATGTCGGAAAATATGATAGCGCCTTTCTCCTTCAAAGTCAATCCGGAAGTCTGACTTGAATGGAATACATTGACTAGAGGCTTCCTTAGAGATATAATAGACCCGTTGCACGGGAACCATACGGTATTTTGGAAATATTCTGGAAATTTTGGGCCAAAATACTTGCAGACGTGAAAATTAGGAGAAACGGTGAAACGGCTGTGGAAAAACCGAGTTATTTTGCGCACCCGAGTGCCTGTGTGGATCCGGATGCCCGAGTCGGAGCCGGTACAAAGATCTGGCATTTCTGCCATATCAGTGCGGGCTGCGAAATTGGCGGGAACTGTACGCTGGGTCAGAATGTTTTTGTTGCACCAGGTGTTAAAATTGGGAGTAACTGCAAAATCCAGAACAATGTATCAATTTATGAAGGAGTAGAGCTGGGCAATTATGTGTTTTGCGGACCGTCCATGGTGTTCACGAACGTTCAGCGCCCGCGCTGCCGGTATCCGCAGCGCGGTTCCCAGTTTTACTTGCGCACGCCGGTAGGCGACGGCGCCAGTATCGGCGCCAACGCGACGATTGTATGCGGCCACAAAATTGGCAGTAACGCATTTGTCGCCGCAGGCAGCGTTGTGACCAAAGATGTTCCGGACCATGCCATCGTGATGGGCTGCCCCGCACGCATCCGGGGATGGGCCTGCGAGTGCGGCGCCAAACTTGGGGAAGATCTTGTCTGCCCCCGGTGCGGTAAGAAATATATCCGGGCGGAAAACGGCCTGAGTCTGAAGGAGGATCCTTAAAAGCCATGCAGAAGATTGCATTCAACGACCTTGGTGCCCAGTACCGGCATTTAAAAAAGGAAATAGACGCGGGAATTACCCAAGTCATTGAGGAAAACCGTTTTATTTCGGGCCCGCAGGTGGAAGAACTGGAACATGCGCTTTGCGCTTATACCGGAAGAAATTATTGCGTCACCACGGATAATGGCACTGACGCGCTCCTAATGCCGCTGATGGCAAAGGGAATCGGTAAGGGCGATGCGGTTTTTGTTCCGGCTTTTACTTTTTTTGCCTCTTCCGAAGTGGTGAGCCTGGTTGGTGCCACACCGGTTTTTTGTGATGTGGAGGCGGACTATTTCAGCCTTGACCCGGATTCACTGATTAGTCAGATCGAAAAGACGCTTCGGGAAGGAAAACTGAAGCCGAAAGCCGTCGTTGCCGTCGATCTGTTTGGGCAGCCGGCAGATTTTGAAAGGCTTCAGACGATCTGCAGCGAGTACGGCCTGTTTCTGGTGGAGGATGCCGCGCAGGGATTCGGCGGAGCGATTGGCAGCAAAAAAGCCTGTTCGTTTGGGAATGTTTCCGCTACGAGCTTTTTCCCGGCCAAAGCCCTTGGCTGCTACGGAGACGGAGGAGCCGTTTTTACCGACAACGAAGAAATGTGCCGTCTGCTGAGATCCATCCGCGTCCACGGGAAAGGCGCTATGAAATATGACAACGTACGCCTTGGGCTGAACGCAAGGCTGGACACGCTTCAGGCGGCGATTCTGCTTCCGAAGCTCCGTGAGTTCGACCGGGAAAACGAACATCGGATTCGTGCCGCCGCGCGTTACGCGGAACAGCTCAGAGGCCGCTTTTCCGTTCCGGAAGTGCGGGCGAACAGCACATCGAGTTTCGCTTATTATACGTTGAAAGCCGCTGATCTGGAAGAGCGGTCGCGAGCCATGGCCGCGCTGAAAGCTGCGGGAGTTCCATCCATGATTTACTATCCGAAGCCGCTTCACCTGCAGAAGGTTTATGAACCGCTGGGATATAAAAAGGGTGATTTCCCGGTTGCAGAGACACTGTGTGAAACGGTTTTCAGCCTGCCTATGCACGGGTATATTACGGACGATGTGATTGATTATATTTGTTCGGTGTTGAAAAAAATCTGAAAAGACGAGGGAATCAATATGTCGAATATCAAAACGGAACTATTGGGTAAAATCAAAGACAAATCCGCCGTTATCGGCATTGTGGGCCTGGGTTACGTGGGGCTGCCGCTTGCGGTGGAATTTGCAAAAGCCGGCTATAAAACCATCGGCTTTGATGTACAGGACAAAAAAGTCCAGTCCGTAAATGCCGGTCACAATTATATTGGAGATATCGTCGGCGATACTCTTAAACAAATGGTGGAAAGCGGCCGGCTTTCTGCGACTTCCGATTTTGCGTTTATCCGCGGTGTAGATGCCGTTGCTATCTGTGTCCCTACGCCGCTGGACAAATATCAGCAGCCGGATATCAGCTATGTGAAAAACTCTACCGAGTCTGTAGCAAAATATGCACACAGGGGAATGCTTGTAATTCTGGAATCCACCACCTATCCTGGCACAACGGAAGAGCTTTTGAAGCCAATTCTGGAATCGTCCGGCTTGAAGTGCTGCGAAGATTTTTATCTTGCTTTTTCGCCGGAACGTGTGGATCCTGGCAATAAGCAGTATAAGACGAAAAATACGCCGAAAGTCGTGGGCGGCGTGGGCCCGGATTCCACCGAAGTGGCTGCGGTGCTTTACCGCAGCGTCTTGGCGGGCGGTGTCTATGAAGTTTCTTCTCCAGCTGTGGCTGAGATGGAAAAACTGCTTGAAAACACTTACCGCAATATCAATATTGGCCTTGCCAACGAGATGGCTATTATCTGCCACCGCATGGGGATCAATGTTTGGGAAGTGATTGAAGCCGCCAAGACAAAGCCGTACGGTTTTCAGGCGTTTTACCCCGGCCCCGGCCTCGGCGGGCACTGTATTCCCCTCGATCCGTTTTATCTTTCCTGGAAGGCCCGCGAGTATGATTACCATACCCGCCTGATTGAGACTTCCGGCGAAATTAACACCAGTATGCCGGAGTATGTCGTTCAGCGCGCCATGACGGTGCTGAACCGGGATAAAAAATCCATGAATGGCGCGAAGGTCCTTGTTTTGGGCGTGGCTTACAAAGCAGATATTGATGATTACCGCGAAAGCCCGGCTTTAAGCGTGATTGACCTTCTTATCAAGCAAGGTGCGGACACAACGTATTACGACCCGTATATCTCAGAATACCGCCACAAAGGCAAAGTCCACACAGGCGCCAAAGAACTGACCGACGAAATGCTGAAAACGGCCGATATTGTAATTATCTGCACGGCGCATTCCAGCTTTGATTACAACAAAATCCAAAAGCTTTCGCAGGAAGTGTTCGATACCCGCAACGCGATGAAAGATGTAAAAAACCGCTCCAATATAGAGCTTTTGTAATTTCATATCCCCTCGCTTTCAAACGGAAGCGGGGGCCTTTTTGGGCATTTCAGAAAAAAACCGTATGTTTTACGGCGGAGATTCCAATATTAATATTATCGGGAGAACAGGTGATACCAATGAAACAATACCGTTTTGCACTGATCGGATGCGGGCGGATTTCCAAAAACCATATTGCGGCGGCCGCTGCCAATCGGGATATCATGGAGCTTGCCGCTGTCTGCGACCTTAAGCCGGAGCGTGCCGAAAAAAAGGCGGAGGATTGTTTGCAGGCGACGGGGAAGAAGCCGGCTGTTTACACGGACTACCATAAAATGCTGAAGGAGATCCCTGCTGACTGCGTTGCCATAGCGACCGAAAGCGGCTACCACGCCCGCATTGCGCTGGACTGCATCCGCAGCGGGAAGCATACGCTGGTTGAAAAACCAATGGCTTTAAGTACGGCAGATGCCGAGCAGATGATCCGGGAAGCAAAGGAGCACGGTGTTACCCTTGGCGTCTGCCACCAAAACCGGTTCAACGATCCGATCCAGCAGCTCCATAAAGCGCTGGAAGACGGCCGCTTCGGCAGACTGGTCAGCGGGTCGGCGCGCATTCTCTGGAACCGCAGCATGCCCTATTACCAGCAGGCTCCCTGGCGCGGTACCTGGGCGCAGGACGGCGGAACCTTGATGAACCAGTGCATCCACGGAATCGATTTGCTCCAGTGGTGCCTGGGAGGGGAACCGGATACCATTATGGCCATGACCGGCAACTATCTGCGCGACATTGAAGCGGAAGATTTCGGGGCGGTTCTGGTCCGCTTTAAAAACGGAGCCATCGGCATGATTGAAGGCACAGCCTGCATCTATCCGAAGAATCTTGAAGAAACGCTTTCCATTTCCGGCGAGACTGGAACCGCTGTGATCGGCGGGCTGGCGGTCAACCGGGTGGAAACCTGGAATTTTGCCGCGCCGGCTCCTCAGGATGCTGCCGTTAAAAAACTTTCCGGAACCGATCCGAAGGACGTGTACGGCAGCGGCCATAATGCCCTGTACCGCAACTTCATCACAGCCATAGACACGCATACCGAACCGCTTGTCAGCGGTACCGAAGGAATTAAGGGAATGAAAATCATCCTCGCAGCCTATAAATCTCAGAAAACCGGGCTTCCGGTAAAATTCGATGATTTAGAGTTTTCCACGCTTGACATGACGCATGCTGATGTGAAGGTGAAATCCATATCATGAAATTACTAACCGTAGTGGGAGCCAGGCCTCAGTTTATTAAGGCCTCCGTTGTGTCCCGGGCTTTGGAATCCGTTTGCCGGGAAGTGATTGTTCATACCGGCCAGCATTATGACCGGAATATGTCCGCCGTTTTTTTTGAAGAACTGAATATTCCGAAACCGGCCTATAATCTCGGGGTAGGCTCGGGCACTCACGGCCGGCAGACCGGAGAGATGCTGATTAAAATAGAAGAAGTGATCTTTCAGGAAAAGCCGGATGTCCTGTTGGTATACGGAGATACCAATTCAACTCTTGCAGGCGCGCTGGCTGCCTCAAAGCTGCATATTCCCGTGGCACATGTTGAGGCCGGGCTCCGCTCCTATAATATGCGGATGCCGGAAGAGCAGAACCGCGTCCTGACGGATCATATTTCCACATGGCTGTTCTGCCCAACTCAAACGGCGGCAGATAACCTGAAAAAAGAGGGAATCACGCGCGGTGTATCCGTCTGCGGAGATGTCATGCTGGATTCCGTTCTTCATTTTTTAAAACTGGCAAAATCCAATCCCGCAAAGACGGCAATTTTCGGGCAGATCGGTATCCGGCCGAAAGAGTACCGGCTTGCCACGCTGCACCGCGCTGAAACAACAGACGGCGGCTTAGATGCCATCGAGCGTATCTTTGATGCATTTGAGAAGCTTCCGCAGCCCGTCGTCATTCCGATCCATCCGCGCACCCGTGCGCTGGCCCAGCAGGCCATTGCTGAGCGCGGATACCGCAACATCAAATTGATTTCGCCGGTAGGATATCTCGAAATGCTCCTTCTGACCAGCAATGCCCGGCAGGTCTTAACGGATTCCGGCGGTTTGCAGAAAGAAGCCTGGTTTATGGAGGTGCCCTGCATCACTCTGCGCAAAGAAACGGAATGGGTTGAAACTCTTGAGGGCAGATGGAATGTGCTGGCCAGCCTTGATACGGAAGACATTTACCGCAAAGCGACGGAGACCATTCCCGATCCGGCGGCACGGGGGAAAATGCCGTTCGGAGACGGACATGCTTCCGAAAAAATAGCTTCTATCCTTTCACAATTCGGGGTGTAAAAGCGATGAACATCATTTACATCAATCATTATGCGGGCTCCGAAGAACATGGCATGGAATTCCGCCCGTATTACATGGCAAAGCGGTGGGTAAAAAAGGGCAGCAATGTGACTATTGTTGCCAGTTCCTATTCGCATCTGCGCACAAAAAACCCCTCGCTGGGGGAAGCAAAATTCCGTGAGCAGATGATCGACGGAATCCGGTACTTCTGGATTGCCGGAAACGAATACCACGGCAACAACAAAGGACGCATTAAAAACATGCTGTCCTTTTTGCGCGGGCTTTACCTTTACCGGGCTCAAATTGTAAAACAGGGCCGGCCCGATGCGGTTATCGCTTCCTCCACGTATCCGCTGGATATTTACCCGGCTCGGCATATGGCGAAAAAATATGGGGCTATGCTGATCTATGAAGTGCATGATCTCTGGCCGCTCAGCCCGATTGAACTGGGCGGGATGGATCCGCATCACCCGTATATCCGTGTGATGCAGGCGGCGGAGAATTACTGTTACAGGTACAGCGACTATGTCGTTTCCCTTTTACCGAATGCCCAGGGCCACATGGTGGAACATGGAATGAAGCCGGAGAAATTTATTTATATTCCGAACGGGATCGAGAGGTCTGCGTGGGAGCAGCCGTTTCATTATCCCATGGTTTACCGTGAAAAACTGAAAAAGTATTCCGACGACGGATATTTTCTGGTCGGCTATGCGGGCGCACATGGGGTTGCGAATGCACTGGACAGTTATGTGGAGGCAGGAAAGTGGCTTGCCGGCAAAAAAATCAAACTTATTTCCGTTGGACCCGGTCCGGAGCGGGAGCGTCTGATTGCGAAAGCCCATGATTTGGGGCTGGACGGTACCGTCGAATTCCTGCCGCCTGTACCTCGGGATCGGATTCCGGAGCTTCTGGATCAGTTTGACGCCCTCTATATTGGGCTCCAGCGTCAGCCGCTGTTCCGGTTCGGCGTCAGTCCGAATAAACTGATGGATTATATGATGGCTGCAAAGCCGGTTATCTTTGCCATTGACGCGCCGAATGATATGGTTGCCGAAGCCAAATGCGGCATTTCTATCCTTCCGGAAGACAGCAAGGCGATTGCGGATGCCGTGCTCAAGCTGGCGTCCATGCCGGCGCAGGATTTAAAGCGGATGGGGGATCACGGCCGCCTGTACATCCTGTCGCACAATGAATATGACGTCCTTGCTGAAAAGTTTTTAAAAGTATTTTCTCTTCCGAAGTCGTCCTCTTGATGATGAAAAATGATGTCTGTGAATAGACTGTAGAAAAAGGCGGGCGCGGTTTCCGTATTCAAGCGGAAACCGCGCCCATGCCGCGTTTACGGGTTTTATTTCAGGGAGCTTTTATAAATGGCAAGCACATCGTCTGCATTCAGCGGGAAAAAGCTGTTTTCCAGCCCATGCGTGGCTGCATTTTTCGCCATAACGGCAAGATGTTCTTCCCCAATGCCGACTTCCTTCAGGGTAGAGGGAAGCCCCAGAGAATTAAAATAATTTCTGGTATGCTCAATTGCACCGTTTGCAATGGTAAACGGATCTGCGCCGCTGTCGATTCCCCAAACGTTCACGCCGTATTCGACAAATTTTCCAACGGTCGAATCGTTCAGGACATATTTCATCCAGTTCGGTGTCAGAATTGCCAGACCGACGCCGTGAGTAATATCGTAGAATGCGCTTAGTTCATGTTCCATTGCATGCACACTCCAGGCAACTTCGGCTCCGTCGGAAAGCAGGCCGTTGATTGCCAGGCTGGAAGCCCACATCAGATTGGCGCGTGCTTCATAATTGTGTGGAGATTCCACGGCGATTTTTCCGTATTTAATGCAGGTTTTCAGCAGGCTTTCTGAAAAACGTGCCTGCACAAAAGCGGTTTTTACGTTGGTAAAATAGTTTTCAAAAATGTGGCTCATGATATCGGCCGTGCCCGCGGCCGTCTGCTTTTTGGGGACGGAATAGGTGTACTCTGGATCGAGAATAGAGACCTTCGGCGTCATCCCTTCACATCCGGTGCCGAGCTTTTCGCTGGTGTCCGGATTGGATATTACGGCGAAGCTGTCCATTTCCGAGCCGGTTGCCGCCATGGTCAGCACGGTAATAACCGGCAGCACTTTCCCGATTTTTCCGGGATTTGTCACCAGATCCCATGCGTCGCCGCTGTAGCAGGCGCCGGCCGCCACCACTTTGGCGCAGTCAATGGCGCTTCCTCCTCCGACGGCAAGGATCACGTCAACGCCGTTTTCTTTGCACAGCTGGGCGCCCTGCCGGACAGAAGAAATTTTCGGGTTCGGTTCCACGCCGGAAAGTTCGGTGACGGCTACCTGTTCACCGCGCAGCTGTTCCAGCACCGCATCGTAAATTCCGTTTCTCTTGATGCTTCCGCCGCCGTAAACCAGAAGCGCATGTCTGCCGTACTGGGCCACGGCCTTTCCCAGGTGGCAGATCTGCCCTTTCCCAAAATAGATCGTTGTGGGGATTGAATACTTGAAATTGTTCACTGAAATCATTCCTTTCCTTTATGGCCTGCTGATCTCATTGTATCATACCTCGGTTTGGAGTGGAACTCTTATTTTTCCTGGATGGTGCCGTTCCGGTAAGATTCCAGCAGTGCGGTCAGTTCTTCAATTTTGCGTTTCAGTTCGCATCCGGTATCGGTATCGGCTACGGTTACGCGTTTTTTAATGGCTTCTACAACCATTACCTTCGGCGAATCTTCTCCATAAAGGCTGCCGGGGCGCAGGGGCTGGTGCTCAGCAAGGGCCAGGTAGCGGGAATTGTCAATAAAAGTATATCCGCCGATTCCGGTTTGCTTCTGGTAGGCTTTTGAGATCCCGCCGTCGATCATAAACAGCAGGCCTTTTCCTTTTACGGGGCTTTCTCCCGACTTCAGGCGGACGGGGACGTGGCCGTTGATAATATGTGCGCCGGCAGCGGGATCAAGGCCGAATTCTCGCAGAATCATTTCACAGGGTTCCCGGTGCTCAATCCAGGTGTAATAGGGGTTCATGACTTCCGTATGGGTCGCCGGATCTTCGATAAAATAACGCTCAAACACGGTCAGTTTGCTTTTCCCGAAAAGCGGCGACTTCTTTCCGCACCACAGGTACCACATCAAGTCGGAAGCCCTTTTCTGCTTTTTGGAACCAAAAGGAAGAAAATACGCGCTGCGCACAATACCGTCGAGATATTCCAGATATTTTTTGCCGCTCAGACGTTTTCCGCCGATCGAAATACTGTCAAACTTTCCGTCCTCCGTCATGGGAATACAGCCGTGATACAGAAGGTTGGAGTTGACTTTTCGGTACATTCCCCCGTGAGAATACAAAAAACGGATATGTTCCTGCAAACGTCCGCTGTGCAGAAAGGAATAGGTGATGGTTTTCATCAGATCTTCTTCTTCCCGGGTCAGCTTCAGCGGATGTTCCGGATCAACGGTTGGGAAAAACGTGTCCAAAAGTGGGTAGGTCTTTCCTTCCAGATCTACAGTTCCGGTTTTATAATTGATTTTTTCCAGCAGGATGCGGTCGTCCATATGGTATTCCGGGTGTTTGCGGATCAGCTGGCCTTCCAGCTTGAACTGGATTACGGCCATGGCCTTGTGCATCTTTGCGGCAAGCGGAATGTCCACCGGATCGTATTTGTTCAGGTCCAGAATGTGCGGCTGAAAACGGCTGCACGGATCGTCTTTGTACACATTTTCGGCAAAGACCGAAAGCGGGCGAAGGTTGATGCCGTACCCGTCCTCCAGAAGGTCAAAATTGTTGTAGCTAATCCCAAGCCGGATAGCGTTGGAGACACAGGCCTGGTTGCCGCAGGCTGCCCCCATCCATGAAATGTCGTGGTTTCCCCACTGGATGTCCACGTCGTGGCTTTCCATGAGGAGATCGATAATTTTATCCGCACGCGGCCCCCGGTCGAAGATATCGCCAATAATGTGTAGCCGGTCGATCAGGAGCTGCCGGATCAGGCTGCACAGCGCTTTAATAAATTCTGTTCCCATCCCGGTGTCAACAATTGTGCGGATGATTTCGCTGTAATAATGCGGTTTGTTTTTGCCGCCGTCTGCGTGCAGAAGTTCGTCGATGATATAGGCAAAATTGTCCGGCAGCTTTTTCCGCACTTTTGAACGTGTGTATTTGGATGCCGCTTCCTTGCAGATTTCAACCAGCCGGTAAATGGTAATCCGGCACCAGTCGTCAAAACTTCCGGCGCGTTTTTTGGCGTGCAGAAGTTCCAGTTCCGGGTAATAAATCAATTTTGCCAGGTCCGTACGCTCTTCTTCGGAAATTGACTGCTCAAACAGTTCGTCAATTTTTTTGCGCACCACGCCGGAAGCGCTGCGCAGTTGGAATAAAAACGCATCGTATTCGCCGTGCAAGTCGCTGAAAAAGTATTCGGTACCCTTTGGCAGGCTCATAATCGCCTTGAGATTAATAATTTCCGAAGCGGCGGCCTGCGCGTTCGGATATTGTTTCGAAAGCAATTTCAGATAATGATTATCGGCCAGCGAATTCATCTTGCTCGTCCTTTACCTTTTATTTGGGCAGATCCGTTTTTGCCGGATTCCGCCGCAATTCTATTTTTGTTATGAATTTCCGTAAAATTATGATATAATCCAATTATAAACGAATGGGGGCAGTTTTTAATGGGTTCCAGAGAAGAATTTGAAGAGATCTACCACAGCAAAATCAGCCGGGCAGGTTCCGCCGAACTTCTGGCATGGCTCCAGACCACCGATTTCTTCACCGCGCCCGCCAGCACCCGGTTTCACTGCGCGTGCCTGGGCGGCCTTGTCCAGCACAGCGTAAGCGTATACCATGTCATGCGGGAAAAACATTTCGATCCAGCGGCAGACAGCGAAGAGAGCTTTGCCATCTGTGCGCTCCTTCACGATGTCTGCAAAGCGCAGTTTTATAAAAAAGGAACGCGCAATTATAAGAATGAAGAAACCGGAGCCTGGGAGAAGCGTCCGTATTATACGATCAGTGACAGCTATCCGTATGGCCATGGGGAAAAGTCCGTTTTCCTAATTGAACGGTTCATGCGCTTAAAGACATCCGAAGCGATTGCAATCCGGTGGCATATGGGCGGCTTCGACGATGCCGTTAAGGGCGGCAGTTACTCCATCAGTCAGGCATTTGAAAAATATCCTCTTGCCGTTAAACTCCACCTTTCCGATCTGGAGAGTACTTACCTGCGCGAAAAGGGAACTTCGGCAGTCCCCCATACAAGATAGGTTCCAGGGTTCAGACGGGTAAAAAGCCGGTTTCCGGTTTTTTACCCTTTTTTTTATTTTGGGCTTGACAGGAGGCTTCAATTGTATTATATTATTAATACACTAGTACATTAATACAGACGAGGCGATTAAAATGAATGAAACCGTTATCCAAACGCGGGATATCTGTAAAACCTATGGCAAATTTTCCGCTGTTTCCAATTTGAATCTTCAGGTCAGTCGCGGCGATATCTACGCGCTGGTCGGCCAGAACGGCGCGGGAAAAACGACCCTGCTGAAACTTATCTGCGGATTGACGCCCGCGTCGTCCGGAGAGCTGGAGTTCTTCGGATACAGGGAAGAGCGGCAGATCGGTCGCGCCCGTTCTAAAATGGGCTGTATGATAGAGACGCCGGGATTTTTCCCGTATCTTTCTGCAAAGGAGAATCTTGAATGTTACCGTATCCAGCGCGGCATAAAAGATGCTGGCTGCGTCGATCGGGCACTGCAGTTTGTCGGCCTTGCCGATACAGGCCGGAAAAAATTTAAAAATTTTTCCCTTGGCATGAAGCAGCGCCTCGGCCTGGCACTGGCTGTCCTGAACGATCCGGATCTGCTGATACTCGACGAGCCGATCAACGGGCTTGATCCCATGGGCATTAAGGAATTCCGGGAAATCCTGATGAAATTGAACCGTGAAAAGAAAACAACCGTCCTCATTTCAAGCCATATTCTCGGCGAGCTGTCCCAGATTGCTACGGTGTACGGTTTTATCCGGGGAGGGGAACTGATGGAGCATCTTTCCGCACAGGAGCTTCAGGAAAAATGCCGGAAGTATTTGCTTCTGAACGTAGACGACGCGCAGAAGGCGGCGGCCGTTTTAAAAAATCAGCCCGGCTGTGCTTTCAGCGTGGAGGATCAAAACACTCTCCACGTCAGGCAGGGCTATGAAAAACCGGAACTTCTCGTGCAGGCGCTGGTTAAGAATGGGGTCATGGTTTCGCAGGTGTACCGTTCTGGTATGAACCTGGAACAGTATTTTGTCAGTCTAATGGAGGGAAAGAAACATGCTTAAGCTGATTCACGCCGACCTGTATCGGATTTTTCACCGATTTTATTTCTATACGATGATGGCTGCCCTGTCCGGCCTGTGTATTCTGCTGGTTACAGTGATGAAGTCTAACGGCTTCGGTACGGTCAGCGTTGCTTGGAAATTCTTCCTTTCCATTTTGATATATCCGGTTTTCCTGCTGCCGATGCTCACCGGTATTGTCGCCGGCGAAGAAAACCGGAATCATACCTTGAAAAATACCGTTTCTTTTGGTGTCAGCCGGCCGGTTCTGTATCTTTCCAAAACGTTTTCCACCATCCTGCTGGGGGTTGTCCTAATGGCGGTGGTTCTGGGGGTATACTGTGGCTTTTCCTTTCTGACTATGACAAGAGACTCTGCGTTCAGCAGCGGTTTTATCCAGGATTTTGCTGCCCGTGTTGCTTCTGTGTGTCTTGTGTATATGGCGGCCATTGCCATTTCAATTTTCTTTACCGCTATTTTCCGGCGGAATTCTCTTTCCATATTCCTGTTCTACGGTGTTTTCTTTTTTACCGACAGCCTTTTTAAACTGCTGCATCAAACGGATCTGAATATATTTCTGCTGAAAACACAAATTTTTCGAATCGAATCGGTGCCGGTTGTCCAGTTATTTCAGCCTGTCCTGATTTCCCTTGGAACGCTGGCTGTTTTTACCGTATTGGGTATGGCATGGTTTCGGCGCAGTGACATTTCTTAGAGGGATGAATTGACAAATGGAGAAAAGTACTGTACAATTGTATTATCAATGTAATACAATCAGGAGGTGACAATATGCCGTGGAATTTACAGTCCGATAGGCCAATTTACTCACAGCTTATAGAAAAAGTACAGCTCTTAATTGTTTCGGGCGTTTATCCGGCAGGCTCAAAACTGCCGTCCGTTCGGGATTTGGCCGCAGAAGCGTCCGTTAATCCCAACACCATGCAGCGTGCGTTAGCGCAACTTGAAAACGAAGGGCTTTTATATTCCCAGAGGACCAGCGGGAGATTTGTAACGGAGGATGTTGAGAAAGTTATGCAGACGAAGAATTCCCTTGCGGCAAACCTGATTCATACATTTATCCGTAAAATGAATCAGCTTGGTTACAATAAACAGCAGATCTATTCCATGCTCGGCCAGATTATGAAGGAGGAAGAACATCATGGATAGCATTCTGGAATGCCGGAATCTCACAAAGTACTATCCGGGCTGCCTTGCGCTGAATTCCATAAACCTGTCTATCCCGAAAGGGCAGATTGTGGGCTTGCTGGGCCCAAACGGCAGCGGAAAAACGACTCTGATCAAACTAATCAACGGCCTTTTGGTGCCCACCAGCGGGGAGCTCCTTGTCAACGGGCTGAAACCGGGGGTCGAGTCCAAAAAAATTATTTCCTATCTGCCGGAGCGGACTTATCTGAATGATTGGATGAACGTGCAGAACATGATTGATTATTTCGGGGATTTTTACGAAAATTTTAATAAGGCAAAAGCGTATGATATGCTTCAGCGGCTGCATATCAACCCCAATAACCGCCTGAAGACCATGTCAAAAGGCACCAAGGAAAAAGTTCAGCTGATTCTCGTGATGAGCCGCGAAGCGGAATTATATGTGCTGGACGAACCGATCGGCGGAGTGGATCCGGCCGCTCGGGACTATATTCTGGAAACGATTATCGGCAATTACAGTGAAAATGCATCCCTTATCATTTCAACGCACTTGATTGAAGATGTAGAGAAGATCCTGGACGGAGTGGTTTTTATCAACATGGGCAATATTGTGCTGACGTCCACGGTTGACGATATCCGTGAAAAGGAAAACAAGAGCGTTGATGCACTGTTCCGGGAGGTTTTTAAATGCTGAGTAAATTGATGAAATATGAAATTGAGGCGACACAGCGGATTTTCCTGCCCCTTTACGGCCTGATTCTTATTTTTGCCCTAATTAACAAAGTGTTTCTGAAATTTAACATGAATAACATGAGCGGCATTTCTGCGGTTCCCTTTGGCATCACCATAGTAGTTTACTGCCTGCTGATTGCGGCCCTGATGGTTATGACGCTGGTCGTCACTATCCAGAGATTTTACAAAAACCTTCTGGGTGACGAGGGATACCTTTCTTTTACGCTCCCTGTGCCGGCCCATTCCCATATTGACAGCAAAATGATCATTGCTCTGATGTGGAACATTGTGAGCCTTTTTGTTTCGCTGCTTTCTGTTTTTCTGCTGGCGATTAATGAAAATAACATTTCAAATTTCAGCCAGTTCTGCATGGAAATTGGCACTTTCTTTTCCCAGTATGGCGCTGCCGCCTACCTGCTCCTTTTGGAACTGATTGTACTGTTGGTCGTTTCTGTTCTGCAGGTGATCCTGCAAATCTACGCGGCAACCACGGTTGGAAATTTAAGCGGTAAACATAAACTTCTAACCGGAATCGGCGCCTACATTGGGTTCGGCGTTATCCAACAGATTATAACTTCGATTCTGATGAATTTTGGACACGGTTTAACAAATAACTGGGTCGATCTCAATCGCTTTTTTACCGGACTGACGGACTTGCAGGCTCTCCGATATGTAATGTGGGGGATTTTTGGCCTAATTGTTAATGCAGCGGTTTTCGGTGCAGCGTTTTACTTCTTCACTAACTGGATGCTGACGAAAAAACTAAATTTGGAATAATTTAAAGAATTTGCCGTTTGGTTTTTAAGGCAGCGGCCTTTCAAATGTGCTATAATATTTTGCGGGGTGGTTTTCAGTATGGCAGAAGTTGCGGTTCGCACTACACAGCTGGGAAAGACATACAACGGGGGAGTCTGCGCGCTTCACGACTTGACGCTTGAAGTGGAGAGCGGGGAGATTTTTGGTTTCCTCGGGCCGAACGGCGCCGGAAAGACGACAACGGTCAAGCTGCTGACCGGGCTGCTGAAACCGTCTGCCGGCTCCTGTTCGGTTTTTGGCCTTTCGCCGTTAAAAAAACCGTGCGAAGTGCACCGCCTTTGCGGTGTGATGACGGAAAGCGCGAAAATGTACAGCCAGATGACCGGGCTTGAAAACTTAATCTTTTTTGCACGGACAGCGGGCATAGACGCAGAAGCGGCCTCTGAGCGTGCGGAAGAGCTTTTGAAGCAGCTGGATCTGTGGGATGTGCGCAGCCGGAAACTTCGCGAATATTCTACCGGTATGGCTCAGCGCCTTTCACTGGCCCGCACACTGGTCAACCGGCCCAAAATCCTGTTTTTGGACGAACCTACCAGCGGCCTGGATCCAGAATCTGCTCTGGCGGTTAACAGCATGATTGCTTCGCTTGCCAGCACGGAGGGCGTCACTGTGTTTCTCTGCACCCATCAGCTGCGGTATGCTCAGGATATCTGTGAGCGGTACGGAATTATTGATAAAGGAGCCCTTTTGGCCTGCGGAAGCGTGGAGGCACTCAGCCGCTCGGCAGGGCTCCGTGTTCGGGCTGCCCTGCGGCTGCGGGAAAATGATACGCCTGTGGATTTTCAGCGCGGCGAGGATGGCTGGTGGTACACTGACATGCTTCAGGAAGATGAGATGCCTGCCCTGATCAAAAGCCTGGTTTCCGCCGGGCACGATATTTACGAAGCGCGGATTATCCGTCCGACGCTGGAAGATGTATATTTCCGGTATATACAGTCTGAGGACAAGGAGGCGCTTCTATGAAAATCGTTTCACCCGAAGAAAAGTCGGTTATCCAAAAGGATTTCCGTGAGATTTGGGATTCCAAGATGGCACGAAGCACGATGATGGTGGTCCCGGTCGTTCTGCTTATCGTGCTACCCATTATTTTTCTTGCCGTGATTCTGAATGCCCCAATGGATCAGATCAACGGGATCGACCGCATGATAAAGCTTCTTCCTGCTGAAGAAAAGGGCCTTTCGGTGCGGCAGGCCATGATGTATCTTGTGACCAATATGCTTTTTCCCATGTTTTTTCTTATAATTCCGCTGATGATGTCCAGTGTTTCTGCGGCAAACAGCTTTGTAGGGGAAAGAGAGCGCGGTACGCTGGAAACACTTCTTCTGACACCCCTCAGCCTGAAACGGATTTTCAGGGCGAAGGTATTCGGCTGTACTTTTTTTTCTGCTGTTGCAACTGCCGTTTCATTCGTTGTGTTTTCCGTTATTACCGCCGTGGGGGATATTCTTCTGGAAATGCCGTTTTTTCTGAACTGGAACTGGCTGGTCCTGGTTTTTCTTCTCGCTCCCGGCATTACGGTTTTCGGGGTTGTGTTCATGGTGCTTATCTCTGCTAAAAGCAAGAGTTACCTTGAGTCGGTGCAGACTTCCGGCTATATTGTCCTGCCCCTGATTTTTCTCTTTATCGGACCGCTTTCCGGGCTTTTTCAGCTGAATGCGTTCATTCTTTTAATAATCGCAGCAGCCGTAATCGCGGTCGATTTTCCATTATGGATGATTGCCGCGCATTCGTTTTCCCCTGAAAAACTTTTGCGGTAATTTTGAACGAATTTCGTCTGAGGTGATGGGAATGGCGGCTGATTTGCACTGCCATACAAAATATTCGGATGGATCCCTGACGGCGGAGGAACTTGTCCTCCTTGCCAGGCGGAGTGGGATCGATACGATCGCTGTTACAGACCACGACACGTTTGCCGGGTGTGAAAGGGCGGCTTCTTTCGGCAGGAAAATAGGAGTCCGGGTTCTTCCGGGGGCGGAATTTTCCTGTGTGGATCCGCAGACTGGCCGAAAGGCACACGTCTTATGCTACCAGTGCAGCAATCCGGAGCGTCTTGAGCCCTTGTGCAGAAAAACATGCGAAGCCCGGCGAAAGGCCGGTGAGGCCATGCTGAAAAAAGTGATGGCTCTGTATCCTATTTCGCCGCAGATGGTTTTGCGCCGCGCGGGATGCAGCACCAGCCTTTTTAAACAGCATATTATGCATGCGCTGATTGACGCGGGCTATGCCCATGAGATTTTCGGACCCGTTTTTCAAAAGCTGTTTTCCCGCGGCGGCCTTGCCTCTGAACCTGTACCGTATCCGGATGTGCATGCCGTTTTAAAAGAAATCCGTCAAGCCGGCGGAATTGCTGTTTTGGCTCATCCAGGAGAATATGACAGTTACCGCCTTTTGGAGCAGCTTGCTGCGGATCACGAAATCGACGGAGTCGAGGTTTGGCATTCAAAGAACAAAGCGGGGGACGCTGAAAAATTTGAGACAATTGCGCGCGCCGGCAATCTTCTCATGACGGGCGGAACGGACTTTCACGGGATGTATTCGAAAGTTCCCGTTCATTTGGGCACCTGCCTGACACCGGACGATCAGCTCCAACGGCTTGAAAACTGGAAAAACGGCTGTGGGAAAATTGAATCGGCACCGTATCGTATAAAGGATAGTATGGAGGAACAGAAGTAAAATGGAATACCGGTATCGCACGAAAGGGACTTGTTCACGCGAAATGATTGTAAATCTGAGTGAGGATGGCGGAACAGTTGAATCCGCCCGGATTATCGGGGGCTGCAATGGCAACACCAAAGGAATCTGCGCTTTAGTTCAAGGGATGAAAACAGATGAAGTGATCCAAAGATGCAAGGGCATTCGCTGCGGATTGAAACCGACTTCCTGTCCGGATCAGCTTGCCACTGCTTTGGAACAGGCAAAAGTGCTTTGCTGCAAAAGCCAGTCATAAGAAATCAGGGCTGCGATAACTCGCAGCCCCATTTTTGACCATTTCACTTTTAGCAGCCGCAGTTATTTCCGCAGTTTCCGCAGCCATCGCATCCACCGCAGCCTCCACAGCCTCCACAGCCACAGCCGCCGCCGCAGCAGCAGCACAGAATGATAATGAGCAGGATAATCCAAACACAACTGTTATTACCGCAGCCACAGGAATTGTTGCACATGTTGATTTCCTCCTTTCGGTTACAGTACATAATATTGCATTGGAACAAATGGTGTTACAAGTTTTCTTCTGCTTCCCTGTAAGAATTTTTCCATGACAATGTTTTGAAAATCATGGTATAATAACAGGGAAGGGAAACCAATGGGGGGAATGGAAATGCTTTGCCAGCGGTGTGGCAAAAATTCTGCTTCAATTTCTGTTAAGTCCATTTCGGGCGGTAAACTGGCCGAATATGCTTTATGCGCGGAATGCGCGCGGGAACTTGGCTATGGAAACTTCCTTACAGGGCCGGGATACCATTTGGATGATTTTGTCCATGAGTTTTTCAATGGAACCGATGATATCCGCTGTAAATGCTGCGGTTCCTCTTTCAGTGATATTATACGGAGCGGACGGGCGGGCTGTGCCGAGTGCTACCGTACGTTTTATGACCGGCTTCTCCCGATCATACGCCAGATCCATGGAAGCGACACGCACCGGGGAAAAATTCCCGGAGGAGCCCTGCCGCAGGTGCGCCTTGACAGCCAGATTACCCTATCGGTCGGCGGCGGGGATAAACCAGATGGCGGGGGGACCGGGTAATGACAAAGTGGTACCGGGAAGAAGGACCGGAATGCGATGTGATTCTGGCTTCTCAGGTTCAGCTTTCCCGCAATTTGGAAGGAATTCCGTTTCCTGCCAGGCTGGATGATGCCGAAAAATTACGGACGGCTGACCGAATCCGCGCCGCAGCTGCCGACAGCAAAAGCTCTCTGGCAGGCATTTTTCGGTATGTTGATATGCAGGCCCTTGAAGAAAAACAGGCGGTAGCCATGGCGGAGCGCCGTCTGGTTAAACCGGAATTTATTGCAGGCAGAAAGGGCCGCGGTCTTCTGGTTTCACCGGATGAATCCCTGTGTATTTTGATCAATGGAGAGGATCACCTCCTTTTGCAGTCTGCCGGAGCTGGATTTTCACTTTCCAAGGTGTATGAACGTGCGGACAGTCTGGATTCGATACTCAGCAAATCGCTGCCTTTTGCATTTGACCCCAGGCTTGGATTTTTGACCGAGAATCCGTCCAATTTGGGGACGGCCATGGTGGCTTCTTTCATTCTGCATCTTCCGGCACTGAACGATCTGGGCGTTGTCGAACGGCTTTCCGCCAATCTTTTCCGGCTTGGGATGTCGCTTCGCAGCATAGGGGGCACAGTCATCCGCCCCCGGGGATCAATTTACCGGTTATCCAACCGAATCACTCTCGGCCTTTCCGAACAGGAGGCCGTGGAGAACTTGACGGGAATGGCCCGGCAGATCATGGCGCAGGAACGCTCGTCCCGCAAAAAGCTGATACAGGATATCCGTGTTCAGGATACGGTTTCCCGTTCGCTTGGAATTTTGCGGAGCGCCCGGCTTCTGACTTATAATGAGTTTTTGGATCTTGCTTCCGTTGTGCGCTTTGGAGTCGCGGCCGGTTTCCTGCAGGGAATTGACTATCAGTTGATTGACGGGTTGGTGCTTCGAACTCCGCCGGCAACTCTGATGCTGGAATATGGGATGACACTGACCGACAGTGAACGCCGGGCTTTCCGGGCAAAAATGGTTCGGGAAGCCTTTCAAAACCAGTAAAGTGAGGCAGTAGAAAAATGAACGGTGAGAACAGAGAACTGGCGTCGGCCCTGCTTTTCCTTCTGGGCGAGCAGGTCCCGCACGACGGCCGGTATGAACGCGAAGCTGCGGAAATACTCGAGAAAGACGGCGAAGGAAAAAAAGCCCTGCTTCAGGTGATCAGCCTGTGCGGAGAATCCGACACCCCCGGCCGCTATTACCTGTGTACAAAAGCGTACAGCCGCCTCGGCGAAGGGTACAGCGCCCAAACGGTGCGTTTTGCCCGCGCTTACCTGGCTACTCCGGGCTGGGATGCCCTGCCGTCCGGGAGAAAAATAGAAGAGGGCATCCAAGTCGATTTGGATGCCCAGAACCGTGCCGGGATTTATGAAGATCTTGCCGATGCCTGCAGCGCCATGGGAAGGCTGGAACTTGCAATTTCCAATTATAAAGAAGCATTTCGGCTGGAGCCGTATAATGCCATGTATGCCGTTAAGGCCGCCAATGCTATGGCCCGGATAGGAAAACCGGAAGAAGCGCGTGATTTTTTGCTTCTGCAGAAGCGCAGCTTTTTTTACCGGCCTTTTCGGTATCGGGATGCACTGGGCCGCAGCTGTGTCAACGATGAGTTTCGCAGAACAATCGACTTTCACCTGGAACGGCAGGCGGGTTCTCCGGAGGAATCCCCCGAGCCGGGCCGCCCCGGGGTCTAATAAAAACGTTTTATTCCGGCTTTTTTACAAATTCCGTAATGATCTTTTTTTCGCAGTCGGGAGGCGAATAGACAAAGTGTTCCATTCGATTTCCGGTGAAGAAATATTTGGGCGGCGTCGGCCGGTAGGAAAGGTCAAAAGTATCAATAATTACCAGCTTTACCTTCATCCGGGCCGGCAGGATGCTCTTGATATAGACGCTTGCCTGCTGGCCCGGAAAAACGTCTTCTTTTGTTTCCGCCAGGCCGGCCAGGTTGGGTGAAAGCTCTACAAAAATGCCGTAAGGCTCAATTGATCGGATAATTCCCGCTACGGTTTCCCCTGCGGAAAATTTGGCGACGTTTTCTTCCCAGGTTCCCAGCAGCTCCTTGTGGCTTAATGTAATCCGTCCGTTTTCGATGGATTTTATAACGGTCCGGATATCCATCCCTACGGAAAAACGCTCTTTTGGATGGTCGATTCGGGAGATGGAAATAGCGTCTATAGGCAGCAGTGCAACGATTCCGCAGCCAATATCTGCGAATGCACCGAAACTCTCCAAATGAGTGATACGCGCGTCAATCACGTCTCCGGGCGTCAGTTTGCTGATCCGCTCTTTCAGGCACCTTTCCTGGGCTGCTCTGCGGGAAAGAACCGCGGTAACAGTGCCGTCCGGCTTTCTTTCAAATCCGGTCACAAGAAAGCAGACCGGATGATTGACTCTGGAAATAATTGCAATATCCCGCACGGTGCCTTCGCGGATGCCAAGTGCACCTTCTTCGCGCGGGATAATTCCTTTCATACCGCCCATATCCACAATCAGGTTGTGGGAACTGTCGCAGACAATTGCGCGTCCCTCCAGAATCCGCCCATCCCGGCAGGCGTCGTTGACCGCGGAAAAATTCTGGGTCGCCGCACGGTTTTCCTGGGTATCAATGTTCCATCCTTCCGGGTAGTAATCAAACATTTTATTCCCTCCTTTTGTCCTTCGTTTATCTATATGCTTGCAAAAGTGGCGTCATACTTGCTCAAAAGAGAATTACGGCACAATTCCTTTGTTCAGGGTTTGAAGGGGAAAGGCGGGATTGGCACTTGACAGGCAGACTTCGGCATGATAAAATCATAATGACAATAAAATTTTAGCTGTCTTCGGGGCGGGGTGAGATTCCCCACCGGTGGTAATGCGGTTTTCCCGACAAGCCCACGAGCGTTTTTCGCAGATTTGGTGTGATTCCAAAGCCGACGGTACAGTCCGGAATGAAGAAGAACACGCGGTTTGGCGTATTTTCACCCCACAGGTATATCCTGCGGGGCTTTTTTTTCGTTGACAGCGGAAAAAAGGAGTTTTTTCAATGGAAACTTTACAGGCGGGAAAACAGAGAGTGAACGGTACAGACATCCGAACAATCGCACAGGTTGGGATTTTGGGCGGAATTGCATTCCTTTTGATGACGATTGAGATCCCGCTCTGGTTTGCCCCGGGATTTTACCGGCTGGATCTAAGCGAACTGCCCGTTTTGATCGGCGCATTTGCCATGGGCCCTCTCGCAGGTGTCCTGATTGAACTGGTGAAAGTGGTCCTTTACTTTTTTATCCACGGCAGTTCGACCGCCGGAGTCGGGGACATGGCGAATTTTATTATGGGCTGTGCTTTGGTGGTTCCCGCAGCCGCCCTGTACAAAAACCATAAAACCAAAAAGAGGGCTGTAGCCGGTCTTGTTTCCGGAACGGTGGCCATGGCTGCTGCCAGCAGCCTGCTCAACGCTTTCCTTCTTCTGCCGCTGTATGCGGCTGCTTTTCACATGCCTTTAGCTCAAATTGTCCAAATGGGGACGCAAGTGAATCCGGCCATCACCAATCTTTTCACGTTTGTCCTGTTTGCCGTGGTGCCGTTCAACCTGTTCAAGGGCGTTGTGGTTTCCGTTCTGACCATGCTGCTCTATAAAAAGGTCAGCCCCATTCTTCATGGAAAGCTCCACTGATTTCGACATTTTCGGGAATTTGTATATTTACGGATTCGGAAATTCATGTTAAAATAAAAATAGAAAGTGAATATGCCCCTTATCAAGAGTGACGGAGGGAACAGGCCCTTTGATGTCCGGCAACCTGCCGTGTGGCAAGGTGCCAAATCCTGCGGGAAACCGATAGATGAGGTTGAATGATACACGCCGCTCGGTTTTCCGGGCGGTATGTTTTTCTTTCTATAAACCGGTATCTGCCGGATGCTGTGAAAGGGTGTCCAAAGGCGTGAGCCGGATGGATCAATAAAAAACAGGAGGTTTATTCTATGCCAAAACGATTGTTTACATCGGAGTCCGTAACCGAAGGACATCCGGATAAGATTTGTGACCAGATAGCTGATGCAGTGCTGGACGCGATTCTTGCGAAAGATCCGCAGGCTCATGTAGCCTGCGAAGTGACTGCGACAACGGGCGTCATCCATGTCATGGGGGAGATATCCACAGTCTGCTATGTTGATATCCCGGCTATTGTGCGCGAAGTCGTCAAAGATATCGGTTATGACAGCCCCCGGTGCGGTTTTGACGGCAATACCTGCGGTGTTCTTACTTCCATTGATGTTCAATCACCGGATATTGCCATGGGGGTGAACCGCTCCTTTGAAGCGCAGAACGGCGCTACCGATCAGAACGACTTGATCGGTGCGGGGGATCAAGGCCTGATGTTTGGCTACGCCTGCGATGAAACGCCGGAACTGATGCCTCTTGCTATTTCCATAGCACATAAACTGTCCAAACGGCTGGCCAGCGTGCGCAAGCAGGAAATTTTGCCTTATCTGCGGCCGGACGGCAAAACACAGGTTACCGTTGAATATGACAACGGTGTGCCTGCCCGTATCGGTACCGTGGTTGTTTCCGCCCAGCATGATCCGGATGTTACGCTTGAAAAAATCCGTGAGGATATCAAAGAACAGGTTATCCGGCCGGTTATTCCTGCCAAGTGGCTGGACAGCAGCACCAAGTATTTCATTAATCCTACGGGGAGATTTGTCATTGGCGGGCCTGTCGGTGACAGCGGCCTGACCGGCCGGAAAATTATCGTCGATACGTACGGCGGTTACGGCCGCCACGGCGGCGGATCGTTCTCCGGCAAAGATCCGACGAAAGTTGACCGTTCGGCAAGTTATGCGGCGCGGTATGTTGCCAAGAACATTGTTGCCGCAGGTCTGGCGAAAAAGTGTGAGATTCAGCTTGCTTATGCCATTGGCGTTGCAAGGCCGGTTTCAATTTCGGTGGATACATTCGGCACTTCCCGGTACAGCGAGGAAGAACTGGCGGCAGCCGTTTCGAAAGTATTCGACCTTCGCCCGGCGTCCATTATCCGCGACCTCGATCTTCGCAGGCCGATTTACCGCGCTGTATCCAATTACGGTCACATGGGGCGGGAAGACCTGAATGTCCCGTGGGAAAAGCGGGATAAGACGGAAGCGTTAAAAGCAGCACTGAAAAAGTAATTCCCAAATATTGCCCCGGCACATAGAATGTACCGGGGTGATTTTCATGTTGGGAAATATTCTGAAAGTAATTTTTGCTGTTCTGGCGGTTTTTGGAGCCGTTGAGCTGGCTCGCCTGATTATCTTAAAAATGCTGCGGACCAATAACCCCGGGGATGCTTATCTGGTCGTTTCCATCCGTGGACATGATGAACATGCCGAGGCCGTTTTACTGGGTGCTGTGGAGCGCGCCAACTGGGCGGGGGGAAACGTGCGGGTGGTTTGTGTCGACTGCGGAATGGACCCGCCAACGCGGGAGATCTGTGAAATTGTCTGTTATGACCATCCAGGAATCACCTTGTGTACACCGGAAAATCTGCTCAGGCATTGTTCCGAAAAATTTGCAAATACATAATTCGCGCGCTATACTAAAGCTTGAATTCCGTAAGACAAGAGGAAGTTCAATGGAAAACGAAAAACTTTATGAAATGACTGGTTCCGTGGAACAGGTCATTTTTCGGAACGAACAAAACGGATATGCCGTCATCGAACTGAACAACAGCGAAGAATTGGTTACCGTAGTGGGCACAATGCCCTATATTGGGGTGGGGGAAGAACTCCATGTGGTAGGAAACTGGATCACCAGCCCAACGTACGGCACCCAGTTTAAAGCGCAGGCGCTGGAACGCTCCCGCCCTTCGGACGCAGCCGCTATGCTGAAATACTTGGCCTCCGGTGCAGTGAAAGGCGTTGGGCCGGCCATTGCTCAGAAAATTGTCAATGCTTTTGGAAACAATACCCTGGATATTTTGGAAAACAGCCCAAAGCGCCTTTGTGAAATCAAAGGAATTACCCCCCAAAAAGCGGAAAAGATCGGGCAGGAATTTCAGCGTATGGGTGGAATCCGCGAGCTTATTCTGAAACTCGGCGGCTACGGGATAACAGCGCAGGAGTCCGTGAGTATTTGGAAAGCCTACGGCGCGCAGGCTGTGGAGCAGGTTCAAAAAGATCCTTACTGCCTTTGCGGGGATTCTGCGCAGATTAATTTTGCAAGGGCGGACAAGATCGCGGCATCCCTGGAATTTCCGATTGACAGCCGGTGCCGTCTCCGTGCCGGAATTATCCATGTCCTGAGGCATAACGCCGGCAACGGGCATACCTGCCTTCCTGAGGACAAGCTGCTGGCGGCGTCAAGCCGGATGCTCGGCGTAGAGCGGGAACAGGTCAAAACCGGGCTGGAAGAATTAAAAATGGACGGTTCGGTGGTCTGCCGGACTTTTCGGAACCGGGACTATATTTTTACAGCCAAGCTGTACCGGTCGGAGGTCTACTCTGCCGGCAGGGTTCGGATGATGCTGCGGTATCCGGCTCAGCCTCTGGTGGGAATCGAAAGCTATATTTCGGCAATTGAGTCTGAGCAGCAGATTCAATATGCAGACAGGCAGAAAACGGCTATCCGGGAGGCCCTGTCGAAAGGCATGCTTATTTTGACCGGAGGGCCCGGAACCGGCAAGACAACAACGCTGAAAGCCATCATACGGATTCTGGAGAGGAAAGGGGAAAAAGTCCTTTTGGCCGCCCCCACGGGAAGGGCCGCAAAACGGATGTCGGAGCTGACAGGGAAAGAAGCAAAGACAATCCACCGGATGCTTCAGGTCAAGTGGGACGAAAACGACCAGCCTGAATTTGAAAAGAATGAAAAAAATCTTTTGGAATGCGACGCTCTGGTGATTGATGAGCTGTCTATGGTGGATGTGCTTCTGTTTGAGGCGGTGCTTCGCGCACTTCCGCTTGGATGCCGTCTGGTTCTGGTAGGGGACTGCGACCAGCTTCCTTCGGTAGGGCCTGGGAATGTGCTTGGCGACCTGATCGAGTCCGGCTTGGTTCCGGTTGTTCAGCTTAATCAGGTTTTCCGCCAGTCCATGCAGAGCCTGATCGTGACCAATGCCCACAAAATTGTTTCCGGCCAAATGCCGGAGCTTGCCGACCATACGGCCGACTTTTTCTTTCTGCCGTACCGGACGGCCGAGGAAATCAAGTCTGTTATCGTCGATCTGTGCGACCGGCGCCTGCCAGCCAGCTACGGATATTCGCCTCTCACCGATATTCAGGTCCTTTCCCCAGGGAGAAAAGGCGAATTAGGTACGATTGAGCTGAACCGCAGTCTCCAGCAGGTAATTAATCCCCCGGATCGCGGGAAACGGGAATTGACTTTGGGAGGCACCCCTTTCCGCGAAGGGGATAAGGTGATGCAGATTCGGAATGACTATGATCTTCCGTGGACCCGCAGCGATGGGACTTACGGCGAAGGGGTGTTCAACGGCGATTTAGGGGTTCTCTCTAAAATCGACCGGCGTGCATCAACCCTTGAAGTGCAGATGGACGACCGCACCGTTCTGTATGAAATGGAGAAATCCTCCGAACTGGAATTAGCCTATGCCATGACGGTGCATAAAAGCCAGGGAAATGAATTCCCCGCCGTCGTAATTCCCATGTACCACGGTGCGCCGCAACTGTATTACCGAAATCTGCTTTATACCGCCGTAACCCGCGCCCGCTCGCTGCTGATCCTGGTTGGAAGACAGGAAACCATTCAGACTATGGTGAAAAATGACCGAAAAACAAAACGCTACACCGGTTTGTATGATCTTTTGGTGGGAGGCGGCGAAGATGGACGTTAAAAAGATACTGCTTTGGGGACTGGATTTGCTGTTTCCGCCGCACTGTGTTTTCTGCAACCGTACCGTTGCACCAGGCACCTGCATTTGCTGTTCCTGCGCAGAAGAACTTGCTTCGCAGTCATCTTTTTCCAGGATAGGCGTTTCCAGAACAGGATCCGATATTTACTGTCTGACTCTGTACTGGTACCGGGATCAGGTTCGGGATTCTATTATCCGCTACAAGTTTCAGGGGGAAAAGCGGAACGCGGCCTTTTATGCCGATGTCCTTGCCCGCCAGATAGTCCATTGGTTTCCGTGGCGTCCGGATTTTGTCACTTCGGTCCCTCTTTCGGCTGAAAGGCTGAAAGAAAGGGGGTATAACCAGTCTGAACTCCTGGCTGAACCGGTTGCGGATAAATTGAAGATCCCTTATATCCAATCCTTAAAAAAAGCCGGAAAGAACCGCGTCCAGCATTCGCTCCGCAGAGAAAGCCGAAAAAAGAATGTTGCAGGCGTCTATTCTCTGTGCGGAGTGAAAATAGCCGGAAAACGGATTTTGCTGATAGACGATATCGTCACAACTGGTTCCACTTTATTGGAATGTTCCAACGTCCTTCTGAACGGCGGCGCGCGGGATGTTATCTGCGCCGCCATAGCGCGGGTTCCGCAAGGGTGCCCGCCTTCGTCTGCGTAAATCTTGTTTTCTCCCTGTCGAATCCGTCATATTGCGGTATCCCTGCTGTATATATTTTAAACAGCAGGGATAGAAATGGAAATAGACGGGGTGGTTTGCGTGAAAGCAGAAAAAAGCAGCCTGATTCCGGCTGCTGCCCTGATCTTATGCTGCCTGGTGTTTCTGCTGCTTTCCTGCCTTACCTGCAGCCGGATTGGCAGGATGGCTTCGGTTTTGGCGGAAAAAACGCCGAAGACCATTGTTGTGGATGCCGGGCACGGCGGTGAAGACGGCGGCGCTCAGGGAAAATCACGGGTCTTGGAGAAAGATCTTAATCTTGCTATTGCAAAAGACCTGCAAAGTCTTTTGCAGGCCGCCGGTTTCCGCGTGGTAATGACGAGGACTTCCGATACGGCCCTGTCCAATGATCTGGACACAATCCGGGCGCGCAAGACAAGCGATTTAAAAAACCGGCTTCGGCTGGTGGAATCACAGAACAGTTGTATTTTAGTCAGTATCCACCAGAATTTTTTCACGCAGAGCCGATATTCCGGCTCCCAACTCTTTTATTCCCAACATTCCGATGACAGCAAGGTCCTGGCGGAAGCCATCCGTGCCCGGATTACCGGCCTCCTGCAAAAAAACAATACCAGAAAATGCAAGCCGGCTACCAGCTCTATCTATCTTCTCTGGAATACAAAAGTACCGGCTGTACTGGTGGAATGCGGATTTTTGTCAAATGATGAAGAAGCGGCGCTGCTGAATAATCAGCAATATCAGAAGAAAATGGCTTTTTCCATTTACTGCGGCCTGCTGGATTATTGTCAGACCGTATCCTAGGAATTTCGGTCTGGCAGTGCCGGAAAAATAAAAAGGGAAATGAGGCTCTCAAAATGTCGGAGAAAGTTAGGAGCGTCTATGTATGTTCCGAATGCGGCTTTGAATCTCCCAAGTGGTTCGGAAAATGCCCTCGGTGCGGACAGTGGAATACTATGAATGAAGAAATCCGGGAAAAACTGTCCAAAGAACCTCGAAAAATATCTTCCCGTTCCGACCGGGCCAGCCCTGTTCCCATTACGGAAATCAGCACGTCGGAGGAAGAGCGGTATCACACCGGTTTCAGTGAGCTGGATCGTGTTCTGGGCGGTGGAATTGTAAAAGGCTCCGTGATTTTAATCAGTGGGGAACCTGGAATTGGGAAATCAACCATTCTGCTGCAAGTCTGCGGGAGTTTGGGACAAGCACTCAAGATTCTGTATGTATCCGGGGAAGAATCGGCCCGGCAGATCAAACTCCGTGCAGCAAGACTCAATGTGGAAAGCCCCAATATCTATATTCTGGCAGAAACAGATATTCTGGAAATCATTGAGCAGATCCGGCGGGAACAGCCGGCTCTTGTGATGATCGATTCGATCCAGACAATGAATAATCCGGAGTTAAATTCGTCGCCGGGCAGCGTTTCGCAGGTGCGGGAGTGCACCAGTGCCATCATGCACGTTGCAAAATCAATGGAGATTCCGGTCTTAATTGTTGGTCATGTCAATAAGGACGGAGCCATTGCTGGCCCGAAAGTCCTGGAACATATTGTTGATACAGTTCTGTATTTTGAAGGCGACCGGCAAATGTCGTACCGAATTCTCAGGGCTGCAAAAAACCGGTACGGTTCAACGAACGAAATCGGCGTATTCGACATGGGGGAAAAGGGGTTGTGTCAGGTGGAAAATCCTTCGCTTGCCCTGCTGTCCGGCCGCCCCAAGCACGTTTCCGGCACATGCGTTACCTGTGCAATTGAGGGGTCCCGGCCGATTTTGGCTGAAATTCAGGGCTTGGCGACTTCGTCCGGGTTCGGCACACCGCGCCGGATGTCCACGGGGTTTGATTATAACCGCATGTCTCTGCTGCTTGCCGTTCTGGAAAAGCGCGCCGGTTATTATTTTTCTAATCTGGATGCTTATGTAAATGTGGTGGGTGGGCTTCGAATTGATGAGCCGGCCAGCGACCTTGCGGTTGCCTTGTCGCTGGTATCCAGCTTAAAAGACATTCCTGTCCGCGATGACGCCATCGCGTTCGGTGAGATTGGCTTGACAGGAGAGCTGCGGTCTGTAGCCAACGCAGAGGCGCGTATCCGTGAAGCTGACCGGCTTGGGTTTCATACCTGTATTTTACCGAAACAGTGTGCCGATGGGCTCGGCCACCGGTTTCAGTCCATCAGTCTGATCGGGGTTAAAAATGTGAAGGAGGCGTTTGAAGCTGCGAAGGAGCCGAAGTAGTCCCCTCCTGTGAGCGCGGTGTCACTTTTATACAGTGCACGCATCCGTTTCCGCTGTAATTGGTAATGGCCGAAGGCATTTCAAGAGTACAATAACCGTCTTTTTGATAAATGCAGTCAACGTCGCATTGAATCATACTCATATCGTCCTTTTCACCTCACAGATATTTTTGTAGATCAAGGTAAAATTATTCATAAAATCCAAACTGATGAAACTAATATTTTCGATTTCCCATCACAAAATAAATGGAGATGGGAGGAACGGGTATGAGAAAATACGTTATGCTGGCAGGCTTTACGATCATTTTGTCCGCAGCTATTATCATAGCGGGGCAGTCTGTCAAAAATTCCATGGTGAAAGTGACGGCTGTCAAAGTGATTCCGGAAACGGCGGATGATATTACAGTCTGTTCTGGCAAAGTAGAATCTCTCGATGACAGTAAGGTGTACGTTCCTTCAGCGGGCCTGTCCCGAAAGATCTATGTGAAGGCCGGGGATCAAGTGACTGCCGGCCAGCCCCTTATGGATGTTGCCACTTATTCATCCTCCGACGATGGCGACAGCGGCGGCAGTTATCAGGAAGCATATGAGGCGTATACATCCTATTTCAATCATTCTTCGTCGGTGCCGTCTTCGTCTGAGGAAGAACTGGGGACGGTTGAAACGCTGAAATCGCCGGTAAGCGGTACGGTGGAATCCGTTGCGGCTTCCGGCAGCGGTGCCTTCTTAAGTCCGAGCGAACCTGCTGTTGTTATTAAGAACGGTTCCGGCTTGCAGGTGCGCCTGTCTGTTGGGGAGTCCCAGATCTCAAAGCTGAAAATTGGTCAAAAAGCGAAGATCTCCGGAGTTGGCTTTTCCGGTTCCACCTATAACGGAACTGTAAAGAGTATATCGAATGAGGCAAAACAGACGATCACGACAACGGGTCAGGAGACGGTAGTTGAAGTGGTTGTCAGCATTGACCGTCCGGGATCTGATATTAAGCCCGGGTTTACAGCAAAAACAAAAATTGTGACTTCCCATTGTGTGAATACCCTCATTGTTCCTTATGAAGCGGTTCGGGAAGATGACAGCGGAAACGAATATGTTTTCCGAGTAATCAACAAAGAAGCTGTCAAAACTCCAATTGTCACCGGAAAAGAGTTTGACAGCGGCTTTGAGGTTAGGCAGGGGATTTCCCATTATGATATTATTATTATGAACCCGGATAATGTTTCAAACGGGGCGCATGTAGTCCCGACCGTCGTAAAGGCGGTGAGCCTGAATGATTGAATATGCAAAATGCGCTTTTGAAAATTTAGGAAGAAAGGTGCTTCGCACAGTCTTGACTGCCCTTGGCATTTCTATTGGCGTTGCTTCCGTCATTCTGATTGCGGATATCAGCCAGTTCGGAACCAGTGCCATATCAGACGAGATGGAAAGCCTTGGACTTAGCGGAGTGTCTATTACGTCATCGCAGAAAGAACCGAATGTTGTTTTGAATGCTGAGGATCTGGATGCTATTAAAAAAATGAATTCAGTTCAAAAAGCAGCGCCTGTTTTAACGCAGAGCACCAAAGTTTATGTGCGGAACTCCGAGACCCAGGCTATTTTATGGGGAGTTGATTCCAACGCCAATTCGATTATTTCCATTGAAGCAATATACGGAAGGCTTTTCAACCGCAAAGAAGTAAATACCTGCGCCAACGTTTGTATGGTTGATGAAGCGTTTGCTCAGAAGACCTATTGCCGAAAGAATATCGTTGGGAAAAAAATTGATATCCTCTGCGGCGGAATCCAGCAGGAATTTACCGTAGTTGGCATTATTAAAACCGGCACTGGATTGCTGCAGAATATCATTGGCAGCTATATTCCCACCTTTGTCTATGTACCCTATACAACGGTTCAGCAGGCGACTCAGCGGGACAGCTTCGATGAAATCGCCGTGAAAATTCGATCTGGAAACGACGTTGACCAGATCGGCAATCAGATTATCCACCGCTTGAATACCCTGAACGGAACAAGCGATGGTTTCGTTTCCAATAATCTGGCGAAGCAGAAAGACGGCCTGACGCATATTATGGATATCGTCACTCTGATCCTGTCGGCTGTAGGCGCAGTGTCGCTGCTGGTAGCAAGTTTGAGCATTATGACCATGATGCTGGTGTCCGTCACGGAGCGGACCCGTGAAATCGGCATTAAAAAAGCGCTTGGCGCTACGCGCGGTGCTGTCATGCTTGAATTTTTATGCGAGGCTGTTTTAATATCGCTGATCGGCAGTGCCTTCGGAATTGCATTTGGCCTGGCCGGGTCCTGGGCAGCTTCTCAGATTTTCCATTCAGCATTTCATGTTCGGTTCGATATGATGGGGATAGCGGTGGCGTTTGCTTTGTTGTCAGGTACCGTTTTCGGTGTCTATCCGGCCTATATGGCTTCCCGTATGAATCCCGTGGATGCTCTGCGGCAGGAATAAGACGGATCCGGTTTCTCATAAAATCATTTCGCACACGTCGAGGGTGCATGTTTCCTGATTGTTGTGTCCGCCGCTCATCCTTTTGAAGAACCGCATACCGCATTTTTTCATGACGCCGCCGGAATGCGGGTTCCGGATGTCGTAGACCGCAAAAATCCTTACAGTATAAATCTTTTATTCTGAAATATCGCGGATTTCATAGGGCGTATTCTGGTATACGAAATAATTCAGCCAGTTGGAGAACATCAGGAACGCATGGCTCCGCCAGGTGAAAGGCGGCTCCTGTGTTGGGTCGTCGTTCGGAAAATAATTCTGCGGCATCATTGGGTGCAGCCCTTTTTTCACATCGCGCAGATATTCTTTTTTCAGTGTGTTTCGGTCGTATTCCTCATGACCCGTTACGAAAATTTGCCGGCCGTTTTTGGTTGCAATAATGTGAACTCCTGCTGCGTTGGATTCCGTCAGAATTTCCAGTTCTGGATGTCTTTCAATGTCTTCCCGGCGGACTTCAGTATTTCGGGAATGGGGGGCCCAAAAGTCGTCGTCAAATCCGCGCACAAGCGGATGCAGGGGGCTGATGACACGGTGCCGGAAAATTCCCGAAATTTTCTGCGGCAGCAGATATTTCGGTATACCGTAATGAAAATAAAGTCCTGCCTGCGCCCCCCAGCAGATGTGCATGGTGGAGTAGACGTTTCTTCGGCTCCACGCCATGATTTTGCACAGTTCCGGCCAGTAATCCACTTTTTCAAAGTCCAGTTTTTCCACGGGGGCCCCCGTGATAATCATGCCGTCGAATTTTTCATCTTTAATCTCATCAAATGTTTTATAAAATGTTTTTAAATAAGAAACAGGAGTATTTTTAGACTGATGAGTTGCCATCTGCATCAGAATTACATCCACTTGCAGCGGCGTATTACTCAGAAGCCGCAGCAACTGTGTTTCTGTTTCCACTTTTGTCGGCATTAAATTTAAAATTACAATTTTCAGCGGACGGATATCCTGCATAGCTGCCCGCTCATGCGTCATGACAAAGACATTTTCCGATTCCAATATCTGCACGGCAGGCAAAGAGGCCTGGATCTTAATTGGCATAGTCATTCCTCCTTGTTCCTTCTGATCCTTTTCTTAGTTCTAGTTGTATTTTAAGATTATATCAGAATCCGGCTGAACCTGCAATTCCCCATGTGTAAGTGCAGGTGTCCCATTCGGTAATTTGTCGAGTGCCGGTTTCGTGACAGATGTGTTTAATCCTTCATTTTTGACGCAAAAAGCGCAAAAAGATAAAAAAAAGCAAAGAAAGGGGTTGACAAGAGGGAAAGAGTTTGGTATTATAGGGAAGCGCCTTACAGAAAGGGCGCTGCGGAAGAGGAA
>DHNW01000023.1 GCA_002407675.1 Ruminococcaceae bacterium UBA5406
CCCTGTTGTGGAGCCGGTAGGCGCTGCGGGAATCCGCTTCCGCAAGGTATTTGTAGTTCGGGTGCATTTTAGGGTCATACTTTTTACCTTTGAAAGGAGCAGCCCCCCGGATGTTGGTAATGCACTCCGACCTGTCAAGATGGGCAAGCTCCGTCTCGTCCATCAGATAACGCCCGTTTTTCTGTTCGTTTGAATTGTAGCTGTTTTTGCCCAGACTGCCGGCAGTCCCTCCGCCGCCGTAAGACACAGTGTCAATGGTGGCTTTCCCGAGCAGACTGTGGGAAATATACCGGGTCGTTATTTCACCGCTGCCGCCGAGGAACAGGACCGAAGCGCAGTTGGATATGATGGTTTCCCATTTGTCCTTATAAAGGGCTTTCAGCTGGCCCAGGTTCTGGAACAGCATTTCGATCGAAACCCATCTTTTCCGGAGGACGGAAACCATACGGTCCAGGTCCGGAAAAGCGCCGATATTCGCAATTTCGTCGAGGATGAAGCGGACCGGGATTTTCAAGTGCTTTTCCGGGCTGTCGTCCGCTTCCTTTGAAAGCAGCTTGCACATGACGTCCAGCAGGATGGCCACAATAAAGTCGAAAGTCGTATCCGTATCGCTCACAAGGATAAACAGGGCCGTTTTTTCATTCCCGGCCTTTTCAAGCTCCATTTCATCTTCGGAAAGGAGATCCGCGACTTTAGGGATATCAAAGGGGGTAAGGCGGACGGCAACGCTCAGCAGGATGGATTTCATGGATTTTCCAGCGCCGAGCTTGAACTTTTTATACTGCCGGACGGCAAAGCTGTTTGGGTTTTCCTGTTCCAGATCGTCGAACAGGACGTCAACTGCTGATTTATAATCCTCGTCTTCTTCTTTTGTTTTGGAGTGGTCAAGAAGGAGAATCAGGGAATTCATGTTTTTTTCTTCTTCCAGGCAGGTTTCCTGAATGTAGGCAATATGGGCCAGGAACCAAAGGTTTTCGCAGTTGTCCCAGAAGTTGGCGTCGGTCACCCCTTTCTGTACGCCTCCGTTGGTATTGGCAATCAGGATCTTGACGAATCTCATGATATCCTCAGGTTCTTTGCAGTAATGGAACGGGTTAAAGCGCAGGCTGTTTTCCATGTGCTCAACGTCGAATACTTTGACCTTGTAGCCGTGCCCTTCCAGCATTTTCCCCGTATTCCAGAGAAGGCTGCCGTTCGGGTCTGTGATGACATAGCTTGCGTTCATCTGCATGATGTTGGGCAGCGCGTAAAAGCGGGATTTCCCGGAAGCGGTCGCGCCGATAATAAAGGAATGGCAGTCTAGATGGGTCTGTTCCTGATTCATGGAAAGAAACTCCGTCTGGGAAAGAATGATGTTTTTCCGGGGATCTTCATCTATGTAAGGCTTCCGATCCTTTTCCGTCCCCCAGCGGGATGAACCGTATTCAATGTCTTTGTACTCCCGCTTTTTTCCCTTGTCGTTTCCCATTTTCAGAAGGATCATAATCAGGGAAACGGCCAGGGAGCCTTCCGCGGTGCTTTTCCAGCTGACGGGATACTGGATTTCCTGCGTAACCCATTGGATCAGGAAATACAGGAGGCCGAAAGTCATACAGAAAAGGAAAAGATTGACGGCAGTTTTGTTTTTGAACAATGTTTTCATCTTTCCACATCCCGCCCCTTATTTTTCGATTGAACATGTTCCTTTGTCCTTTCCTTTGCCCGGGCCTGATTGACATTGAACGCTTTTGCTTCGGCCTGCTCGATTTTTTCCTTGAGCGAGGTATGGTCCCTGCCGTCTTTGAAGTAGTCCCGCATGGCATTTTCCATGAGGTCGATATCTTTGGCCTTAAACAGGAACAGGTACTGGGTCTTGTCGTTTTTCTCGCGCACCATGGAATACTCAAAATGATATTTGCGCGCGTAATGGTCAAACCCGCACATCTCATCTTTGGTCACTTCGACCCCCTGGGTTTGCGGTCCGTCTTTTACGAACTTGTGGACATTCTCCTTGTTGGAGGTAATATGATAGAGAATTTTACCCCCGCCTTCCAGCACTTTCCCGCAAAGCTGGCGGAGTACGGTCTCCGTCAGCCCTTTGGCAGCGTGGAATTCCAGCATTACGATTTCTTCCCCCATTTTGTCACCGACCATATTGTTTTCCTCCTTTGTCCGCAAGGACCGCTTTGCCGGATTCAACCCGTTCGGTTACATCACGGGCTTCCTGCCCGAGATGCAGCTGTTTTTGAAGGGCGTTGTATTTTGCCAGCAAGGCGTCGTAATCCCTGCGGATGCTTTTCAGTTCCGAACAGAATGCTTCCCGCTTGTCCGGAGCAATCCGGTTTTCTTTCAAGAGTTTTTGGGCGGAAAGGTACAGCTCATATTCATCCTGGTGTTCCTGCCGGTACTGTTCCGGAACTCCGGCCGAACGGTACCGGTCATATACAGGTTGGTACTGTGAAACGGTATCCAGGCATTCTGAGACAGCCTCTGCTTTTTCAAGCTGTTTCCGCGCCGAGTCCAGGGCATCCTGTGTTTTCTCCATGGCCTCCCGTATTTTTTGGAACTGGCTTTCAAAATCAGATCCGTTTTTCCGGATATACCCGACAGCGTGGATCATTGCTTCGATATTCCGCAGTTTCTGCGTATAGGTCAGCGGATTATCCAATTCTTCCTCCTTCGCCGTCCGCCTCCGGATTTCTTTCCGGCTGTATCCTTTCCCCAGCGTATACGAACGGATCATCCGCTGCTGGCCGTTTGTCCGGCTGCGGAAACGTAAATATTTTCCCGTGTCGTCAACGTAATACATCTCCTTCATACGGTTAAGAAAATCGCCGCAGCTCTGCGCTGCGGCGATACACTGGTCAATATCATTTTTTAAAATTGCCCGATAGGATGTCACCCTTTCATTTGTGTACCTTCGCTTCTGCCACTCGGACGGGACAACGACGGAAAGGCCGTGTTCTTCGCAGAGCTTATCGCTCAGTTCGCTCAAATGGCAATGGGTTTTCGTGGTTAAGTGGAATTTTTTCATATCACTTCCAACAGCGTTAAAAATGAAATGATTATGGATATGAGCCTTGTCAACATGGGTTGCAATGACATACTGGTACTTTCCCCGGAGAAACTTCCGGGCCAGTTCGCACCCGATCTTGTGCGCTTCTTCCGGCGTAACTTCCCCCGGAGCGAATGACTGGCGCATGGTCATAAGGATGTAAGATTTCTTTTTCCCTCCATAATCCCGGACGACTTTCCGGCCGGTTCTGCGTTCAAATTCCTGCTGCGCTTTTATCATTTCAAAATATGCGGATTCCGGAAAGCAATGAAAAGACGAAACCAGCTCGCCGTTCCGTGTCTTTTCCGGATTTTCAATATAGGCAATGGAATCGTGCGCAGTGGCCACGGGGGAACGGCCCGGCCGGACTTCTATGCCAGTGATAAAAGTAGTTGCCATATCTTGTCCAGATCCTTTTTGATAGCTTTCAGTTCGGATTGGTTAACGTCTCCGTAGGTATTCGCAACTTTGGCCACCTGGTTGAAGTTGTTTCCGATACGGTTCAGTTCATAGATCACCCCCTTCAGCATGGAATAATCTTCTTTGATGATGTAGCCGTCCAGCGCCATTTTTCGAAGATACGCGCTTTCGTTCTCGATACCGGCCTCCTTCATTTTCTTTGCTAATAACTCCATTTCCTGTGGGGTTAAATAGAATTCCTGTCTTAATGTCCGCACTCTTTTTTTTCGCATGTGCTTTTCCTCGTTCAGAATCTTTTCAACAAAAGGTGGTTGAAAAGATTTACTTTAGTTGAAAATTCCGGGGTATTAGGGGGAACCCCTAACGAGTAGTTTTTGAATGACGGCCGGAAGCCGGAAATTTCAAAAATGGGCAAGTGTCCGGACACTTGCAATGCTCGCCTGTAGGGTCAGCCAGAAGCTCCGCGATCGGCCTTCTTCAACTTTAAGATAAGGGATCGCAGAACGCGGCGGTCTGATTCTTCCGGCTCCGAGGCAATCGAATCCTCAAGAATTTTTATTTTTTCCGGCTGCGGCAGACTTTCCAAAACTTTCATAATTTCGGTTTCTTCGTCATTGAGCAATGACTTTTCCATTCGGAATCATCTCCTTTTCGCTGTTTTGTTTTTCCGATTTTTTTAATGCCTCCGACAGCCGCTGCGGAAGTTTTTGCGGCGGCCGCTCCTGTGCCTTTTCAAGGGTTTTCATCTCTCCCTGTATCCGGCTGATGATGGAATTTGCGCTGTCCTGGATGTTGTCCAGAATATTCGAAAGCTGCTTCGGGTTCATGCCATAACTCCAGGAGGAAACATAATCGAAACTGTAACCGGAAGTGTCGATACCGAGAAAATTTGAAACAATGAACGCAGCGCTCTCCGCTTCAATTTCTTTCTGTTCCCGGCTTTTTTTCACGCCGTTGTGCAGCACGGCATGCGCATATTCGTGAAGCAGAGTTTTCACAATCTGCGCGTCGCTCATCCCGGACCGGATTGCAATTTTCTGTTCTGAATGGGAGCAATATCCTTTCTCATCGTCCGGCATTTGTTCGAATGAGATTTTGTACGGGCTGATGTTTTGAACGGCTGTAAAAATCTTCTGGAAATCAGGAACGGCGCCCTGCAATTCATCGCAGAGCGCCGGAAGGGGCTTGCCTTCGGTTTGTGAAACATCGAAAACCGCGGCAGGGTGGAATCGGATTCTAACTTCACTGACCGCTTCTGTTTTCGGATTTCCATCTTCATCAAGCACCGGCTTTCCGTTGTCGTCCATAACCGGCTTATCGATTTTTTCCGAAACTTTGACCGGTGCAAAAATTGAAAGACCCTTTTCTCCCCGCCGGACATACCGGCCGAGTTTTTTCCATGTTTCGAAACCGGCCACATACGTTGCGCTGGGCTTTTGCAGAAAAATCAATATGACGTTCCGCGCGGAATACTGGTGGAAAGCGGAAACAGCTTTCAGGTACTGCTTGAAGCGTCCGCTCTGGAAGGTTTGCTGCACTCCTTCCGACAATCGCTGAGAAAGTTCCTTCACTTTGTCATTTTGATTCAAGATGAATGACTCCTTTCCGAATAAATTTTTAAAAAATGACTAGGGCCAAAATTTACACTCTCAAAATATGCACACCTACTTTACATGCGCATATTTTAGGCGTATGATAGAATTGTTAGGAGGGGGAATGATGACAGTACGGGATATTTTAAAGATGCTTCACAAAGACGGGTGGACAGAAATTCCTGACCGGACAAAGGGATCCCATATTCAGCTGAAACATCCTTATAAGCCTGGAAAGGTTACGGTTCCGAATCATTCCGGAGATATCCCCCTCGGTACATTGAACAGTATAAAAAAACAGGCCGGGCTGAAATGAACGGCAATGCCTGTATTCTGAAAGGGGCTGCCGATAATGCGCAGAGTAACATATTTGGCCATATTTGAACCCAGTAAAGACGGGTACAGCGTATATTTTCCTGATCTGCCTGGCTGCATTAGCTTTGGCTCAGATTTTGAAGCTGCGCAGAAAGAAGCCGCTGATGCTCTCGGCTTGCATCTATATGGGATGGAAAAAGACGGGGAAGTCATTCCGAAGCCATCGAAAAGTCCAAAAATTGATCCTGATACGGCACCTGGATATCTTGTTTCTCCTGTCACTGTTTTCCCAGACTTGGTGAAAAATGAACTGGACAACCGACGCGTTAAAACAAACATCACTCTCCCGGTCTGGCTGAAAGAGGCGGCGGAACAAAAGGGCGTCAACTATTCCCGGCTGCTGGAAACGGCTTTGCTGGACTATCTGGGCATCCAAAATCATTCAGCCGCAGGGAAGTAATTACTTTGAAATTGATGAATTTAAAACAACTTTATGAAGAAATGAGAGCAAAGCAAGAACCCAGACAACAATTTCAGATTGTATATAATGGTGTCATCGCTGATACTTTTTTTTTCATTGACCAAACACCATTTGTACTTGCGTTTGGAATTATAATGACAGGGGCGTATTTTGAGCTTCAGGTACAGCCTGGATTTAACGTTACGATTCCTTTTTCAAAAAAAATTTATAATATGATTATCAGAGAATTTCATATTAAGTATGATCCAAATCATAAATACAGCCCATTTGATTTTTTGAAAGCAATTAATAAAAAAATACCTCAGCATATAACATCAACCAGACCAGTCGAACCACGCCACATTGCAAAATATCGCCGTGACATAGAAGAATCAAATAAAGTCTATTTCTGCGGATTTGCTAATCAAAAAAAGTATGGCAGACACGTATCGCAGAAGAATTTACATAAGACTCGGACACTAATGGGAGAAGAAGCATATCGGCGTTGTTTACATGAAGGTATTAGCACGAAATGGACCGATATGGAGGGAGCAGATAGGTATAAGCATTGGAAAGACATTAATCCAAAGGATTATTTTGATTTTTAATTTTCTCTATTGCATAACTGATACATTCAAACCCCAAACGTGTTTTGTCTTTTGCCTTCATAATACCTGAGTATGTATTTACCAATTCTTGTACGAAGTCTGCTTGTGTCACTTCCTTAAAATCATCATCAGAAAAAATCGGATAACCTAACAATTTTTGCGGACTGTCAAAGTTCTTCTGTACCTGAAATCCAATAAGTGCTGGGTGCCTGTCTTTTTGATGTATCCGGTCTGTTCCCTTCACAGTTATATGCGGGGTCGGATTAAGTTCAAAATAGCATTGCAAGTCGAAGGACTCAGAAAGGATGCTGTCTAATCGTTTTGCCGCCTGCATTGCCCTTTTTCTGTTTGCTGCGCAGATACGGTATCCAGTGCGTACATTCATACTAAAAGCACCATTGCACACAGTATAAATAAAATCGTATTCCGTCATATTGATTTCCTTCCTTCAGGTCAGCACTGTCTATTACAATAAATTCAGGGCCACAACCCATCAGATATCAGGATTGTGGCTCTGTTTCGATATCAGAATTCTTTTTCTCCAGACTGCCGGGCGGTGGAATTTTCCTTTGCAAGATCGGTATTTTCCTGCGCTTTTTCAAGCCGGTCGGAAAGGGATGCAGGGATGGACTTTCTGCTTTCTTCCTTCTCTGGTCTATGCGGATGGCTGCCGTCCAGTTCCAGCGTCAGCCGGTTAAGCCTTTCGGATTTTTCCGCAAGCTCCTGTTCCTGCGGGAATGTTTTCTTTAGCTCTTCTTTCGATTCTTCCACCTGCCGGTTCATAGTTTTCAGGCTCTCGCGCGCATCTTCCAACTGTCCCGGAACGCTGTCCAGTAGATTGTCCAGCCTGGCAATATTCCCAACCGCATCGAGCCCCAGCTCACAGGAATGGCTGGCTTCGTGCTTCAGAACCGCATGAAATTTTCGGTTCAGCGGGTCAAACTGTAACTTCAGAGAAAAGCCGCGGTATTCGCCAATATCCGCCTGCGGCTTTTTAGAATTCAGCTTCCCGCACGCATTGATCAACGCTGTTCCCGCTTTTTTTCTGCTTGTATAAGCTATACCATTCACAACCATGGTGAAATTCTTTCCCTTCGGCACCGGGCGGCTTTTTAGAAATTCCAGGTCTTTTTCCAGCCCTGCAATCCGTTCCTTTGATATTTGGATTGCTTTGGGGTAATATTTCAGGAGCCTGTCTTCGAGCCGGAAGTGCTGCGATTGGAAACCGGAGCGGAGCATCTTTAGCTTGGTTACCTGGATGTCGAGGTCCATCTTCTCCTTAATTCGCGGATCGCCGGTCGCAAGCGCTTTGACTTCTGCATAGGAGAGGACGGATTCGTCCACGTCCTCGCAGCTCCGCGCCGGGGATTTGCTGGTCATAACCTGAGAAATAAACTTCTGTTTATTTTCTATTAATTGCCAGTTATAGCTGTCAAACGTATTTTTTGTGACATAACGGAAGATTTTCACCTTTGGATTATTGTTTCCCTGGCGCAGGATTCGTCCTTCCCGCTGCTCAATGTCACGGGGTTTCCAGGGGCAGTCTAAATGATGCTCTGCAACCATCCGGTCCTGAACGTTTGTTCCGGCCCCCATTTTGGCGGTAGAGCCGAGCAGGACACGGACTTCACCTTTCCGGACTTTTGCAAAAAGGGCCGCTTTCCGGACTTCTGTATTTGCTTCATGGATAAATGCAATCTGATCTTTGGGGACACCCTGCCGGATTAGTTTCAGACGGATGTCATTATATACATCGGTAAATGTTTCATCCGTTTCCTCAGTGATCCGCTTTGGCGTTGAGAGATCGCAAAAAACAAGCTGTGTCCCTTTGACAGGTGTGGACTCCCGCCAAACGTCCAGAATGTTCTTGACGCAGGCATTCACTTTGCTGTCCGGATCGTCCGGAAGCAGAGGATTCATGAGCCGCTGGTCAAGGGCCAGCGTCCTCCCGTCGCTCGTAATCTTGAGCATGTTATCCTGCCACGGTTCGACCAGCCGGTTCCGGACATCTTCTGCCCGTTGGCCAAGTTTTTCAACGCCTTCTTTCTGAAATTCACTCGGTTCTGTAACCACATTGACATATTCCGCCTCCGGGACAGGCAGATTCAGCATATCGGCGGTCTGGATATCCGCCGCCTCTTTCCAGAGATTCATCAGCTCCGGAAGGTTGAAAAAATGGGCAAACCTTGTCTTTGTGCGGAACCCCGTCCCTTCAGGGGCCAGCTCCGTTGCTGTCACCGTTTCTCCGAAAGCCGCCGCCCAGCTGTCAAAATAGCCGAGGCCCAGATCTTGGAGGGTGTCGTATTGCAGATACCGCATCATGGTATATAATTCCGTCATGGAATTGCTGATCGGCGTACCGGTTGCAAAGGTTATCCCGCGGCCGCCGGTCAGCTCATCCATGTATCGGCATTTCGTGTACATATCAGTGGATTTCTGCGCCTCAGTCTGCCCGATTCCCGCCACGTTGCGCATTTTTGTGTACAGAAAAAGGTTTTTGAAACTGTCTGCCTCGTCCACAAACAGCCGGTCAGCACCGAGTTCCTCAAAAGTTACCACATCATCCTTTCTGCTGTCATCGTTTAGGCGCTGCAGCTTGGTTTCCAGACTTTTTCGCGTTTTTTCCATCTGCTTGATGGTAAAGGTCTCACCCTGCTCCTGCATTGCCTGGTCGATTCCCCATTCGATACTGTCAATCTGTTCCCGAATCATGGCAACCTGGCGTTCCTTCGACACCGGAATTTTCTCAAACTGCGAATGTCCGATAATCACGGCGTCGTAGTCGCCCGTCGCAATCCGGGCGCAGAATTTCTTCCGGTTTAGAGGCTCAAAGTCTTTTTTCGTTGCCACAAGAATGTTGGCTCCGGGATACAGGCGCAGAAAATCGCCGCCCCATTGCTCGGTCAGGTGGTTTGGGACGACAAACAGGCTTTTGTGGCAGAGGCCGAGGCGTTTGCTTTCCATAGCGGCCGCGACCATTTCATACGTTTTTCCTGCCCCTACGCAGTGCGCCAACAGAGTGTTTTTACCGTAAAGCTGGTGTGCCACGGCATTCAGCTGGTGAGGCCGCAGCGTGATTTCCGGATTCATTCCCGGAAACGTTAGATGGCTCCCGTCATATTCGCGCGGCCGGGTGGAATTGAACAGGGTATTGTATGTCTTACAGAGATCATCCCGGCGTTTCGGGTCTTTCCAGATCCAGTCTTTAAAAGCCTGCTTGATTGCTTCCTGTTTCTGCTGGGCAATAGCGGTCTCTTTAGGGTTCAAAATGTGCTGCTCGTTCCCGTCGGCATTTTCTTCCCTGTCAAAGATCCGGACGGCTCTCAAATTTAGGGTTTCCTCCAGGATTTTATACGCATTGATACGGTTGGTGCCATAGGTAATATGAACCGGTACGCTGTCAGAGTTGTCCTGTCCTTTCCCGCTGATGTTCCAGACACCGGATACGGGGGAGAACCGGGTCTTAATCCCTTGGCTGTCCTGAAGATAAGCCGGCGTGTCAAACGTCTCATACATAAATTGGTCAATGTATGCAGGGTCAACCCATGTTGCCCCGAGCCGGACGTCAATTTCCGACGCATCCAGGTCTTTGGGCTGGACTTTTTCGAGTGCGGCCACATTAATGGAAAATGCCGGATCTTTTTGAGCCGCTTCCCTGGCGGCGCTGAACTTTTTTCTCACGTTTCCGGAAAGATAGTCATCTGCCGTAACCCAACCTTCATACGGTCCGCCGCCGGTATCCGGATCTTTAAAAATCACCCCCTGAAGGTCTTTGAGAATACTATCCTTATTTTCAGGCCCGCCGAGAAGGGACGCCATATAGTCAAGATCAACACATGCTTTTTCACCGAGAGATACGGTGAGTGCTTCGCTTGCCGTGTCAACAGACGTGATAACGGTCTTTTGACGGATAGTGCGTTTTGCGAACATGTCGGCCTTGCGCTCCAGTTTCCCGTCCTCATCAATGACTTCCAGGGAGCAGAGCAGACAATACGAAGAATCCTGCTGGAATGCCCTCTTGTTGGCGCTGCTGTTGATTAATCCGTACTTTGCGGTAAAAGTATCGTACAGAGTGTTAAGCCGTTTCTGCGTGTTCTGAATGGCCGTATCGTCCGCACCATCCATCTGCATGTCGATCAGGCGGCGTGTGCAGTCCCGCAGGCTGACCATTCCGCAGATACGATCCCTTGCAGCAGTGGAAACGTCAACAGGATTCATCATGGAATTTTCACGGAAATACAGCCCGCCGCCGTCAACAAAGGTAAAGCTGAAATTCCGCACGTCCGGGTCGGCCGGAATCGATTCACGCTGCTCTGGATTTTCCGGGGATGGAGCATCAACTTCCATTGTTTCCCGGTTGGGCATGGAAACGAAAGAAAGGGCCGTTTTGAGTTGTTCCTCAAAATCGGTCCCTTCTATGGGGCTGCAGGTCGTTTCTTTTCGATCGCCGAACATACGGCTGTCAAACGCCATTTTGCCGAGCATCATTTCCGGATGTTCGAGGAAATACCGGTTGAGGGGAACCCCGTCTTCTGTTTCCCCGGTTTCCAGCCATTCCGGCTCTTCACCGGAAAGGCTCTCCCGTTTTTGAAGAAACAGGATATCGCTGGTGGCTTCCGTCCCGGCGTTTTTCAGGAACGCGGTATTCGGCAGCCGCACAGCGCCCAGAAGCACGGCTCGTTCCGAAATGTACCGGCGCACACTGGAATCCCGTTTGTCCATGGTTCCCTTGCTGGTGATAAAAGCAATCAGGCCGCCCGGCCGCACTTTGTCCAGGGATTTTGCAAAGAAATAGTCGTGGATCAGGAACTTGTACTGGTCATATTTCCGGTCGGCCAGCTGATACTCCCCAAACGGGACGTTGCCAACTGCCAGATCAAAGAAATTATCGGGGAAATCGATTTTTTCAAAACCATCGACCGTAATCTTTGCATCGGGATAAAGCTGTTTGGCGATCCGCCCCGTGATGTTGTCCAACTCTACGCCGTACAGTTTGGATTTATTCATGCTGTCCGGAACCAGGCCAAAAAAGTTGCCGATACCACAGGCAGGCTCGAGGATATTCCCTGTGTGAAAGCCAAAGCGCGCTAGTGTCCTGTAAATTGCCTTGATGACGATTGGGGAAGTGTAGTGGGCGTTCAGAACAGAAGCACGCGCAGCGGCGTATTCGCTGGCTGACAGCATCCCTTTCAGCTCGGCATACTCTTTTGCCCATTTCTTATTTTTTACGTCAAATGCCTGCGGGATACCGCCCCAGCCGACATACCGGGAAAGGGTTTCCTGTTCCTCCGGAGTAACCGCACGGTTTGCAGCCTCGATTAATCTTAAAGTTTGGATTGCCTGAACATTGTATGCATATTTTGTCTTTTGTCCGCCCTCGCCCAGGTGGTCGTTGGTAATACGGAAATTGTGCGGGAGTAGCTGTTTTTGGGCATCCTGTGCCTTTGAAATACTGCCTTTGCTCCGATTTTCAGTTTCCGGAGATTCCTGATCCTGGGCAGATAAGTGTTTTACGGTGGCCCGGACTTGCTGGATAAATGGATCATTTTCAAGTTTGGATTCATCTACCACCTTACCATCCACAATTCCGGATTCAGCCAATTTCTTTTTGAATGTCACCGGATCGATATTGTCTAAATTGTCCTGCTCTTCCTGCGTGTAAAAGCGGTCATCCAGGATTAAACGGGAAATCCGCTGATATGCTTTTTCCCAGGAGACCTTCAGAACAGTGTTGCTAACCGTGACGGGAAATGATGGAAGATTGTTACCGTATTCCGCACGGAGAAATGCGGCAATTTCTTTATTGGAATGGCCTTCCTCAAAATACCGGACGACGGCATGCTTACTTTCGATATTTCCATTCCACTTTTGCAGGGCAGTGTCAATGCTGGAATTTTCAATTTTCTGCGTAGTATGGGCATCTATGGCGTCAGATATAGCTTTCCTGTATTTTTCATTGTATTGCTTTTGTTCTTCTGGTGTCAGGTATCTTCCAGCTAAAACGAGGTCATGCAGCTGTTTTGCAACCTTTTCCCAGGTCATGTGGTAATTAGCCCAGTTTCGGGAAACAAAAAATCCTTTAGGGTTATACCATATATCCCCGTCCCAGCCATCGGAAAAAGTAACTGTCTGTCCGCCCGTCCCATATTCGTGCTTTAAAAAAGCGATAGTCTCTTTTGTGCTGTGCTGATGCTGGAACCATTCGCTAATGCGGTATTTGCTTCCCTCGGTATTACCCCCTTCCAGCAGGGCGCGCGTAACATCTTCCTGAGGGATCGAAAAAGCGGAGGACTTTTCATCCTCCGCCTGCTGAACCTGTTCTTTTTGCTCCTGTTCTGTTGGAAACAGGCTTAGCTGCTGTGGCAGATCATCTGCAGCTTCCGAAGAAAAAACGGCGGGTTTTAAATCCGCCGCCTGAAAATCATTCTTTAGCTGTAAATCAGGTCGTTCAGAATAATTTCTTTTACCGAGTTCTGGATGTTGTTCATTTCCTGCACCCAGCGCATCTGATCGGTCGCCTTCAGCTGTTCGGTTATCCCGCGCTGTTTCTTCATCTGCTTCGTCAGCCGGTCCTCCATTTCCTCCGCTTCCCGGTCGATATCCAGAAGATGCTGCTTGAGTTTGCATTGCAGTACCAGATAAGTGTAAGTCCCGGAGCGGTGTTCTTTCAGATACTTTTCTCTCATTATCCCGTATCTTCCGACCTTGCCTTCCGGCTGCGGATCCATTTCCAGATCCGGAATCAGGTAATCCCCGTTCTTCTTGTATGTCAGCTCTTCCATGAGCGTCATCTTCCTTCCCAAAATTTCGCTTTAAATCGCCAAACTCATTATATTCTATTTTTTGCTGATTTTCAAGGGCCTGCTTTTCTCTGTCCAGTTGTTTTACTGTCCGCTCGATATGCCGCAGCAGTGTTTTGGACTGCTCTGCCACTGCGTTTCCTAAACAGGACAGGGAAGCGTCTGTATTGAAATTTACAATCCCGCGGAGATCATCATCTGTGATATACTGCCCGGCCTCAACCCCGCAGCGGGTAAAAACAGCATATTGAACGCTGGCCGTCAAGATATTACGAAGAATCACACTGACATTCTGCTCATCCATTTCTTCCAGAAGACTTCCGCCCCGCAATTCCATCACATTGGGAAGAATCTCATTATATTTCTCCTGATCAACAATATCAGCCGCAGATTTCATGAGGTCATCAGGAAAATTTATTTCCGAATCGTTACCGGTAAGTATTTTATTTACTGAGCCATAGTATTCGGGCTTTATATTCCAAAGGTACAGTCTATGAGCGTTTCTGCCTCCCTGAGTGTCTTTAACGTCAAAAACATATTTGATATGCGGATTGTCCCGGTTTTCTGGCAAAAGTGCGATTCCTTTCGCACCGCGTTTTACCCAGCGGTTCATCCGGTTATTCCAAACATCATAGGCTGCGCAGGCCGTGGCATCCGGGCGTTGGGCATAAATCAAAAGTTGATCCTGAAATGAGTATTTGTAGAATTTCGCCGCCACTTTCAAAAATGCCGCCCAGTCCTGCGGGCCGGCCGTAATTTTCCGGGCTGTTTTCTTTGCAAGATTCGATATGTATTTTAATTTTTTCTCTGATTCCGTCATTGGCTGCCTCCATCTTTTACTCTTTTACTGCCTGCCCATCTTTTTTTACGGGATTCCCAAGACAGTGAATTTCATCGGCTGCAATTTCGAACACCTTGTGCCGAACCCCTTGGGTATCCTGATAGGTTCGCGTCTGCATCTTGCCTCTTACCACCGCAAGACGGCCTTTACGCAGATATTTGCAGGCATATTCGGCATTGGAACGCCACGCAACAAAATTGATAAAATCGGTGCCGCGTTTTTTACCCTCTTTTTTGTAGCCCCGGTCAACCGCAAGAGTGAACCGGGTAAACGCTATTTTTTTACTTGTGTGCTTGAGTTCCGGGCTAGCCACCAGGCGGCCCATCTCAATGGCCATATTCAGCACTTTAGATTCCCCCCTGTTCAAGGCGGTAATTCTGTCTGTATTTCAGTTTCCGGTATACACCGAATCGGAATTTTAAGGACCTGGGCGGTATTGATTTCGCTCGTCATACCGGGCGAAACGGTCTTGCCGAAAACCCAGAGTTCGTCGCACCGTCTCAGCAATTCGGTACCAATCTGAAGGCCGCGCTGGCGCTGTTCCGGAATGTTGTCATCCAGGTATCGGGTAAAAATAGTGTGCGGAGCCAGGGGAATAACGCCCTGATGCAGCGCATACACGCAGTATTCGTCTGCCTTTCGGATGTTGTTTTTGATGTCCCCGTGGAGCGGAGAACAGATATAGACAAATTTCAAAATTTCACCTTCCATTTGATATAAAATGAGGCAGCCGGTATTTTCACCGGCTGCCTGCTGCGGGTTATGCTTATTTACTTTTAGCTGTGGCTGATCAGCCACTTCGTCAGTTGATCAGCGTCCATAGTCCCATCTGCCAGAGAGAAGCCAATCTGAACCAGTTCTTCATCTGTGCAGTCAACGTAAATCCCATTCAATTCAAGAAAAGTGAGCATGGAAAGAATTCCAATCCTCTTATTTCCATCTAC
>DHNW01000014.1:0-15157 GCA_002407675.1 Ruminococcaceae bacterium UBA5406
ACTTGCGGAAATCCCATTTGTGGTAACCAGTGTCCTCCTCAGTGAGGGGAATCCAATCGTGGAAGCGCTCAATTTCCAGATTCCAAAAGCGCCGCTCGCGTCTGTATTCAGGCATCTCATCCCATGTTACATTTGCGTCCAACGAAATGAGCGTGTGCCGTAACTTTGTCCGCAGTCTGGAAAGTGCGAAATCTCAATAAAGAACAGTTCCCTCAAAGGGCAGCTTTGAAGCAACTTTATGATGCAATTCAATTAGTTCATTATCGTAGTTATGTTTGACGGCACATGTTCTGTCAAAGATCATGGTAGCTTCGTCTCCGGGCTTACATGCCGGCCAGTCGGGAAGGCTCGCGTAATTTGGGTCACCCTTTCTCGCGAAGTGAATCCATGCCCCAAAGATCTGGTCTTCCAGTTTGTCGGAAACTCCCGGCACATTGCAGATCGGGATTTTTTCCGTGTTGTGAAAGACAAATGGAAGTTCGGAACAATGCCATGCCGTTTTTCCGCCATCGTATGGGAATTCAAAAGCAAAGAGATACGAATAGGTCGGCGCCTGCTTATGCATCGCTTTCTTCGCGATAAAATCCTTGGTGGGAAAGCGGAAAAGTGAATCCAAATCCAGAAGGTCCGTGAGGTTTCTATCAGGATAGGCTTTCCTGAAGAGCCCCAACAGTTCATCGGCGCTGTCGCCGTATTTTTTAACGATCATTCCTTCCATTTCATCCTGAGAAAGCTGATGCTTATTCGGAATGCCTGGCCCAAAGGCGAATTCGCCTAACACCGTACCAATCATGACCGGTATTGTTTTCGCATGCTCCGTGAAGCCCACTTCACGCGGATCGCCGAGGTAGAAGTCGTTCTGAAGTGGAATGCAGCCAATATAAGCTCCTTGTTTTGCAATGTCAGGAGCAACCTTTTTATAAGCCTCGGCAAGAGTGGCATAAGGAACTGTCACCAATTTCTCCGCATCATTCTTTTCCAACCCGAGTTCTTCCAATATGGCGTTGACGATCATGGTTCCATCGCCTTTTGCACCGTTTGTAAAACCGGAAAGCACGCCGCTTTCAATAATGCCTTTCTGGAACAAACCGTCCGCACTCGCCGTCTGCATCAAAGACCAGATCTTCATGCCTCCGCCCGACTGACCAAACAGCGTGACATTTTCAGGATCTCCGCCAAAGTTCGCAATGTTCTCGTGAATCCATTTTAATGCTGCCACAATATCGGCGTTCCCTGCATTCGCAGAGTTTTTGAACTGTTCCCCAAACGGCGACAAATCCAGGTAACCGAGAATATTGAGACGATGATTAATCGACACGACAACTACGTCGCCGTATTTGCTCATGTTTTCTCCGTCGTAGGCCACCTGTTCAATCGATGAGCCTGCGGAGAAACCGCCGCCGTGAAGCCACACCATGACAGGCTTTTTTGAAGACGGGCAAATGCTTTGCGTCCAGATATTCAGATACTGGCAGTTTTCATTATTCAGCCAATAGCGGTGCGGAACCATCACTTCACCCACTGGAACGGGGTCTGCAAGGATGGGACAAATGTAGCCGTAAGACATTGCGTCTTTCACGCCGTCCCATGGCTCGACTTCCGTTGGCATTTGGAATCGCTTCGCATCGGCGTATTTGATTCCGTGAAATGTGTAAGTCCCGTCAATGGCGTATCCGCGCAGTTTTCCGGCTTTTGTTTGAACGACGGGCTCCGTTGAGGAACAAACGAATTTTTTTGCCATGGTTTTAATCCACTCCTAACTGTTTCAGCCATTCAAAATAGAGAAAGTTTTCCGTACACTTTCTTCAAATGCTGATATGGAAAGCATTAATATTCATTTCATATATCCGTGCCGCCCATTGGACTGTTTTTATCCGAATTGTCGAGCGCCAGCCAGTCTGCAAAATGGAAGCCTGTTTTCCAAAGCCTTGTGCTTTCGTTTGGTCCACTCCTTCTCGTTGCAAGCGGCTCCAAACCCATAAAAGTTCTGCCGGTCTTTTCCTGTCGGTTCGAGCGTGTTTTCCATGTCGGTCATGGAATAACCGGTTTTTTGACGATCCACGGATTCTGCTGCGTTGTCGAGATCCACTGCTTCATTTTATTATTCTCTTTCTGCAATAACAAAATCTGTTTGCCGGAATATCCTACTGATTCCGGCTGCTATGGGCTCCACATATCGTTAATTGTAATAATTTTAAGCTGAACGTCAATCGTTTTCAGCCATAGTTTCTTTATCTCGTTATTCTTTGCAGCCCAAACGGTTCACATATTAATATACAACTCAACTTTTCGGGATAACATTCAGCTCGCTGTTGATTGCATTCAGCAATTCCTTTGGAATTCGAAATATCGAGCTTTTATGCATATCTTCAATGGTCATAAGACCTTTCATCATCTGAAATTGCGGGCTTTCCATTGTATTGCCGAAATATTTCCCTAAAACCGATTTTGCCTTATCGCTTTTTTCGATTTCTTCGATCGTATCAAATATGGAATAGAAGCCTTCCTGAACAGTAATTTCTTTGGTGTGAGTTAAATCAAATCTCTCGAACCAATTTGTAACGTGTCTTCTTCCTTCTGTTTTTTCAAGAGTATAGCTCTTATCCTTCTCGGAAACGCGATTTAAAATCATTTCGTCGCAATATACATTTCCATGCTCGTCAAAAGCTTCTGCTTTTATTATATTCTTTTCCAGAGGCAGCCGTATACCGGAAAACTTTTTAACCGGGTCTGTATCAATCATTTCACCGACGTTTGAATCGTTCAGGTATAATCTGACCTGTTTCAAATTGGAGAAAACAATAATATCATTAACCGTTTCGTTTCGATTTGTAAAGCGGCTCCCCGCCAGTTTGACGAAAGGTTCTTTGGACCAATACGCTTTATAAAGATAAAAAGAATCCTTTTTCAGTTTCCGGTCAATTGTTACAAGACCTTTTTGATTTTTGCCTTTCATTCCGCCTTCGTTCCTGTTGTTGCTCCCGAAGTCGAACAAAGCCCATACATAGCCGCCTAAAACAAACGGCCTTTCATAGATAGCCTGAAGTGCGTGATGCAAAAACAAGACCTGAAATTCCTCTGAATAGTCCATCCTTGCCGGATTGGCGGAGTGCAGCCTCGGGTTGGCGTCTACCCCATATTCCGTAACCAAAACGGGGATATTGGGCTTCGTTTTATGAAAATCATCCAACCGTTTTTCCAGGTCCGACATTTCTCCATAATACCAGCCGTAATATAGATTATATCCGACTAAATCTGTAAGATCATTTAACTTGCTGTCGTTGCAGACCGTATACTCATTGGCTTGTGCGATGTATCGGCTTGAATCAAGCTTTCTTGCCAGAACGGTAAGATCGTTAACCATTTTATAAATTCTTTCATTTTTCACAATAAGCTCAATTTCATTCTGAACGCCCCAGCAATAAATAGAGCAATGGTTGTAAGCCTGCTTGATTAATCGTTCCAATTGATCCTTTGCATTCCGGTTTTCCTCGTCATAAGCTGTTGGAATGCTGATAAATGGTATTTCCGCCCAAACGAGAATGCCATTGCGGTCACAAAGCGTATAAAAATAATCATTCTGCTGATAATGCGAGAGTCGGACGCTGTTTGCTCCTATTTCCTTGATAATTGACATATCCAGATCCATGTGCTCTTTCGTCAGGGCATTCCCGATTCCTCCAAAGTCTTGATGACGGCTTACACCCTTGATTTTAATCGGTTTGCCATTCAGGAACATTCCCCGGTCAGGGGTAATTTCTATCGTCCTGAAGCCGATTTCCACTGTTCTCAGGTCATAAACCCTGCCGTTCAAAGATAATTCGCATTTTACCTGATAAAGATAGGGATTTTCGATTCCCATCCAGAGATTGGGATGATCGATCTTCCTGACCAATTCGAAATTTGTTTTTTTTGATACTTCGATGTCAATATTTTTTTCCCAGACAACATTTCTTCCCTTATCGAATAAGGTAGCTTTCACATTGGCTTTTTCTTTTTCATCCAATTCATTAACGATGTTCCCTGTTATCTTTAATTCAAAAAGGTTCTCGCCAATGCATCTCTGCGTTACATAAATTCCATCCCTGCCGTGATCCATCAAATCGAAATGGAGCGGTTCCGCTGCCACTAAATTGACGCCGCGGTAGAGTCCCCCATAAAAAGAGAAATCTGCCATTAAGGGATAAACGTTGTCGTTTGAGCTGTTATCGACGATAATAGAAATCAGGTTATCTCCCAATTTTATGAAAGGATTCAGCAAGACCCGGTATAATGCAAATCCGCAGTCGCTGCTTCCGGCTTTTTGACCATTGACGAAAACTTCGGAGGTCAATGCGGCTGCTCCGACTTCCAGGAACAGGCAGCGGCTGGAATATTCTTTACTCAAGTGGAACTTCTTTTGATACAGGCACTTTCCGTGAAACATTCCATCGCCGTTCTGCCCATCCGTTGCATTAAAACAATGCGGTAAAGAAACGGGTTCCCCATACTCAACTTCTTTTCCCAGGCACGAGCCTTGAAAATTCTTAACAAATATCCAATTGTTGTTAAAATTCAGCGTTTCCATTGCCGCATTCTCCATTCTTTCACAAATCGTTTTTTCAATCATACAGCCATCGGCTAAAAAATCAAAGGTTCCAGTAACCAATTTCTCAACTGTTCCGTTAATTTCCCGTTATTTAGAAAGCGGTTCTTTTTCACATTGTAAAATTTGAGTCATCCCTTGACTCCGCCCAAAGTAATACCTTTCACAAAATTATTCTGGATCAAAGGATAAATGACGATAATGGGCAGAATACCGAGAACCGCCAGCGCCATTCTGACAGAGACCGACGGAATCGAAGCCAGACCGACGCTGGCATTGGAAAGAGAAGCACTGTTCGACAGATATTGAATATTCTGAATCATTCTGTTGAGCAGATTTTGAATTGTATACAGATCCGTCGCGTCAGTCAGATAAACATAGCCGTTCATCCAGTCATTCCAGTAGGCAATTCCATTAAAAAGTGCAATGGTTGCTACAATCGGCTGCGCCAGCGGAAGAGCAACTTTATAAAAAGTTTTAAACTCGCTTGCTCCGTCGATTGAAGCGGCTTCCAGAATCTCGTCCGGTACACTGGTCACAAAATAGGATTTCATGAGAAGTACATTAAATGCGTTCATCAAAAGACGCGGAATCAGAAGTGCCCAGTAGGTATTTTTGATGTTAAACACCGACGTGTAATTGATGTAGGTCGGCACAAGACCACCATTGAATAACATGGTGAAGAATACGAGAAACGTCATGACGTTACGTCCGGGCAGTCCCTTGCGGGAAAGTGCGTAGGCAAGCATCGTCGTAATGGTAAGGCTGATTACTGTGCCAACAGCGGTCACAAAGAACGAATTGAAGTAACAGTGCAAAACGTTATTTCCGCTTTGAAACACATAGGTATACGCATAAGTACTCCATTTTTGGGGGAAAAAAGTATAGCCATATTTGATAAGCGTGTCGTTATCGGTCAGGGAAGATATAATAATAAGAATAATCGGTATAATGGCGAGCAATGCAAAAATCATCATGAAAACATTGCCGATTGCCTGAAAAGTTCTTTCCTCTTTGTTTTTAATCATAATCGATATTCCTCCTAAAACAGCGCACTGTCTTTGTCGATTTTACGCACCGCAAGGTTTGCTCCGAGGACAAGGACAAAACCGACAATGGACTGATAAAAACCGGCAGCGGCAGACATGGAAATATTCCCAAGTTCAAGGAGACCGCGATAAACGTAGGTATCGATTGTGTTCGTCACCGGCAGCAGCGCGCCCGAGTTCTGCGGTACCTGATAGAACAGTCCGAAATCTGAATAGAAGATGCGTCCTACTGCCATCAGAGTCAACATGATGACCGTACTCTTCAGCATTGGCAGTGTGATCCACGTGATCTGCTGCATTTTCGAAGCACCGTCAATTGTTGCCGCTTCATAATAACTTCGGTCAAAACCGAGAATCGTAGCAAGGTAAATGATACTGCTGTAGCCAACCGATTTCCATGCGTTGACAAAAATCAGGATAAAAGGCCAGTATTTTGTAGTTGAATACCATGAGATACCCTTCATCCCGAAATGCTTTAATATCGTATTGTTGATGAAACCGTTGTCAGATGAAAGGAATGCAAATACGAGGTAGCTGACAATGACAGACGAAACAAGGAACGGGAGCAGAATCGAGCTCTGATAGAATTTTTTTAATGGCGAAGTCAGCTCGCTGAGTATGATTGCAACAAAGATGCTTAAAATCGTGTTGACGATGATAAAGGCAACATTATAAAGGATGGTATTCCGGGTGATGAGCCAGGCGTCACTTGCAAAAAGATATTTGAAATTTGCCAGACCTGCCCAAGGGCTTCCCCAAATGCCGAGCCTAGCGCTGTAGGTCTTGAACGCTACCACGAGCCCGGGCAAAGGCATATAGTTATTGATGAACAGATAGAGAAATCCGGGAAAAGCCATCAGGTAGATGGGCAGATATTTTTTGAATTTTTGAAAACTTTTTTTCTTCCCTTGACGTGTCGCAATATTTTCTGTAGGCATGAAAATCTCCCTCAAATCATAAGGACGGATGTGAAAATGGGGAATCGGGAAGAAATCTTCTTTCCAATCCCCCACAACTTATCAAAACAAGACTGCGTTCGGTGTATTATTTGGAAGCATTGGTTTTGGCCCATTTGTCAAGCTGAGTTTGCTTTTCGGCCATATACTTTTCAAGGCCGTTAGACTTCAGTTTGGCTTCCATTTCAGCTATTCCGGTGTCTGGATTGACAAAACCGAACTCAAGTTGTTTTTGATACTGATTATAGACGTTCGTTAAAGCGGTGTATTCTGTGGTAAGGGAGCTGTTGTCAAATGTAAAACCGGCAGCCTTGGAAACTGTGGCAGTATCGTTGAATTTCTTCATGCGGGTCCAGATGTTGAGGTCGTTTCCAGCCCAGATATTCGCAATAAACTGGTTCGGCATTTCCCAGTTGACATTGTTATAATAGCCGGAAGTGGAAGCATTCAGATCGTTCGCAAAATCGATGTGACCGTCGTTTGTCTTTTTGTAGTGGGTCCCTTCAATTCCCCAGCAGAGATAATTGGAAACTGTCGTGTCGGAATAAGCAGCATTGAGGAACTGCATAGCTGCCACGGGATCCTTTGTATTGGAATTGATGCACCACGGCATCGCTGCAACGGAATTCGACGACTGAAAATCAGGTCCAAGTTGAAAGAAGAGCATTTCCTGACCGCAGAGGCCGCTTTCCTGCGCTTTGATGCCTGGTTTGGCGCCCGGCGTATATGCCATTGTGGTACCCGCCTTAACTTGAGATGTTGTGGATACGTCGCTGGAAAGCGAGTCCTTTGAAATGTAGCCGGCTTTGTTCCAATTGTACATACGGGTGCAAAAATCTTTATAGGTCTTGCTGGTAAAGAGGTCAACTACCTTGAGCTCTTTACCCTGGTTCAGCAGGACACCAAAGTTATCTCCTCCGAGCCCGTCAATATCGCATGTGTGTTGAAATGCATGTACAGGCGTATAAACATATTTGTCCGGGTATTTCTTGTGAAGTTGAGCGAAAATATCGTTAATTGTGTTTAAATCCGAATGGATGACTTCATCGCCCTTGTTTTTATACATGGAGGCATATTTATAGCCGATACCGTCGAGGTACTTTTTGCCGATTGCAATGCAGTCCAGACCTGTTGCATTGTCCTTGTTTTTCGGCAGACCATAGAGAACACCGTTCACACGGCAATCGTCTATATATTTTTTTCCAACTGCTTTCTCAATATCGGCGCCGTAAGTGGAAATCAATTTATTCTTTTCCAAGTCGAGGCAATAACCGTTATTTACACTTGGAGTATATCCGATTAGTACTGAATCAAAAAGATCCAACTGCTCTCCGGACGACAGGATCAGCGTCATCTGCTGCTTATAGGTCGCTGAATCAAGAATCTGAATCTTTACATCGAGACCGAGTTTCTTCTCTGTATACTGGCTGAGAGACGCATTGACTTTCTGCAGGTCTTTCGGGCTGCCTGACCAGTTCATGAAGGCCATAACGACGGTTGGATATTTGCCATCTTTCTTGGCATTTGCAATCCTATCGTCAATTGCCTTCTGCGCGGCGTTGGCCGAGTTGGAACCGGATGCAGCAGGTGTGTTATCTGCTGCCGGAGCTGCACTCTTGCATCCGGCGAACAACGAACAAGTCATCGCAAGACTTAAAATGATTGCTATCATGCGCTTTTTCATGATTCTCTCTCCTTTTGTTTCGATTTGTCTGGTATGCAGACTTTTTCCTCTTCTATCATAGCGTTCTGCCGTGTGCGTGAGAATAACGATTCTTAGATGTTTTTGTAATATTCTTAGATCGATCGTTAAAATATACACTGTTTTTATAATTTCTAAACTCATTTATTATAAAATTGTTACAGTATTTCCTCCGCCCTCTATTGACACTGGCGGAAAAAAGTAATATTCTGAGTTTAAAAGAGGATGGCAGAAATGGATGGAATACGGGTAAAATGGGAAGCAAAATCATGAATAAAAAATCCAATTACTCTATGCGCCGCCGAGCCAGTATGGGAATTCTCTCGATATTTATCTTGTTTTCCTGCCTGACAATGGGCGAATTTTACTATTTTACATCGATTATCCGGAATCAGACTTACAGCAATCTCAAAAATACGCTGCAGGTTTTTAATAAGCAGACCGATAAGGAATTCAGTTCTCTTGATACCTATCTCTATGGAATTTTGACGAATAACAATGATGTTGCGATCTTGGAAGAGGGCAAGATGGACACCAGCTATTATGTATCGGTCGAAAATATTCACTCTGCATTGCAAAACGCGCTTCCGAGTTTTCCTTCGCTGGAAGGTATGTTCGTGTTCTCCAAAACGTCCCAGGTTTTCATTCCTTATACATCAAAGACCAGTGTCAATGAATGTGCCGATTATCTTAAAAATCTGCTGCGAAGTTCAACGGGTGACATCATAAAAGACAAAATCAACTTACAGAAATGGAATGTTCAAAAAATCGGTAACAAATATTACCTATATAGAGTAATACGCTTCGGAACCTGCTATGTCGGAGCATGGACTAATGTTGATAATCTGCTTTCTGCCCTCAATTCCAATTCCGAATCCAAAACTATGATTGTCAGTGAAGCGGGTAAAGTTCAAGGCAACAACGAATTCAGCAATCTGGTGCTGAACCCGGTATCGACGCAAAAAAGCTACAAAATGGTAAATAGTACAAGCGGCGTTTCTTACCTGATGATTTCGGACAAATTTTCATCATCCGATTATTACCTCCTTACGCTCGTGCCCGGCAAAAGCCTTTCCGAACAGTTGCAATATATAAAGTATTCCATTCTGATTATTGGCATTCTGATTTTGATTCTGGGCCTTTTTTTAACCATGGTGATAAACCGGTATCTTACAAGGCCGCTGAAGTCTATGATGACTGCAATCGACTCGCTGCGGAAAGGAAATTTTAATTCAAGAATCATTCTCGATTCTCCGGCCGGAATAGAATTCAGGCAGGTAGAATCTTCCTTCAATGATATGGTAGACGCGATAAAAGAACTGAAAATCAATGTCTACGAGGAGCAGCTCAACCGGAAAAAAGCGGAGCTTTTATATCTAAAATCGCAGGTCGCGCCGCATTTTTTAATTAATTGCCTGAACACGATTTACAGCCTCTCGGCAAATTCTGAAAACCGCGGTATCATTCAAAAAATGACAATTACGCTCAGCGAACATCTTCGGTACACCCTGTCGGGTCAGACAGAAGTAAGCCTCGCGGAAGAACTGCGCTACGTCGAAAATTACCTTTCTCTGTCCAATTTGCGCTATCCTGACTGCATGCGTTATACGCTTGACATTGATCCGAGAACGGAAAATGCGTCAATTTTTCCGATGCTCATTCTGACGTTTGCCGAAAATATCGTTACGCATGAACTGGTTATGGGTGAAGTGCTCTGCGTGTCCATAACATCCCGGTTAATCGAAACGGAAACGTCGCAGCGCGTCCATTTTACCATCATAGACAGCGGCGAAGGCTTTTCAGAAAAATTTCTGAACGAGGTAAAAAATCCGGATTATGCGCAAAAAGACGAAAACGGCCATCATATCGGCATAAAAAATACGATTGGAAGGCTTCGGAATGTTTACGGCAACGATGCTGAGATCAGATTTTCCAACGAGGTGGATTCCGGCGCAAGGGTCGACATTGAAATCCCTTATCAACCATTCCACCCGGAAAATGCGCTACGCGAAAGGAGTTCAACTTGAATATTCTGATCGTTGACGACGAAATTTACAGCGTACAGGGCATTGTCAATGCCCTCGACTGGAAGTCACTGGGGTTCGAAAACGTTTTTACCGCGTTCAGTATGAAACAGGCGCAGAAGGTATTTGAAAAGGAAACGGTTGACCTGTTGCTGACCGATATCGAAATGCCGAAAGGAAGCGGCCTTGACCTGATTGAATGGGCCAATGAGAAAGGCTGCAGCCCGGTAACTCTGTTTTTGACAAGCTATGCGAAATTTGAATATGCACAGAGAGCAATTCAGATGCAGTGCTTCGGCTATATTCTGAAACCAGTGGAACCTCAGAAACTGAAAGAGGAGATTCTGCGAGCTGTCCGCAGAATCAGCATGGAAGAGATGCAGAAGAACGGCCAGTCGCTGTCCAAATACTGGAACAGTTTCAGCATGCTTCGAAGGGAAGCCTTCCTGCGGGACCTGTTCGACAGCACAATACAATCCGAGGAAAAAATAAAGCTTGAAGCGTCAAAATGCCAGATGCCGCGAGAAATCATGGAAAAAGATTTTTATTATGTGCTCGTAAAAGACGTGCCGACTGACGAAAGTGCCGAATGGGAAAAAGAACTGCTTAATTACGCAATCCGGAATGTATTGTCGGAAATTTTATGCAACAGAACCGACGTGGCAATTCCCGACATGGGAGATAACCACTTTATGGTCCTTTGCGATGCTGATCGGTTCGATTCAGATGAAGCCCTCCTTGATGCCTGTAACCGGGCCGCGAAGGAATGTGAAAAAAATCTGCCGGGCATGTTCATGCTGTTTGTTTCAGGGCGCGGAAATATCAACCAGGCTCCCGAATATTACAGAAGTTTGAAAACAATGGAAAACGATAACGTCCAGACCGGAACATTTGCAATTTCCGAAAACGATTTTACCGAAAAAGCGCAAATTGTTCCGGAAATACCGGTTGGAGACTGGTCGGAAGCTCTGCTGACCCATAACGCTTCAAAAATACTTCAGGAATCGCGGTCTTATTTTAGCAGAACTTATTCTACCAGGCCGTTGTTGGAAAAATGTTATCATGGCATTATGCAGACAATCTACACCGCGCTGGCAAAAAAGAATATAGAAGACAAACGATCGGCGGAGCAGGCTAAAGATTCGGTTAACATCCTGGAAATCACCGAATCGACGGAAATTTTTTTGCAGTGGATGGAAATAATTCTGACAAAAGCAGAGAAAAAATTGAATGCCCAGTCGAACCATGGGTCAATTGTGGAATCCGTCCACCAATATGTCAGAGCACACCTGGACGATGAAGCGCTGAACCGCAGTAAGATTGCTGCTGAAATTCACCTGAATCCCGACTACCTTTCTTCCGTTTTTCGGGAAAAATCGGGGCAGCCTCTCAGCCTTTTCATTGCGAAAGAGCGAATCGGAAAAGCAAAGAAGCTGTTGATTACAACCAATCTGCCAATTAAGGATATCTATATTCGAACCGGGTTTTCAGACATTTCCTACTTCTCAAAACAGTTCAAGCATTTTGTGGGAGTAACACCGCAGCAATACAGAAAATCCGTCTTTAGCAGTACTTCAAAACCTGTTTAATTTCTTATCTTGCATTCACAGTGAAAACACAGCTAACCTGTGTTTTTAATTTGCGAGCAAATCGGTGGCTTTCCTAAAGCAATACCGCATTCCGCAACCAAACAGTCATAAATTTGCTCGGCGGTATGCTGTTGCTTTCGAACACCTTCCAACTCGTCGTTCTCTAGGCATCCCCGGATGAAGGACTGTCTCTTCAGTCATTACTACTGGTGCTCGCTCCGGCGTTTTGCGCTCCCACGGCACCGACGCGCCGTTACAGTATTTTACCACTGTTTTTCTGGAGATATGGAGTGCTTTTGCAATGCTGCGCTGGCTCTCACCGCGTAAATGGAAGGATATCATAGAAGTGCAGAGGTCAAACTATCGGATGAGGTTGGCGTGAAGCAGGCGTCGGCACGGCTTGGGGTTTCATACTACTCGCTGGCGGAGTGGCGTCAGAAACGAAAGGCTTATGGGGACCATGCCTTCGTCGGTAGCGGAGTCCGCCGCGACGCCCTGCTTTCCGAAACACCGGCATTTAAGGCGTACAGCAAAGCTTACAAGAAGCGGTTTGCGTGGATTAAGTATGGAAAAATCACGCAGGAAGCCTTTTACGAATGGTCGGAGCAGGCGAGGGAAATAAGAGAACAGTGCGCAAACGGAAAAATTTCGCTGGACGAATTTAAGGAGTGGCTGGATAATTCATAAAACTTCTATAGCTTGCTTTTATCTACTACAGAAATAATCATCAAAAACAATACCTTACATAAACATTTATTCTAACCCTTGATGTTAATAGGTAAATCTTTCTTAAAGCCTTGCAACCAATTCATTTTTTCCGACATATCAGAGAGGAGGAAAACTTTGGATGATTCCCAAATTATTCAGCTATATTTTGAGCGTTCCGAAGACGCAATTGAAAAGACCAAAATAAAATACGGGAATTTTTGCTTTCGTATTGCTGACAATATTCTAAAGAGTAAGGAAGACGCTGAAGAGTGTAAAAACGATGCATATCTGAGAGCACGGAGTTCCATTCCTCCCCAAAAACCTAGTGTATTGAAATCCTATCTTGGGAAAATTGTCCGCAATCTTGCTCTGCAACGATATGAATATTACTCAGCAAAAAAAAGAAATGCCGAATTGGAAAACTTACATGAAGTGAACGGCCTGAATATATTTGCATCTTGTATTTTAGAAAACGCCGATTTGTTTTGCTGAATTTCCATTTAGATGGACGCCGTCTTTCACATCAATACGTGTGGAAGCATGGGTGAGAAATTCGTTTTTGCTATCGTACACATCGAACATGATCCACGTCGTGCCCTTTCTGTTTCCAGTGACCTGATAGTTGCCGTTTGGTAATTTTGTTACGGAAGCAATTTTATTGTTTGCCGAGTAGTATCGGACTGTTACTGCTTTTCCTCCGGTCAGCCATGCGCCGATCTGATATTTGCCTCCTATTGTCAATTCATAGCTTTTTGTGTCCAGCGTAAGGGAATCCGCCGTGTCCCGAACTGTATACGCAACAATCTGCCTGGTGGAATCTCCCCTTGGGCGGATACCGGTTTTTACATCAATGCGGGTGGAAACATGCGCGAGCAGCTTATTTTTATCGTCGAATACATCGAGTATAATCCACGCCGTACCGACTCCTGTGCCGTTTACTTGAACACTGCCGTTTGCAAGCCGTGCTGCGGCAACGCCGCTGTTGGTGGAACGGACTTTCAACGCGACGTTTTGCTTACCGGTTTGCTTCACGCCGATCCGGTATTCTCCCCCGAGGGGCATTTCGTAGCTTTTCGTGTCCAGTGTGATGGAGTCGCCCGTGCCTGCGACGATGTAATAGCTGAAATGAGTAGTGCGGAACACCAGATATCCGTTTTCAACTTTCGCGTTCATGTCGGTGAATGTACCGTCCGGTTCGCGGCGAAATACGCGCGGCGTGCCGTGAATTCCAACAGGGACCGGCAGTTTTACTATAACGCTGCCGGTAAACGAAGAGATTGTGCTCCCATTTTGGTTGAGCAGTTTTATGCTATAAAGCGACGGCGAACCGACGATATTCAGAGCGGTGCTGGAAACGGCTAGTTGATACGCCGCCGCGCCCTGCGGATCAGCTGAGGCCCCGGATATCTTTGGGCGTGTGGTAGAAAGCGTGACGCCATTCACTGACATAGGGAACGCTGCGCCGGAAATATCCGCCTCAACGCCCGTTGCCGCGTCGGTCAGCAAGGCTGGAAGCGCCGTTCCGGTGTTGGTGTTATCGTCGTAAGAGGAACGATCGTTGTGAATGTTTGCCCTGCAAACGTACACACCCGGCACGGCGTAATGATTTGCTTTTGCGGTATTCAGCATCGTCACAGTTACCAGCACCTGCTTATTGGTGCCGATTTGCGCGTCCGAAAACGTGCCGGAAACCGTGTAGTCCTGATTAAACGTCAGGGTTTCATTGTTTATAAACCCGCTTAATGTCACACTCCCAACCGTGGCGGCGACCGTACCGTCATAGGCTTTATTTGATACGGTTGCATTTGTAATAGTCAGCGGCACTTTGCTGATGGTATACGCCGCCGTTTTTGTTCCGGTGTAGTTGCCCTTGCCGGTAACAGTAATCGAAACGGTGCCCGCGTTTGTCCCCGCGCTGGTGCCGTCGCCGCTGTCATCCGTGCTGGTGATTTTGACGCTGTAATCCGTGCCTTCCGTAAGGGTGTTGCCGTTATACGTTACTTCAGGCGTCTGTTCCGCGCCGCTATAAGTGAGGGGTGTATCGGATATGGTTACATTGTTCATGGGCACTTTGCCGATGGTATAATTTGCCGTTGTTGTACCGGAGTAGTTGCCCTTGCCGGTGAGAGTAATCGAAACGGTGCCCGCGTTTGTCCCCGCGCTGGTGCCGTCGCCGCTGTCATCCGTGCTGGTGATTTCGATGCTGTAGTCCTTATCTTTTTTAAGCGTGGTGCCGTTAAACGTTACTTCAGGCGTCTGTTCCGCACCGCTATAAGTGAGGGGTGTATCGGATATGGTTACATTGCTCATGGACACTTTGCCGATGGTATAGTTTGTCGTGGTTGTACCGGAGTAGTTGCCCTTGCCGTTGAGAGTAATCGTAACGGTGCCCGCGTTTGTTCCCGCGCTGGTGCCGCTGCCGTCCGCGCTGGTGATTTGAGCGCTGTAGTCCACGTCTTCCGTAAGATCTGTGTTGCCGAAAGATGCAGTAACTGCCGGTATATGCGAATTTCCGTCAAAAGTGAAAGAAGCAGGGTTGAGCTT
>DHNW01000014.1:15367-15677 GCA_002407675.1 Ruminococcaceae bacterium UBA5406
TGTACCGGAGTAGTTGCCCTTGCTGTTGAAAGTGATGGTGACTTTCCCCGCGTTTATTCCCGCGCTGGTACCGTCGCCGCTGTCATCCGTGCTGGTGATTTCGATGCTGTAATCCTTACCTTCTGTAAGGGTAATGTCACCGAACTTCACCCCGGGTTTCTGCAAAGCACCGTTATAAGTGAATTGTGTTCCGGATAAGGTTACTTTTTTCATGGGCACTTTGCCGATGGTATAGTTTGCCGTTGTTGTACCGGAGTAGTTGCCCTTGCCGTTGAGAGTGATGGTGGCTTTCCCCGCGTTTATTCCCGCG
>DHNW01000014.1:15819-17203 GCA_002407675.1 Ruminococcaceae bacterium UBA5406
TTCCCGCGCTGGTGCCGTCGCCGTCCGCGCTGGTGATTTGAGCGCTGTAGTCCACGTCTTCCGTAAGGGGTATGTCGCCGAAAGATGCAGTAACTGCCGGTATATGCGAATTTCCGTCAAAGGTGAAAGAAGCAGGGTTGAGCTTTACAGTTACGCCGGTTATGGACGCAGGCGCAATGGTATAGTTTGCCGTTGTTGTACCGGAGTAGTTGCCCTTGCCGTTGAGAGTGATGGTGACTTTCCCCGCGTTTATTCCCGCGCTGGTGCCGTCGCCGCTGTCATCCGTGCTGGTGATTTTGATGCTGTAATCCTTACCTTCTGTAAGGGTAATGTCACCGAACTTCACCCCGGGTTTCTGCAAAGCACCGTTATAAGTGAATTGTGTTTTGGTTAAAGAAGCATAAGTGATGTTTTGGGGCATGAGGTATAAGCCGGGCGCACCCGATTGGGTTCCGAAAATGCTTTTGAGAACCGGCAGCCTATTGGCCGCTATCGTCCAGTCATCACTGCTGAATTTGAGCGTATTCGTCCAGAACGCCGTTTCGCTTAAAATCATTTCAGGACTCGCGTCCGCACCGTTTATGCTGTCCGCATTGGAACTGGAAACGGATTTGCCGTTTACCGTCATGCCTGACCAGGCATAGTTGCCGAAAAGAGTTCCTAAATCATATGAGTTTTGCCCTGCCACGCGCCCAAGATTACTGCTGCCGGACACACTCGGGTTCAGTGCAGTGCAGTTTTTCACGAGGCCTAATTGCATCAAGCCAGCCACACCGCCAACATTGCTGTTACCACTGACTGTGGAGGTAGTATAGCAGTTCTGCATTGTGCCTTCGTTAAGATGGCCAACCATGCCGCCGACTTGATCGGATCCTTTGACCGTGCCCGTGGAATAGCAGTTTTGCAGTGTGCTTCCTCCCTCCCAGCCCACCATACCGCCGACTTGCGATCTGCCGTTGATCGTGCAGGCAGAAGAGCAGTTTTCCACCGTGCTTTCATACACCCTACCTTGGTACGTATATCCGAGTATATATCCGGTTGCGCTGCCGACGCAGTCCCGGCCGCTGACCGCGCCGGTGAAGCGGCAGTTTTTCACCGTGCCGTTGTCGATACAGCCGAACAGCCCGGCGCCATCCAACGTTGAGTCGTCAATATACAGCCCGGAAACGGTATGGCCCCCGCCGTCGAACGTGCCTTGGAAGGGAATGTTATTTGTGTTACTGTATCTGCCGATGGGTACCCAGCCTTTGCCGCCGTTGTAATTCTTTCCATAGGCGGACAAATCGAGGTTACAGGTAAGCTTATAAGTTGCGAGGTTATAGGTTGAGTTTGCGGCGTTGACCAGATTGGCCAGTTCCGCAAGCTGTTCGGCGCTGGAAATCTG
>DHNW01000014.1:17529-21808 GCA_002407675.1 Ruminococcaceae bacterium UBA5406
CCGCCTCCCGCCATGCCAGACCAGGCGTAGTTGCCGAAAAGTGTTCCACTATCTAGTTTCCCTGCCACGCGCCCAAGATTATTGTTGCCGGAGAAGCTCCGATTCAGCGCGGCGCAGTATTGTACCGTGCTGAATCGGTACACGCCTCCAACTATTCCTCCGATAAGCACTGGGCTGCTCACCGTACTGGTGGAATAGCAGTTTTGCACTGTGCTGCTGCCCACGCCTCCAACTATTCCTCCAACGTCGTACCTGCCGCTGACCGTGCCGGTGGAATAGCAGTTTTGCACTGTGCCATTGTCCGCATAGCCGGCTATGACACCGACATGGTAACTGCCGCTGACCGTGCAGGCGGAAGAACAGTTTTCCATGGTGCTGCTGTTCTTCATATATCCGGCTGCGCTGCCGACAAAGTTATTGCCGCTGACCGCGCCGGTGAAGCGGCAGTTTTTCACCGTGCCGTCGTTGAGACAGCCGAACAGCCCGGCGCCATCCAACAACGGGTCGTTGATATACAGACCGGTCACGGTATGGCCCCCGCCGTCGAACGTGCCTTTGAAGGGAATGTTATTTGTGTTACTGTATCTGCCGATGGGCACCCAGCCCTTGCCGCCGTTGTAATTCTTTCCATAAGCGGACAGGTCGAGGTCACAGGTAAGCTTATAAGTTGCGCTGTTATAGGTTGTGTTTTCGGCGTTCACTAACTCGGCCAGCTTTGCGAGCTGTTCGGCGCTGGAAATCTGGTACGGATCGTTTGTGGTCCCGTTGCCAAGGAACGGCTGGGAACTTGATGTTAAGATGTAAACGGGGATACTGCCGTCCTGTTCACCGGAAACATTTTTGAGAACCGGCAGTTTATTATCCTCAATTGTCCAGACGCAACCGTCAAATCCGAGCGTATTCGTCCAGAACGACGTATTTTGAATTTTCGAAGCGCCAGCGTCCGCGCCGTCTCTGCCATTAGCAGTTTTGTTGTTTCCGCCTCCCGCCATGCCAGACCAAGCGTAGTTGCCGGAATAGATAATTTTTGAAACAAAGGAACAACCATCCACACGCCCAGCTCCGCTGCCGGAGACACTCGGATTCAGCGCGGTGCAGTTTTGTAACTTACCGCCTTCCATGCCGTTTGCATAGCCGACCACGCCGCCGACAGAATTACTGCCGCTGACCGTGCCCGTGGAATAGCAATACTTTATTGTTTTATCAGATTCCACAAAGCCTGCCACACCGCCAACACTGTCATTGCCTCTGACTGTGTTGGCGGCGTAGCAGTTTTGCATCGGACTGTCCGCATAGCCGACCACACCGCCGACCTTATCTTCTCCGTTGACCGTTCCGGCGGCGTAACACTTTTGCACGGCATTGTTGGTCTTCGTGAAACCGACCACGCCGCCAATTTCAGAATATCCGGTAACGGTACCGGTAACGCAACAGTTTTGCACTGTGCCGTCGTTCACACGGCCCGCTACACCGCCAACATAGTAGTGTTTGTCGGAAACTGGACTGGCAACTGTACCGGTAACGCAACAGTTTTGCACTGTGCCGCCGCTCACACAGCCCGCTACACCGCCAACATATTTATTGCCGGTGACATTGATATCCGATAATTCTAAATTTTCAACCGTCCCGCTCACAGCACCAAACAGTCCGGCACCGACCAGCGACGAGTCATTGATGTACAGCCCGATCACAGTATGGTTCCCGCCGTCGAATTTGCCTTTGAAGGGAATGTCATTTTTTCCGTCAACATGCTCGCCGATAGGTGTCCAGCCTTTTCCGCCGTTATAGCCTTCACCATAGCCGGACAGGTCAAGGTCGTTTTCCAGCGCGACACTGACCGTACCGGAGCTGCTTCCCGTAATAAAGCTCTCCAGTTTGCCGTCGTTCACCAATACTGCCAGTTCCGAAAGCTGTGCCGCGGTTTCGATCGACAAGTCGGCTTTCGAACTCATGACACTACTCAAAAGCATTGACATCAGGCCCGAAAATACTGGGACATACACGGCGATGCGCGGCGGCTCCACTCCGTCCTTGATAGAATAGCCGTCCGGCTGCGCCGTGAACACATACAGCCCTTTTTCCGGCGAAGCAATGTCAAAATCATGGTCGGCCTGCCAGGCCACAGGAATATCCACAGATTTTCCGCCGACAGTGCCTTTCACCGAAGTGGGAAGTTCAGGGGAATCTGTTCTCTGCCAGCGTACACTGTCCGTAAACTTGCCGAACGCGGTGATTGTGCCCGCTGATTTCTCTACCGTTACGGTAATTTCAGGAAGCTCCACGCCGTCTCCCAACGAATATCCGTCCGGCAACACAGGCGTAAATTCGTACTTTCCAGCCGTGTCGCCGTCATAGTCCGGAGACGACACCCAAGTAACCGGGATTTCTCTTGTAACGGCATCGGAAACCGCCGCTTTTGCGGAAGAATCCGGCTGTGTGTCTCCGGTATTTGCCGGCGAAGCAGCCATGCTTTCGGACAGCGCAGCACTTTCCGGTTCGGTATCCTCCTGCCTGTCGCCGGCATCCGAAGCGGCATCTGGGCAAACTGCCGACGAAGCAGCCATGCTTTCCGACGGCACGGCGCTTTCCGGTTCGGTATCCTGTTGCCTGCCGCCGGCATTCGAAGCGGTATCCGAGAGAACTGCCGACGAGCTTTCGTCCTGGTTTCCGCCGGAATTGGAAACCGGTTTTGATTTTGCTGTCTCCGGTTCGAGGCGCACCGTTACGGTAAGAGTATCCGGCAGATTCAAGCCGGACTGGAACGTGCCAAGGGCTGCCGTTTGCGAGGAGACCGAGGACGGCAGTTTTTGAAATGAGGAAATGATTCCGCCGGTGTCAGCCTTTGCGAAAGCGGAAATCCCGGCAAATTGGGAAATATCCATTACCATACAGAAAATCAGAAACATGGAGAGTGTTCTCCGATGAACAGCGTTATGAAACATAAATATGCCTCCAAAATATGTTTGGCTGTTCCGGCTCGCGGTGCTTCCGTTAAACCGGATACCTCTGCTTGCTGCAGCCGGATCCCTGCCAGATGCCTTCTGTCCGGGTCGCCGCTTGTAATCGTTTACAGTGGGCCTTATAATGGAGGCATGAAGATGCAGTAAAATATACCGACCGAAGTATACCATTATCATTATACTCAGGTCGGTATGTTAAATCAATCCATTTTAAGGAGAAAATTTATGAAGGCAGAAAAAATAAATTTAAAAAAAGAACAAGGCGCTAAAACCAAGCGCAAATTATATCGGTGTGCAGCAAAACTGTTTCAGCGGCATCACTATGACGACGTCAGCGTAGAAAAGATCGCCAAAGCTGCGGGGATCACAAAAGCAACATTTTATTCGCATTTCAAATCGAAAGACGAGCTATACCTTTCCCTGCTTGCAGAATACACATCACGGGTTGATGAAGAATATCAGGCATTTCTCGACACTTTACCGACCGATATGCCGGCTGCCGACACGCTTCTCGCACTGGCCGGAAAAATAGCCGACATACTTGTATACAAAGTCGGCTATGACACAATGAAAATTGTCTATAGGATAGAACTTTCAAGAAATTTCAATACAGAAGCCGTTAAAGGGTATGACCGAAAACTGTATCATATTATGAAGGATGTGCTGAACCGCGGATTTCAGCGGGGCGAATTTAAAATATCCTTGACTCTTGAGGAACTGGCCCGGCAATTTGTAATGGCAATTCGGGGAGTGAGTTTCGAATGGTGTATTCGAGATTCTAACTTTGACCTCAAGGGTCAGTTGGTGACTCATCTCAAATTATTGCTTGATGGAATTATGAAATAAGGGCAGATACTGCTAGGTGACCCGAAAGCGCCTAAGTTCAGAACATACTATCTCAATGATGAATTTGGTGCATTTTTTTAATGATACTACGCAGGTTTAATGTTTATTTAATTCAGATTGAGCAGAATTAGATACTTCATATAAGCGGAATAATAAGAAATCAGCACATATGTTTATAAAACGTGAAACGAATACCCCAATCAAAGAGATCAAATATCGCAAGTGGTAATTTTACAGAAAGACTTTTCAAAGGATACGAGTACGATAGAGACCATTTTGTCGTTGTAACCAACGAGGAAATTGAAAAGATTAAGACGGAGAAGGAGAAATCCATACAGATCCTTCATTTTGCGCAACTCAATCAGATTTCACCGGTTTACTTATGAAAAGACATATCAGGCTGTTCCGGAACCAGGCGGAGAAAAGGCGTTTGAACTGCTGAGGAAAGCAGGGAGGATGGGATGTTAATCTCA
>DHNW01000014.1:22025-22841 GCA_002407675.1 Ruminococcaceae bacterium UBA5406
CGGAGGTTGGAGAACAGGAATTAACGATGGCAAAGACTCTCATAGATTCTATTGTCATTGACCTGATGGACGCCCTGAAGAAGAGTGTTGAGCAGAATCAAAAAACGAAGAAACAAGGTGCATAACATGGATATCTTCTCCGACTGAAGCGCCTGCCCCATGCTGATTGCAGAGATGCGCGAACCGTTCGATTCACCCGATTTTCTGTATGAATTAAAGCTTGACGGTGAACGCTGTTTGGCATACCTTGACCAGAATGAAACTGTTCTCCAAAATAAAAGGAAATTGATTTTAAATCCACGCTATCCAGAATTAACGAAGATTCATGAATCAGTATCGGACAAATGTATCCTTGATGGTGAACTGGCCGTACTTGTGGATGGAAAACCAAAATTCTCAAAAGTCCAGCGCCGGACGCACTTGCAAAGAAACCGGCGCGTTGCAAGTCTGGGGAAAGAAAAAGGTGAAAAGCCCGGAGTTCCGGGCCTACAGCAAGGCGTACGCTGATGGCTTACGTGTTAGGGATAAGATAAATTTTTTCTTTTTCATTGTCATCTGATGTGCCTTTTTTTACAATCAGAAGGTAATTCTTATATGAAAGTACACAACGAATAATTGAAGAATTATTGTTTAACTCATAGTTTTGCACATCTATTTCACCAGATTTGGCTAGTGTCAAGAGAAGTTCGCAATTTTGGGATTCCGGAAAACGAATCAAGCTGCGTTTAGCAGAAGTGACTGAATCGATTTGGGATTCAAATATGCTCTGGAAACAGACCAGCAACTGTTCTGTACGCTGTTGGGCTAATTGGGCAG
>DHNW01000009.1:0-121 GCA_002407675.1 Ruminococcaceae bacterium UBA5406
ATTACTACAGACAGAAGAAAGTACGGGAAGCTGCCTGTAGGGGGCTGTTGGAGAAACAAGGCGGCGAGGGTGGGCTTGTGCCGAACGGATGGACGCAGCTTGAGGAGCCTAAACTTGCCGC
>DHNW01000009.1:304-1534 GCA_002407675.1 Ruminococcaceae bacterium UBA5406
CTGACCATCGAAATCGGCGGCTGTCATATCAAGGTAACTGCTTCGACGGATTTGGAACTGCTGGCGAAGGTCTGCCGCGTACTGAGGTCGCTGTGATGCGCTTCGACGAAAAGCCCGTGTATCTGTGCTGCGGATGCACGGACATGAGGAAATCCATCAATGGGCTGATGACGCTTGTGCAGCAGAGCTTTTCTCTGGACCCTTTCGCCGATGCGCTGTTCGTTTTCTGCAACCGAAACCGTGACCGCATAAAAATACTTGAATGGGACGGCGACGGCTTCTGGCTGTATTTCAAGCGGCTGGAACGCGGACATTTCCGTTGGCCGTCGTCGGATGGAGAAGCGACAATGGCGCTGAACAGCGAAGAATTATCCTGTCTGATTGACAGTGCAAGGCTTGCAAAGAAGCTCAGCCGAAGCGAGGTTTCCGAACGTAAAATTTCGTAAAATATCGGGTGCGAAAAAGCCGATTTTTCTTGATTCCATGCGGTTTTTACGGTATAATTAGAGCATGGAAAAGCGAGAGAAAACAGTTGAAATTCCGCTGCATGTTTATGAGAATTTTCTCAAGCAGGCGGAGCAGATTGCCGAGCTGAAACAGCAGGTAGAGTGGCTGACGGAACAATTTCGACTTGCCAGTCACAAACGATTTGGCACGTCCAGTGAGCAGACGGACAACGGACAGTTGTGCTTATTCAACGAAGCGGAGGAAACCGCCGATTTGACCGCACCGGAGCCGGAGATCACTAAAGTCAAAGCGCATTATCGCCGGAAGACCCGTCTGACCACCGACAAGCTGCCGGAAGATTTGCCCGTCGAGGTCATCCTGCATGAGCTGCCGGAAGAAAAACGTGTCTGTCCTGACTGCGGCTGTCCTCTGCACAAGATGGGCGAAGAGGTGCGCGAGGAACTGAAAATCATCCCGGCAAAAGCCGTGCTTGTCCGCCATGTACGGCATATTTACGCCTGCCGGCACTGCGAGGAATCTTCCGACCGTGTGCCGATCGTCAAGGCGAGCATGCCGGAACCCGTCATCAAAGGCGGTTTCGCATCGCCCGAATCGGTCGCCCACATCGCTGTGCAGAAATTTGTGATGGGCAGCCCGCTTTACCGGCAGGAGCGGGAATGGGCACAAAACGGCATTCTGCTTTCCCGTCAGACGATGTCGAATTGGCTCGTAAAAGCCAGTGAAGGTTGGCTGGAGCCGATATACAAAGAGATGAAACGGCAG
>DHNW01000009.1:1847-2251 GCA_002407675.1 Ruminococcaceae bacterium UBA5406
GATTTTTCGGGTTTTCTCCATACGGACGGTTATGACGGCTATCACAAACTCCCTGACCGGATTACCGTTGTGGGCTGTTGGGCACATCTGCGCCGAAAGTTCGACGAGGCGCTGCAAACGCTGCCGAAAGAAAAACGTGACTCGTCCGATGCCCAAAAAGGGATCGCCTACTGTGACAGGCTGTTTCATTTTGAGAAACAGTTTGCTTTGCTGTCCCCGGAAGAACGCCGGGAAAAGCGTGAACAACTCTCCAAACCGATGATGGAGGCTTTTTTCACATGGGCCGATTCGCTTCGCGCGCTGCCAAAGTCCCTGCTGGGCAAGGCGGTCTATTATGCGCAGAGCCAGCGCAAATATCTCAGAGCTTATTTATTGGACGGCAGGCTTGAAATCAGCAACAACCG
>DHNW01000009.1:2586-9930 GCA_002407675.1 Ruminococcaceae bacterium UBA5406
TCACCCTTGGCTTGACGGTTACTATACTTTGTATTGATTATCGTATTTATTGCTACGCTATACCCTTTTTATTATTCTGTCATTATCTCATTCAATGAGGGAATCGATGCGTCCAGAGGAGGGATTTTTTTCTGGCCGCGTAAATTCACATTGGAGAATTATAAAGCTGTGTTTTCCAATGAAGATCTTTTAGGAGGGTTTGCCGTCACAATCGCGAGAACTCTGATCGGTACGGTTACCGGTTTGTTTTTTACCGGATTGTTTGCTTATAGCTTGGCACATAAAGACTTAATGTATAAGCGGGTTTATATTGCCTTAATGATTTTCTCTATGTATTTTTCGGGAGGGCTGATACCTTTTTTTATATTGATCAAGAATCTTGGATTGTTTAACTCTTTTTGGGTATATATTATACCGAATTTATTAAGCTCTTTTAATACGATGATCATGATGAGCTTCTTTCGAGACATTCCGGCATCTCTTGAGGAATCCGCTAAAATTGATGGAGCAAACGATTTGGTGATCTTTTTTAGAATAATATTTCCGATATCGTTGCCGGTTTTTGCGACGATAGCTTTATTCATTGGAGTAGGACATTGGAATAATTGGTTCGACGCGGCTTATTATGTAACGGACAAAAAATTAAAGACGGTAGCATTTATGCTTATGGAGCTAATTAATCAGGCTAATCTGACGGCTGTCCAGGCAGGCGCCTCAACTGCCAGTGTTGAAAGAAGCGCTACGTATGCCGCACAGACATTTACGGCTGAAACGATCCGTATGTCTACTATGGTTGTTGTGACCGTGCCTATTATTTGTGCCTATCCGTTCCTTCAGAAGTACTTTGTAAAGGGAATTATGATTGGATCAATTAAGGGGTGACTGCAAAAGAGCAGGTAGTTTACCGGGCTGAAAAGGTCCGATAAGCCACCGGTATTGAGTTTTTGGTGTATTAGTCAGCCATACAATTAATGTTTACTCTGGCGGAGAGACCTAAACCTCTGCCAGAACCACCCTTCCGGAACGCCCGGTTTGCCTCATATCGATGATCCGCTGATTGGAAGAGCCCCGGAACAGCAACTGGTAGCTCTTTTTTTCCTGCATAAAGGGTCCGTCGATCAGAATATCCGCCACATCCAGCAGCTCACCCCATTCGGGGCGGATATCGGCATATCGGAGGATTTCCTCATAGGTATAACCGGTATAGACGAAGACGTTTCGATCCTGATGCAACGCTTTCACCCTCCGGGCAAGCCCCGCGAAGGCGGACGCCTGCTCAAAGGGTTCTCCGCCGCTGAAGGTTATGCCGTCCAGCAGCGGTTTTTTTTCTATTTCCTGAAGGATATCGCCGATCTTCATCAGGTTTCCCCCGTCAAAGGAGTGGGTCTGGGGATTATGGCATCCCGGGCAGTGATGCCCGCAGCCCTGGGCGAATACCACATACCGGATCCCGGGCCCGTCCACAATGGATTCCCCGATTACCCCTGCGATTCGTAATTTAGTCGGCGATGAAGTTTTTCGGATGCCTTTTTTGTCATTTACTATGGTCTCTACCGGCATATTGCTTTTACTCCTTTTTCATTTATAGAAAGGCTGTTTATTGATTCACCTGCAACAAGTTCTGTCGCTGCTATTTGCTTTCGTGGCTGCAGCGGATAAGTTTTTGCGGCAAAAGCTCGATTAAACCTGTACCCTTTCCTTTGCTTGCGGCATATGCAAGCTGCCGGTGGAATGCCGGACCCGGCCCCTTACCTCCGCTTTTTTGGCGTCGTTGAAGCGGTCCAGGGTCCCCACCAGATATCCGGTGATCCTCCGGATCCGCTCGAATGGCACATCGCCTTCCTCCCGGCCGCAGGCGGGGCAGGTATCATCGATAATCCCCGTATACCCGCAGACCGTATCCCGATCCACCGGATGGTTTATGGATCCGTAGCCGATCCCGGCTTCCTTCATTGCCCGGATGATCTTTTCAAATGCCGTGAGGTTTTTCAGCGGATCCCCGTCCAGCTCCACATAAGTAATGTGCCCGGCGTTGGTAAGCTCGTGATACGGGGCTTCCAGCCGAATCTTGTCAAACGCGCTGATTTCATAATAGACCGGGATATGAAAGCTGTTTGTGTAATATTCCCGATCCGTGACGCCCGGTATGGAGCCGAAAATCTCCCGGTCCATTTTGACAAACCGGCCCGACAGTCCCTCCGCGGGGGTCGCCAGCAGCGTGTAGTTCATCCGGCGGGCTTTGCTTGCCTCATCCATGCGCCGGCGCATATGCCCGATGATTCGGAGGCCCAGCTCCTGCGCCTCCTCCGTTTCCCCGTGGTGCGCGCCCGTCAGAGCCTTCAGGCATTCGGCCAGACCGATGAATCCCATGGAGAGCGTGCCGTGCCGGAGGACTTCCCGGACTTCGTCTTCCTGCCCCAGCTTGTCCGAATCCAGCCAAATGCCCTGCTCCATCAGGAACGGATAGTTCTTTACCTTTTACCTCGCCTGGATCTCATAGCGTTCCCAAAGCTGATCGATCACCAGATCGATGACCCGGTCCAACTCTTCTCAAAACCCGGCGGTGTCCTTCGCGTTTTTCAATCCCAGCCTCGGAAGATTCACAGACGTAAAGCTTAAGTTTCCCCTTCCGGAAACTACTTTCCGGGAAGGATTGTAAACATTGCCGATGACCCGGGTCCGGCAGCCTATATAGGCGACTTCCGTATCGGGATCGCCGGGCTTATAGTATTTCAGGTTATAGGGAGCGTCCAGGAAAGAGAAGTTGGGGAAGAGCCTTTTCGCGCTGACTTTGCAGGCCAGCCGGAACAAATCGTAATTGGGCTCACCCGGATGATAATTGACCCCTTCCTTCACTTTGAAGATATGGATGGGGAATATGGGGGTTTCTCCGTTTCCCAGACCCGCTTCTGTTGCCAGCAGCAGGTTTTTGACCACCATTCTCCCTTCAGGGGAGGTATCCGTCCCGTAATTGAGGGAGCTGAAAGGAATCTGGGTGCCTGCCCTGCTGTGCATGGTATTGAGGTTATGAACCAAGGCTTCCATGGTCTGAAAGGTATTTCGGTCGTTTCCTTTTTGACGCTTTTTTCCGCGAATGCCTGAATCCTGTTACCCGTCTGTTCGTCGGGAAGAATACGGTTCAACAGCTCCTTTTCCGCTTCCTGATAGTGATTGGTATTCTTCAGGGAGGGCACAAGGCGATGTTCCTCCCGAACGGTCCCGATGATCCGGAGGGCCTGTTCCGCCGCGTCTTCCCGATCCGCAAGGAGTTCCAGGGCCTTGGCCAGATTCTGCCGGTAAAGTTTTGTATAGGTTTTGGCAACGCCGGAAGCCATTCCGTAATCGAAATTGGGAATACTCTGCCCCCCGTGCTGGTCGTTCTGGTTGGACTGGATGGCGATGCAGGCAAGGGTCGCATAGCTCTGGATATCCTGTGGTTCCCGGAGATGCCCGTGGCCGGTGGAAAAACCATGCCGGAACAGTTTTTCGATGTCGATCTGGCAGCAGGTGGTGGTCAGGGTCAGAAAGTCCATATCGTGGATATGGATGTCGCCGTTCCTGTGGGCCTCGGAATGCTCCGGCTTCAATATGTACAGGCTGTTGAACTGCTTTGCCCCCTCCGAGCCGTATTTCAGCATGGTCCCCATGGCGGTATCCCGTTGATGTTTGCGTTCTCCCGTTTCAGATCGTTGTCCCTGGCATCCTGAAAGGTCAGTCCCTCATATATTTTCATCAGCCGGGTATTCATTTCCCGGACGCGGGTCCGCTCCGCCCGGTAGAGGATAAATTCCTTGGTCGTCCGGGCATGGCCGGACTCGATAAGTATCTTTTCCACGGCATCCTGGATCTCTTCCACGGCGGGGGTCCTCTTGTTGTAGTGCTTCATTTTAAATTCTTCTAAATCAGCAAACAAACAGCAAATTGTGTTCTGTTTGCTTAGTACATAACAGATATTTGTATGCCGTAATATACGGCACTTTTTTATCAGTAAGTATTGACCGATGTACATAATATACCATATAGTTAATGGGTATATAAAAAGAGAGAAAGAGTATACGCCCACAACAGCTGCCTCTTTCTCTCTTTTGCACCATGCAGCCTTAAGGAGCATGGATCAACCGGGGGGATAACCCCCCGATGTACATTGAGGTACACTACTATGATAAGAGGTTTTGGACTGTTTCACAAGCTAAATTTAAAAAATCTATCTGCTGAGGACCTATTCAACAAATATATGTCTGAATTCAATCCCGGGGAACACAGCTGCCCATGGTGCGATACAAAAGATCCTGATTGGAAAAAGCATGCAATATATGGCCGCTGGCTGATCTCCTTTGAAAATGGAGCCGTAGTTACATACCGTATTGAGAACATCCTGCGGAACTGGTGGCGCAAACGGGGGAACTTGGAGGATTACGAATTCCTCCAAGGCAAAGGGAATGTTGAAATCGACGAGGTTTTCAGCGTAGTCATGGGCTTGCCTGATAAATACAAGATGGTTATCTATCTCTATTATTATGAAGGCTACGACAGCGTCGAGATTGCCAAGATTCTCGAAAAACCGCAATCCACAATCCGCAATTACCTCAGCGAGGCGCGCCGCATCCTCCGGGAAAGGTTAGGTGGTAACTTCTATGAAGAATAGACGAATCATTGACTCTTGGAACAAGATTGAACCGGACAGCACCGCCGATGAGCGAATGCTTTCCGCAATCCTCGCCCGTAACCATTCGGGCAAATCTGAAAGGAAAAAGGTGTATCATATGAATAAAACATTGAAGCGGCTCGCACCCATAGCGGCTTGTTTCGTGGTGGTTGTTGCGATAGTCGGCGTTTTTGGCAATAATGCCGGGTGGTTCGGCGGTAAAACGCTTGTTTCTGATTTGGGTGACAGCGGAACGCTGAACTTCTACAAAGCCGACAGCGTAGGCGGAGCGGCAAGTTTCTCTTGGAACGCTGATTGGGGCGACCATATTGACCGTGACCTTACCGCAGATAAAAGCAAGGTATTGTTTGGAGAACTGAACGCAACCGGTTATGCGACATTCCGTTCGACAGATAACGCCCTTGTACACTTTGAGGGCAAGACTGGAGAAACGAAAATAATCCTCTCCGCGACCGACACACCCGTGACCGACACAGTAGTCAAAGGCAATGAGGAAGTATCCGAAATCAACGGCATACCCGTCAAGGCGGGCTACTTTGTAACTGATGCAAATAGCAAAGACATTAAAAATATCATTTGCTTTGCTGATTTTGACGTTCCCGGCGCGACCATCTACGTTGAACGGGGTGGTGCCGAATCTGACAGCGAGGTCCTCTGCGATGAAATCGGCGGCGTTGTTGAGCAGCTTACAAAGAGCCCGCCAGATATTACACAAATAACCGCAGATTAAAAACCAAAAAACAAGGCGACCTATGCCAAATTCACATGGAGCGCCTTGTTTATTTTGCCCTTATTCTACCACATCCACCGTCACGCCGGACTTGAATTCTACGGTGAATTTTCCCTCGAAGACGGTAACCTTTTCAATGAGCCGCCGTATAAGCGCCGCATCGTATTCGGTAATGTCGGTGGGCTGTTTCTGCAGGAATGTGCTCATATCGGCTATTGCTTGGAGATGTGTCAGTCGTTTAGAGGAAAAGGCTCTGAATGTACGGCACCTACCATAAACGAGGAAACAGGGTTACGGTGCATGGTGACAGAATTGAGGTGGAATTTAAGTCAAGTATTACAATAGATATAGAAAATTAGATATAAGACTTGCCGCTGATTAAGGGAAACAGCTCTTGATTGGCGGCTTTTCGTTTTTATAATGCTTATGTCATACAGGAAATTGAAAAAACTTAACGGCAAGTTGCACAAGCTACTATTTTTATAAAATACTGTCTATTGGATAATTCTACATTCGTATGGTCTACGGAGCGTGGATTATATTTTGAGATACATTGTTTTATACTAGAGTCGAGGTGAAAACAATGGATATAAAAAGGAAAAAAGAGCTCTTAGAAGCCTATAAAAGCAGACATCCTGAAATGGGCGTAATATCTTACCGTTGTAAAGAAACTGGCGAGGTATTTTTGGGTATCTCCAAAGATACAAAATCAGACTTTAACAGCACTAATATGAAATTGGCAGCCAACTGGCATCCTAATAAACGATTACAGGAACTCTGGAACAAATATAGCTCTGAAGGCTTTGAACTATCAGTTATTAAAGTGTTAAAGTATGATGACCCACATGAAGATCATACAGCAAAATTAGAAAGTTTGAGAGAACAGTGTCTCGCTGCTGATCCAAATGCAAGGAGGATATGGCGATGAATGAAAAAGTTGTTATGGTGTCAAATGATTATGACCGTATAGATGGCAGAAATGCTTATCAATCTGACATCAAACGTTTAACGCTAGGTGCGCCTAGGTTGGAAGAAAATAAAAAAATGCAGATTGCCGCACAGATCTGGGAAAATGATAAAGATGGTGAATTGATTTTGGCCCAGGAGCTGCCCATCCATCAAATATTTGATTTGATGATTTTTTTGTCCAGGACATTGCTTTACTTCAAGGAGGCTTACCGGCTCCCCCTTTTATATGACCCGGAAAAACCCACAGTGGAGCGAGTTGGAGTACAAGGCGGGGTATTACCAGTAGAAGTGTGTGTAGACAATCAAAACATCAATGAGGACATCAAAGCATTTGCCCAAAGTTTAAATGATTTAGGAGAAATAATTGGAGAACGCAGGCGGGTGCTTAGCCGCATACTAGAAGAGTTGGAGTGTTACTAACAATGAAACAGACTTGTATTTTGTCACCGGACAGGCAGCTGACTGAAGAGGAACAGTCGCTTGTCTGGAAAAAGCCGCCTTCACATATTGAAAGTGAAGCAGAAAAACGAATATATGAAGAGATCATACGAAATTGGAATCGCGGTGAAATGAAAATTAGCACCATTTTGCTGGAGGGGGATGCTGGTTCGGGGAAAACCCAGATTGCCAAAGCTTTATCTGCTGATTTTAACCTGCCTTATACGAAAGTAACCTGTTTTGCAGATATGGATAAATCCGATGTCCTGGGTTCGATTCTTCCGGTGCTGTCAGAAGAAGATGGTCATTCTGATAAGGTTGAATATCGCTATTATCCTTCTGAAATTGTTCGTGCATATGAAAATGGATGGCTCTTGGAGATTCAGGAACCGACAGTGATTCGGGATGCTGCTGTTTTAATGGCGCTAAATTCCGCATTAGAACTAGATGGCAGTCTAAACTTGCCAACTCGTATCGCGCATCGTCACCCTGATTTTATTGCGGTTATCACAACAAACCGCGGTTACAATGGCTTCCGGCC
>DHNW01000009.1:10236-11033 GCA_002407675.1 Ruminococcaceae bacterium UBA5406
AATGCCATTAAAGGTGTGGCCGGTATGCGTTCTTATATCTTTTGGGTGGATGCCGTTCAAAGTGGTGCCTCAATCCAAAAAAGTTTGTATTATAAGGCGTTATACAAAATCACGACCGATCCGCAGGAGCTTGTTATTTTAGAGCAGGCACTGGCTAGTCAAGGCTTGACAGAAAAGCTTGAGGAATTGGAACACATATGTCAGTCACAAAAAGACGGAGAAAATCCTGAAGTACCTGAAGTAATGGAACTTAATATTTCCGAAAACGGAGAATTCTCTGCCAAGACAGATCAAGCTGATAAAAATACAGTGCGTCTGAGAAAATCAGAAGACAGTGAAGGGCATTCTGATACGAGCAGTGATGAAAATACTGATATTTCAAGCAATGATAATGGAGAAAACGGCACTCCGTTTTATCATGAGCTTAATAAATCCGATACAAACGAAATAGAAAAAAAAGAATTTCGTAAACAGTTGAACAGGGAAGCAAGGCAAAGTGTTCAAGGCAGCTGCCATGAAGAAATCAGGCTTATTGTCCATCGTCCGGAAGTTACCGACCAGAACAGGGAAGAGTATAACAGCATGATTGCAACCTTGATGCCAGTTATTCGGGAACTAATCAGAAAAGCAAACCCGCTTTTAGAGCATGAAGTATCAGCTGAATTCGCGAAATCGCAGTTGTATGGCACAAAATTTTGCGCGGATCAGGTTGCCTCTATGGATTTTCGCACATTTGCCCGCAAGCGTCCGCCTGAGGAAGAACCCTCTATTGCGGTTGCTCTCAGGATTGATGAATC
>DHNW01000017.1:0-1648 GCA_002407675.1 Ruminococcaceae bacterium UBA5406
ATATTCTGAATTAGCCTGCTGTGAAAGCTGCACGCCTTGGCGCACGGAACGGCAAGTCTGTGACAGTCGATAAAGAGAAGATCGCTTTCGGTCGTTGTGATTACACTGACCGGAAGCGTTTTTATTTCCGCACAGGCAAAGGATTCCCCAAACAAATTTCCAATGTCAATTTTTCCAAGAATGCTTCTGTTCCCGTAATAGTCGTCCTGCACGACCTGAACCTGCCCCGATAAAACGATGCCGAATTTTTCAATGCTTTCGCCGCGGGAAAATACCGTTTGCCCTTTTTCGTAATGAACCGATTTTGCGGTAAGGCAAGACAAAAGCGACAGTAAATCTGATTCTTCAATGCCTTTGAATAATCGTACTGTCTTCAGCACATCCAAATAATCTTTCATAAAATCCTCTTTCGTTGGAATTCCAACCGACTTATTAATTTAAGAATAGTAAACTCAAATCATAAAGTCAACAACAACTTGAAAGTGGGGGACGGAACATGATTCGAAAAATTATCAGAATTGATGAAGAGAAATGCAACGGCTGCGGACTGTGCGCAAAAGCCTGTCACGAAGGGGCAATCGGAATGATAAACGGAAAGGCCAAGCTTCTCCGCGACGATTACTGCGACGGCCTCGGCGACTGTTTGCCGGCCTGCCCGACAGGGGCTATTAGTTTCGAGGAACGCGATGCAAAAGAATATGATGAAGCCGCCGTGAAGAAAAACATGCTGAGCAAACAGGGAGAAACGCTGGCCTGCGGCTGCCCCGGTACGCAGTCTAAAACCATCCATCGGGAAAATAAGTGTGAGGCCGTCCATCCCAATATCAGCGAAAACAAAAGCCAGTTGTCACAGTGGCCCGTCCAAATCAAACTTGCGCCGGTCAACGCTCCTTATTTCGCGGACGCCAACCTCCTGATCGCCGCCGACTGTACGGCCTATGCTTACGGAGATTTTCACAACAGGTTTATCCGAAACAAAGTGACCCTGATCGGCTGCCCCAAGCTGGACGAAGGAGATTACAGCGACAAACTCACAGAGATCATTCGAAACAACAATATAAAAAGCGTTACGGTCGTCAGAATGGAAGTTCCCTGCTGCGGCGGGATTGAAAACGCAGTAAAAAGAGCGCTTCAAAACAGCGGCAAAATGATTCCCTGGCAGGTTGTCACGATTTCGACCGATGGCAGAATACTTGATTGAAAGGGGGTACGCACAATGATAGAAAAAGAATACAAGCTGTCCAGAACCAATGAAAAAGCGATAGAAAAGATCATATTTGACGAAAACCTTCATTACCTCCACATGGTGTTCAACAAGAATGAGGGTTTGCCGGAGCACTTTTCCAATTCAAACGTGTATATGACCGTCATTCGCGGAAGACTCTCCATCGGCCTTGATGATCAGGAAATCCATGAGTACGAGGCCGGAACTCTGGTGAAAATCCCGTTTCAAACTAAAATGAATGTCAGAAATGTTCATGACGAAACGATGGAGTTAATTGTCGTAAAAGCGCCCGCCCCAAAAAGCTGAGAAAACGAGGAGAAAACCAGATGAAAAAGTACAGATGTATTCCCTGCGGGTATGTCTATGATCCCGCGCTTGGCGATTCTGACAGCGGCATCGTGCCCGGCACGTCATTTGAAGATT
>DHNW01000017.1:1839-3106 GCA_002407675.1 Ruminococcaceae bacterium UBA5406
TCGGTAAGGACAATTTTGAACCTGTTGAAGACTGAATTTTAAAGGAGGAAGCAAAAATGAGTATGTTTTGCTATCAGTGTCAGGAAACTGCCGGAGGAAAGGGCTGCGCGGTGCGCGGCGTCTGCGGAAAAAACGAAGAAGTGGCAAAACTCCAGGATCTTCTGATTTACACGCTCAAGGGCATTTCCGAAATTGTAGTCAAAGGAAAGCTGGACGTCAAAACCCTCGGCGAGACAAATTATGAAGTTCTCAGCAGCCTGTTCATGACCATCACCAACGCGAATTTCGACGACGGCTCGATTGAAAAACAGATCATGAAAATGATTGCCGTAAGAGACAAGCTCAGAAATTCCGTTGCTTCTGCGGGTTTACACGATGCGGCCACGTTTATGGTAAGTTCCAGAGCGTCCATGCTGGAAAAGGCCGCTACCGTCGGCGTGCTGTCAACCGAAAACGAGGACGTGCGTTCTCTCCGCGAGATGATCACATACGGCCTTAAGGGTATGGCTGCTTACGCCGAGCACGCGAAAAACATCGGAAAAGAAGATTTGACCATCAACGCCTTCATCTATGAGGCACTGGCGGCAACACTGGACGACTCCCTCTCCGCCGACGATCTTGTCGCGCTGACGCTGAAAACCGGCGAATACGGCGTCAAAGTTATGGCGCTACTGGACGAGGCCAACACGTCACGGTTCGGCAATCCTGAAATCACCGAGGTCAATATCGGCGTCAGAAAAAATCCTGCGATCCTGATTTCCGGTCACGACCTGACCGATCTGGAGCAGCTTCTGGAGCAAACCAAAGGTACTGGCGTGGATGTGTATACCCACAGCGAGATGCTGCCTGCCCATTATTACCCGGCTTTCAAAAAATACGACAACTTTGCCGGAAACTACGGCAATGCATGGTGGAAGCAGCTTGAGGAATTTGTCTCCTTCCATGGCCCCATCCTCTTTACTACCAACTGCATCGTCCCGCCAAGAAGCGAGGAGGTCCGGGGCAGAATCTTTACCACGGGTTCCACCGGCTATCCCGGCTGCAAGCATATTGAAGCCGATGAGAACGGCAAAAAGGACTTTTCCGAGATCATCGCGCTTGCCAAGACTCTTCCCGCGCCCGATGAGATTGAGACTGGCAGCATTGTCGGCGGCTTTGCCCATAATCAGGTGATGGCGCTGGCAGACAAGATCGTCGATGCCGTCAAATCCGGTGCGATCAAAAAGTTCTTTGTTATGGCCGGCTGTGACGGACGTATGAAGTCCAG
>DHNW01000002.1:0-87371 GCA_002407675.1 Ruminococcaceae bacterium UBA5406
CAAAAATGCTTGACCATTACAGTCGGGGATCGAAATCACTGTCTCAGTTTCCGGGAACGCTGGGAAGGCTTTAATCAAGCGCTTAATGAGTATGGCTTACCAGTAAACATGGATGAATGTATTCTTGATTCTGATAGTGCACCCTATCAGAACCCCGACTGGATGGCCCAAAAGTTAAGAGCAATTCCGCATTTGCCAGACGCGTTTTTGTGTGCAAATGATTACCAGGCAATTAATGTGATGAACGGTCTTAAAAAACTTAAGATCAACGTCCCAAATGATATTCTTATCTGCGGATTCGATGATGCTCCAGAAGCTAAGGTCGTAGAACCGAATTTAACTACTGTGAAGATTCCAAGTAGTGATATGGGGGTGATGGCAGCTGAGATGTTATTCGATAGAATTAAAGACCCATCGTTGCCATTCAGAAACATCCATGTACGGACTACAGTAAAATTTCGTGAATCTACTGGATACCTCGCAAAATGATAAATAGATTGGTGCAAGAATAATCTTACCGCTGAAACTACAATAGTACTTAGCCATTGAAAACATAATTTTATTGTCGTAATGATATAAGCAATTTACAACTCAAAATTGAATCTTTTTGTTGGCCGCTGTCGATCATTACTGATTCGTCTTTCTGAGTGCATGAATATTGAAGTGGGCTACTGAGCTATCCCCGATTTGATGGAGAGTCCAGAGTAGTGTAAAATAAAGGTACTACGAAAGGGTGTTCCATCATGGGGAAAAGCACCGGGAATCGTTACAGTGAGGAATTCAAAAAAGGCGCTGTAAAGCCGGTATTGGAAAACAAGCAGAGTTTCCATTTTAAAGGTTTTTCATCGAATATGCTCTGTTTTTTACTCTTTTTACAAAGCTCTATTCTCTGCACCCCAACATTTATTATAGAGCCAAAAAAATGAGGAAATCCTTTTACAGATTTCCTCATACATGGTGGACCTGAACGGGATCGAACCGTCGACCTCTCGGATGCGAACCGAACGCTCTCCCAGCTGAGCTACAGGCCCATGTAATATTCAATTTTGTGTTGTGACCCGCGTGACTGCCAAGTGAGTTACGTACCGTTGCTAATACCGTTCCGCGTGCTCTCCCAGCTGAGCTACAGGCCCAAATACCAAACGTCCCAATTTCATTAGAACGGTTGCTATTGTACCATATTCCGATTACAATTGCAAGAGGGAGTTTCTTTTTAACTGAATCCTGATTGGCGTTTGGTTGGATGCAGATAAAAGCAAGAATTTTATTGTAATGATTGTAATTGAATTCCTGGGTATGGTATGATAAGAAGAACAGAAATAGAAAAGCTTTCAAAGCAGATAGGGGGAAAGCCATGCTGTATTGTCCCAGATGTCAGATCCTGTGTAAGAAGGGTGAAAGCAGATGCCCATCCTGCGGCAGTAAAAAGCTGCGGCCGGTGCAGCCAACCGATCCGATTCTTTTGCTGACTGCCAGCAAACAGGAATGTGCCCGGATTACCACCGCCTTTCAGGATGCAGAGATTCCCTGCACAGTGCGCTGGCCGGGCAGCGGCGGCTTGATGAATCTTTTAGGCGGAACCAACCGAACAGCGGACGGCCGTATTTTCGTCCCGTTCAGTGCCATCAGCCAATGCCGCCGTATTCTGCAAAGTATTGGAGCCCTAAAAGCAGAGGACGAAAAAGACAGCCTTTCCGGCAGAACCGGCGGTTCAAAAGGGAAAGAGGAACCCCCGGTTCCCATGAGCCGCGGAAAACGGACGGCAGTCCGGATCTTTTCTGTTATTCTTTTTATTTTCCTTGTTTGGGCCGTTGTGAATCTGGCGGATGATTTGACAGACTGTATTCGGAATATGCTTCAAATTACATATTAATTTAGGGAGACGGATAATATGAAATACCATATTGATACCGAATGTATCCATGCCGGTTACGAGCCGAAGAACGGGGAACCGCGCGTCGTTCCCATTGTGCAGAGCACAACCTTTAAATATGACAGCGCAGACGCTCTCGGAAAAATCTTCGATATTAAAGATGATGGCTTTTTTTATACCCGGATTGGAAATCCCACCCTTGATGCGGTGGAAAAAAAGATCGCGGCCCTGGAGGGCGGCGTCGGCGCCCTCCTGACTTCATCGGGGCAGGCGGCAACCACCCTTTCCGTCCTGAATATCTGCCACAGCGGCGACCACGCTATCTGTTCTTCCGCCGTTTACGGCGGTACCTTCAATCTGTTTAACAAAACCTTCAAAGAAATGGGGATTGACTGCACGTTTGTCCGTCCGGACTGCACAGTAGAAGAACTGGATCGCGCGTTTCAGGACAATACCCGCTGTGTTTTTGCCGAAACGCTGTCTAACCCGTCCCTGATTGTAACCGATCTTGAAAAATTCTCCAAAGAAGCGCACGCGCATGGTGTGCCGCTGATTGTGGACAATACGTTTCCTACTCCGATCAATTGCCGCCCGTTTGAATTCGGAGCGGATATTGTCGTCCATTCCACGACAAAATATATGGACGGCCATGCTGTGCAGGTGGGCGGCGCAATCGTAGACAGCGGAAATTTTGACTGGGCAAACGGGAAATTCCCGGCTTTTACGGAACCGGATGAATCCTATCATGGAATGGTCTACCAGAAAGATTTTGGAAAAGCGGCCTATATTACCAAGGCCCGTGTCCATATGATGCGGGATCTGGGTGCGCAGGCGGCTCCAATGAATGCGTTTCTGCTGAACCTCGGTTTGGAGACTCTGGCGCTGCGCATGGAGCGCCATTGCTCCAATGCCCGTGCCGTCGCAGAGTACCTAAATGCCAGCCCTAAAATTGAGTGGGTTAATTACCCGGATCTGAAAAGCGACCGGTGCCATGCCCTGGCCCAAAAGTATATGCCCCATGGGACAAGCGGTGTTGTTTCATTCGGCGTAAAAGGGGGCCGTGAGCCGGCCGTAAAATTCATGGAAGGCCTTCGCATGGCGTCAATTGTGACGCATGTGGCGGATCTGCGCACCTGCGTTCTCCACCCGGCCAGCACAACTCACCGCCAGCTTACGGACAGCCAGCTCCGCGAAGCCGGTATCAGCCCCAATATGATCCGGATGTCCGTCGGGATCGAGAACATTGAAGATATTCTTGACGACATTAAAGGGGCCCTTGCCGCCCTGTAGCAGAAAGACCCCTGGGGCACCGCCCGACGGGCCGTATTTTCCGATTCAATCTTTTCTAACAGCCCCGACTGTGGTATAATGAGTAATACGTAATTTAAAAATTTATGGAGATGAAAAACAGGATGACAGGAATTGAGCAGCGCCCTATTTGTGACGGCGTCAATTTCCGTGCGATCCGGGACGGCCGCTTTAAAACGGTTCGGATGTCCGTCCATTTTATGCTGCCGCTTGAGAAGAAGACGGCATCTGCCAATGCAATTCTGCCGTTCCTGCTGACCCGCGCCAGCAGGAAATATCCCGATTTTACCAAATTGAATGAACACTTGGCGGATCTTTACGGTGCCGTGCTGGACGCCGATGTGCAGACGCTTGGTGATGTGCAGATCCTGTCTGTTTCCGCTTCCGGCATAGCGGATCGCTATGCCCTCCGGGGGGAAAACATTTCGTCGGATTTATCCGATCTGCTGTGCAGCGTTTTGTTTGATCCTTTGCTGAAAGACGGGCAGTTCCCTGAAGACGGGTTCTCCCAGAGCAAACGGCAGATGATAGAACTGACTGATTCCGAATTTAATGACAAACGGCTCTACGCGCTGCGCCGCTGCCGGGAGATTATGTGTTCGGAAGAGCCCTGCGGCGTCGGCCGTTTCGGCGCGAAAGAAGATATTCGCAGTCTGGAACGCAGCAGCCTCACTTCTGTGTGGGACAACCTCATCCGCCGTGCGAGGGCGGAGGTTATGGTATTGGGGGACTGCGACCCCGAACCTGTTTACCGGCGCTTTTCTGAAGCATTCTGCCGTTTAGGCCGTGCTTCGGCCGTGTCCTGCCCAACGAAGGTCGTAAAGTCGGCGGATACAGTCCGGCAGACCGTGGAACGGCAGGATGTTGCCCAGTCGAAATTGGTTATGGGTTTCCGCACCGAAACTGCCGAGCCGGATAAGGATGTTCCTGCCGTAAAGCTGATGAGTGTGCTGTACGGAGGAACGCCGAGTTCAAAACTGTTTTTAAACGTCCGTGAAAAGCTCAGCCTGTGTTATTACTGCAGTTCCCTCTATGATCCGGTGAAGGGGATTTTGGCTGTCCAGAGCGGCGTGGAGCAGAAAAATGCCGGCCGCGCCAAAGATGAAATCCTGGCCCAGCTGGATTTGGTCAAAAAGGGCGGTTTTACAGAAGAAGAACTAAAGGCTGCCCGCATGAGCCTCTGCAACAGTTACCGCACAATTTCGGACTCCCTTGATGGGCTGGAAGCCTGGTACCTTTCCAAAACGTTTTCCGATCCGCTCCGCCGCCCCGAGCAGGAAGCCGCGCGGATTCAGGCGGTTTCCCGGGAAGATGTTGTTCAAGCCGCCAACCGGGTTACACTGGATACGGTGTATTGCCTGACGGGAAATGAGGTGGAAAAGCAATGAACCAGATTCAAACGGTCACCAGCGAAAGAACGGGGGAGATGTACTACGTTGTCCGGCATTCTTCCGGTCTGAAAATTTATATCTATCCAAAAGCGCAGAACAACTCGTCCTATGCCGTATTCGGAACCCGATACGGTTCAATTGACAACTGTTTTCAGGTATCGGACGAACCGGCCCCCCACCGGGTGCCCAACGGGATTGCCCATTATCTGGAGCATAAGCTGTTCGAAAGCAAAGAGGGCGACGCTTTTGCGCGTTATGCCAAAACGGGGGCTTCCGCCAATGCCTATACCTCGTTTGACATGACCTGCTATCTGTTTTCCTGCACAGAGAATGTTTATGATTCGCTGAAGATCCTTCTGGATTTTGTCCAGTCCCCTTATTTCACCGAGCAGACCGTCCAAAAAGAGCAGGGAATTATCGGTCAGGAAATCCGTATGTATGACGACGATCCCCAGTGGCGCGTCATGTTCAATCTGCTGGGTGCCCTGTACCATACGCATCCCGTAAAAATTGACATTGCCGGCACGGTTGAAAGCATTGCTAAAATTACGCCTCAGCTGCTGTATCAGTGCTATAACACATTTTATAATCTCAACAATATGGTTTTGTGCATTGTGGGGAATGTGGAGCCGAAACGCGTCCTAGAGCTGTGCGACCAGATGCTCAAACCTTCCAAACCGGTTTCCATCCAACGTATTTTTGAGCCGGAACCGGAGACAATCGTTCGCTCCCGGGTAGAGCAGAAGCTTTCTGTGGCGGTTCCGCTGTTTGAGTTCGGTTTCAAAGAGCAGGCTGCAAACGGACGTGCCACGTCGAAACAGCTTGCAGAAACGGACATCCTGCTGGAAGCGCTTTCGTCACCTGCTTCGCCGCTGTTCCGCAGGCTTCTGGATGAAGGGCTCATCAACGAAGCCTCATTTGGGCACGAGTATTTTGAAGGTCCCGGTTTTGCTTCGGTCATCTTTTCCGGGGAATCCAAAAATCCGGATGCTGTGGCGGAAGAAATTCGGGCCGAGATTCAAAAAATACGCCGCGGCGGCCTTTCAGCCGAGGCGTTTAAGCGCGCGAAAAATTCGGTTTACGGACGGAACCTTGCCGCGCTGAACAGTACCGGCAGTATTGCCAATTCCCTTGTTTCCCTTGATTTTGCCGGCCGTGAACTGTTTTCTTATATTAATGCGGTTGCCGGGGCAGACAGGGATTCGGTCCTCCGCCGGCTGGATTCTCAGCTTTTACCGGAGACTTCGGCGCTTTCGGTCGTTTCCCCTGTTCAGTAGGATATTTTCCGGGAGGAGTTCAGCCCGGTTCCGGCAGAACGGGCGGTGGAGAAACATTTTATCTTGAAAAGAAGTGGTGGTGCGGCATGTTTAACGTTCAGTTTCCCGGACTTGGATTCAGCTTTACCATAAACCCGGTCGCTTTTCAGATTGGCGGCCACATGTTCAAGTGGTACGGCGTAATTATCGGAGCCGCCTTTCTGCTTGCTTTTGTGTATGTCATGGCAAGCTGCAAAAGGTTCAAAATGGATCAGGATAAGCTGATTGATGCTGTAATTGTCGGCCTGATCGGCGGGGTGATCGGCGCAAGGCTGTACTATGTCCTGTTTGACGCGAGCGACGAGTTCGTGAAGAACCCGGTCAGTGCTTTTTATATCTGGGAAGGCGGACTGGGTATTTACGGAGGAATTATCGGCGGTTTCCTGTGCGGGGCTCTGGTAGCGAAACTGCACAAGCTCAGCATCCCTGCCGTTTTGGATATGGCGTCCCTTGGGTTCCTGATTGGGCAGTCGATTGGCCGCTGGGGGAATTTTGTCAATCAGGAAGCTTTCGGAACGGCCACAAGCCTTCCGTGGCGTATGGTCAGCCAGAATACGGCTGTCATATCGGCTGATGGGGTTCACCCGTGTTTCTTCTATGAATCTCTGTGGTGCCTTGTCGGTTTTATCCTTCTGCATATTTTCAGCCGGAAATACAGGAGGTACGACGGTCAGGTCTTTCTGCTCTACATTGGCTGGTACGGCCTGGGCCGTTTCTGGATCGAAGGTCTGCGTACCGACAGCCTGATCATGCCGTTCTTTGCCCTCCGCATTTCTCAGGTTGTGGCTGCGGTTTCGGTTGTCGTTTCCGTTGTCCTGCTGGTTGTTTTCCGCAGGCGCACCGTGCTGACCGGCTGCGGTTCCGCAAAAATAATGGAGCTGAATTCCATTGTGGATGAAGTCCGCCTGAAAAAAGAAGAAGAGCAGAAACAGGCTTTGGAAGATGATGGAACCAGTACCATCTTTGAAAATTCCGAGGAAACCAGAAAAGTTTTATCCGGCATTCCGATCCGCACTCCCGACCCGGAAGAAAAGCAGGAAGAAAGTCCGGCTGCGGAGCCGGAAGGGGAGGCTCCGGGGGATGCTGTTCCGGAAAAAGGCGGGGCTGTTCCGCCGAAAGATGAATCTTCAAAGGAGAAATAAAAGATGGCAAAGATTATCGACGGAAAAGCCATAGCAGCCGAAACCCGCGCAAAAGCAGCCGCCGAGACGGCAGAACTGAAGAAGAAGGGGATTGTTCCGGGCCTTGCAGTCGTTCTGGTTGGGAATGATCCCGCGTCCAGAACCTATGTGACCCATAAGGAAAAAGACTGTGCCGCCTGCGGAATCTATTCTGAAGAGTATGCGCTGTCTGCGTCCACGCGGCAGGAAGAGCTTCTTTCTCTGGTGCGCAGCCTGAATCAGAAAACGAACATCCATGGGATTTTAGTGCAGCTTCCTCTGCCTGCGGGACTTGATTCGCAGGCCGTTATTGAAACCATTGATCCCCGCAAGGATGTGGATGCGTTTCATCCGTCCAATGTCGGCCGTATCATGATTGGTAATTATCATTTTGTTCCCTGCACGCCGGCCGGTGTGCTGGAACTGCTTCATCATGAGAATATCCCCGTGGAAGGAAAAAACTGTGTTGTAGTGGGCCGCAGCAATATTGTCGGCAAACCTATGGCCATGCTTCTGATGCACGAAAACGGAACGGTCACGATCTGCCACAGTCATACACAGGGTCTCAAAGAAATCTGCAAAAGGGCCGATATCCTTGTGGCGGCAGTGGGAAAACCTAAATTGATCACAGCCGATATGGTTAAACCGGGCGCAACCGTCATTGACGTCGGAATGGATCGCGATGAAAACGGAAAGCTGTGCGGCGACGTCGATTTTGCCGGTGTGGAACCGGTAGCGTCCCATATTACTCCGGTTCCGGGCGGAGTGGGGCCGATGACCCGCGCCATGCTTTTAAAGAACACAATTACTGCTGCGAAACTCCAAAACGGTCTCGCCGTTGGATGACGGGCCGGGGGTTATATGATGAAATCCCTTTTAGATACGATTCATTCTCCGGAGGATTTAAAAGAGCTGTCGCTGGAACAGCTTAGGCAGCTTTGCGCTGAGATACGCGCAAAAATTATCCGCACGGTTTCTTCCAACGGCGGCCATCTTGCCTCTAATCTCGGTGTTGTGGAGCTTACCGTAGCTCTGCACCGGGTTTTCAGTTCCCCGGATGATAAAATCGTTTGGGATGTGGGACATCAGTCCTATACGCATAAGATTTTAACGGGGCGCTGTGACCGGATTTCTACCATCCGCACCCAGGGAGGGCTTTCGGGCTTTCCCAATCGGCAGGAAAGCCCGTATGATCCATTTTCGTCCGGGCACAGCAGCACTTCGATTTCGGCTGCGCTGGGCCTTGCCAAAGCGAAAGACCTGTCTGGTGAAAAGGGTCATGTCGTTGCGGTGATAGGCGACGGTGCCCTTACCGGCGGCTTAGCCTATGAGGGGCTGAACAATGCCGGAAGGTTTAAAAAGAATTTCATTGTTATTTTGAACGACAATAAGATGTCGATATCCCGGAATGTTGGTTCCATGGCCCGCTATTTGGCGCAGCTGCGCACGGAGCCTTCCTATTTCCGCTTTAAAGGAAATGTAGAAAAAATTCTCGACCATATTCCGGGGATAGGGCCGCATCTCCAAATGGCCCTTACCCGCTCAAAAGCCGTGCTGAAGCAGATCCTTTACAACAGCACGATTTTTGAGGATATGGGCTTTTATTATTATGGACCTTTCGACGGCCATGATATTGAAAGACTGATTGAAGTTTTCTCAAATGTGAAAAATATTGACCATCCCGTTTTCTTGCATGTGCTTACCCGAAAGGGAAAGGGGTATTCGTACGCTGAAAATGACCCCGGAGCGTTTCACGGGATTTCAAAGTTTAACATTGAAACTGGAAAATCCTATTCGTCGGCCAGCATAAATTTTTCGTCTGTTTTCGGGCACTGCCTGTGCGGCCTTGCAGAAAAAGATCCCCGTATCTGCGGGATTACCGCGGCCATGAAGTCGGGGACGGGCCTTACGGAATTTGCGCGCCGCTTTCCAGACCGTTTCTTTGACACGGGCATTGCGGAAGAACACGCCGTAACCTTTTGCGGCGGCCTTGCAGTGGGGGGGATGCTGCCTGTTTTCGCAGTGTATTCCTCTTTTCTGCAGCGGGGGTATGACCAGCTGATTCACGATATTGCGATCCAGCATGTCAAGGTGGTTTTAGCGGTGGATCGGGCTGGAATTGTCGGCGAAGACGGTGTGACCCATCAGGGAATTTTCGATGCGGCGTTTTTCAACACCATTCCGGGAATCACGGTTTTTGCCCCTTCTTTCTATGATGAGCTGGATCTTTGCTTAAGAACCGCCCTGTACCAGGTGCCCGGCTTTGCGGCAGTGCGTTATCCGCGCGGCGGCCAGCTTTTCCGCCCCTATGATTTTCGGCCGAGCGGACGCGCGTTTGATCTTTACGGCGAGAAAAAAACGGAGACGGTCATTGTAACGTACGGCCGGCTTTTTTCCTTTGCCTGTTTGGCGTGTTCCGAACTGAACCGCAAGGGTGACCGCACCGCCGTTGTAAAATTAAACCGGATTAAGCCGGTTGATCCGGAAGCTGTCCGGCAGGCGTCCGGTGCAAAGCAGGTCTTTTTCTTTGAAGAAGGGATTCAGCAGGGCGGCATAGGAGAGCATTTTGGTTTTTTGCTTGGGCAGGCCGGCTTTGCCGGAAAGTTTTATCTCAGAGCCATCAATGATTTTGTGGCGCACGCTACCATGCGTCAGGCTTTGGAGGCACTCGGGCTGACCGAAAACGGAATGCTGCAAATGATTCTGGCGGAGCGTGCAAAGTAATGGAGAAAAAAAGACTGGATTGCCTGATTTTTGAACGCGGCTTTGCTGAAAGCCGTGAAAAAGCGAAACTTGCCGTGGCTGAAGGGCTGGCCTATGTAAACGGCCAAAAAAAGAAGAAGCCGGGGGCCCTGGTTCCTTCCGACGCTGAAGTTGAAGTGCGTGGGCAAGCCCTTCCCTATGTCAGCCGCGGAGGCTTGAAACTGGAGAAGGCGCTTTCTGAGTTTTCCATCAGCCTTTCGGGAAAAACAGCCTTGGATATCGGCGCTTCCACGGGTGGATTTACCGACTGCATGCTGCAGAACGGTGCCCGCAGAGTGTATGCTGTTGATGTCGGTTCCGGTCAGCTTGCCGAAAAACTGTGTGCCGATCCGCGCGTCGTCAGTATGGAGCATGTCAATATCCGTTTCCTCCAGCCGGAACAGCTTCCGGAACCGGTTGATTTTTTCAGCGCGGATGTTTCTTTTATCTCTCTGAAACTGGTTTTGCCTGCTGCACGCAGGTTCCTGCGGGAGACCGGATCGGCCGTCTGTCTAGTGAAACCTCAGTTTGAGGCCGGGTACGGCAGAGTGGGAAAAAAGGGTGTCGTCCGTGACAAGGGCGTCCAGCTTGAAGTCCTCCGCAGCCTTGCCTCTTTTTCGCTGGAAAATGGTTTTTCTGTATTGGGCCTGACCTATTCTCCCGTCAGGGGACAGGAAGGGAATATTGAGTACCTGATGCATCTCCAGAAATCGAACCATCCGGTCTGTTCCGTAATGGATATTGAGAAAGTCGTTGCGCAGGCCCATCAGAACCTGAAAGGGGGTGAGCGGACTTGAATATTGCGGTCTACCCAAACCTGAGCAAAGACGGGGCCCGCTTTCACACAGTCCGCCTGATCCGGAAACTGCGTGATATGGGGATCCGGGTTCTGATGACCCAATCCCTTCAGCCGGATTTTGGCGGTGAAGGGGTTGACTTTTTCCCGGCGGCCAGCGAGATGATCGCCTCCTGTGACCTAATGATTGCAATCGGCGGGGACGGAACCATCATCCATTGCGCAAGGTATGCCGCAAGGGCGGGCAAACCCCTTTTGGGGGTCAATATGGGGCGCCTTGGTTTTGTTGCGGAACTGGAAACAGATGAGTACGGCGAACTTGAAAAACTGGTTTCAGGCGATTACCGGATCGAAGATCGAATGATGCTGGAAATCCGGTATGAAGAAGACGGATGCCTCAAATCCTGTGACACGCTGAATGATGCCGTGCTGTCGCGCGGCGCGCTTTCCCCCATGCCGGATTTTAAAGTCAGCTTCAATGGAATGGCTGTCTGCGAATACCGCGGAGACGGCCTGATTGTTGCTACTCCAACCGGTTCCACCGCCTATTCGCTCTCAGCCGGAGGACCGATCATCGACCCGCAGCTGGCCTGCATCCTCCTTTCACCGGTCTGTTCCCACTCGCTTCTTACGCGCCCCGTCGTTTTCGGGCCTGACGCAAAGCTGAGTGTGGAAACGTCCCAAAAAGCCGGCGGTGAGATTTACCTTGTCATGGACGGGGAAAATTCTGTTAAAATTTCCGGGCGGATTCCAAAAGTCAATTTTTGCCGATCCGACAGGACGGTCAAAATCGTTCGTCTGAAAAATCAGAATTTTTACGAAGTTGTCAACCGGAAATTAGGGGATGGGAGGTAATGGAGAGTGAAAAAAAAGCGGCACGAAAAAATCATGGAGCTCATTCGGCAGTATCCCATCAATACGCAGGAAGAACTGATGCTCCGCCTGCGTGAAGCCGGATTTGAAGTGACGCAGGCTACAATATCGCGCGATATCAAAGAGCTTCGGCTTGTGAAAATCCTGTCCTCCGATGGGAATTACCGATATGCCCCTTCTCAGACGAACAGTCAGGAAAGCACCGAAAAATTTTACGCGCTATTTGTGGATTCTGTGGTGTCTGTCGGCAGTGCGCAGAATATTGTATGTGTTAAATGCTTAACGGGAATGGCCAATGCCGTCTGCGCTGCGATGGACACTTTGGTGTGGGGCGATATCGTTGGGACTCTTTCGGGAGACGACACGATTTTTATTCTGATGAAAACTGAAGATTCGGCGCGCCGCCTTGCCGATAAATTTGAACAGATGATCAGGTGATTTTCATGCTTTCACAGCTTTATATTGAAAACATTGCCGTGATCGAAAAGGTCAGTGTTGATTTTCATGCCGGTTTCAGTGCCCTTACGGGTGAAACCGGGGCAGGGAAGTCCATCTTAATTGATGCGATCCATGCCGTACTTGGCGAACGGACTTCACGTGATTTGATCCGGACGGGAGCAAAGTCCGCATTTGTCAGCGCGGTGTTTTCCGGCCTCAGCAGGCGGGCGTCCGACCGGGTCGCCGAACTCGGCTATCAGCTGGAAGACGACGGTACCCTTATGATTCAGCGTGGAATCGGTGCGGATTCAAAATCTTCCTGCCGGATTAATGGGCGGCCCGCTACGGTTTCGGCCTTAAAGCAGATCGGTCCGCTTCTGGTCAATATCTATGGGCAGCACGAAAGCTACGGCCTGCTTTCGCCGGAAAACCATATTGACTATCTCGACTGCATGGGCCTGCCGCCGGATCTGCTGGAGCAGTACCGCAGCGCCTACGATAAGATGAAGCGTGTTAAGAAAGAACTGGATTCCTGCAACATGGATGAATCCCAGAAAGCCCGCCAGATCGACCTGCTTACCTACCAGATCCAGGAACTGGAGGCAGCGGATCTTCACTCCGGAGAGCAGGAAGAACTAAATCGGCAGAGAAATATGTATCGGAACAGTGAAAAAATAGCCACCTCGGTTGCCGCTGCGAAGGAAGCTCTTGACGGCGGCGAAGATACCGAAGGGGCTGTTTCCGCCGTTTCCGGCGCGGCCAGTTCTCTGGGCGAAGCCGAACAGTACCTTCCGGATCTTCACGCCCTGGCGGAGCGGCTGCAGGGAATTTCGTATGATTTGGATGACTGCAGCAGCGAACTGCGCGGCTATTCCGCCCAGCTGGAGTATGACCCGGGAGAATTGGACAAAATTGAAGCCCGGCTGGATTCGCTTTACCGGCTCGGGCTGAAGTACGGCGGTTCGGTTGAAAAGATGCTGGAATATCTGGATAAAAGCCGGAAAGAGCTGGAAAAAATACAGCTATCCGGCGAAACGGCCGCTCGCCTGCACAAAGAATATCAGAGCAGTCTGGAGCAGACACAAAAACTGGCTTCCGAAATCTCGAGCTGGCGTTCCAAAGCGTCTGCCCGGTTTGCCGGAATGGTAGAAGGCGAACTTCAGTTTCTGGATATGCCCAATGTGACATTCCACGTCCGGCAGGAGCGCTGTCCGCTCAATCCCCTCGGATGCGATAAAATTGAGTTTCTCATTTCGACTAATGCCGGGGAGCCGCCGAAGCCAATTGCCAAAATAGCGTCCGGCGGTGAGCTTTCCCGCATCATGCTGGCCATTAAAACCGTTTTGGCCGGCAGGGACGACGTGGGGACCTTGATTTTCGACGAGGTTGATACCGGTGTCAGCGGGGCGGCAGCACAGAAAGTTGGCCTCAAACTGCGGGAAGTTTCGAAAAACCGCCAGGTTATCTGTGTGACCCATCTCGCTCAGATTGCCGCTTTGGCCGACCACCAATACTTAATCCAAAAGCAGGTCCGCGGCGGAAGAACCTATACCGGCGTCAGCGAACTGGATGAGGAGGGCCGCAGAAGGGAACTGGCCCGCATCATCGGCGGAACGAAGATTACGCCTATCACCCTGCAGAACGCAGCCGAAATGCTGAGAATGGCGCGGGGTGAAGACCGCTGAAAGTGTTATCCTACAGGCTGCGTTGTGCCTTTTGGATACAGAAAATTGATCACGCGCGTCTGGCAGTTGTCGTCACCGCAGTAGTACAGGGTGTCGTTTTCCCGCAGAACCGCATACGGCCCCGGCGAGATAAGGATCGTCTGTTCCCGCTTGACGCCGATAACCGTTGCGTTTGTGTAATGCCAGAAATTGATATCGGAGATTGATTTATTGAGATAAGGTGTCTGTGCGGTAATTTTAACTTCAAACGGAATGAACGGGTTAAAAGACTGAAACCGTTCTGTCCGATCCAGAATATTGTCAATACACTGCCGGAGGTACCGGCTTTCCTGCTTCTGGCGTTCCATGGATTCCAGAATATCCCTCTTCAGATCGTAAACCGACTGGATATCGGTATACTGCTGGACAAAACGAACGGCGTTTGCATAGGATTTAATGACGACGCCGCTCCCTTTGGTAACGTCTACAATCTCAAGATCCGAAAGAACGCAGATGGCCCGCCGGGCCGTCTCGGATGATACGTTATACTGGCTGGCGAGATAGGATCTCGCGTAAATTTTTTCCCCTACATGGTACCGTTTATCCACAATTTTCGCGGCAATATCCGCGGCAATCCGCTGGTAGACCGGCGCGGTTACTTTTACTTTGTCTTCCATATTTTCCTTTCCCCTCTGCGGGATGGTCATTAAAAATGGATTATAGGATTTTTTCAGGCCCGGCAAAAAAAATTCGCCTCTGGTCTTTTTCCTGATTTGCAAACTATATTATAGAAAATTCCACTGGTAAAGTCAAACCCAAAACAGCCGGATTCAAAGTGCTTTTCTAAAGAGAATTTGTCCGCTTTTTCACCGGTCAAAGTTCCGGTGTGAAATCGGCCTGCAATAAGGGTCGATTTTTATCATTAATGTGATATAATTATAACATTAGTGATAAATAGTTCACATAGAAGAGGGCGGTTCATAATGAAGCGGAAATGGAGCCTGCGTTTGCTTATCGCGTGTTTTTTTGTTTTGCCGGGGGCGCTGTTGATTCTGTGCGGGCTTTCCGGCCTGCTGCTGCGTGTTCCCGATGCGGTTCTGTCTGTTGCCGCCGTCCTGGCGGCGGTTCCATGGTGTGCCGCGCTGGTATTTTTGGGAAAAGGCCGGTTTGAACCTATGGACGAAATGTACCGGAAAAACATGGCGCTGGCGGCAGAGGCGGATTGGGCTGTGCTGATGGCGGGAGCTACCGCGGCGGCGCTGTATGCCATCCTGTCCCATCGTGCGCTTGCCCTGACGGCGGCATGGCTGGAGCTTGCGCTGGGCGCCGCTTATCTGCTGTACGGCGTTTTTTTCCTGATTTTCGACAGGCGGGGCGGACGGAAATGGAACTGACGACCAAACTTCGGGAATACCGCCGGAAAGCTGGTATAAGCCAGGAAGAGCTTGCGCGGCGCGTCGGCGTGCGGCGCGAAACAATTGTTCACCTTGAGAACGGGCGGTATAACCCGTCGCTGAAGCTGGCCATGGATATTGCCAAGGTTTTTGGCGCAACGGTGGAAGAACTGTTCCGGTTCGAAGGCTGAACGGCACGTGCCTGCCGTCCCGGTACGATTTATGATATAATAAAAAGAATACATAGACAGGAATGTTGCATCAGACATGGATTATTCGAAAATTGTAGAACCTCTGCTCGGCTGGTACGCCCAGAATGCCCGTACCCTCCCGTGGCGGGATCATCCCACCCCTTACCGCGTTTGGATTTCGGAGATTATGCTCCAGCAGACGCGGGTGGAAACCGTGAAACCGTATTTTGAGCGCTTCCTGCGGGAAGTGCCGGATGTGTATGCGCTGGCGGAACTGCCGGAGGAACGGCTCCTGAAGCTTTGGGAAGGGCTGGGGTACTACAGCCGCGCGCGCAGCCTGAAAAAAGCTGCCGCCGTCCTGGTGGAGCGGTACGGCGGAGAACTGCCCGCCAGCGTGGAAGAACTGAAGAAACTGCCCGGAATCGGGGATTACACCGCGGGGGCTGTCGCCTCGATCGCCTTTGGTCTGCCGGAGCCCGCCGTGGACGGGAACGTTCTGCGTGTAGCCGCGCGCCTTACCGATTCGCACCGGAACATTTCCGATTCGGCATGGAAACGGGAAGTGCGGGAAAACCTTAGGAAAATCTACCCGAAAGAAAATGCAGGCGCATTTACGCAGTCACTGATGGAACTGGGAGCGACGGTGTGCCTGCCGAACGGCGGGCCGGCCTGCGGTGTCTGCCCGCTTGCCTCGCTGTGCCAGGGTTTCCGGGCGGGGACGGCGCCGCTTCTGCCGGTGCGGTCGGCCAAGCCGAAACGGAAAACCGAAAACCGCACTGTCTTTTTGATCCTCTGCGGCACTGCTGTTGCCGTTCGAAAGCGGCCGGAGAACGGCCTGCTGGCGGGGATGTGGGAATTTCCAGGCGCGGAGGAATCGCTTTCTCCCGAAAAAGCCAAAGCTGTGCTGAAAGGGTGGGGGCTGTCCCCGAAAAGTCTGCAGCCTCTTCCGGCGGCCAAACATGTCTTTTCACATGTGGAATGGCACATGACCGGCTACCTTGCCCGTGTTCCGCAGACATCGCCGGGATTTGTCTGGCCCAAAATCCGGGATCTGCCGGAGCAGTATGCGATCCCGTCAGCGTTCCGGGCCTATCGTAAGATTCTGGATGCGGGGAAGATCCCGTGAATACAGAAAATGGAAGGCGGCCCCTGAACCGGGGAGACGGCCGCCCGAGGGTTGTAAAACGCGGGCCGCAACGGTATAATAAGAAGAAAAGCAGGCAGTTTTTGACGGGAAGAAGGAGCTTGGGAATGGCGAAAGTGATTTCCTTTTCCAACCAGAAAGGCGGCGTGGGCAAGACGACGACGGCCTGCGCCGTTGCTTCAGGGCTGAAAAAGCGCGGATTCCGCGTGCTGGCAATTGACCTTGACCCGCAGGGAAACCTCGGGTTCAGCGTGGGAGCGGATACGGAAACCAGCGCAACAATCTATGACGTGCTGAAAGGGGAAGTAAAAACTCAGTTCGCCATCCAGAAGACGCCGGCGGCAGATATTATCATTTCCAGTATTTTGCTGAGCGGAATTGAGCTGGAATTTACCGACAAAGGGCGGGAATTTTTGCTGAAAAACGCACTGAAACCAGTTCAGGACCGGTACGATTACATTGTGCTGGACACGCCGCCCGCTCTCGGAATCCTGACCATTAACGCTTTTACCGCATCGGATACGATCGTGGTTCCGATGCTTTCCGATATTTTCAGTCTGCAGGGGATTTCCCAGTTGTATGAAACCGTGGAGCGCGTGAAAAAATACTGCAACCCGCATATTTCCATTGCCGGAATTCTGCTGACGCGCTTTAACCCTCGCACCCTGCTGGGGCGTGAAGTCCGCGGTACGGCAGAACTGATTGCGAGGGATCTGCATATCCGGGTTTTTGATACCACCATCCGGAGCAGCGTGGTGGCCAGCGAAGCGCAGTCCGTGCAGAAAAGCCTGTTTGATTATGCCCCGCGCAACAATATTGCGCGCGACTACAGCCGGTTTATCGACGAACTGTTGGCGAAAGGGGTTTAACGGGGATGTCAAGATCCAAACGGGAAATCGACAAGGAACTGATGTATAAAAAGCTGATGCCGTCCGGTTCCTCAGCCATCAGGGCAGCAGAAGAAGAGAGAACGCCCGCACCGAAAGCTCCCCCGGCGGCTCCTTTTCCTGCCGCAGTGCAGCAGGAAGACGCTTTTCACCGGCCGCCGGTGCCCCGCCGCGTGAGCATCCCGGCTTTGGACAACCATCCGATGGTTGTCGTCAATACCATGGAATCGCTGGTACTGCAAAAGCTGGGATCTGTTTTGGAGCGCTTTTCCTGCTGCCGGTGCGACCGCTGCAAAAAAGATATTGTCGCGCTGGCACTGAACAAGCTTCCGCCAAAATACAGGGTCATGGCTGAAGGCCAGGCCGTTCCGGATGCCGATCCACAGACCAACGCGCAGATTGTTTCGGCTATGATTCAGGCAGTTATCAAAGTCCGGGCCAACCCCAGACACTGAAAGACCTATATAGGGAGGCTATAATCTATGTATGATGAAATTGCCGGACAGGCAAAAACGGCAGTTGCCGAATTGCTGAAAGCGGCTAACCTGAAGGAGTATGATATTCTGGTCGTTGGATGTTCGTCGAGCGAAATCGGAGGGCACAATATCGGAACCTGCTCCAACGTGGAAATTGCCAACGCCGTTTTCGGTGCTGTTTATCCCGCACTGAAAGAGAAAAACATCTATTTAGCGGCACAGTGCTGTGAGCACCTGAACCGTGCCCTGATTCTGGAGCGTGAAGCGGCAGAGCGGTACCGCCTGCCTATTGTAAACGCGGTTCCCCAGCCAAAAGCGGGCGGCTCTTTTGCAACGGCGGCTTACAATGCGTTTGAACACCCGGTAGCGGTGGAGGAGCTGGCTGCGCAGGCCGGTATGGATATCGGCGATACGCTGATTGGTATGCACCTGGTTCCGGTGGCGGTTCCCGTGCGGCTGTCCCTGAAAAAAATTGGGGAGGCCAATCTTGTCTGCGCGCGGACAAGGCCGAAGTATATTGGCGGGGAGCGCGCCCACTATGATCAGCGGCTGACCTGATTCCGTTGAGGGGGTGCAGAAAAAGGTACTTGACAAAATTTTAACAATCCAGTATAATGGTAGTCAATAAAACGGGAAGGGACATCCGGCGGATTGACGAAGCAGGAGAAAGAGGCGCGTGACAGGATTTGCGCGCAAAATGGCACTCCTCCGCGCCGTCCGGAGCTTTCTTTGGCAGATTTGCGGCCGCGGCGCCGCGGGGCGTGCCGATTCCATTGATTTTGGTTTGAACGGAAGCTGCCGATATAGAAAACCGCATTCCGGGTATAGGTCATTTTCCGCGGGTCCGCCGTGCCTGCGGGAAGGGGCGGACCCCGGGGTGTGGCTCTTTTTATAGAAGCAGAACATGTCCTGTGCACGTGGATCGTTTTTCAAGCGTCGGTTTATGCCGGACTGGGCGCAGGCTTTTGGAGCGCTGTTAGATTAAACAATTGTAAAATCCGGCGCGGGAAAACGGTTTTTTGAAAGCTTCTCCCCGTTTTTCGGCCCTAATTGGGTCAATTTTTAATCGAGGAGATTATGAATTGCCATGAAAAAGAACATTGCTTTGCGAATGATTTCCAGCTTGCTGGCCGCTGCCGTCTTACTTTCTCCTGCGGCCTGCTCGTCCGGTGGTTCCGCGGTGTCTTCTGGTTCTTCTTCTGCGCAGGAAGAGAAAACGCCGCAGGATGGGGGGAATTTCGTTTATGGGCTTCAGACCCAGCCCCGCCACCTGAATCCGTACCTCAATACTTCCGCAGACACAAGGGTTATTCTGTTTAATATTTTTGAAGGCCTGGTAAAACCCGATAAGGACGGCAACCTGAATCCCGCTGTGGCGGAGAGTTACACAACCTCCGACGACGCGGCATCTTATACCTTCAAACTCCGCCCCGGCGTGAAATTCCAAACCGGAAAAGCGGTAACAGCGGACGATGTGGTTTATTCCCTGAGTACGGCGGCAGGGCTGAAGACCGGAAAACTGCTTGTTGCCGGATTGAAAAATATCAAATCTGTGGAGGCAAAGGACGCTTCAACCGTTACGATTCACCTTAAGGAAGCGGACTATGATTTTCTGCCGGAGCTAACCGTTGCTATCCTGCCGAAAGGATACACCGAGCAGGATACGCACCCCATAGGGACGGGGCCGTACATGTTTGAATCTTATTCGCCGCAGCAGAAACTGGTGCTTAAAAAGAACCCGTATTACTGGCAGAAGGGGCTGCCGCATTTTGACAAGGTTACATTTAAGCTGGAATCCGATTCCAATGCCCTTCTGACCGATTTGCAGGGCGGCAGCGTGGATGGCGCCAGTATTGCCAACAATGTGGCCTCGCAGCTCGGCAGCGAATTTCAGGTTATTGCCTCTAACTCCAATTCCGTGCAGCTGCTGGCACTCAATAACAAAACGGAACCTTTCAACAATGCGGATGTCCGCCGGGCTGTGTGCTATGCCGTCAATCCGGATGAGATCATCCAAACCGTCGATTTCGGAAAGGGCGTGCGCTGTGGATCGCCGGTTATCCCGGGCCTCAAAAAATACTGCGATACATCGCTGGCGAAAGCCTATAACCACAATACGGCAAAAGCGAAGCAGCTTTTGGCGAAAGCGGGGTACCCGAATGGGTTTTCAATGTCCATTACAGTGCCTTCCAATTATACGGTGCATGTGGAAACGGCTCAGGTTATTGTGAACGAATTGAAAGAAGTGGGCATTAAAGCGACGATCCATCAGGTGGATTTTGCCACATGGCTCAGCAAAGCCTACCATAACCGGGAGTACCAGTCCACGATCGTTTCGGTAGACGGCGCGACCCTTTCGCCCAGAAGTTATCTGAGCCGGTATGTTTCCGATTCGGATAAAAATTTTACAAATTATTCAAGCGCCGCTTATGACGCGCTGTACCGGAAAGCGGAAACCGAAAAAGACGAAACGAAGCGCATAGCCCTTTACAAGCAGGCGCAGAAAATGCTTTCAGACGACGCGGCAAGCGTGTATATTCAGGATATTTCCAACTTGAACGCGCTGAAAAACGGAATTTCCGGTTTTACGGCCTACCCGCTGTATGTATTTGATGCTGCGTCCCTTTACCGGACAAAATAAAAGCAGGTGCGAAAAGGGGGAACCCGCTTGAAGTTTTTTGCAAAGAAAATTGCCGCCCTGCTGTTTACGATGTTTCTGGTTTCCATCCTTACGTTCATTGCCTTTAATCTTATCCCGGGCGATCCGGTGCAGCTGATGCTCGGTACAAACGCAACGCCGCAGAGCCTGGCGGAAATGCGTTCCCAGCTCGGGCTTGACAGGAGCCTGCCGGAACGTTACGCTGCCTGGGCTGTCGGTCTGCTGCACGGGGATATGGGTACGTCGATCCAATATTCGCGGCCCGTTTCCTCTCTGCTGTGGGAACGTCTGCCGGTCACGGCGTGGCTTGCCGTCCTGTCACTTCTTCTTATTTTTCTCTGTTCTGTCCCGGTGGGAATTCTTTCCGCCAGAACGAACGGTACGCCTGTCGGCAAATTCCTCGATTCACTTACCATGCTGAATCTTTCGCTGCCGGGGTACTTTTTTGGTATCCTGTTCGTCTGGGTTTTCGGTGTTCTGCTCCGCTGTTTTGTTCCGGGGGGATATGTAGACTGGCGGGAAGATTTCGGGGGATTTCTGCGGTTTCTGTTTTTCCCAGCGGCGGCTGTCGCCGTGCCGAATATTGCCACGGCGGCAAAATTCCTGCGTTCCTCCGTCCTTGCCGAGCTGGATTGCGACTATGTCCGCACGGCCCTTGGAAAAGGATGCGGGCGCAGTGCAATTCTGTACAAACATATTCTGAAAAATGCATCCATCCCGGTAATTACCCTTTTTGGTATGATGACGGCGGAAGTTTTTTCAGGCAGCATCATTGTCGAACAGGTTTTCAGCCTTCCGGGCATTGGCAGGCTGCTGATTTCGTCGGTTTCTGCACGGGACTTTCCGTTGATTGAATCCCTTGTGGTCTACATTGCCTTTTTTGTGGTTGTCGCCAATTTCCTGGCGGACGTGCTGATCCGGTGCGTCGATCCGCGTATGAGGGAAAAAGCATGAGGGATGAATCAGAGTTCCAGTTCCGGCTGGGTATAGTCCTTCTCTGCGCGGTGGTCCTTGCCGCGCTGGTCAGTCTGTTTTATACTCCATTCGATCCATACGCCATGAACACGGCGCAGCGCTTCCTGCCGCCCGGTCTTGTCCACTGGTTTGGGACGGATCAGTTCGGCCGCGACAATTTCAGCCGTGCCATTACCGGAGCGCGCTATTCTTTGCTGGCGGCCGGGGCAACGGTTGTCCTGAGCGGTGTGGCAGGAATTGCGCTGGGCCTGTTTTCGGGGTACTTCGGCGGACCGGTAGAAGCCGTGGTTATGCGGCTCACAGATGCTCTTTCCTCATTCCCCGGAATCCTGACGGCCCTCGTTGCTGTCAGCGTGCTGAATGAAGGCCGGTATACGATTATCCCTGCCCTGGCGGTGGCATTTCTGCCGAGCTACATTCGTCTGGCACGCAGCGGGGCGCAGCAGTGTAAAAACAAAGAATACGTTTTTGCCGCGCGCGCATGCGGAGCATCCACAAAACGTATTCTGTTCCGGCACATTTTGCCGAACTTGATGCCCACGGTTGTTCCGTCGGTTGTCATCGGCCTTTCCAATGCCATTTTGGCAGAGTCGGGGATGAGCTATCTCGGGCTCGGAATTCAGCCTCCCATCCCCAGCTGGGGCAGGATGCTGGCGGAAGGGCAGGCGTATCTGCTGAAAGCACCGTGGGAAGCGCTTGGTGCTGGGCTGATGATGCTGCTTACTGTCCTCGGTTTAAATGCTCTTGGCAGCAGCATTGTGATGCATTTCACGGACCGCGGAGCACGCCGTCTGTAACATTCTGCCAATCTATTTTTCACAGCGTTCCCGGCGGGGATTTCTTTCCGAACCGCCTGCACGGTGCTTTTGAAAAACACTTTTTGATTCTGCAAAGTTTTCCAGCTTTTGGGCAAACGGTCCGTACAGCGGGATATAGAACAAGGCGGAAACAGCAAACCCGGCGGCCACATCCAAGGCGGAATGCTGTTTGATGAATACGGTTGAAAGGCATATCAAAATGGTCAGCGCACCGGAAATCGCTTTCCCGAATCTTTTCTTTGAGAATGTTTCCGAGTGCTGCAGAGCAGCGTTTACAGCTATAGAATTAATAACATGGACGCTGGGGCATACATTGGTAGGGGTGTCCAGAGTGTATATCATATTTACCAGCAGGGAGAACGGGTCCCCCGAATGAATTGCGGGCCTTAAGTGCTGGACGTTTGGAAAAATCATAAAAAGAATGTTCGCTGCCGTCATTCCCCCGCAGAGGAATGTAAACAGTTTCAAAAAATCTTTTCTGGAATAAAACCCCACAAACAGAACCCCGTACGGTACGAAAATAAACCAGATCAGATAAGGAACGACGAATTCTTTGATAAAAGGGATCCGGCTGTCCAATGCAGTTTGGGTTATGTATTGAGGGACAAGATTATGTTCCAGAATCTGAAACCAGATCTGTATGGGAATAAATAGAAGCATCAGATAGAAATAAGAATGTGCCGATAAAAAGTTCTTAATTTTATCCACGGATTTTCTCCTTTATGTTTCAGTCTCTTGAATGGAGTTCCGCTTTTGGGGTGCCGCACCTAAATTTTCGGCAGCGGAAGTTTCCGACTAACGGAATTATATCCAATATACCTGTTTTCTTATAAACCATAATTGCAGTCCAGCAAGAAATATCACAGTTTGATAACATTTCTGCAAAATCGGTGTCTATGTGGAGATTTTCCCCATGACCTGCGCTGTTCTGCCCGAAATAGTTTCACGCATAATTGCAAAAATGCCCGGCGGGGAAGAATGGTTCCGGTTCGGCTCGAAAACCGAACCGGAAACTGTTTCTCTGAACCGGGTAGAATTTTGTCAAGAAGCGGCATCACGGTTGGCTTTTGACGGATGCCCATAAAAATTTCATTAAAGTCTTTTATAGATCTGGACAAACCCGCTGAAATTTGATTTAATAAATTATATTGAAAAATAGAAAGCAGGGAATTTTCTCATGTCGATTCAGTGTAGTTCTTCCCAGCTGTACCCGCATGTATTCCGGATGGATACGCCGGACAGCAGTTATGTGCTGGGTATTTCGGCTCAGGGAATCGCGGTGCATCTTTATTATGGGCCGGGTCTTTCCGGCGGAAGCATGGAGGCCGTCTGCGGCAGGGACGCTTCGCCGTGGTTTCCAGCGAAGCACGGCCAGACGTTGCTGGATCATGTTCCGCTGGAATATTCCGGTGCGGGCATGGAAGATCTGCGGCCGCCGGCCCTCAGCGTCCAGTGGGACGACGGCGACAATATCGCCGACCTTAGGTATAAATCCCACCGCGTTGTTTCCGGAAAGCCGTCCCCGGCAGGCCTGCCGCATGTCTATACCGAAGACGAGCGGGAAGCGCAGACGCTGATTGTTACGCTGGCGGATTCGAAGGGGCTGGAGGCCGACCTGTACTACACGGTTTTGGAGGGCAGCGACGCGGTCATCCGCAGGGCCGTGATCCGCAACGGCGGAACGCGGGGCGTTTCTCTTCTGCGCGTTATGAGCGCGAGTGAGGATCTTCCCGACTGCCGCATGGAACTTATCCATCTTCACGGCTGCTGGGCCCGCGAATTCCAAACGGAGCGCCTGCCGGTCGGTCACTGCGAGCAGCGTATCGGCAGTTTTCGCGGCGCTTCCGGCCATCAGCACAACCCTTTTGCCGCCGTGGTTTCGCCGGACTGCACGGAAACCGAAGGAGAGGCTTATGGATTCAGTTTGATTTACAGCGGTAATTTCTGTCTGGAAACGGATGTGGATGCGGAAGACCGCCTGCGCGTCAGCATAGGCCTTTCGGATCACGCTTTTCGCTGGCCGCTTGCTCCCGGCGAATCCTTTGAAACGCCGGAAGCCGTTCTGGTTTATTCGGGCAGCGGTCTTGGACGGATGTCACGGACCTATCACCGCCTGTATGCGGAACGCGTTTGCCGCGGCTACTGGCGGGATCGTCCGCGTCCGGTCCTGCTGAATACATGGGAAGGCGTATATTTTGATTTCAACCGTGAAAAACTTTTGCGCCTGGCCAAAGCCGCGGCTGGGAATGGTGTGGAGCTGTTTGTGGTTGACGACGGGTGGTTCGGCCACCGTTCCGACGATACGTCTTCTCTGGGCGACTGGGCGCCGTGGGAAGAAAAGCTGGGGTGTACGCTGGCTGAGCTGGCGGCGGACGTGAACCGGCTCGGTATGGGTTTCGGCCTGTGGGTGGAGCCGGAGATGGTTTCACCGGACAGCAATCTGTTCCGTTCGCACCCGGATTGGGTGCTGTGCCGTCCGGGACGCAGAGCTGCGCTGGCGCGTACCCAGCTGATTTTGAATCTTTCCCGAAAAGATGTCCAGGATTTCATCATTCAAACGATGACCCGGCTTTTTTCCAGTGCGAATATTGCCTATGTCAAGTGGGATATGAACCGGAACATGACGGAAATCGGCTCGGCTCTGGATCGAAAAGCCAGCGCCGGAGCCATTGCCCACCGCTATATGCTGGGGCTGTACCGGATTTTGGAGACCCTGACTTCGCGCTTCCCGAAAATTCTTTTTGAGAGCTGTGCCAGCGGCGGCGGAAGGTTTGACGCGGGAATGCTGTATTATATGCCGCAGACATGGACGAGCGATGACAGCGACGCGATCCAGCGGCTCTCGATTCAGGGCGGTGCATCCCTTGTGTATCCTCCGTCCATGATGAGCTGCCATGTTTCCGCGGTGCCGAACCAGCAGGTGGGGCGCATCACGCCGCTTTCCACGCGCTGGAACGTGGCGGTTCTCGGCGGCGGATTCGGGTATGAGCTGGATATGACCCGCCTTTCCCCGGAAGAACAGGAAACCGTCCGCCGGCAGATCCGGCAGTACAAGCAGGAACGGGAAAGCCTGTTTGGAAGCAGCTTTTTCCGGCTCCGTGCTCCCGAAGGAACGGTGGCGTTTCAGCAGATTTCCCGGAAAGGGGATCGTGTCGTCGTCACCTGCTGCCGGCAGCTTTACAGAGCACATATGGAGCCTCTGTGGCTCCGCCTGGAAGGGCTGGAACCAGGAGCAGAGTATCAGAACGCCGAGAGCGGAGTCCTGTTCACAGGGGCGGAACTGATGGGCCGCGGTGTGCGCCTGCATCTTGCCTCGGCGGATTTCACGAGCGAGCGGATCATTTTTGACCGGAAAGACTAAAATCCGTTCAAAAACGGCAGCTCCTTTTTCTGCAAGATAAAAGCAGAAAGAGGAACTGCCGTTTTTCCTTTAAAGTTCCGCCTTACAGGCCTTTTGCTTTCTGTGTGCAGGCTTTCATGGCGTCCATGATGCTGCTGCGGAACCCTTTTTCCTCCAGAACACGCACGGCTTCAATCGTTGTGCCGGCGGGGGAGCAGACCATGTCTTTCAGTTCCGCCGGATGCTTGCCGGTTTCCAGCACCATTTTGGCGCTTCCCATCACGGCCTGCGCGGCGAATGTGTAAGCCTGGCGGCGCGGCATTCCGTCCGCAACGGCGGCGTCCGCCATTGCTTCAATCATTATGAATACATAGGCGGGTGAGCTGCTGCTTACGGAGACAACCGCGTCCATCAGGTTTTCCGGGATCAACTCCGCAATTCCGAAGCCCGAAAGAATTTTCAGTGCGCGGTCTGATTCCGCTTTGGTGACGAATTCGTTCGGGCAGACCGCCGTAATCCCCGCCCCCACCATGGCAGGCGTGTTCGGCATAGTACGTATAATATGAACGGGTCCTCCAAAAGTTTTGCCCAGCCATGCCAGCGTTTTGCCGGGGGCAATGGTGATGATCAGCTTTCCGTCCCCGGCGGTGTCCGCTATCGAGCGAATCACTTCTTCATAATACTGGGGTTTTACAGAGAGAACAACGGTTTCCGCCTGCCGGGCCGCTTCCGAATTGTCCCGTGTCGTGTGCACGCCGAGATTCTTCTGCGCGCGTTCCAGGGCTTCGGGAGAAACGTCCGCCGCAATGATTTCGTCCGCTTTTACAATTCCGTTCCGAATAATGCCTCCCATCATCGCGTTTGCCATATTTCCGCATCCGATAAATCCAAGCTTCATGACTGCAGCACTTCTTTCCCTTGCTATTTTAAAATAGAATCCCATTCTTACCATTCTTACCATTTTAGGCTTTTTTTCTGCTGCTGGCAAGGGATGGGGTCAGGTCATTTTAACATGGGAAAAATCGTGGACTTTGCTGACGTTTTCGATGGACGAACGGTTGTCTGCTTTCGCCAGCAGCTTCCGCCGGTTTTTTTTGATATTCAGAAGCGGTTCTACGCCGGCTGGCCCGGCAATGCAGCCGCCTTCGCAGGCCATTCCTTCCACCAGGTCTTCTGCCAGCCGCCCCGCGTTCATTACCGAAAGGGTTTTCTTGCATTCTTTTGCACCGTCGCACCGTACGCAGGCCGCCTGCGGGAACCCTTCTTCCTCCAGAACTTTCTGCACAGCACCGGCAACGCCTCCGCTTTGGGCAAAGCCTTTTCCCGCGCGGCTGCCGTCCTGTGCGTCTTCCGCGGTTTCTTCCGCGTTGATGTCCTTTGCGGTAAACATTGCTTCCAGTTCTTCAAAAGTCAGAACGTAATCCGCCGTGTCCTGTGCCTTTTTTATTTCGACTTTTTTTGCTATGCAGGGGCCGATAAAGACAACTTTTACTTCCGGGTTCAGCGAACGGATATACCGGGTTACAGCCGCCATAGGGGATATTGTGCCCGAAATGTTCGGGATCAGTTTCGGGAAGTATTTTTCAATCAATTCCACAAAAGCAGGGCAGCAGGAGGTCGTCATCTTTTCCCCTTTTTCCATAGCGGTTTTCAGTTCGCCGGCTTCGTGCGCTGCCACGGCGTCGGCGCCCAGGGATACTTCCACGGCATCGTCGAACCCCAGCTTTTTCAAAGCGTTTTTCAGCATCCCGATGGTTGCATTTCCAAACTGGCCTTCAATTGCCGGGGCAAATACCGCTGCCGAAGGCGTCTGGCTTTGAATCAGGCGGATCACATCAATCATCTGGGAGCGGTCGGTTATCGCGCCGAACGGGCAGCTTTTCATGCAGGCTCCGCAGCTGATGCAGCGGGAATAATCAATTTTTGAACGTTTGTATTCGTCTCTTCCAATGGCATTTACCGGGCAGGCCCTAACACAGGGGCGCAGAGTGTCCGAAATGGCATTGTATGGGCACGCGGCAGCACACTGGCCGCATTCTTTGCATTTCTGGGGGTCAATATATGCCCCTTTCGGCGTGATGATTATGGCGTTGAAATGGCACGCTTCTCTGCACTTGTGCGCCAGGCAGTTCTGGCAGTTGTCGGTAACCCGGAACCGGCTGATCGGGCACCCTTCACAGGCCGCCGGCAGCACCCCGATGACGCTGTCGTCCGGCTGGCCGGGCTGGCTTTTTCCGCACGCGGACGTGATCCGCTCCCGAATGATTTCCCGCTCTTTGTAAATGCAGCAGCGGAAAGTCGGCAGCGGCCCAGGAATCATATCATAAGGGATTTCTTCAATATGTTCTGATAAGCTGCCTTCAAATGTGTACCGCGCCACTTTCGTCAGCACACCGATTTTCAGGTACTTTGTCTGATTATCGAATTTGCGTTCCATGGTGACTCTCCTTTTGTTCTGAACGCGGAAAAACCGTTTTCCTTTATTATGGTACCATCATACTTCAATGCCAATTCTTTGTCAACAATTTAACAGCAGAGCTGTCGTCAAGCGGAAGTTCAGTTTTTTTGCTTTCTGCCTGCCTTGCCGGGCCGGCAGAAAAGAGAGTTAAAAACTGTAGGCCATCTTTTCAAAATACAGGCAATTTTCTTGACAGGATACCATCAAAAGTTATACAATTAGCTTTATGATGTGAATCTGTGCAGAGAGGATATCTCAACCACTTCTAACTTCTATGAATTTCTAAAATATATACTTGCAAACGATAGGGAGGTGCCAGCATTTGAATGTAGATTTATACACCTGCATTTTTATTGCGGTTGCGTGTGCGGTTATTGCGGGGGTCATCTGTTTCTTCGCGGGAGCGGCTCACCGCAAAAAGAACGCTGAATATACAATCGGATCTGCGGAAGAAGAAGCAAAACGAATTGTCAGTGACGCTATCAAGTCGGCGGAAACCAAGAAAAAAGAAGCTGTACTGGAAGGGAAGGACGAGATTCACCGCCAGCGCAGCGAATCGGAACGGGAACTGAACGAGCGCAGAAAAGAAGTGCAGCGCCAGGAGCGCCGGATCCAGCAGAAAGAAGAAACGCTGGATAAAAAAACGGAAGGGCTGGAAGCCAAGGAAGAAATTCTGAACAACAAAAATAAAAAGGCAGACGAACGCCTTGCAGAGGCCGAGACCCTGAAGAAGAGCCGGTTTGACGTTCTCGAGCGTATTTCCGGTTTTACAGTCGAACAGGCGAAAGAATACCTGCTCAATAACCTCAGCAATGAACTGACCCATGAAAAAGCCGTTAAGCTGATGGAATTTGAGCAGCAGACACGCGAAGAAGCGGACAAAACTGCGCGCGAGATCATCTCCACGGCAATCCAGCGCTGTGCCGCCGACCATGTGGCGGAAGCCACCATCTCTGTGGTGCCGCTCCCCAATGATGAGATGAAAGGGCGCATCATCGGCCGCGAGGGAAGAAACATCCGCGCGATCGAAACCATGACGGGCGTCGATCTGATTATCGACGATACGCCGGAAGCCATCACCCTCTCCTGCTTTGAGCCTGTGCGGCGTGAAGTGGCGCGCATTGCTCTGGAGCATCTTATTGCAGACGGCAGGATTCATCCGGCACGAATCGAAGAAACTATTGAGAAAGCACGCCGTGAAGTGGATGCCACCATCAAGCAGGAGGGTGAGCGCGCTGTCCTGGAGGCCGGCGTCAGCGGTATTCACCCGGAGCTTATCAAACTGCTGGGGCGCCTGCACTACCGCACCAGCTACGGTCAGAATGTCCTCAGCCATTCCCTGGAGGTGTCTTACCTTGCTGGCATGATGGCTTCCGAATTGGGGGTGGATCCGACCGTGGCGCGCCGGGCCGGGCTCCTGCATGATATCGGGAAAGCCCTTGACCACGAGATTGAAGGTTCCCATGTGGATATCGGCGTAGAGGTAGCCCGGAAATATAAAGAAAGCGAAGCCGTCATCCATGCCATCCAGGCCCACCACGGCGATGTCGAAGCCAAAACCGTCGCTGCCTGTTTGGTTCAGGCGGCGGATGCCATCAGCGCTGCCAGGCCCGGTGCCAGGCGTGAAAACCTTGAGAATTACATCAAGCGCCTGGAAAAACTGGAGGAGATCGCTTCTTCTTTTGACGGGGTGGAACGCTGCTACGCCATCCAGGCCGGCCGCGAAATCCGGATTATGGTAAAGCCTGACGTAGTCAGCGATGATCAGATGGTTCTTCTTGCGCGCGAAGTCTGTAAAAAAATAGAAAGCGAAATGGAGTTCCCGGGCCAGATAAAAGTCAATATTATCCGGGAAAACCGTGCGATTGAGTACGCAAAATAACGTGGAACAAGCATGAGGGAACAGAGAATTTCTGTTCCTTTTTTTTAGGAAGGGGCCAGATGATGAATATTCTTGCACTCGGGGACATAATTGGAAACGTAGGATGCCGTTTTTTGCGGAGCCATCTGCCGGCCATCAAGAAACTGAAAGGGATCGACCTTGTCGTGGCGAACGGTGAAAATTCCGCGGATGGGAACGGCCTTACGCCTTCTTCCGTGCGGTATCTGCTGGACAGCGGGGTGGATGTGGTGACGTCTGGCAACCACAGCTTCCGCCGGAAGGAAAGCTATGAATTTTACGATTCCTGCGAAACGCTGCTCCGGCCTGCCAATTATCCGTCGCTTGCTCCCGGAAGAGGATTCTGCGTTGTGGACATGGGCCGCATTCAGGTCGGTGTAATCAACTTGATGGGCGTCGTTTATATGGAGAGTATGGAGTCCCCGCTGGAAGCCGCAGACCGGATTCTTTCGGCAGGCGTGCCGAAGATCACGGTGGTGGATTTTCACGCAGAAGCTACCGGCGAAAAGCGTTCGCTGGCGTGGTATCTGGATGGCCGGGTTTCGGCGGTGTTCGGTACCCACACACATGTACAGACGGCGGACGAATGCGTTCTCCCAAAGGGAACCGGCTATATTTCCGATTTGGGCATGACCGGCCCCCTGAATTCCATTCTCGGGGTTAAACCGGAGCTGGTCATCCGGAAAATGCGGACTAAAATGCCAGTCCGGTTTGACTGGGCCGACGGTTGCTGCCATATTTGCGGCGCTGTGTTTCATATTGATGAGAAAACTGGCAGGACTCTTTCCGTGGAACGGCTCGAAATACAGTAGCAATCTATTTATTTTTACTTATTTTTACGTTTGTTGACATACTTTTCACAAAAAAAATTTGCAAAAAATAATTTTTTTCATGAAAAACTCTTGCATAATTTGCATAAAAGATTTATTATTATGTTATAAAAACATATTGGGTTGGAGGACAGATTATGGAAATACTTAAAGTATCATCAAAATCAGCGCCCAATTCCGTAGCTGGCGCAGTTGCAGGAGTTATTCGGGAATCCGGCGCAGTTGAACTCCAGGCAGTCGGGGCCGGCGCTACCAATCAGGCGGTGAAGGCAATCGCAATCGCGCGGGGGTATTTGGCACCTTCCGGCATTGATGCTATTTGCACCCCGGCTTTTGCCAGTGTAACCATTGACGGGGAGGAACGGACCGCGATCAAACTGATTGTGCAACCACGGTAAACATTTGAAATCCATCCTCACGAAAAGCGTGAGGATATTTTTTGCTTTCCTTCGGGGCGCTTTTTCCCCGGAAATGGAAAGCATTTTTTGCATTGATCCAGATTTCAGGGTATGATATAATAAAACAGCTTAATAGTTAAAAATATACCCGTGCGGCGAAGGCTGCCTGTGTAATATTTCGAGGGAGTGCTGACAAGTGATAAACGGGACCGTCCTGCGGCAGGCTATTCTATCAGGCGCGAACAATATACAGAAGCATAAATCTTCGGTCAATGAATTAAATATTTTCCCGGTTCCGGATGGTGACACCGGCACCAATATGTCTATGACGATTGGGGCCGCCGCCAGCAGCCTGGAACACAATGAAAGCACTTCGGCCGCAGAAATCGCCAAAGCGGCTGCCAGCGCCATGCTCCGCGGGGCGCGCGGAAATTCCGGCGTTATCCTTTCTATTCTGTTCCGCGGGTTCGCCAAAGGCCTGGAGGGTATGGATACTGCCGACGGCGGCGCTCTGGTTGAAGCACTTGCGATCGGCGTCAAAACTGCCTATAAGGCCGTCATGAAACCGACGGAGGGCACGATCCTTACGGTTTCCAGAGTCGCCTGCGAAAGCGGCCGGACCGCCGCGCAGAGCAGCCGCGATCCTGCCGCCGTCTGGCAGGCTGTCTGCAGCGGGGCAAACGAGGCGCTTCAGCAGACTCCTGAGCTTCTCCCCGTGCTCAAACGCGCAGGGGTGATCGACGCGGGAGGGCAGGGCCTGTGCTACATTCTGGAAGGAATGCTGAGCGTTTTCCGCGACGGTGTGATGGTTGAGTTGGAGCAGGAGGAGAATCCGGCAGGGGAGGGCGCTCAGTCGGACGAATTTTTCCGCAATGCCGCCGCTGAATTTGATGAGGAAATCCATTACACTTACTGTACGGAATTTATTATCGGGCGAGACAGCAGCTGCAAAAAAGAGCCGGCTGAGCTCCGTTCGTTTCTTGAAACCATCGGTGACTGTGTGCTGGTTGTGGATGATGAAGAAATCATCAAGGTCCATGTGCATACCGAAAATCCCGGCAACGCGCTGGAAGCCGGCCTTGCCTTTGGGCAGTTGCTTACGGTCAAAATTGACAATATGAAGGAGCAGCACCGGAAGGCGGCAGAAGCGGAAGAGAAAAAGCCGGCCGATTCTCCGCAGCCGGTTGAACCCACTGAAGGAGTCGGCTTTGTCGCTGTTGCGGCGGGAGAAGGGCTGAAGATCCTTTTCACGGATCTCGGCTGCGCGCAGGTCGTCAGCGGCGGACAAACCATGAACCCGAGTACCGAGGAGCTTGCCGCGGCCGTAAAGGCCACGCCGGCTGAGACGGTTCTCATCCTGCCTAATAATAAAAATATTATTTTGGCTGCCGAGCAGGTAATTCCGCTGATAAAGGACCGCAAGGTTATCGTTCTTCCCACACGCACCGTTCCGCAGGGCCTTTCCGCCCTTCTGGCCTATAATCCAGACAGCGCCGTGGAGACCAATACCGTCAATATGATGGAGGCCGCGTCCGGCGTGCAGACAGGGACCGTAACCTATGCTTCCCGGGATTCTGAGTTCGGCGGCAAAAAAATCCATCAGAATGATGTTCTCGGCCTTGCCAATGGCAAGCTGGAACTGGTTGACCGCAGCCGCGATATGGTTCATGCCTGTTCCAGGCTGACACGATCCATGGTAAACCGCGGCACGGCTTTTATCACGCTGATTTACGGCGCGGATGTTTCAGAAGTCGCCGCAAACGAAGCGTACCGGCAAATCAAATCGAAGGTTGGCAGCGACGTTGAGGTTACCCTTGTCAACGGCGGGCAGCCTATTTATTATTTTGTCATTTCAGTTGAATGACTGATTCTGTGTCCGACGGGGATTAAAATGGCCAGTCTGTACACAATGGATATCCGTAACTTGAAGGGTGTCGGCGAAAAACGCGCTGCTTTTTTTCGGAAGCTCGGCGTAACGACGGTCGGCGCTCTTCTGCGTTTTTACCCGCGATCCTATGAAGATCTCAGCCATCCGTGCGAGATTGCCGGGGCACCGGTGGGGCAGCCCTGCGCCGTTCGGGCCCGGGTTGTCCGGCAGCTGGCAGGGACCCGCATCCGAGGCGGCATGACTTTATACAAAGGGATCGCATATGACGGCACGTCCTCCTTTACGCTTACTTTTTTTAATAATCCCTATGTGGTGTCGATGCTCCGGGAAGGGGAGGGCTATATTTTTTACGGCCGGGTTACGGCAAATTTCCTTAAGCGGGAAATGGTTGCGCCGGAATTTTATCCCGCAGACTCCTGCCCGGCTGTCCGTCCGGTGTACCGGCAGACGAAAGGGCTCAGCAGCCGCGTGATTGCCGGCACCGTCCGCGAAGCGCTTCTCCTTCTTCCGGAACCGATGAAAGACCCGATTCCGGAGTCTCTGCGCAGCCGGTATTCGCTGTGTCCCCTGCGTTTTGCCATGGAGAATATTCATTTTCCTGCGTCTATGGAGGCGGTGGAAACAGCACGCAGGCGGCTGATTTTTGAGGAGCTTCTGATCCTTCAGCTCGGTCTGTTTTTGCTGAAAGGGAAGAACCGTCCGCCCAGCCGGTTTCAGCTCCGGCGGGATTATACGGATGAATTTTTTTCACTGCTTCCTTTTTCACCCACGCAGGCGCAAAGGCGCGCCGTGCGGGAAGCGATGGCCGACTTGATGGGCGGTTCCTGTATGAACCGACTGATCCAGGGGGATGTCGGTTCGGGAAAAACGGCAGTCGCCGCGGCGCTGTGCTATTCCGTCGTTAAAAACGGATTCCAGGCGGCCCTCATGGCTCCAACGGAGATTTTGGCACGCCAGCATTTCGGGGTCCTGTCCCGTTTGCTGGAACCCGCCGGAATCCGCGTTGCCCTGCTGACCGGTTCCATTCCGGCCGCCCGCCGGAAAACAATCCTATCCGGGATGGAGGACGGCACGGTGGGCCTGACAGTCGGCACACACGCGCTGTTTTCTAAAGATGTCCGGTTCTGCCGCCTCGGGCTGGTCGTCACCGACGAGCAGCACCGCTTTGGGGTAGCCCAGCGCGCGGCGCTTTCCGCAAAGGGCAGCCATCCCCATCTGCTGGTTATGAGTGCCACGCCGATTCCCCGCACCCTGGCCCTGATGATTTACGGGGATCTCGACCTTTCTGTTTTGGACGAGCTCCCTCCCGGCAGGCGTGAGATTAAAACGTATGCCGTAACTTCCGACAAGCGGGGGCGTGTGTTCAGTTTTTTAAAGAAGCGCCTGGCGGAGGGACGCCAGTGCTATATTGTCTGCCCTGCCATTGAAGAAGGGGAGGGCGGTGTGGCAAGTGTGGAGCGGTATGCGGAAAAACTGCGGTCCGAGTGGCTGCGCGGCTTTCCGGTTGAGGTCCTTCACGGCAGGATGAAGGCGCGGGAGAAGGAAGATGTTATGCGCAGGTTCTCGTCCGGAGAAATCGGTGTTCTGGTTTCCACCACCGTCGTAGAAGTCGGCGTCGATGTGCCGAATGCCACCGTTATGGTCGTCGAAAATGCGGAGCGGTACGGCCTTTCCCAGCTGCATCAGCTTCGGGGGCGTGTCGGGCGCGGAACGCACCAGTCCTACTGTATCCTGATTTCCGACGTCCGCAGCCGTGAAGCGCTGGCAAGGCTCCAAATCATGTGCCGGACGTCCAATGGGTTCCGGATCGCGGATGAAGACCTGCGGCTGCGCGGGCCCGGCGATTTTTTCGGGCAGCGTCAGCACGGCCTTCCCAGCCTGAAGATAGCGGATATGACAACCGATATGGAAGTCATGCGCCAGGCGCAGGCGGCCGCGCGCTCCATCCTGGAGGATGATCCCGCCTTAATCCTTCCGCAGCACCGGGGGATGCGGGCAGAAGTAAAACAGTTATTTCAAACGATGGAAGATTAAATTCGAATAGCTTTTTACAAAGTGTGAATGATATTAATAATTGAGTAAAGAGTGGATAAAATGAAAAATGCAAAGAAAGAAGATACGAGAGAAAAAAGTTATCAGTATCGGAACAGTGACAGTTCCCGCCTGGAGGTGGGTGGCGTCACCTGTTTCCGCCGAAAAGACATGGTCTCTTCTTCCGGCGGAACCTACCGCCGGCTGGCGATTCAGACACATTTTATCGACCGGGGAGAATCCTATATCCGGCTGATGCAGCAGTATGTGGTTCCCCTTTATCAGGAGGGGGATATCCTTTCTATCAGCGAAAAAACCATCACCATGTGCCAGAACCATGTAACGGAGAAAAAGGACGTAAAACTCGGTTTTTGGGCAAAGTTTCTGTCGCGTTTTGCCTCCTCCAATTCGCATGGTGTCGGTATGGATGAACCCTATAAACTTCAACTCGCCATCAATCTGTGCGGGCTTCCCCGCATTTTGCTGGCCGTTGCCTGTTCCGCCGTTACCAAACTGTTTGGGGTTCACGGCGTGTTCTACCGCGTTGCCGGGCACGGGATTGATGGGATCGACGGTTTCTATGCCAATTCCAAATTTGCCCTGTACCACGATATTGCGCTTCTGAACCCGGTTGAACCCGGCCGGGTCTGCGATGAAATCTGGCAGGAATGCGGCGTTGCCTGCATGATCGTCGATGCCAACGACCTGAATGTGAAAATCCTCGGCAAATCTTCCCCGCTGGCTTCCGTTTCAGATTCCGTGCTGTCTTCCCTCATCCGGGATAACCCCGCCGGCCAGCAGGATGAACTTACGCCCTTTATTCTAATCCGGCCGTTAAAAAATAAGGCTGGTTCCAGTCTTGCAGATTGTTACTCAGAAGAATAAACTCTTTTAGCACAGCCGCCGGTTTTGGGAATGTCTCCCGCTGCCGGCGGCTGTTATTTTACCCGTTTTTCAGAAGATGTTTACCCCGCGCCGGCTCTTCCGCCGGCAGAACCCGGGTGAAAACGGCGTAATTTTTATAGGTGATTTTCCGGTCGGTATGGATCGAGCCGAAGAACCATTTCTGGTATTGCACCTGTCTGGCAACTTCCGTAAAGAAAGCCTGCAGCTGGTTCCTGCTTTCCGGCCTTTGGGAGCCGGGGCGGGCAATATTATCCATGCGCGGCGGGGGTTCATGGGTTACAATGTAGTCTACGGCAAGCCCCGCGGTTTTCAGGTTTTTGAGTCCGGCGCGCATTTCCTCCAGGCTGGGCATTTCGCAGGCCCACCATTTTCCGGCTTCGGTTCGCAGCAGCTTATCGCCGCTGTCTCCGCCTCCAAAGGCAAAAATTTTCTTTCCCTCAATTTCATAGACCTGCCCGCGCATCAGATGGTACAGATTCCCGCAGATGTGGTGGACTTTTCCGCCGTTCCAGTCCGTAAGGGGGTATTTGTTCAGCAGGTCAAAGTTTTCGTGTGTGCCGTCCAGAAACAGGATGGTATACTTTTTGTTCCCAAGTTTTTTCAGAACTTTTTCCTCTTTTTTCCCGCCGTCCCAAAGAAATCCGAAGTCACCGCAGACAATCAGGGTGTCGCCTTTTTTAACCTTGCGGATTTCACTGTCTTTAAAGCGGCACAGCTCGCCGTGGATATCTCCGGTTATGTAGATCACTGTAATTTTCCTCCTGTATGGTATCTGCAAATCTGAAAACACCGGCTGTATTCTGTTAAATTCTTAAGAATTTGTTACGGTGCTTTATCTTTTTCCGAATAGCTGATATACTGTAAAAGATCGTTATGCGGCGGACAGCGTTCCGCCGTTTCCGGCTTTTTAATCATATCACAATGGAGGCTGAATTACCATGAAAAAAAAGCTGTCGTTTTTGCTTTCCCTCTTCCTTCTTTTGGGCGTTTTCTTTTCGGCCGTTCCGGTTGAAGCGGCCGGTTTTCATATAGATTTTCCCCTGAACTGTCAGGCTGCAGAGCTTGTCAATCTGGATACCGGCACGGTCGTTTATCAGAAAAATGCCGATGCCCGCCGGGAACCCGCTTCCCTTACAAAAATCATGACGTTTATTGTCGTCAGTGAACAGATTAAAGACCTTAAGGGAACCCAAATAACGGTTGGAAAAAAGATTCTTCAGGAGCTTTCCGGCACGGGAAGCTCCATGTCCGGCATCAAGGTCGGCGACGTCGCCACGGCTTATCAGCTGCTGAACTGTATGATGGTTCCTTCCGGAAACGACGCGGCGCTCACGCTGGCCGATTATGTGGGGAAAGGAAGCCTAGAAACATTTACCAGCCTGATGAATGCGAAAGCCAAAGCGCTCGGCTGCACAAACACGCATTTTACAAATCCGCACGGGCTGCACGACCCAAATCACTACACCAGTGCATCCGATATGGCGAAGATCACCCGCTGCGCCATGTCCCTGCCGTACTTTGTGCAGATCTGTTCGCAGACCTCTTACCTGTACAAACCGGTCAGCGGGCCGAATTCCGCTAAAGGCGTCCACCTCTATACCACCAATTTGCTCATCAGCAAGAATTCGTCCTACTATTATCCGTATGCCAAAGGCATTAAGACCGGCCATACCGACGAGTCCGGCTATTGCCTGGTTTCCACGGCGTCGGACAGCCATTATTCCTACCTGTGTGTCGCCATGGGTGCCCCGTCGGTAGATAAAAACGGAAAATCCGTCCGGGAGCGCGGAGAAATGAAAGACAGTTCCAACCTTTACCACTGGGCATTCAAGTCCCTTGCGCTGAAGCAGATTGTCAGCTCCGACGATTCGCTGGCAGAAGTGAAGCTGAAATATGCGTGGAAACAGGACAAGCTCCTGCTGAAGCCGCAGAAAAATTATTCCGCCCTGCTCCCGAAAGACGTCACCGCGGGCAGCATCCTCGTTTCCAAAAAAATCCCCGATTCCGTCTCCGCACCGGTGAAGAAAGGCCAGGTTGTCGGTACGGCAACTCTCAGTTATGCCAACCAGCCTTTGGCGACGATCAACCTTGTCGCTTCGGAGTCAGTGGAGCGCAGCGAGCTGCTCCATACTACGGATGTCATCAAGTCTATTTTTACATCAACCTGGTTTCTGGTCATTGCAGCTATCATTATTCTTCTCGTGATCATTTATATTATTCTGGCGATAATTTATAACCGAAGGAGGAAAAAACTGCGCCGGGTTAAACGTTACAGAAGAATGTAGTGCCCTTTTGTCCCGTGCGTGCCGCTGTTCCTGCGGCCGGTTTCAAAGCCGGCCGCATTTTTCTGCCTTTGCGGCTCGGTTCGGCAAGAAGCTATTGACAATTCAATATTATATACCGTATAATATTAACCATTGGAGGTGGTTTGCGGGTGGTTTTTCAGCTGGGATCAACCTTGCTGGATGCATGTGTTCTGTCCGTGCTGTCGCAGGGTAAAACCTATGGGTATGCGCTGACGCAGGAAATGAAGCGAATTTTCGATCTTTCGGAGTCTTCGCTTTACCCGGTGCTGCGCAGACTCCAGAAAGAAAAGTATCTTACCACGTTTGATAGGCCTTTTCAGGGGCGCAACCGGCGTTATTATGCCATCACGCCGCAGGGAGAGGAGAAACTTGCGGAATACCGCCAAGAATGGAATCAGTACCGGTCCAATGTGGATCAGGTTTTGCTGGGGGGGCTGCCGGATGAACGGAAATAAATTTTTGTTGAAATTTAAAATGGCACTGCGGAGGAAGAAACGGCGCAAGAGACCTTTGCAGAAAAAAAACGAGTTTTTATCTCAGCTGAGGAAAGGGCTTAAAAAGCTTCCTCAGGATGAGATCGACAATGCTATGGAGTATTACGAAGAATACTTTGAAGAAGCAGGTCCCGAAAAAGAAGAGGAGGCCATTGCGTCGTGGGGTTCACCCGGTGCGGTTGCGTCGCAGATTCTGGCGGATTATGCGATCCGTCAGGCGGACAGCGAGCCGTCCGCAAAGCGGGGGCTTTCCACAGCGTGGACGGTGCTGCGGGCCATTTTCGCTTCCTCCGTTTCCATTCCGGTTACCGCCGTTTCCGCCTGTGGAATGGTTGCTGCCGATATCGTGCTGGCCGTAGCCATTCTGGGGCTGGGCTTTGCGGCGGTCAGTTTTGCGGTGATTGGCGTCATGAGCATTGTGATCGGTTTTCTGGTAACGTCCAAGAACTTTCCGACCATGATTTTTTACATCGGCGCCGGCTTGTTCGGTGCGGGCGCCGGAACAGCTCTGATTCCCCTCGTCGTTTGGCTTTGCAGGCGGGGTTTCAGCGGAGTTTCTAAGCTGTTTCAAAAAATTATGCGTTGGAGGAAAACAATATGAAGAACTGGAAGAAAATCCTGATGGCTGCCGGTTTTCTGATGGCTCTCGGGTTTGTCCTCGCCGCCGCTGCTTATTTTGCGGGGGCGAAGCTGAATGTGGTGGTTGGGCCGGGCGGTGTGCGAATCGAGGATACCGGCCGAAACAGCCGGAAGGCCGTCCGCGAAACGGTTCACTTCAAAAAATTTAATTCGGTGCAGGCAAATGTGGATGACGCCAGCCTCCGTTTTATTCCGTCCGACCATTACGGGGCGTCTGTCACTTATTATAGCCGGCTGGAAAAGCCGTCCCTTTCGGTGGAAGACGGTACGCTGAAAATTGTCCAGAAGTCCTTTGCATCTCAGCAGGAATGGTTTCAGATCGACTATGATTTTTTCCGCGGGGCCGAATTTCAAAAAGCCGCCGTCACGGTGTTTTATCCGAAGGGAGTTCAGTTGGATTTCTTCCATCTTACCAGTCAGTCCGGCAATGCAGAGGCTTCCTCCTTTTCGGCGGACGATATCGGCATCACGTGCAAATACGGAGATTTGAAACTGTCGGACGCTTCCTGCGGCGGCTGTTCAATCCGGCTGGATGACGGGAACGGTGAATTCCAGCGTGTCACGGCGAAGAGCCTGAAGTTCCGGAATGTGTACGGCAGCAGCGTTTTCCGGTCATTCACGGTATCCGGCGCAGAAGAGGCGGAAATCCGCGCGGATGACGGCTCAATCACGGCGGACGGTTTCAAGGCCAATGCCGCCCATATTCTCAATAAGTACGGGAAGGTTTCCCTCCGTTCGCTGAACATCAAGAACCTGCGGGCGGAATTGGAGGATGGTGCGTTTCAGGCGGCGGACTGTACGTGGGGCAGATTGCAGTGTATGGATTCTTACGGTGATGTCAGCCTTTCGGACGTGACGTCCGGAGGGGCGGACGCTCGCTGTAAAGACGGTTCCCTCTCAATCTCCGGCGCGTTGAAAGGCTCGTCGAAGTTTCATTCCGATTCCGGCGGCGTCACAGTTAAAACGTTGCTGCCGAAAAACCAGTACCGCTGTGAATGTTCTACCGAGAGCGGCCATGTGTCGATAGACGGCAGGACTTACCCCTATGGGGTATCAATCCCTCAGGACGCGGACAATTCGCTGGATGTCACCAGTAAAGACGGCAATGTTTCCGTCAGTTTTGGAAAATAAGTGATAAAAATAAAAAAAATTTAAAAAAGTTGCCCTCTGCAGAGCAATTTTTACCCGGTTTAGAGGGTAAGGTAGAAGAGCTTTTTTTGAAAAACCTTCCATTCGTAACCTCCGGCTGCCGAAAAGCAAACGAAAGTTGGCGGAAAAAACGGGGAAGCAGGGTTATCCTGGAAGCTTGGGATCGGGAAACGGCCCCGGCTGAAAAAACTGGTCCACGCAGCGTGGTTTCTGCAATGCGTAACATCGGCGATCAATATAGAAAAGAGGATGATTATGAATCTTGAAATTCGGAACCTGTCTATGAGTTACGGCAAGGCGCAGGCCCTGTCGGATATAACCCTTACGCTCCGGAGCGGCGGCCTGATTGGTCTTGTCGGGCCGAACGGAGCGGGCAAATCGACCCTATTAAAAATCCTCGCCACGCTTCTGCGGCCGTCGCGGGGCCAAGTGCTTCTTGATGGGACAGACATCCTCCGAAAGCCGGATGCCATGCGCAGGCTTCTCGGCTACCTTCCGCAGGACGTTCCTGTCTACGGCAGCCTGAGCGCGTGGGAGTTCCTTGCGTTTATGGCTTCGGTCAAAAAGCTGAAACCCTCAAGAGCAAGGAAACAGATCGCGTCGCTGATGAAAACGCTTCACCTGTCGGATGTCGGCAAAAAGCCGCTTTCCGGTTTTTCCGGAGGTATGCGGCAGCGCGTCGGGATCGCGTCTGCACTTCTCGGTGACCCGAAGGTAATTATTGCCGACGAGCCGACCACCGGCCTTGACCCGCGGGAGCGCGTTACTCTTCGTAGCCTGCTGTCCGGCCTGGCATCCAGCCGGATAGTCCTGCTCTCCACACATATTGTTTCCGATGTGGAAGCCGTCGCGTCCGACCTCGTCGTACTCAAAAAGGGCCGGGTGCTGTTCCACGGAGTTCCGGAAGCGCTCACCGCTCGTGCAAGCGGCCATGTGTGGGAATACACCGTCCCGGACTTTTCACAAATTCCAGCGGGTTCGTCTGTCAGCTCCGCCGTGCAGGAAACCGAAGGGATCCGTGTCAAGACAGTTGGGGATCGGCCCACAGCGTCGGATACCAGCGCGGCGTCCCCCACGCTGGAGGATGCCTGCCTGTATGTGATGGGGGGCGGTTCATTTTGAAGACGCTCCGCGCCGTTTGGGGTGTAGCAAAAGCGGATTTCCGGGAACGTGTGCGAAAGTTTTCCTTTCTGGCGTTCTGCGCCCTCGCCATTTTCCTGACTTTCTGGTTTATTCCGCGCTCTACGGGCTTTACTGCGCTGTCCATTGATCCCAGCGTGTTTATTCAGGGTTCTGACCCTTCGTGGGTGCCAATGTCTTCGGCCATGTGCGGCTCAATGCTGCTGAGCCTGTTCGGGTTCGCCTATGTAAAAAATGCGGTTCGCCGCGACCGGGAAACCGGCGTCCTGTCCCTTCTGCGGACGTCCCCGACCAAGCGCGCCGCCTATCTGTTCGGCAAGCTGATTTCCAGCACACTGACGCTGTTTTGCCTGCTGGCCGTTACTATGGCGGGTTCCTTCCTCGTCATGGAGATCCGGTTTCCCGGCCGTTTCCTTTCTCCGTGGGATTTTTTCACGCCGTTTTTGTGCGTTATGCCGGGACTGGTGTTCATTTCCGCCTTTGCGCTTCTCATGGAGTGTGCCCCGCTGTTTCGCCAGAGGGGCGGTCTTGCCATTGCCCTGTTTGTGTGCCTCGACATTACTTCAATTTCGCTTTCTGTTTCTGCGGCAACCGGTGATATTAGCGGTACCGGCAGCCGGTTTGCTTCTGTTTTTGATTTTAACGGATATCTATGGATGATCGAAAGTATTTCAGCAGCGGCCCGTTCCGTAACCGGGGAACCCCTTACGCAGGTCAGCGTTTTTTCAGATTACCATGTGAAGGGAACTCATTTAAAACCCCTTGTTTTTCATGGCCTGATACCGTCCGTCTCTTATTTGACGGATAAACTGATCCTGATTGCGGTCAGCTTGCTGATAACCATCCTTGCTGCGGCTCTGCTGCCGAAGGCAGAAAAAGCGATTTCCCGGTCCAAACCGGCTCCGGTTCCATCCAGGACGAAAATCCCGTCCCGTGCAGCTGTCCCTGTTTACCGCTTCGGGCTGTTTCATTCTGAGCTGCACATGATGCTCGGAACTCAGTCGGTGTTCTGGTGGCTTTGTGCCGCCGGTTTATGGATTGCGTGTCTATTTTCCCCAATGAAAATTGTTCGGAATACATTAGTTGCTCTGGTGTTTGCCTGGCTGGTGCCGGTGTTTTCCCGTATGGGCTGTCTGGAGCATCAGAGCGGCATGACGGCCGTCCTGCGCACAATCCCAGGCGCCATGCCGCGCCAGGCGCTTTCCTGCTGGGACGCGGGCGCATCCATATCCCTCATTGCCATGCTTCCGGTATTGGCCCGGACACTCTGCGCGGCGGACTGGGCAGGGTTCCTGTCCGCATTCATCTTTGCATTGTTTGTTCCGTCGCTGTCACTTTTTCTCGGCGAATGGACCAAATCAAACCGTGCCTTTGAAATTTTACTGCTGATTCTGTGCTTCCTGGCATTGAATGTTCAAGGACTCCTGGTAGTGGATCAGTTTTCGGTTTCTTCCGGTCTGAGGATGACTGTGACGATTCTTCTTACAGGAGTTATGCTGTTTCTCTCTCTTTGCAAACGGTTGGCTTCCCAGAAAGCATGTACCTGACAGGCCCGATAAACCGCGGTGCGGCGCTTGAATTCAAAGAGAAATCCCGGAAACCACCATTCATGCGGTTTCCGGGATTTGAGTCTGGTGCGCGAGACGGGACTTGAACCCGTACGTCATACAACACACGCCCCTCAAACGTGCCTGTCTGCCAATTCCAGCACTCGCGCATACTGCTTTGAAAAAGCAACATTCGTATTATATCATTGAAAAGTTCGTTTTGTCAACATGAAACCCATATTTTTATCATGGCTTTGTGACAGTTAATGCCGAGGTATGGGCTGCGTGGTGCCCGCTGAAAGCCGTTTTTATACAGAGCTTTGTGAAAGCGGGAACAGATGCTTGACCGAACCGACAGGCGAGAGAATTTCTGTTCATGTTGAATTTAGCCATCCGGGCAGATATAATAGGAGCATAAATTTTTTGCACGTTACACGCAAAATATGAAAGCGGGCGTCAGAATGCAGATTGCGGTTGTTACAGGCGCTTCCAGCGGATTAGGGAGGGAATTTGTCCGGCAGATTTCCCGAAAAGAAAAGCTGGATGCCATCTGGGTTATTGCCAGGCGGGAGGACCGTTTGAAAGAACTGGCGGAAAATTCTGCCGTCCCGGTTTGGCCGCTGCCGCTGGATCTTACGAAACCAGAAAGCATCAGCACGGTGCGGGGTTGCCTGCGGGCGCGGAAACCGGATGTGCGAATTCTGGTGAATGCCGCTGGATTCGGAAAGATTGGAACTTATCCCCAGATCTCTGAACAGGACAGCGGCAGGATGATCGACCTGAACTGCAAAGCGCTGGTTGCGGTGACATCCGCGCTGATCCCGTATATGAGACGCGGCGCGCGGATCCTTGAAATCTCCTCCGTAGCGTCGTTCCAGCCCCTGCCGGGCCTGAATATCTATGCGGCAACCAAGGCGTTCGTTTCCAGTTACAGCCGGGCGCTGCGGTGGGAGATGTTTGGGAAGGGAATCCATGTCACGGCGGTTTGCCCGTACTGGATCGGGGATACGGAGTTTATTCCCGTTGCGAAGGACAGCGCCGGTTCCAGAGCCGTCCGGCATTTTCCGCTGGTATCACACGCGAAAACAGTGGCAGGATTTGCCCTGTGGGCTTCCCGGTTAAACCTCCCGGTTGCAACTCCCGGCCTTCTAAGTTCCTTTATCCGGCTCGCTTCCAAATTTATTCCCCATGAGATTGTAATTCCTATTTGGGAAGCATTGCGGAGAATTTAACCTGCGGCCTGGACCGTTTGCTGTTCGGAGGCGGGCCGTCTGCAAAAAACAAAGTTGAAACGGGAGCGCCGTTTTGCTATAATAAAATTTGAATTTGACTGAACTGATATGTTTTTTATAAAAGGACGGGATGGAATGGCAAAAGTTACCTTATTATCCTATACGCCTGAACCGGAGAAAGTAGTTGCGGCGGCAGCTAAACTGTGCTATTCGTCGGCCGGAATTCCGGAAATCACGCAGGGCCTCACAGAAGAAAGCACAGCGTCTTTTGTCCGCATGATTGCAGAGCTTGGGCATGCCAGCACGCTGGAGCATGTTTCCTTTACCTTTGGAATCGAGGGCGTGTCCCGTTCATTTCTTGCACAGATGACGCGCCACCGCATTGCTTCCTACAGCGTAAAAAGCCAGCGGTATGTCGGTGAGTCGGAATTCAGCTATGTCATTCCTCCGGAGATTGAGGCAATTCCGGAGGCAAAAGAGGAATTTACCGCCGCTATGGAGGAGGATCGCCGCCATTACAGCCGTTTGGCGGCGCTTCTGGCCGAAAAACATCAGCGGGATCTGATGCGGGACGGGGAAACCGACGAAAAGGCCGCCCTGCGCAAAGCTCAAAAGATGTCCCGGGAAGATGCACGCTTTGTCCTTCCCAATGCCTGTGAAACCAAGATGGTCTGCACGCTCAACGCAAGAGAGCTTCTCCACTTTTTCTCGCTTCGCTGCTGCAACCGCGCTCAGTGGGAAATCCGCGGTGTTGCAAACCAAATGCTGGGCCTTGTTCGGAAAGTTGCCCCGGATCTTTTCCGCAACGCGGGACCCGCGTGCGTCCGCGGTGCCTGCCCGGAAGGAAAAATGTCCTGCGGCCGGGCGGAAGCTGTCCGCAAATATTACCGGAAAGCAGGAGAAAAGAATCCATGAGCGGAAAACTAATCCTTTTGGAAGGCCTCGACGGAAGCGGAAAAACCACCCAGACGGGACTTTTGGAAAAGGAATTGATCCGACGCGGGATCCGGCTGCGGCGGGTGAAATTTCCGGAATATGAAGAGCCTTCGTCGGCGCCTGTTCGAATGTACCTGAATGGAGAATTCGGAAAAAATCCGGATGATGTCAATGCATATGCGGCATCCTCTTTTTTTGCGGTCGACCGCTATGCGAGTTTTCGCAGGCGTTGGGGCCGGGATTATGAAAACGGTATTCTGATTCTTGCCGACCGTTACACCACTTCCAATATAATCTATCAAATGCCAAAACTTCCGCGGACGGAATGGGACGGATTTCTTTCCTGGATTCAGGATTTTGAATATGGGAAGCTCGGTATTCCGGAGCCGGATCTTACCGTGTATTTGGACATGCCCCCGCTGATATCGCAGAAGCTTCTAAATATTCGGTACCGGGAAAACGGAGGCCGGCGGGATATTCATGAAAGCAATACCGATTATCTGAACGGATGCCGGGAAAGTGCTTTTTATGCTGCCACAAAACTGGGGTGGCAAATCGTATCCTGCGCTGAAAACGGGCTGCCGAAAAGCCGTGAAAGCATCCAGAAGGAAATTTTACAGCTGGTATGGAAAAAATTGTATCACGGCGCGTAGCGCCGCAAAAAAGATATTTTTAATGACAGGGGGCTGTTTTTTATGGTCTATTTATTTTTGGCAGATGGTTTTGAAGAAATAGAAGCGTTTGCACCTGTTGATATTCTGCGGCGCGCCGGAGTGCAGCTGGCTACCGTAGGAGTGGGCGGACGCCAGATCAAGGGCGCCCACGGTATTGCCGTCACGGCCGACCTTTTGGAAAGCGACGTGTCTCGCGAAAAGATGGAAATGGTCATTTTGCCCGGCGGAATGCCCGGTACCAAAAATCTGGAGCGTTCTCCGTCAGTCCGCGGCAGCTTGGAGTACTGTGCCAGGAACGGGAAGTATATTGCTGCCATTTGTGCGGCCCCGTCTATTCTTGGGCATATGGGTTTGCTGAAAGGCCAGTCGGCCGTTTGTTTTCCCGGCTATGAAAATGAGCTTGGGGCGAACAGCGTTTTGCACGATCCCGTATGTGTCAGTGGAAAGTTTGTCACGGCGCGCGGCGCGGGCGTTGCTGTTGAATTTGCGCTGCAGCTGGCCGAAATTTTGGCTGGAACCGAAAAATCCTGTAACATCAGGAAGAATATTCAATGTATATGAAGAATATCCGTGAAGTTAAAAAAAACCTCCGTGTCCGATGCCGCAGATTCCGCGAACGGATTGAACCGGAAAAGAAAGCCCGTATGGATGAGGCAATCCAGCAGAAGCTCCAGTCCCTTCCGGAATATGCCGCGGCAGACGTCCTGCTTACCTACGTCAGCAAACCGATTGAAGTGGATACTTCTGCCATCCTGCGGGAAGCGCTCGCGGGCGGTAAGCGGGTAGCGGTTCCCCGCTGCCTGCCGGAAACAACCGGTTTGGAGTTTTACGAAATCGCTTCTTCCGGTGACCTGGAACCCGGTTGCTATGGCGTGCTGGAGCCGGTTCTTTCCCGGTGCAGGCCGGTTGGGGCCAGCCGGAGCGCCGTCTGTATTGTACCAGGCCTTGGTTTTGATTCGCAGGGCTACCGTTTGGGATATGGGAAAGGCTATTACGACCGATTCCTGGCAAGGTTCCGCGGAGTAACCGTGGGTTTGTGCTATTCCGGGTGTACCCGCTGGGATTTGCCGCATGGCTATTTTGACCGTCCGGTTGATATTCTTGTCACGGAAAGATACATCCGGCGGATATCAGAAGAGCGGTCTGCCCGATAAAACAGGAGGGAGCAATTGAAAGACGAACAAAGAATAAGTGAGGAACGCCGGAAAAAAGCTGAGCATTTTCGTGCCGACATTCGTGACAGCAGCCAGGCCAAAAGGGAGTATCCGGAGACTACCATCAGCAGCTACAGCGATCCGAATAAAGCCCTGGAAAGCCGCCGCGCCTTGGCAGCAGGGATTTCTGATAAAAAGGCCCAGTTGGCTCACGAGTTTCGCGACAGGGAAAAGGGTCGGAAAAACAGACGATTTTTCCGCTGGATTTGGTTTTTGATGGTGCTTTTGGTTTCCCTGCTTCTTGCTCGGTATGCGGTGGCCGGTGTTAACGATATGCTCGCCGTCGGCCGGAAGAATGTGAACGTTACAGTAGAAATTCCAAAGAATTCCTCACTGGATTTTGTAGCGGAAAAATTCTATAAAACCGGTGCCATTCAGGACGTTGGCTTTTTTAAGCTGTATGCAAAATTGACTAAGGCGCCCAAAACCTATCAGGGGGGCAGTTTCCAGATTTCCACGAATATGGATTACGAAGCACTGCTGCAGTCCATCCAGTCTCTGAAGAACCGTGTGGATGTGGTAAAAGTGCTTTTCCCAGAAGGGCTCAATGCTTCGGAGATTGCGGATAAGCTGGAAAAAAACGGTGTCTGCTCTGCAAAAGACGCCCTTGCCGTTATTCAAGGGACATCTCTGGATTCTTCTTTCAGTATGCTCAAATCCATCTCAAATTCCTCTGAGCGTTATTACAGGCTGGAAGGGTACCTTTTCCCCGATACCTATAAATTTTACAAAAACGAAGATGCCAAGTCGGCCGTGAAAAAACTTGTCAGCAACTGCAATACAAAACTGACCAAACAGATCCGAACCAAAGCAACGGAAAAGGGAATGACGGTTGACCAGCTGCTTACACTGGCTTCTATGATACAGTCGGAGGCAGCCGATAAAAGCGATATGTATAAAGTTTCGTCGGTCTTTCATAACCGGCTGAACAGCAAGAAAACCGCCCTGCGGCGTTTGGAATCGGATTCAACCCTGTATTATCCCTACCGCAAGCAGTCGCTGATTCCTGAAGATCTCCGCAGCACATTCAAGAGCCGGTACAATACCTATTCTTTTGAAGGGCTGCCGCCGGGGCCGATTTGCAGTCCCGGCCTGGATGCAATTGACGCTGCGCTGAATCCGGATTCTACAGGTTATTACTATTTTTGCCACAGCAGCAAAGGAAAAGCGTATTATGCAAAAACGAAGTCCGGCCATGATGCCAATCTAAAGAAAGCGGGGCTTCGCTGATGTATATGCGGAAAAAATCCGGTCTTCCGGAACTGCTTTCCCCCGCCGGAGATCGGGAACGGCTGGAAGCCGCTGTTCGCTTTGGAGCGGATGCAGTTTATCTTGGAGGAAAATCATTCGGGATGCGCACGGCTTCACCGAATTTTAATAGCGAGGAATTAGCCGATGCTGTTGCGTATGCGCACAAAGCAGGCGTACGGGTCTACTTGACTTGCAACACTGTTGTTCATAATGAAGAATGTACGTGCCTTCCGGAATTTCTGACTGGGGCAAAAAATGCCGGAATTGATGCCCTGATTATAACCGACGTCGGCGTAATGGCCCTTGCAAAACGGTATGCACCGGGCGTTGAGATCCATATTTCCACACAGGCCGGCGTGACTAACTGGGCCGCTGCCGCAGAATTTTACCGCCTCGGGGCCAGGCGCGTCATTCTTGCGCGTGAATTAACGCTGGATGAAATTGCGGAAATCCGGGCCCGGACACCGCAAGATTTGGAACTGGAAGCGTTTGTCCACGGTTCTATGTGTGTATCGTTTTCGGGTCGCTGCCTGCTTTCTAATTATCTGACGGGCAGGGATGGCAACCGCGGCGACTGCGCCCAGCCGTGCCGGTGGAAGTATGCGCTGATGGAGGAAACGCGCCCCGGCCGCTATTTCCCGGTTGGGGAGGACGGAAACGGAACCTATATCTTGAATTCGCGGGATCTGTGCATGATCCGGCATATTCCGGAATTGGTTCGCGCGGGCGTCAGCAGCCTAAAAATCGAAGGGCGGGCGAAATCAGCGTATTATACGGCCGTTGTCACCAATGCTTACCGCCATGCACTGGATTCATACGCAGAAAAGCCGGATGGCCCTCTCCCGGAATGGATTCCGGCCGAAACGGAGAAAATTAGCCACCGGGAATACAGTACCGGATTTTATCTGGGCGGCGGACCGGGGCAGATTTATGGGAACGGCGGTTATGTGCGGGGATGGGAAGTCATTGCCATCTGTGAGGGAATGTCCGGCGGAAATGCGGTCCTTGTTCAGCGCAACCGCTTTTTCCGCGGGGATACGGCGGAAGTCGTAGAGCCCGGTTCTGCGCCGTATGAGCTTATTCTTTCAGAAATGGCCGATGCGGAAGGCAATCCGATTTCCGTCGCAAACCATGCGGAAATGACGGTGTTTCTCAAAACGGACCGGCCCATGGCAAAAGGTGCCGTTCTGCGCAGGAAGATCGCAAAACCGGAATCAGGAGAATAAAGATCCCCCCGCAGGGCAATGATAGCCTTGCGGGGGGATCTTTATGGCAAAACGAACGGTTGCGTTGTTTGGAATGATGATAGCGGCCCTGTTTTTTACCGTCCTCAGCGTTTACAGCCTTTCCACGGGAACCAGTCTCGCGGAAGCTGCGAAGGAGCAGCAGAATTATACGGTTACGATCAAGACAACGCGGGGAACCATTTATGACTGCAGCTTTCGGGCCTTGACGGGCTCCGGCAAAGAGAACTATATTACAGCGGTTGTTCCGGGAGCGGATACGGCGGTGTCTTTGAACCGATCCCTTTCTGCCTCCGAAATGCGGACGGTTTATCCCCTTCTGTCAAAGGGAAAACCATTCGTGCTGAAGCTTTCCCATACCATTGCAGCTTCCGGCGCTGATGTATTTCCGGTTCGGGAACGGTACAACGAGAAGCAGGACGCGGTCCATCTTATCGGGTATCTGGATGGCTCGGGAAATGGTGCTGCCGGAATTGAAAAAGCGTTTGATTCGCAGCTGAAAGCCGATCAGGGGAGAATTACGGTTTCCTATCCGGTGGATGCGCTGGGGCATTTTTTGCCTGGAGAGCAGAAGACGGTTTCTGACACGTCATCCCGCCAGAAGAGCGGAGTCGTCCTGACACTGGATAAAACAATCCAGAAACTTGTGGAGCAGGCTTCGGAAAAATATCTCTCAAAGGGTGCCGCTATTGTACTGGAAGTTCCGTCCGGAAAAATACGCGCTTCGGTCAGTCTTCCTGTTTTTTCGCCGAACCATGTTGGTTCTGTTCTCAAATCCGAGGATTCTCCTCTTCTGAATCGTGCGCTTTCTTCTTACAGTGTGGGTTCCGTGTTCAAACTTGTTGCGGCAGCGTCGGCGCTCGAGTATGGAATATCTCCCCAGGAAGAATATACCTGTACCGGTTCTATTACAGTTGATCAGCAAAAATTCCACTGTTACCACTCCGAAAAGCATGGAATGGAAACAATGCAGGAAGCGGTTGCCCATTCGTGCAATACGTATTTTATTAACCTGATGCAGAAAGTGCCGTCTTCACAATTTTTGCAGATGGCCCGGCTGCTGGGGTTTGGGCGTTCGTTTGAAATTGCTCCGGGCATTTCGTCCTGTGCGGGCGTCCTCCCCACAGAGCAAAACCTGAAAGTACCGCGTGCCTTAGCTAATTTTTCGATTGGGCAGGGCCAATTGACCGCAACGCCAATGCAGATTGCCGCGATGGTCAACGCCATTGCTTCCGGCGGCAGGTTTACACAGCCGTATCTTTATGAAGGGCTGGTCAACGAAAAGCTGGAATATACCGAAAAGGCAGGTACCGTTTCGGGAGTCCGGGTTATGAAAGAACAAACCGCCGAATTGATCCGGGAGTTTATGAACGCTTCCATTGAAGAGGGAACCAGTGTCCATGCTAAGCCGGCACATGGTTCTGCGGGAGCAAAAACGGCTACGGCTCAAACGGGAAAGTATATCAATGGTGTTGAAACCAACAACTCGTGGATCGCCGGATTTTACCCTTATGAGAATCCGCAGTATGTCATTGTCGTTTTTGCTGAAGGCGGCGAAGGCGGCGGGACAACCTGCGCTCCGGTCTTCCGCGAGATCGCCGACGGGCTGTACCAGTTAGGAAAAGTTGGATAAAGTAGAGCGCATATTTACCAGTTGAAATTTGATAGAATTACTTGCAAGATGATAGAAAAAGTGCTATATTAAAACCGCGTAAAGCAACGGAGCTTTCCCAAAACGGAAAGCTCCGTTTTTTGTGTTTTCAGCGGTTATTCCCGGTTTAGGTAGCGGTAGACAGTAGGTTCTGAAATCATCAGCTGCCGGGCAATTTCGGCAACAGCCCCTTTCATTTTCAGAATCCCCTGTTCGTTCAGCTGGTGGACGATATGGACCTTTTCCTGGCGGGACATGCGCTGCGGAAGAATTCCGCTTTTTTCCACGGCCCGAGCCACAAGGGAGGAAAGCATGGTCTCCACCGGCGTAGCCAGATTTTCCTGAATATCCAGATTGCTTTCCGAAAGGTTAAACTGCTTTTTCATACGGGCCAGCGCCAGATCCAGTTCATGAACAGCGGTTGTGTCGCGGTTGACGCACAGCAGACCGATCAGACGTTTTCCATTTTTTATAAAGTAGGTGTTGGAAATGAATTTCTTATTTTTGCTGATTCCGTGGTAATTGGCCAGAAAATCCTGCGTTTCATACAACCGGTCTTTTCGAATCCGATTGGCCAGATCCGTCATGGGTGATCCAATATGCCGTCCGGAATGATAACCGTTTGCGATGGCAATGACGGTTCCCCCATCCGCCTTTGAGACGTCGTGAAGCAGAATTTCGCACCCGGTACCGCAGAGGCTGGCCAGAAAAGGGACCAGCGGTTTATACATATCAAGAATTTCAGCGTCCGTCATAAGTGTCACATCCCCTTTTCTACAGCAACATTATACCATATCATTTTTCCCAAGAATGGGGAAAATGTCGATTTTAAAAATAAGTTTAAAAATACATAAGAATGTTGATAAAAAATATTGCAATTGCTCGAAACTTGTGATATGATAAATTCATAATCAATGTGATAAATTAATTATCTACTCAACTTCAGAAAGGATGATTAAAAATGTTGAAGCAAATTCTAAGTACATCCGAGGCACCGGATGCTGTTGGTCCCTATTCCCAGGCCGTCCGTGCCGGCAATACCGTGTATGTTTCCGGGCAGCTTCCGATTGACCCGGCCACCGGAGCCTTTGCGGGGCAGGACACCGCTTCTCAATCCCGGCAGTCGCTGGAAAACGTCCGTGCTATTCTAGCTTCGGCTGGCGGCGGGCTGGAAAGCGTGGTGAAAATGACTGTATTTCTGAAAAGCATGGAAGATTTTGAAATGATGAACAAAGTTTACGCTGAATATTTTCCGAGTGACTGTCCAGCCCGTTCCGCCGTGGAGGTTGGATGCCTGCCGAAAGGCGCTCGGGTTGAAATGGAAGCCGTAGCTGTCCTTTAAGGTAAAACGCAGCAAGCGGGTCTGGGACCGGATCGTTTTTAAAATACAGAGATAACAGAATTTCGGAGGTGACGGCTTATGGAAGAACGCGGAAAAAAACTCAATATGTTCAACATTTTCTGCCTGGGTCTGGGTGGGGCAATTGGTTCGGGAATTTTTATTCTTTTAGGATATGGAATTCAGTACACCGGCAGGTCAATTGTTCTGGTGTGCGTATGCGGCTGTCTGTTTATGCTTTTAGCCTATATGTACAACGTCATGATGAGTTCCATGTTTGTATTCAAAGGCGGCGACTACAGCCAGAAGGCACTGCTGTTCAATCCGCTGATGACGGGTTTTTCGGCGGGAATGACGCTGATCAATGGGATGGCCATGTCCAGCTATGCGCTTGGGATTGTCAGCTATATTGCGGCGGTTTTCCCGTCAGTTGGAGCCTACACACGGCCAGTGGCAGTTTTGCTGATGACCCTGTTTTTTGCCAGCAGCGTCGGCGGCTCCCGTTTTATAACGATTTTGGAAAATATTATGACGATTGTCCTGATTGCCTCCATTGCACTGTTTGTGATTTTTGGTCTGCCGCAGGTAAAAGCGGGATATTTTTCCGATTCAGACGGCGGCTTTTTCCACGGCAGTTTCGGAGGATTCATCAGCGCTCTTGCCATTATGGGCTGGGCCTGCCAAGGCACGACAATGGCACCGGTTTCGATGGTTGCCGTTACCAAAAAGCCGAAAAGGACGATTCCTGTTGCCATACTGTGGATTACGCTGGCCCTCGCCGTAGTCTACGGAACTATGAGTATTGTGGCAGCCGGCGTTCTCCCTTATTCCAAAGTCGCCGGCGCGAACCTGAGCGCAACCGCAAAAGCCATCTTCCCCACAAATATCTACATTCTGTTTGTCTTGGGAGGCGGAGTCTGCGCAATTGCCACAAGCCTGCTGGGCGGGATTGCCATGCTGCGTTATCCTTTGATGCAGATTGCGGAGGACGGCTGGCTGCCTCCGGCATTTAAAAAGGAAACCCCCAGCGGGTACCCGTGGGTAACCCAGCTTACATTTTACCTGATCAGTGTCCTGCCAATCATTCTGGGATTCAGCCTTGATTCCATTGTCTCGCTGGTCATGATTCCATCCATGGTGATGAATGTGTATTTGAATCTCGCCTGCATTACGCTGCCGAAACGGTACCCGGAACAGTGGAAAAAGTGCGCGCTCCGCATGCCGATCCCGGTTTTCAATGTTGTCTGCGTGCTTTCGGCTGTCTGTGCCGGCATTGTTGCTGTGAACCTGTTTAAGGACCTCAAGGGGATGGATATGATTGCAGCCATTGTTGTTTTGGCCTTCTGCTTTGGCTTTTCGCTGATTCGCCTGAAGAGCAAAGCAGTAAAGAAAGAAGATTTAAAACGGAACAAAGAGACCATTATCACACAGGCGCTTGCGGATGAAAACGAATAGGACTATGCTTGACAGGGACGATCCTGCCAACCGATTAACCAAAGACTTTTGAAGGAGGATGCTGTTTATGAAATACGATTTTACTTCTATTATGGATCGCCATGGAAAAGATGCCGTTGCCGTGGACGGGCTGGGTTCAAATCCGGGATTTGCCCCCGATCCGCCCAAAGAAGGCTTTGACGTAATCCCCATGTGGGTAGCCGACATGAATTTTCCCACCGTGCCGACAATCCCAGAGGCGATTATCGAACGTGCCAAACATCCGGCGTTTGGCTATTTTCAGCCGAGAGACGAATATTTTGATTCCATTCTCCGTTGGCAGAAAACCCGCAACGGTGTCACCGGCCTTACCCGCGACTGTATCGGCTATGAAAATGGCGTCCTGGGGGGTGTCGTTTCTACCCTGTGCGCGTTTTCGGCACCCGGCGACCCTGTTCTGATCCATTCCCCAACCTATATCGGCTTTACCATGTGCGTGGAAAACAACGGCCGCAAAATTATCCACAGTCCCCTGAAAAAGGATAAAGACGGCATCTGGCGCATGGATTATGAGGACATGGACGCCAAGCTTAAGGCCAACAAAATCCATGTTGCCATTTTCTGCAGCCCCCACAATCCCTGCGGCCGCGTGTGGGAAAAGTGGGAAATTGAAAAGGCCATGGAAATCTACCGGGCCAATCACTGTGTCGTCATTTCCGATGAGATCTGGTCAGACATCATTCTGAACGGACATAAGCATACCCCCACTCAGTCGGTCAGTGAAGATGCCCGCAGCCGCACGGTTGCGCTGTATGCGCCCAGCAAGACCTTCAACCTGGCCGGCCTTGTCGGTTCTTATCATATTATTTATAATTCCTATTTGCGCGACCGTGTCTGCGCGCAGAGCAGCAAGGCTCATTACAACGATATGAATGTGCTGAGCATGCATGCGCTGATCGGTGCCTATAAACCCGAAGGTTATGAGTGGGTGGACGAGCTGCGCGTTGTCCTGAGCGGGAACGTCAATTACGTCTGCGACTATATTACGCAGCATTTTGAGGGTGTCAGCGTATCCAAGCCCCAGGGAACCTACATGCTGTTTCTGGATTGTACGGAGTGGTGCAAAAAGCATGAAAAGACCATTGATCAGCTGGAGAAAAGCGGATGGGATGTCGGTGTCGCCTGGCAGGACGGGCGGATGTTCTACGGCCCCCAGTGTTCTATCCGCCTGAATCTGGCCCTGCCCCTCAGCCGGGTGCAGGAAGCGATGAAGCGCCTGGACCGGTACGTGTTCAACGCGGAATAACCGACTGTATTTCGGAGAACCCTGCGCTTTCCTCTAATGAATTGGGGCGGGAGCGCAGGGCTTTTCAATTTTTAGGTTTCTGCACAGGGAAGCTGCCTGTGTTTTCGGCAAAAAGGTTGACATTTTTTCCGCTCCGGGTTATACTAATTTTGTTTTTATATCATGTGAAAAGCGATGAAGGGCAGAATTTCGCGGACGGGCCGAAAAGAGAAGGAACCCATGGGCTGAGAGGTTCCGGCGGCGGAGACGCGGAAAGCCGGCCCGGAGCTCCGCGCGGAAAAGGTGCGGCGCTGTCCTGCGTTAAGGGATTTGAGCGGCGCTGGAAACGGCGCAATTTGGGTGGTACCACGGATTTCTCCGTCCCATTGAGGGAGGGGGAGTCTATTTTTTTGCAGCTGCAAAATTCCCGGCGGACTCAAGACCGCCGGGTTCAATATTTGTGTTTAGATTGTGTTTCAATTTAGGCCGTAAACGGCGGAATGGAGTTTGTGTATGAAGTGGACGGGCTTAAATGAACTGCGGGAGATGTATCTGTCGTTTTTTGAGTCAAAAGGGCATCTTCGGCTCCCCAGTTTTTCCCTGATCCCGAAGGATGACAACAGCCTTTTGCTGATCAATTCCGGTATGGCGCCGATGAAAAAGTATTTTACCGGCGAAATTACGCCGCCGCGCAAGCGGGTGACGACCTGCCAGAAGTGCATCCGAACCGGCGATATTGAGAACGTGGGTGTTACAGACCGGCACGGCACGTTTTTCGAGATGCTCGGCAATTTTTCTTTTGGTGACTATTTTAAGCATGAAGCGACGGCGTGGGCGTGGGAATTCTGCACAAAGGTCCTGGAGCTTCCGGTTGACCGTCTTTGGGTGACAATTTATCAGGATGACGACGAAGCGTTCGACATCTGGACGAAGGAAGTCGGTGTGGATCCAAAGCATATTGTCCGCATGGGCCGGGAGGACAATTTCTGGGAACATGGCTCCGGTCCGTGCGGACCATGCTCCGAGATCTATTTTGACCGGGGCGAGAAATACGGCTGCGGAAAGCCTACCTGCGGCGTTGGCTGCGACTGCGACCGCTACGTCGAGTTCTGGAACGTGGTCTTTTCTCAGTTTGACAGCGACGGCCATGGCCATTACCCGCCGATGAAGCACCCGAATATTGACACAGGCATGGGGCTTGAGCGCCTTGCTTGCATCATGCAGGGGGTTGACAACCTGTTCCTGGTTGATTCGGTTCAGAACATTATGAAGCATGTCTGCCGCATTGCCGGTATGCAGTACGGAGAGGATCCAAAGAAAGATGTTTCCCTGCGGGTGATTACCGATCACGTGCGCAGCACCACATTCATGATTGGCGACGGTGTAATGCCCTCCAACGAGGGCAGGGGGTATGTTCTGCGCCGCCTTCTGCGCCGCGCCGCGCGCCACGGGCGGCTGCTCGGGATCCAGGGCACGTTCCTGTATCAGGTCGTGGATACCGTGATCCATGAAAATCAGAAGGCTTATCCGGAGCTTGCCGAAAAGCGCGACAGGATCGTAAAGCTGACCCGCGTGGAGGAGGAGAGCTTTGCCAAAACAATTGATCAGGGGCTTCAGCTTCTGAACGGTTATATGGATAACACCGTTCAGGCCGGCAGGAAGGTTTTTCCCGGTGAAGATGCGTTCCGGCTGAGTGATACCTATGGATTCCCAATTGACTTGACCAAGGAAATTGTGGCGGAAAAGGGCCTTATGGTCGATGAAGGAAGGTACCGGAAGCTGATGCTGGAGCAGCGCGAACGCGCGCGCGCGGCCCGAAAAAACGCCGGTGCGGACGCATGGGCGGGAGAGAGCGCTGTTCTGGACGATATACCGGAAACCCGATTCCTCGGTTATGATACGCTGGAGACTTCCGCAAAAGTTCTCGCTATAGTAAAAGACGGAGAGCGCGCACAGTCTGCCACGGCTGGCGATGAAGCGGCGGTTGTCCTTAATCAAACGGTGTTTTACGGCGAAAGCGGCGGGCAGGTCGGCGATACCGGTTCCATGGAATCCGACGACGCCGTCCTTGCCGTTACCGGGACCACGAAGAACCATGCGAAAAACTACCTGCACCACTGCAAGATTAAAGCAGGAACCGTCCGCGTCGGCGAAATCGTCAAGGCATCCGTGGATGCGCCGCGCCGCCGGGCCATCATGCGCAACCATACATCCGCGCACCTTCTGCAGGCAGCTCTGCGCAGGGTCCTCGGTACACACGTGGAGCAGGCCGGACAGCTCGTTGATGAGAAGCGCGTCCGTTTCGACTTTACGCATTTTGCGGCCCTGACCGATGAGGAGCTTCAGAAAGTGGAAGCTATGGTCAATTCGGTTATTTTAAGCGGAACGCCGGTCGAGTGCCGTGAAATGCCGATTGAAGAGGCAAAAAAGCTGGGCGCTATGGCGCTGTTCGGCGAAAAGTACGGCAAGATTGTCCGGGTCGTTTCGGTGGGCGATTTTTCCAAGGAGTTCTGCGGCGGTACCCATATCGGCAATACCGCACAGATCGGACTTTTCAAAATTATTTCCGAAAGCTCCGTCGCGTCGGGTGTCCGGCGTATTGAAGCGGTTACCGGGACCAATGTCCTCGAACGGATAAACGGGATGCAGAGTGAACTGAATCGGGCCGCCGCGGCTATGAAGCTGAATAATTCCTCTGAACTGGTTCACCGGGCAGAGCAGATGGCGGCGGAGCTGAGGGAGAAAGACCGCGAGATTGAATCCCTCGGCGCAAAACTGGCTTCTGTTCGGGCAGAGAACCTGTTAGCTTCGGCCAAAGATGTCGGCGGCGTAAAAGTCGTTACCGGGAAGTTTTCCGGGTTGGAGCCTGCCGCCCTGCGCGTGCTGTGCGACGAGCTGCTGAAACGTTCCCCGGACTGCGTCGCTGTGGTTGCCGGAGTGAACGGGCCGAAAGCAAACCTTGCGGCCTGTGCGGGGAAAGATGCCCGGCAAAAGGGAGCCAACGCCGGAAAAATCGTGCGCGCGGCGGCGGCTCTTGCAGGAGGAAAAGGCGGCGGCAAGCCGGATCTTGCCATGGCCGGCGTCAAAGATCTTTCTCAGCTGGACCGGGCATTTGACGGGGTCGAAAAAATCGTTGCGAATATAATAAAATAATACTATAATAAAGAAGATATCTGCCAAAGGAGGGGCTGGTTTTGGACTGCGTATTCTGCAAAATCGCCAAAGGCGAAATTCCAAGCAAAAAAGCGTATGAAGATGAAAAAGTTCTTGCTTTCTACGATCTTCAGCCGCAGGCTCCCGTGCATATTCTGATTATTCCAAAGGAACATATTTCTTCCGTAACGGAAATTACGCCGGAAAATAGTTCCATTGTCGCTCATATCTATGAAGTCGCCGCGAAACTTGCCGCTGAGAAGCATCTGGATTCCGGGTTCCGAATTGTCTGCAATGCCGGAAAAGACGGCGGCCAGACGGTGCCGCACCTGCATTTTCATCTGCTTGGCGGGCGTTCCATGAAGTGGCCTCCGGGCTGATTTTGGCAGCTGGGGTCAAACGAGTCAATAAAAAAGAAAGGTTGATTATTTCATGAGTGATCAATATTATCACATGACAATTGCGGGCTGTGAGAGAGATCTTCCGATTTGCCCGATTGACGAAAACCTCGATATTGCGGGTTTTATTATGCTGGGAGACGTGGAACTGACAGAAAGGGCCGCGGCTTCGCTACTGGAAAAATGCCCTCCGCACGATGTGGTCGTTACGGCAGAGACCAAGGGAATTCCGCTCTGCTATGAAATGGCCCGTCAGGGCTGCCGAAAATATGCGGTCGCTCGGAAAAGCGTGAAGGCGTACATGCGCAACCCGATCCATGTTGATGTCAAGTCCATCACTACGGATCATGTGCAGCAGCTGTTCCTTTCGGAAGAGGATGAGAAGGTCCTGCGCGGGAAGCGCGTTTTGATTGTGGATGACGTCATCAGCACCGGCGAGTCCCTTGCCGCCATGGAAAACCTTGTGAACCAGTACGGCGGGAACATTGTTGGCCGGGCCTGTGTTCTGGCTGAGGGAGATGCCAAGGACCGTAAAGATATAGTTTATCTGGAGCCTTTGCCCCTGTTTTTTAAGAATAAAAAGTAGACGGAGGAGCGCTCATGAAACGGCCGCTGGTGTTAGTGGGATTTTGTTATCTGCTGACGCTGGCGGCTGCCGCTTTTTTCGGCCCGCACGGCTCTCTTTTTGCTTTTGGGTTCTGCCTCGCCGGCTTTGCTGTTACCCTCTTTTGGAAACGAACGCGCAGGGCTGTTGTATTTCCGGTGGCTTTGGCAGCCGCAGCCACCGCGCTCGGCGCATTCTGCCTGTATTCGCGGGTGGCGGTAGAGCCGCCGCGCACGCTGGACGGTTTGAATAAAACGGCAGAAGGAACCATCTGTGAACTTCCCGTCCGCCGGTATGGCAGGTGGTACTATGTGGTGCGGGTGGACAGCATGGATGGAGAAGATTCCTTTCGGCCGTTCAAAATCCGGCTTTCCACACAGAATGCGATCAGCGGCGCCGGGCCGTATTCGCGTATCCGGGGGAAAATTCATTTGTTTCTTCCGACCGGCGGGGACGGGTACTCTTCACGCAGTTATTATGCTTCCAAAGGCGTTATGATGTTTGCGTATCTGTATGAGCATCAGAAAACAGAAGTTTTTCCGCCTCCTTCCAAACCTCCGTACTACTATGCTTTGCGGTTTCGTCAGAAACTGCTGGAATCAATCCGGGACATGCTTCCCCCGGACGAGGCCGGGCTGGTTGGTGGAATTCTGCTGGGGGATAAAACGGGACTTTCCGAAGAGCTGATCAGCGATTTCCGGATTGATGGGATTTCGCATCTGCTGTCGGTTTCCGGTTTGCACATGGCGACCATTGCTCAGCTGATGATTTTTCTTCTTCTGTTTTTCCGTGTCCCGAAGAAACCTGCATCTGCTGTGGCCGCATGCGGGGTTTTCGGATTTATGGCCGTAACGTGTTTTGTTCCGTCGGTTACCCGGAGCGGCATCATGTGCCTGCTCTTCCTCGCCGCCCCCATTCTGTCCCGCCGGGCCGATCCGCTGAATTCACTTTGCGCAGCGGTGCTGGCTATCTGCCTGCCAAACCCATACGCGGCGGCGGACGTCGGTCTGCTCCTGTCTTTTTTTGCCACACTGGGTCTGATCCTTTGCGCGGGACCGCTGGCCGGCCGTCTGAATGCTGTGTTCGACCGAATCCCTGTTTTGTCGCCGCTGATTCAGGCGGTCAGCGGGATTTTGTCAACATCTGCCGCCGCAGCTCTGTTTACCCTGCCGGTCATCCTGCTGAACTTCGGTTCTGTGTCGCTGGTTGCGCCGCTCTCCAACCTTCTGGAATTGGTTCCGTCTACGCTCCTGATGGGTTCCGGTGCCATTGCGGCCTTACTGAACCTGCTTTTTCCCAAGTCATTTCTCGTCATGCCGTTTGCGCTTGCCGCCGGTCTTTTGGCCAAATATATGCGTATCTGCGCCGTATGGCTGGCGGGTTTTCCCGCTGCCAGTCTGAACGCGTCGCGTGGGTTTGTAGTCCTCTGGCTGGCCGGGACGATTTTCTTGTTTGCCGCGGCGTTTGCCCTTGCAAAGGGATTCCGCCTGTTTCCTCATGCGGCCTGCTTTTCTGTCATTCTCCTTTTGGTGGGGGTCCTGTCGTTTCAGATTTCTCAGCGGGGAATCACACGGGTGGCGGTTTTGGATGTCGGTTCGGATGTTTCCGTTGTCCTGACACGGGGCGGGCATGCGGCCGTCGTGGGGTGCGGAAGCTATAATTCCGGGAAGGTGGTTTCCTATCTGGAAAGTGAGAATATCAGCCGGTTTGATCTTCTGGAACTGCTGACGCGGGAGCGGGACGAGGTATCCTGTGCGGCCGGACTTGCGGAACGGTTTCATCCTGTGCGGATCGTTGCGGGACAGGACAGCCCTGCCGACGGATTCTTTCAAAAGGCGTTGTCGGATTCTTCGTATTCCACCCTGTATCAGGATCATGTATCCGTTTCGCTGTGGAGTGATGTGCAGATTGACACGGCCCTCTGCGGAAAAGCGTCGGCCGCGCGGATTTGTTTGTGCGGCGTTTCCGTTTTGGTTTGTCCGGAGGAGGCGGATCTGTCTCAGCTGCCGCAGGAATGGATAAATCCGGATTTTTGGGTGACCGACCGGATCGAAGGAACGGGTGAGAAAGAGCCGCAGGCTGCCTGCACCGTTTTTTCAATGGATCAGAAAGCCCTGCAAAAATCGGCGTGGGAAAGAACAAAGCGCCTGTCTACCCGGACGGGCGGATACGGTAACATTGTTCTGGAATTGAGAGGAGAACGCACACTGTCAATCAGGAGGGAGTCATAATGCCGGAAATCACCGAAACAGATCTCAAGAAACAGATTGGAAAGTCCAATTTTGCAAAGATGTATTTCCTGTATGGGGAAGAAAAATATCTGGTGCAGTATTATGCGCAGAAATTAATTGCCAAAGCGGGAGCCGGGGGCGCTGCGGATTTCAATATCCAGCGGTTTGACGGCGGTGAAACCGGAGTGGATGAAATTGCCGCCGCCGTAGAGGCACTGCCGGTTATGGCTGAACGCAAATGCGTGGCGGTTTCCGATTGGGATATTGGCGCCATGCGGGCCGGAGAAACCGGAAAGCTGCGGGAACTCTTAAAAGACCTTCCGGATACCTGTGTTCTGGTCGTTTATCTTTTGTCATTTGATCCCGATGTAAGGAAAAATAAAAACTGGAAGAAATTTTTAACAGCCTGCAATCAGGCCGGCGCAGTCGTATACTTCCGGCAGAGGACACCGGCTCAAATGGAAAAGCTGCTGTGTTCTACCTCAGCAAAACGAGGCTGTGAACTGACCCGTGAAGGAGCTAGGCGGATTGTAAGCCGCTGCGGATGCGGAATGAATAGTGCCCACAATGAATTGGAAAAGCTGTGTTCTTTTGCCGGCACCGGAAAAATCACGGATCAGATGATTGATCTTTTGACAACGGTAAATTTGGAAGCCCGCGTCTTTGACCTTTCCAAGGCGATCTTTTCCGGAAACGGAGACAGGGCTTATCAGATACTGGATCGGTTGTTTTATCAAAAGGAGGAACCTGTTTCCATTCTGGCGGTGCTTTCCGGGGCCTATATTGACCTGTACCGAGTGCGTGCCTCTGTGCAGAGCGGTTTTACGGAGATGGAGCCTGCCAAACATTTCGACTACGCCCGGAAAGAATTCCGTTTAACCAACGCATCCCGGGACGTTTCCCGGTTTTCTACCGAAATGCTGCGGCGGAGCCTCTTTGAGCTGCTGAAAGCCGACACCGCGCTGAAAAGTTCACGAGGAGACCGCAGAACCATTATGGAAGAATTGCTTGCCAAGCTGCTTTGGATTGTCGAAAGGGGAAAGACGGCTTGATACATGTTAAGGAAGCGGTTGTTGTTGAGGGAAAATACGATAAAATTAAGTTATCACCTCTGATTGACGGGCTGATTATTGAAACCAATGGATTCCGCATTTTTAAGGACAAAAAAAAGATGGAACTGCTTCGCAGGCTTGCGGCCACCCGAGGGCTTTTAGTGCTGACCGACAGCGATTCCGCAGGCTTTTTGATCCGCCATTACCTTTCGGGTTCGATTCCGCCGGAAAAAATCAGGCATGCTTATATTCCGGATATTCCGGGCAAGGAAAAGCGGAAAGCCCAGCCGTCCAAAGAAGGAAAACTGGGTGTGGAAGGAGTTCCGGAGGAAGTGCTTCTTCAGGCGCTGCGGCGCGCCGGGGCCTGCGCAGAAAGCGCGCCCGTTTCCCATGGCCGGCAGATTACCAAAGCTGATTTGTATTCCGCGGGGCTTTCCGGCGGAACGGGCAGCGCAAAAAAAAGGCTTTTTCTCCTGAAAAAGCTGGATCTTCCTGAGCATCTCTCCGCCAATGCACTTCTTTCGCTGCTGAATGCGCTGATGAGTTACGAAGAATTTCAAAGGATTGTTTCAGACTTAAACTGTACTTGATTTCTTAATGTTTTCCCTCAGTTTAGGAACTTTTGACAGACTGAAGCGGATGAATGTGTTCCAGTTTTTTTATAATGAAAGGGGGCTTTACAGATCCGCTTAAGAGTGCTATAATAACACTGTTTTGAATGTACGAATGGATTGGCATGTATTATGTAGATCATGTTTCGTCTCATGATGTACAGTACATGCTTTTTTACTTCCAAAACAAATTATTGATTACGGAGGTTTTATTCAGTATGAATAAAGGAACAGTTAAATGGTTTAATGAAAGCAAAGGGTACGGCTTTATTTCTAATGACGACGGCGGGGACGATGTTTTTGTCCATTTCTCCAATATTGTCGGTGATGGCTTTAAGACTTTGGCAGAAGGCCAGAAAGTCACATTTGATATTGAACCGGATCCCAAAAACAGCGGTAAAATGCGTGCTACCAATGTACAGGTAGTTGCCTGATTTGTCCGTGTCGGAAAATTAATTAAGAAAAAGGAAGAGCGGTTTTTGCCGCCCTTCTTTTTTTAGATTCTTAAAAATTAGCGGGGCATTTGCCGGTTTTCCTTTCCGGGATGCCTGAGAGTACCAACAGCCTGCTCAAAAATCTCCGAAATCCGCTTTTTCCATGTGGGAGCTTCGTTTTCGGCACGGCACTTCTCACAGACGGACATAACCTGAATAACGGCATCCGGTGTTTCCTGATGGGTTTCAAACAATGCCTGAAAAAGGGCATTGAACTGTGAAAGCGTGGCAGGAACAATTTGCAGATCCAGCTTTTTGTCATCGCGGGTATACCAGATCCCAATGCGAAAAGTTTCCGCTGTGTTTGAGTCGATCTGATTGGCGATAAAAAGTCCATAAACAGGCTTTTGGTACTGCTGCATCAGAGCGGCGACATGGCGGCGCACCGGTTCCCCTTCCATAGCCTCCTGCCTGGAATTTTCAGACAGGGTCGCTTCAATGACGACGACGCACGTGGAAAATTCTGCGACCAGATCCGGCCCGCTGCCCGGCGCTGTACTCACAGGGTAAAAATCCTGATCGACCGAAAACCGGCGCACTTCGTACGGCTTGTTTACAAGGCCGCCTAATGCCAGAAAAGCCCGCCACAGGCTCCATTCCAGATAAGCCGGAGCTTCTGTGCGCGGAATGCTGATTTCCGTGTCCCCTCCGATTTTCAGCCGTTCTTTGCGTGAAGACAGCAGCTTCATGTAAGCCGCGATTTCTTTCCAACAGGAAGACTGTTCCTGAGCGTAGATTTCTTCCTTCTTTTCTGAAATCAGGCTTTCCATTTGGTACCGGATCTGATTAATATGGGCGGCCGTATCCAGCGGACGGCCTTCGATGGAATAAGCGATTCCGTAATCCTTCAGCTGTATCCGCAAGTCTTTTAAAACCTGTAAAGCAACCGCCGCATTGTCGGTCGGAAGTTCTGAACCGCGGCAAAGTGTCCGGTATAATTCCAGCAGCGGGCGATCCGATAAAAGATTTTGAGTCAGGCGGACAGCCAGAAAGTGCTTTTCTGGAATCAGCGCAATTCCTTTCCCTTTGGACTGAACCATACCGGTTGCTTTTAAGTACCGGATATTCATATCGGCGTAATCCACAAAAGTGTGGGGCTTGCAGCCCATAGCCGTTCCTCCTGCTTCATACCGGTTCCGGTCAAACACCCGTTTTCTCTCGGAATGTTCCCTTTGAGAGCGCAAGTTCAGAATACGGTCTGCGGTCTGTGCCAGACCGCTGCAGGGGGTTGTCGTTTGAACGATCAGCGCTATTTCCGGGAAATGGACGGCAGGTTCCTGCCCGCGCTTTTCCAGTTCCAAAAGGATGGCCAGCGTCCAGACGAGGGGAGAGAACGTTTTTCCGTTTTCCGCTGCGAAAACCGGCGTAGCCATGGCCCGCAGGAAACATTCCTGCGCTGCGGGGACGGTTTCAGCCCGTATCAGGTTCCATCCGGCCGGCGTAATTGTATCCAGCTTTCCCAAATCCGTCTGGCGGAACCCCATGCTTTTTGTTACCAGCGGATACAGAAAGCCCAGTTTTCCCATTGCAGATCGCCATTTTCGCCCCACACTGTTTGTGGAGTCTACGCCAAGGGACACCACGCCGCATTCTCCAAGCAGTTTTCGAAAGGCAAGGTCACCTTCGCCTTTTCGGATATTCCCCTGAACAGCGGACTTCGATAGAGCGGTTAAACCGTCTTTTATCCGCATGGCGCTGCGGACGGAGGTGTTTCCAAGCTGCCAGAACCCCATCCAAACGCTCCTTTTAATAACCGATAAACAAATATTCCTGAACTTTATTCCGGTTATCGTTGACTTTTGTTCCCTGATTGCCAAATGAATACCGGTAGTTCACGGGTATCACTTCAACATGCGCCTTATATTTAGCCATCAGCGCCAGCATTTCGTCTTTTGTTGGGAGACCGTTGGAAGAATAGGAGACAATCTGGATGCTTTTGGCGTATTTTTTAAACAACAGTTCAAAGGCGTTTTCAGCGCCTTTCCGGGTAGAAAAAGGCGTCGGATAGGACTTGAATTTTTTCGTCTGAGTGTTCTGCTGGATTTCAACACCTTTCCAGTCACGCGCCAGACCTTCGACAAAATGATAGCGGCGCACGTATTCGTTATCAGACAAGGGAGAGTAGTAAGGCGGGTCAATATAAACAAGATCGGGTGTGGGGATTCGCAGTGCAATCGCGTCGCAGTTTTTGGCTCGGTTTGTCTGGCCGTTATCAAATACAGACCGGTTGACAGCGGCGACAGCTTCCAGAAACTGCTCCTCCAGTGATTTTTTTAAATCTTTTCGGCCGTCGTCATAGCGGTTCCCGGTATAGGTAAAAATCCCGCGGGGCCGTTTTTTGATACAGGCGCGGATCAGCGCGCTCATGGCAATTGCTCTTTTATACGGCCTTTTGATGTGAGCAATATTTGCCCGGAGAGTATCAATCAGCTCGTTGTCAGCTTTGGAGTAATAAAGACCGTCAAATGTTCGGCTGACAAAATGGTCGTTTTCGTATTTGGGGGAAAGCAGAATTTTCGCTTCATCCAGAGGCAGGGTTACGGAGCTGTTTTCAATCATTGCTTTGGCAAAGACGGCGGACATTGCCATGTAATCGTTGCTGATGACGGCTTTTCCCTGCGCTTTGAAAAGGTATCCTACAATTCCGGAACCAGAAAACAGATCGGCCGCCGTATGAAATTGAAATTGGGAAGCTACCTTCCAAATTTCCGGAAGCAGCTTGCTCTTTGAGCCCATAAAACGCGTTGCCGGGAAACGGGATACCTGTTCGGCAAGCGGTTCCGGTGCAAAATGAACTTGCAGGCGCCTTTTGGGCGGGATGGAAACAATAACGTCCTCGCCGCACCTGCTGTTTCCTTTGCAGGAAATATAGCGTTTAGTGGGAACGACTTCGACCGGATAGCCGCTGTAAAGGTCGTGGACCAGAGGGTGGTTCGAGTTCATCAGGATTACGTAACACCCCAGTTCATGCAGGCGTTTTACTTCTTTGGCAAGGGCTCGGTGGTCTTCTTCGTAAAATTGTTCTTTTGTATAGCGCTTAAAGTCAGAATAGGTGGATACGGGCAGATACGGAGGATCCAGAAAAATAAAGTCTCCCGGCTGGGCATAACGTTCCAGGACCTGAAGGTAATCGGCACATACAATCACCGCGCTTTTCAATGCGTCTGAAGCGGCGTACAGGGCTTCTTCGTCACAGATTTTCGGGTTTTTATATTTGCCGTACGGAACGTTGAAATGTCCTTGGCGGTTGACCCTGTAGAGCCCGTTGTAGCAGGTATGGTTCAGAAAAATAGTACGTGCAGCTGCCTCGGGTTTCGGAAGCTCTTTCCAGTTCTGTTCCCGAACAGCATAAAAAATATCTTTGCTGTTTTTATACCGGTGCAGGCAGCGGATAACCTCATCCACATGCGAGGCTACCTGAGCATACAGATTCATCAGTTCCGGATTGCTGTCCGAAATGACGCTGCTTTTCGGCTTCAAAGCAAAAAAGACAGCGCCTCCCCCCAGAAAAGGCTCAATGTATTTTCCGTATTTTTGGGGGGCTTTGGGAAGGATTTCTCCCAATAGCTGTGTTTTTCCGCCGGCCCATTTCAGCAGCGGGCGCGCCGGAAGCGCCTTTCTGCTTTCCGCATTTTTGGCCGTCGTGTTGGTTGTCATGGTAAGACCCCTTCCCGTTTTTTGGACCCTTTTAAACAATTGTCGGTATCCGGCTTATTACAGCGGATGGCGGATGAAAGCTCAAAACCGGTTGTCCGGCTGGGTATCACCGGCCATTGCTGCGCAGAATCACTCATGATTCCTTAAAAATTGAGATTGGAGCAATTTTCGATTTTGATTTTCGATCCGTCTGAGAAATGAAAATCCGTATTTTTGAAAAACCAGTCCTTGGCATACCGGATGGTTCCGGCAGTTGTAGTTTCCGCGGCAATGTTCTGAAACGAAACATTTCGGATTGGCTTCTGTGGATAGGCGTTGACGGAGAATAACTGGGATGTGCAAGCCTTCGATGTTTCCGCGTGAATATCGGATATGGAGATATCCCGAAATTCAGGGATTCCGCGTTCCGGCGGGTCAACGGGAATCAGCAGGGACTTCCAGCGGTTTGGAATCTCGCCGCTCCAGCCTTCCGGCAGGCAGCAGTAGCTGTAAGCCGGATACCAGTCGAGCTCAAAATTGAAGATATTTGCAACATCCTTCATCTCGAAATGGCTAAAACAGATATTTTGAACCAGTCCTCCGCGGATCCGGGCGGATTTCATGCGGATCCCATTGTTGGTGCCGTTCATCCGAATATCGGAAATTTTAATATTCCTCATGCCGCCGGAAGTTTCACTGCCCAGTGTAATGCCGTCGCCGGTCCCCGTTTCACAGCGGCAAACCTCAATGTTTTCACATGGCCTGCCAACCCGTAGCCCGTCGCCGTCACGTCCGGACTTAATGCAGATATTATCGTCACTGCATGCAATGCGGCAGCTTTCCACCTTGACGTTGCTGGAGGAGTCAAGGTCAATGCCGTCGGTGCTCGGCCCGTAATTTTCACTGATGTCAAGATTGCGGATCTGAATTTGGTCCGAATAGCAGATATGTATGTTCCAGAAACCGGATCGTTTGATCCTGAGATTTTCAATTGTCACATGAGCCGAATTAAATACCACAATGTTCCTTGGGCGTTTGCAGTCGTAATCTGCGGCCCAGCGCAGGCTCTTGGCGTCGTAAATTTTCCGGAGACCGCCGCGCCGGTCTTTGCCCCAATATTTTTCCCACCAGTATTCTCCCTGGCCGTTAATTGTTCCGCCGCCGAAAATGCGGACATTTTCCTGAGAAAATACCGTGAGGATCCCCAGCGGCCATGTCATTTCCACCCCGGCCACACGGTTCCTCAGTTCCGGGTAGGCACTGCCGTCCTGAGCACCAAGGAGGGTTACGCCTTCGCCAATCTCAAACTCAACGTTGGATTTGACAAAGACAGTGCCGGTGAGATAGCCTCCTTTTTCAAATACAACACGTCCGCCGCCGTGAGCCGCCGCGTCGTCTACGGCGCTCTGAATAGCAGAGGTGCAAAGGGTTTTCCCGTCTGGAACAGCCCCATATTCATTTGCTTTAAAAATTGTCTGCATTTTAAGTTCTCCTGTAGCTGAAAGGATTTTTGCGGATAAATTCAAGATATCTTCATTATAGCTCTTCTTTATGCTTTTTCCCATACGCCGATTTTTAAATTGGGAATGTTTTTTATCAAAATACGGTTGGTCTGCTTTAAAATATTGAGGAAAAAACCATCGGACACTTTCACCGAAAAATGCAGAAACATTTTATCGGTCAAAAAGCGGACGGTGGTTCCAGACAAACTAAAACTTATTTAATTCTACAGCAATTCTTTCCCTCGTTTTTGCGGATACGCATAAAAGGGGAAGTGCTTTTCGGAAAAAACTTAAATAGCAAATATAACCATAAAATAGATGCCCATAACGATCAATCCAAATGGAATCCCAAGTCTCATCCATTCTTTGCTTCTAATTTTTAATTTGCTTGCAGAGATAATATTCGGAATATTTCCTGGGATCATCATACCGCCGCTGATAAGCAGCCCCATGAGAATGGCGACGATCTGGTTCTGCGTCATAGAAGCGCTGATTTCGGCAGACGCCAGGGTTGCGTTGTCCAAGACAGCTGAACACATGTTGATCCAGTAGAGCCCCATTGCCGGAATTTTGATAACGTATTCATCAATAATAGGTTTGAATCCGCTGCCCAAAAGGCTCAAGGCGATCAGAAACAGGAAAATTTTCAGTGCCCGGAAAATAATTCCCCGGTAATTTTCTTCTTCAATAACGATTTCTCTATCTTGTGCAGATATTTTGCCTTTTTTTGCAAAATATACGGCCAATAAAGCAAATATAATAATACCGGGAATTACGTAAACGCCAAGGGTTCGGAGCATGTAAAAGAAATCGGCATGCAATGCTGGATTCTTTGATAGCTTTCCAATCACAATCGTAGCCAGAGGTTCGCCAACCGGTGTTAAGACAGCGCCCAGACCGATCGAAAAACATGCCATAATATTAACGTTGATTTTTGCAGATCTGTTTAATGGAAGCAGATTGATAATTTCAACAAGGCAGAGGGCAGCAACAATCGCCGTGATAATACTTGAAAGAAGGCCTAGAATAACGATGAACAGAAATACAAACAGTTCAATCGAAATCTTTTTCAGGGTCTGGTTGACCCCACTCCGCAGTTTGCTGGAAAATATTTTAAATAGGCAGCCGCCCGCAAGGACAATTGCCACAATGATGTACATGTAAACATTCGTAAAAATATCTTTCAGTAAAGCACCGTTCAGGGCTTCACCGGTTACAGCAGCTAAAATACCCATAATAAAAAGGAAAATTTCAAGGTTTTCCTCGATCAGCTTAATAAAGAGAGGTAAAACAAATATTAAGCCTAAGATAATGAACAGTAGTATATTCGATACAGTCAATATTTAAAATCTCCCATCTAGTTGAAACAAATTTTGCTTTTCAGCGGAATTTATTGCTTCTGGACATAACAAATACTCTCCCGGGTTTTAAAAGCAGAAACCCGAGAAAACGACTCTTTATAACGAAAATCCTTCCAGCGAAGAAACGCTATATTTTTTAGACCAATCGGTCAGCATTCAGCTCCTTTTTACTTTAAATCACTCAATATGCAGTATAAATAAATTCATTTTCTTAGCCGCTGAACATAGTATCATCTCTCTTAGAATCAGCATGTATGTTTCAAAAGGGAGCAAATTACGATACAGCCTGATGAGTTCTCCCTCCTGCTGAATTATCCGGAAATTGTAAAATGTAAAAAAATGGGAACAATTGTGTCCTCAGCCCTACATTCAATCTTGCCAGAAAACCCGACTGTAGTATACCACCATGAGTATTTCAGCGCAAGTTGCGAAATCTTAGCACAGCAAAAAGGAGCAGCCTAAAACTGCTCCTACCTAATTCTATATCGCTGTATATCATAATTTTCCCAACGGATCAATTTGCTGGAATAAGACCCACCATTAGAACGCAACGCACATTTAATGCACTTTGTGGGGAGCCGAAACCTGTTCAAGATAAGTAAGCACGTAATCCTGCTCTTCTTTTGGGCAGATTCGAAAAACCCCTACCAGTTCTTTTTCTTTATCAGACAGTTCGTAGATATGGCTGGAATTTTTTTTCCCATGGGCATAATCAGAAGGAAACCGCCTTTCAGCAACATCTTTGGGTGTGCTTTCATCCGCAAGCAATTGTTCAATTGGAATATTAAAAACTTTGGCAAGCGTTACTAAGACTGATACGTCCGGTGTGGTCTTGCCAATCTCATAGTAGGAATAGGTGGAGCGGTCAATGTTAAGAATTTTTGCAATCTGACTCTGCGTATATCCGCTTTTTATGCGTAATTCCCGTAACCTTTCATTCAGGCATAATTTTAACATCTGAATTCCGCCTTTATTTTATATAACGATCGTGAGATATTCATACAAATTGATTATAACGTATTTTAATTATCCTATACCATTTTGGTGACTATTATTCACAGCCGAAACGTAAATGGTTGATTCAAATTCTATTATGCAGTTTTGTTTTCGGGCTGCGCGTTTTTTCAAATTATAAAATACCAGAAGGTGGTTATCATATTTTTTGTGAATCTGCTGTTTTTCTATTGAAAGGAATCGGGAACCGTGTATAATAAAATTTGTAGGCTTTTTAACAATTCATTTAGATCGCAGGGAGTGGCAAAAGATGTTTACAATTAAAAAGAAACGGAAATTGAACCCTTCCATGACACTAATGGATATTGACGCCCCATTTATTGCAAAGAAGGCAAAAGCGGGTCAGTTTATTATTCTTCGTGTTAATGAACGTGGTGAGCGGATTCCTCTCACCATTGCGGATTATGACCGCGAAAAGGGAACCGTCACGATTATTTACCAGGTTGTCGGCAAAACAACCATGCTGCTGGATCAGCTTAACGAAGGAGACGCAATCCTGGATTTTATCGGTCCTCTCGGCAAACCGTCCGAATTGGAAGGATACCGGAAGGCTGCGGTGATCGGCGGAGGCGCCGGATGCGCCATTGCATACCCGCAGTCCAAGTCTCTGCATGCCATGGGTACGAAAGTAGATATGATAGCTGGATTCCGCAATCAGGATCTTATTATTTTGGAAGATGAAATGCGCGCGGCCTGTGACCATCTTACCGTAATGACGGATGACGGCTCTAACGGAAACAAGGGGTTTGTAACCGATGCCCTTCGCAAAAATATCGAAGCGGGTGCCGGTTACGACCTTGTTGTGGCGATTGGGCCTCTGGTTATGATGCGCGCCGTGTGCAACCTCACGAAACCTTATGGAATTAAGACAATTATCAGTATGAACCCGATTATGATTGACGGAACGGGGATGTGCGGCGGCTGCCGGCTGACGGTAGGCGGCAAAACAAAATTCGCCTGTGTGGACGGCCCGGATTTCGACGGCCACAAAGTGGATTTCGACGAAGCAATCAAACGTTCCAAAACCTATGCGGGAATGGAGAGGGAAGCCGCGCGTGATTTTAAATGCCATTTAATGGAGGGTGCCGAACATGCCTGATATGAATCCGAAAAAGACTCCAATGCCGGAACAGGAGCCAAACGTCCGAAATAAAAATTTTGATGAAGTGGCGCTGGGCTATACTGAAGAAATGGCCTGCAAAGAGGCGGCACGCTGTCTTCACTGCAAAAACCAGCCGTGTGTCAAAGGGTGCCCGGTGGGTGTTCATATCCCGGATTTTATCCGTTCCATCGCTCAGGGAGATATGGAAGGCGCCTACCGCACCATTAAACTGACCAATTCTCTTCCTGCCGTATGCGGGCGTGTCTGCCCGCAGGAGAACCAGTGCGAGCATAACTGCGTGCGCGGAATCAAAGGTGAACCGGTGGGCATTGGCCGTTTGGAGCGTTTTGCGGCGGACTGGCATATGAAACATGGGAAAGACGAACCGTTCCATGCGGAACCGAACGGCCATAAAGTGGCTGTAGTGGGCGCCGGCCCTGCGGGGCTTACCTGTGCGGGTGACTTGGCTGCCATGGGATATTCTGTTACCGTGTTTGAAGCTCTCCATACGGCGGGCGGTGTCCTGATGTATGGGATTCCTCAGTTCCGTTTGCCGAAAGAAATCGTCCAGAAAGAAATTGATGGGCTGAAACAGAAGGGCGTAAAAATCGAGACAGATATGGTTATCGGCAAGCTGTTTTCTGTGGATGAACTGTTCCAGAATGGTTTTGAAGCAGTCTTTATTGGTACGGGTGCCGGTCTTCCAAGATTTATGAATATCCCGGGCGAAGGGCTTGTGGGAGTCTATTCCGCAAACGAATTTTTGACGCGTGTCAATCTGATGAAAGCGTATAAACCGGAATATGACACGCCAATCCTCAAAGTGAAGAATGTTGCCGTTGTCGGCGGTGGAAACGTCGCAATGGATGCGGCACGGACCGCCCTGCGCCTTGGCTCAGAGAAGGTATACATTATTTACCGCCGCGCTGAAGAGCAAATGCCTGCCCGGCGCGAAGAAGTTCATCATGCCAAAGAAGAAGGCGTGGAATTCCATCTCCTCTGTAATCCCGTCGCAATCAAGGGCGACGAAACCGGCCGGGTTGCTTCCATTGAGTGCATACGGATGGAACTTGGGGAAGCGGATGCATCGGGCCGCCGGAAACCAATCCCGGTGGAGGACTCCAACTTCTCTATTCCGGTGGACTGCGTGGTCATGGCAATCGGCAATTCTCCTAATCCGCTGATCCGCACAACCACAAAAGGACTGGAAGCCAACAATCGCGGCTGCATTGTGGTGAAGGATGAATCTATGGCGACTTCACGGGAAGGCGTCTACGCTGCGGGCGACGCAGTCAGCGGAGCCGCAACGGTCATTCTTGCAATGGGCGGCGGCAAGGATGCGGCCCGGTCGATCGATCAGTATATTCAGTCAAAAGCAAAATAATTTATTGATAGGCTGTACGGCTTGTCTATTTGCTCCCGTTCTTGGAACTTGAGGTTTCAGGAACGGGAGCTTTTTTCTGGCAGAACCCAGATACAAGAGTATATGGGGCCGCAGCGCTGTGGGAACGTTATTTCCGGTACCGGAATATTATGCTTGTAGCTCTTTAAAAAAACGAAAGGGCCATTTTTAGTCTGGAGATGAAGAAAATGGAAAAAAAGCTGTGTGTATTTCTGGTATGCGCCGTTCTGTCCGCATGTACGCTGACGGGCTGTGGACACAATGCGAGCGGCGGATCGGAGAAGGACAGGCCGATTAAAATCGGTGTGCTGTATTCTCTCAGCGGTGTGACGTCCGTCAGCGAAAAACAGCTGTATGACGGCACTAAGATGGCGATTCAGAAGATCAACGAAAACGGCGGCATCCACGGCAGAAAAATTGAAACCGTGTTTGCCGATTATGCTTCGGATCCTGCCAAGGCAGCCGACAAAGCACGCAAATTAATCCTGGACGAAAAAGTGACTGCGATTATTGGAACCTGTTCTTCTTCCGCCCGAAAAGCCGTAAAACCCGTTGTGGAATCTTACCATTCCCTGCTGATTTATCCGCAGTCCTATGAAGGGCAGGAGCAGTCCAAAAATATTATCTATGTTGGCTGCATCCCGAACCAGCAGGCGGAAATCTTTGTGAAGTGGCTCCTGAAAAATGCCGGTAAAAAATTTTTCCTTATCGGCTGCGATTTTGTTTATCCGCAGGTTGAAAACAAACTGGCTAAAGAGTATCTGGCGGCAGGCGGCGGCTCCGTTGTAGGGGAAGAATATGTCCCTTACGGCAGCACCGACTTTTCTTCCGTCCTCAACAAAATTAAGTCCTCTAATCCGGATATTGTCTACAGCGAGCTGACCGGGGACAGCAATGTCGCTTTTTACAAACAGTACCATGCCTACGGCCTGAAAGCCACCATTGCCAGCCTCACAACGAATGAAACAGTACTGAAATCCATTGGCGCCGATGCAGGTAAAAACAGCTTCATCTGCGTCGATTATTTTAAAAATGTCGAGAATCCCATCAACCAGACGTTCGTTAAAAAGTACGCCGAAACGATCAAAGACGGAACAGTGCCGACCTATGCCGCCATGGGCGGTTATAACGGCGGACTGTTTTTGGGCGAAGCCCTTAGAAAGGCAAAAGATCCGGAAAACACCCAGCAGGTTGCCGAAGCCTTTCGGGAACTTCAAATTGATTCCCCATCCGGAAAGATTTCAATCGACGGAAAAAACAACCATACGCGTTTGTACTGCCGGATCGGAAAGGTTGACGAGAAAGGCGAAATTCATGTGATTTTCACATCGGAAAAACCAATTGATCCGAAACCCTGACGAAGATTCCGGGACGGCGGCATCTTCCGGTTTTTGATCCGTCCTGTGGAAAGGTGAATCGTTTCTATGGACAGTGTCCTTGCACTCCTCTTGAACGGCCTGAATTCCTCAGCGCTGATTCTGATGGCGGCCCTCGGCATGGTCATCATCTGCGGGCTGATGGGCGTGATTAATCTGGCACATGGGGAACTGATTATGGTAGGCGCTTACACGGCTTACTGTGCTACGCAGCTCCTCGGGCTGAATTTTGCCGCCGCCATGGCACTCGCTTTTGCGGCGGCGGCCTTGGCCGGAATCCTGATGGAAGTGCTGGTCGTTCGGCGGCTGGCCGGCCGGCCGGCGGAAACCATGCTGGCGACGTTCGGAATTTCCGTCCTTCTCCAGCAGCTTGTCAATATCATTTTCGGCGCACAGTCACAATACGTAGCCATCCCGATCAAAGGAAATTTTTCGATTGGGAAAGTGGTTGTCCCGTATTACAATATTTTTACTGTGTGTTTCGTCGCGGCGGTTATGGCAGGCACGGTGCTGCTGATGAAAAAAACAAAGTTTGGCAGGCGAGTCCGCGCCATTACCCAGAACCGCGATATGGCGGAATGCCTTGGCATTGATTCCGCGCGCGTGGATACCGTAACGTTTGCCTTCGGGAGCGGGCTGGCAGGCCTGGCCGGCGCGCTGGCAGCTCCGGTGAAAAGCGTTTCGCCTTTTATGGGCGGACCTTACCTGGTTAATTCCTTTATGACGTCGGTTGTCGGAGGCATTGCGTCATTTTTCGGGACTGCAGTCGGTTCGCTGATGGTAGGGGAGTCCACGGCGCTGCTGGGCGGTGTCAGCAATGATGTCACCGCCAATATTCTCGTGTTTCTGATGATTATCGCCGTTATCCGGTTTAAGCCGGAAGGACTGTTTGCAAAGGAGAGAAGATGATATGAGGCGGCTTGCAGAAATTCCTGTCAACCGGTATCTGGACTTTGCACTGTTTCTTGCGCTCGGGCTGTTCCCGCTCTTCGGATCGCTGTTTTACACACAACTGCTTGAAAAATACCTCGTATTTCTGATTTTTGCCTTTTCGCTTGATCTTGTCTGGGGGTATGCGGGGCTGATGGACCTCGGCCATGCCGTGCTGTTCGGCCTGGGCGGCTATACCATGGCCCTTTCCCTTTCAGCGCAGGAAGGTGTTCCGGAGTTCATGGCCCGCTACGGTGTTAAGCAGGTGCCCCTGTGGCTTCAATGGATCGTGCCGCAGCCGGCGGCGGTGCTTGTCTGTATTCTACTTCCGGCACTGCTTGCCGGACTTTTAGGGCGTTTCCTGTTTTACAGCCGGGTCGGCGGTGTCTTTTTCTCGGTCATTACACTGGCGCTCGCAGAAATTTTCAGCCTTTTTATCCAAAGCCAGCAAGAATATACCGGAGGATTCAACGGGATCGGCGGACTTCCGGGTCTGTCCCTTTTCGGACATTCGCTTTCTTTGGCGGAAGGATACTATTTTGTTTTTCTGATGGTGCTGCTCGTCTATATTTTCTGCCGGGCACTCATGACCTCGCGCTTTGGGCTGGTTCTGCGCGGAATCCGCGAAAACGAAACACGGTTGGAATTCCTCGGATACGGCCAGGCGCGTTTTAAGACGGCGGCGTTTGCCCTTTCCGGTGCGCTGGCAGGTTTTGCAGGCGCTCTGTATGTTCCCGTTAACGGGATGATTGCCCCCAACGACGTGGGAATGGAGTTTTCAACGGCGGCTGTTGTGTGGCTGGCAATCGGCGGCAGAGGGAACCTGACCGGGGCAGCCCTTGGCACGTTGCTTGTGAATGTGCTGGGCAATGCACTGTCTGAACATTTCGGCGCATACTGGCAGCTTCTGCTGGGAGCGGCCCTCCTTGCGGTGGTGCTTTTCTTTCCAAATGGGATCGTGGGTTCCCTCCAACTGGCCGTGCGCGGCCGTACCGTTCGGAAGGGGGCGGCACGCCGTGAATGAAATTCTGCGGACGGAAAACCTCTCGGTATGTTTTAACGGATTCTGGGCGCTCCGCAATGTGAACTTGAGTGTGCAGGAAGGGGAACTGCGGGTTGTTATCGGACCGAACGGTGCAGGCAAGACCACGCTGATGGATTTAATCACCGGGAGGACGAAGCCGACCACCGGCCGGATTGTATTCGGCGGATGTGACATTACCGGGAAAAAGCCGTACGAGATTGCCTCCCTCTGCGGGATCGGGCGAAAATTTCAAGGGCCGAATCTGTTCGAAAATATGACGTCGGCTGACAATCTGCTCCTTGCGGCGCCGCGCCTCAATACGGTAGCCCGGACATTTTTCCGGTCAACGCCGCGGGCGGCACAGGAAAGGGCCGGCAAAGTCCTGCGGGAAATCGGTCTGTGGGAAAAACGGGATAAAATGGCCTGTGAGTTGTCGCACGGGGAACGCCAGTGGCTGGAGATCGGTATGCTGATGATGCAGGCTCCGCGCCTGATCATCCTCGACGAACCAACCGCGGGCATGACAGCGGAAGAAACCCGTCTGACCGGTGAGATGATTCAGAAACTCCTGGGCAGCCACACAGTTTTGGTCGTAGAACACGACATGGAATTTGTAAGACAGGTGGCACAGACCGTTACGGTCCTTCACATGGGAAGGATCCTGGCGGAAGGGCCGCTGGAGCAGATTGAAAACGATCCACGGGTGGCGCAGGTCTATTTGAAATCACAGGGGAAAGGGGTGCGCACCAGTGCTTGAGCTTGAAAATGTCCGGGCCGGTTACGGAAAAAGCACTATCCTTGCCGGGGTATCTCTTTCACTGGGGAAGGGTCAAAGGCTGGCGGTGCTGGGGCGGAACGGCGTCGGAAAAACCACCCTTCTCAAGACCATCATCGGTTTGCTGCCGATTTCCGGCGGTTTCATCCGGCTGGACGGCAGAAAAATTTCTTCTCTGTCCCCCCATGAACGCTGCCGGCTGGGAATGGCCTATGTCCCGCAGGGGAGAGAGATTCTTCCCCGGTTTACCGTGCGGGAAAATCTGGAGCTCGGCTGTTTGGGTATCCGCGACCGGAAGCTGGTTGCTGGCCGCATGGAGCGCGTTCTTCTGTATTTTCCCGCTCTGAAAGAGCAGCTAAACCGCCCGGGAGGTCTGCTTTCCGGGGGACAGCAGCAGCAGCTTGCCATTGGGCGTGCCCTAATGATGTCTCCCAGAATTCTGCTGCTGGACGAACCGACCGAGGGTATCCAGCCCAATATGATTGATGAAATCGGGTCTGTTTTGCTTGAAATTTGTAAAGAGACGAATCTTTCCATGCTTTTGGTAGAGCAGAACCTGAATTTTGCACGGCGAATTGCCGAGAACTGTCTCATCCTGCAAAAAGGGACAGCTGTATTTTTCGGCGGAATAGATTCACTGGATTCAAAGACAGCAAAACGATTTCTTTCGGTTTAATGCCGCCCGCCGTTTTGAAACCGTTACAGTATCGTTATTTTCGTTGACTTCCCATTGACTGCATCTATAATAAAAGTGTAAAATTGTCGGATTTGGAAGAGAGATAGGGAATATGTTCGAAGGCAAGTTCCAGAAAACGCTGTGGAAAAAAATCGGACTGATAGCGGGGCTGTTTCTGCTGAGCGGCTGTTCTGCTTCGGTTCAGCCATATTGGCTGTCACCTGAAAATGGCAGGCCGGCTTCTTCCGCAGGCAGCAGCTGCTGTTCTTCTCAGGCCGTGCAGCCGTCTTCCCGACCGGCAGTATCTGCCGCTTCCTCAGAAAGCAGTTCTTCCAGCTGCCCGGTCCATAGACGAATCAAAGACAAGACTGTTTTTCTGACATTTGACGACGGTCCGTCGGATTTGACGGTTCCGCTTCTGGATGTTCTGGATCGCTATGATGTGAAAGCAACCTTTTTTGTAGTGGGTACACACGACAAAAATGAAGTCTCCGATCTCAAAGAAATTGTTAAGCGCGGACATGCTGTCGGTGTACATTCCTATACTCATGATTACCATCAGATTTATGCTTCTTCCAAAGCGTTTTTTGAAGACTTTGATAAGATGCACAGTCTGATTCAGCGTGCAACGAAAGTTGACACCAAAATCTGCCGTCTTGCCGGAGGCAGTCTGAACGGTTATAATAAAAAAACCCGAGCGGAAATTATAGCTGGTTTAAACAAGCGCGGTTATGTTTATTATGACTGGAATGTCAGCGCCGAAGATGCCAGAAAGGGAGCCACGCCGGAAAAGATTTTAAAAAATACTCTGGATGGGATCCACAGCCACCGGGTTTCAGTAGCCCTTCTCCATAATTCTTCTACCAAGAAAGACACGCTGAAAGAGGTTCCGACCTTAATCCAAACATTAAAAAAGGAAGGATACAGCTTTGAAACACTGGATCCTTCCGTGAACAACCGTCCATTTATTTTTTATCACTCTGCCGACACCAGCAGCGCCGGCAGCCGGTAGCCGGTCCTCTTACGCCAGAAGACCGCTTAAAAAGCGGAAATCTTCCTTTGCATGCTGCGGCTGGATTCCTTCCCGCAGGATGCTGAAATCCTGCGGGAGCGATTTCAGGACGCTGAAAATAGTTTCATAATGCACAATGGAATCTTCAAATCCGCTGCGGACCAGTTGATTTTGGCTGTCCAGGCGGATTCCTTTGATATGCACGGCGGCAATCTTGTCCCCGAGAAGATTAAAGAAGCGATCCCACAGGGCTTCCTGCCGCGGGGCTTCCTCCGCTGTCAGCACGTTCACGGGGTCAAAAATCACTTTCAGGTTCGGGGAAGCAATGGTTTTGAGAACTTCCGCGGCGCATTCGGGCGTATTGACCGTATGCGACGCCACCGGTTCAATGGCTACCGTCACCCCGCGGTTTTCCGCTTCCGGCATGATTTTCCACAGCGAGCGGTACAGGGCGCTGAGGGCGTCTTTCCGCGCAGTTCCCGGCTGGCGGCTCATCTGGGTCGTTTCTGTTCCGATGCAGTCGGCGTTCAGGCTTTTTGCGAACGGAAGGCTGCCAATAAATTCGGCAACATTTTTTTCACGCAGGGCGTCGTCCACCAGGGACGGATCAATATACACACCGAGCACCGCAATGTGAATTCCGGTCTTTTTGCATGCGGACTGAACGTCTGCAATGGTCTGCGGCGTAATGTCGCGGAACTGGTCAATACCGGCAATTGCTTTTTTCAGTGCCAGCTGGACGGACTCAAAACCATCTTCCCGGATTTTCTGGAACAGGGATTCGGGGCTGTTTTTCCCGTAATCGTGTCCTCGGACTCCCAATTTTATCATGATTGATTCACTCCGTTTCTGTTTTCAGCAGCCGATCCGCGGAACCGTCACGGCTCCTCCGGAGCGGCTTTTATTCCAAGTGGAATACTTCGCTCAGGAGGACGCTTTTGGGGCTTTCATCCTCGTTCGTCTCCATCACGTCTTTCATGTAATGCCACCATTTACGGTTGACGGGAGTGTCGCTCATCTGATCTGCGAGCTTTTTGTCGGTAACTTCCGCGTAAGAATAGAGGTACCCCGTTTCCCTGTCAAGATAAATCGTGTAGGAGCGGTATCCGTGCCGTTTTAGCTCCTCTTTCATTTCCGGCCAAATCTGGTCATGTCTTTTTTTATATTCGTCGTAGCATCCTTCAAAAACTTTCATCCTGCATGCGATTCGTTCCATAAAGTGAATTCCTCCTGCCTTTTCTCGATAAAAAATGGATGTGCGGTCGGTTGTTTGCTACTCATTATAATATCATTCATGTATGGATGCAAGCCGTGTGTTTTGCGCCGCCTTGATGTATAATAGGAGCCAGAAAAATAAGACGGCGGAATGGGAGTGAAAGAATGAACCGCGGTCTGCTGAATGAATTGGGGAAGATCAGCCGGGAGGAGCAGGAACTGCTGCACGGTTCAAAACTTCGGAAAGACCGGTATGCAAGTGGGCAGGAATTCCGGATTGACAATAAGAAACTTCTCAAAAAAGGGAAGATGATCGATATCCGGACCCATACCCGTTTTGTCGCTTTCCCGAAACACTGTCATGATTATGTAGAGATTCTGTATATGTGCAGCGGAAGCACGACCCATATCATCAACGATACGGCCGAACTTCGGCTGGAAACGGGCGACCTCCTTTTTATTGGCAAAGGCTGCTGGCACGAGGTGCTTCCCGCCGGGCTGGAGGACGTGGGCGTCAATTTTATTGTTCTTCCGGAGTTCTTTCACACGGCGTTCAGCATGATGGAAGGGAAAAGCGTCCTGAGCGATTTTGTCATTGACAACCTGACCGGCAAAAAAGGAAAAATGCCTTATCTGTATTTTCATGTCGGCGACGTCCTTCCCATTCAGAATTTGGTGGAAAACTTAATCTGGTCCCTGCGCAGCGGCTCATCGGACCGGCAGATTAACGAAATTACCATGGGCCTTCTGTTCTTGCAGCTGCTGCAATATACCGGACGGGCTGAAAGCGGCGAAAATCGACGGAACCGCTTTGCACTGGATCTTCTGTCATATATTGACACAAATTTTGAAAACGCCACGCTTTCCGAGTTTTCAGGAATGGAAGGTCAGCCGGTTTATAAAGTCAGCCGGGCGGTTACTGCAGAATTTGGAATTCCATTTAAAAAACTGCTGCAAAAAAAACGATTTCAGATGGCGCTGTCCCAGCTGACCGGAACGCGCTGCCCGGTATCGGAGATCATTGCATCCGTCGGCTATGAAAATACCAGTTATTTTTACCACAAGTTTCAGGAAACTTACCACATGAGCCCGGGTGAATATCGCAGACGGTATCGGAGCTTTCGCAAATAAGGACGCTTGTTTTGCAAACAGCGTCCTTTTTCTTTTGAAAAACGCTCTTATAATTAAAAATGAAACAGTAGGAAAAGAATAACAGGGAAGGAGTTGTTCGAAAATGCAGATTTATCTTGCCATTGATATTGGCGCTTCCAGCGGGCGCCATATCCTCGGCTGTGTGGAGAACGGCAGAATCCGGACAAAGGAAATTTACCGGTTCCCCAATAAGGCTGTCCTGAAAAACGGCCATTTGTGCTGGGATCTGGAGTCCCTCTGGGATCATATTCTGGAAGGAATGCACCAATGCAAAGAATACGGTTTGATCCCCGGTTCCGTTGGGGTGGATACGTGGGGGACTGATTTTGTCCTGCTGGATTCCGAAAATAAAGTCCTCGGCGACGCGGTAGCCTACCGGGATGCCCGGACGGCTGGCATGGATGCAGTTGTGGAAGAACAGATGGATCCCGAGACTCTCTATAGGCGGACGGGGATCCAAAAGCAGATTTTCAATACCATCTACCAGCTAACGGCGCTGAAACAGCAGTCGCCGGAGCTTCTGGCGCATGCCGCCAGGTTTTTGATGATCCCAGATTATTTCCATTTCCGGATGACTGGCGTTCAGACGAACGAATACACGAACGCTTCCACCACGCAGCTGGTGAAAGCTGGGGAAACCGCGTGGGATCGCGGCCTGATCCGTCAGCTGGGGCTTCCAGACGCGATTTTTGGGGATGTTTCAATGCCCGGAACCCTGTTGGGCGGGCTTACGCCGGAAGTCTGTGAACGCGTCGGTTTTAATTGCCGGGTTGTCCTGCCGGCTACGCATGATACCGGCAGTGCCGTTCTAGCCGTTCCGGCTGCCGGCGAAAAGAATTTCCTGTATATCAGCTCCGGGACATGGTCCTTGCTGGGAACGGAGAATCCGGATGTCTGCGCAACCCCCGCAGCGCGCGCAGCCAACTTCACCAACGAGGGCGGTTATGAAAAGAGATACCGTTTTCTCAAGAATATTATGGGTTCCTGGATGATTCAGAGCGTCCGTAACGAAAACGGCAAAAAGCAAACGTTTGATGAGCTGTGCGATCTTGCGGAGAAAGCGAAGAATTTCCAGTCTCTTCTGGATGTGAACGATCCGTCTTTCCTTGCACCGGAGAGTATGACCGAGGCAATCCGGGAATATTGCCGAAGGAGCGGCCAGGCCGTCCCGCAGACGCTCGGCGAGGTGATGAGCTGTATTTACCGGAGCCTTGCCTGCAGTTACGCGGAAACCGTCCGGCAGATGGAAGAGGTTACGGGCCGCCGTTTTTCCGGCCTGTATATTGTCGGCGGCGGGAGCAAGGATTGGTATCTGAACCGCCTGACGGCGCAGGCCGTCGGCCTGCCGGTTTTTGCCGGCCCCGCTGAGGCGACGGCCGTCGGAAACCTTCTGGCTCAGATGCTTTATGAAAAAGAGTTCCCAAATGCAGCAGAAGCGCGGGCTTGTGTCCGCCGCTCTTTTGAAATCCGAAAAGTCGAAAAGTAAAATACTGTTTTACAGGAGGCATCAATATGCAAGAATATGAATCAGCGCGGGAACGCTACGGTTCTTTCGGCGTGGATACGGAAAACGCCATGAAAGAATTGGAAAAAATCAAAATATCCATGCACTGCTGGCAGGGGGACGATGTACGGGGATTCCTGTTTCGGGACAATGCTCTCACGGGCGGTATTCAGGCTACCGGCAACTATCCTGGCGCAGCGTCCACGCCGGCCGAACTCAGGCAGGATATGGAAAAGGCCTTTTCCCTGATCCCCGGCAAACATAAGGTCAACCTTCACGCGATTTACGCGGATACGAACGAAAAAGTTGATCTGGATCAGCTGGAGCCCCGGCATTTTGAAAGCTGGGTCGAATGGGCAAAAGACCAGGGCCTTGGCCTCGATTTTAATCCCACCTGCTTTTCCCATAAAAAATCAGAGAGCGGGTTTACGCTTTCCAGCCCCGATCAATCGATCCGGGATTTCTGGATTGAACACTGCAAGCGCTGCCGGAAAATCGGGGAATATTTCGGAAAGCAGCTCGGGCAGAAATGCGTGACGAACATTTGGATCCCGGACGGGTACAAAGACATTCCGATCGACCGGCTTGCTCCCCGCCAGCGTTTGAAGGATTCGCTTGATGAAATTTATGCGGATCCGATTGATGAAAACGCCAACCTTGACGCTGTTGAGAGCAAAGTGTTCGGTATTGGATCGGAAAGCTATGTTACCGGTTCCCACGAGTTTTACCTTGGTTACGCGATTCAGAACCATAAAGCTGTCTGCCTGGACACGGGGCATTTCCATCCGACGGAATATGTCAGCAACAAAATTTCCTCCGTTCTGCTCTTTGTTCAAGAACTGCTGCTGCATGTGTCCCGGCCCGTTCGCTGGGACAGCGACCATGTTATTGTCCTCAGCGACGAACTGCAGGAGATTGCATTTGAACTGATCCGCAACGGCTTGTATAAACGCACCCATATTGGGCTGGATTTCTTTGACGCCAGCATCAACCGCGTGGCCGCGTGGGTTATTGGGATGCGCAATATGCAGAAGGCGCTGCTGCGGGCTCTGCTGGAGCCAACACCCATCCTGAAGCAGGATGAGCTGGAGGGCAATTACACTGCCCGCCTGGCTTTGCTGGAAGAAATGAAATCCATGCCGTGGCAGGCCGTTTGGGATGAATTCTGCCGGAGGAACGGCGTTGCCGTAGGGGCGAAATGGCTGGACGAAATCCGTACCTATGAAACAGACGTGCTGTCTAAGCGCTGATTCCGAAATTGCAAATACAGGAAGGAAATCATGGATGAATAATATTTTTGAGGCTCCGTTTGTCAAAGAAATGTGCGATACTACGGCCAATATGTACCGTCTTGGATGGGATGAGAGGAACGGCGGAAATGTCAGCTACCGCCTGGATGCAGCCATGGTGGAATCCTATTTGGATCCCACTATGGTCCAGCGTACGCTGCCGCTTCAATTTGATGCTTCCTATCTGGCAGGTCAGTATTTTATTGTAACCGCTACCGGCAAGTACTTTAAAAATGTAAAGGACTGCCCTCAGAACAACATGGGCATTATCCGGATCTGCCCGGACGGCCGTTCATACGATATCCTTTGGGGATTTGCGGACGGCAGCCGACCGACCAGTGAGCTTCCCACTCATTTAATGAGCCATATCGAGCGGCTGAAAGCCGATCCAAAACACCGGGTTGTGATGCACTGCCATCCGCTGAATATTCTTTCTATGACGTTTGTCCATGAGCTGGACGACAAAAGTTTCACCAAAACGCTGTGGCAGATGTGCACCGAATGTATTGTTGTTTTCCCGGAAGGGATCGGCGTACTTCCGTGGATGGTCTGCGGGGGCAATGCAATCGGCGAGGCCACTGCAGAAAAAATCAGGGATCACCGAATTGTCCTGTGGGCTGCGCATGGAATTTTTGGTACGGGCGAAACTATGGATGAAGCCTTCGGCCTGATTGAAACGGTTGAAAAGGCCGCTCAGGTTTATATGACGATCGGCCAGATGCCGGTTAAGCAGTCAATTACCGACGCGCAGCTCCAAAAATTGTGTGATGCGTTCGGTATCGTCCCAAGAAAGGGATATCTGGACGTATAAACGGCAGGAGGCCGGTCTGCCTCCGATATTTTGTAAAAGCCCGCCCTGTTGATTGAAAACAGGGCGGGCTTTTAAGAACCGCTTTGCAGAATCAGGTCTTTTGCGGCCTGTTCGTCTTTTTTTGCCGGACAGATATTATAAATTTTACCGTCCTTTCCAACCATACTGATGGGAATCAATGGTAAAAAGCGATGCAAAACTTCCACGAATCCATTCACAGGTGCCTCCGCCATGCCGGTTACGATATGTACGGCGCCAATTTGCTTGGCAACCCCCACAGCCATAAGCGGCGCGTCGTCGTTAAAATATACGGTCATTTCCGCTCCGGCATCCCGGGCTGTTTCCCGGAGATAATCAAGTTCTTCACCGTCGGTGTCAAAACCGGCGGAAGTTGGCTGTACACACAGCACTTGCAAAGGGATCCTTCGTTCATCCGAAATTCTTTTCCCAACACGGATCAGCCTGTCGCAGTCACGCTGGCCGGTTACGCAGACCAGAACCGTTTTGTTTCTACTCAAATCTCAGCCTCCTCTCATCCAGCGTATCTGTTAATATTGTAACAGATAATCGGATTGATATTGGGAACAGATGGTAGATAAACTGTTAAGAGATTGTTAACTATATATTGCAAAAAAATTGGAATATATAGTCTCTTTTTTATTATAATAGCACAAATAAAGTTATTTATCAATGGATTTTTCTTTTTATGTACAGGAAAAATCCGCCGGAAAGATTCGCGGCGGATTCAAGTCGATAAACGCTTTAGGGGTGCGCGGAGAAATAGCTGAAAGTTTTTAGTCAAAAACGGTCAGCGGATCCACACTTTTTCCATCTTTCAGCGTTTCAACGTGAAGATGGGTTCCTTCTTCAGTTTCAATGGGGACGGTGCCAACCGTACCGAGCGTCTGCCCCTGTTTGACGGTTTCCTCCGCTTTTACGGATGTTTCCGCCAGACCGCAGTAATGGATTTCTACATTGCCATGGGTAATGATAACGGTATTTCCCAGCCGGCTGTCCTTGTAGACCTTTTTAACGATCCCGTCGGCTGCCGATTTTACAGTTTCACCACTTTTGGCACTCAGGTCTACGCCCATGTGGGAGCGGTAGTCCTGCATCGTTTTGTAGTAGACGGGTTCCTTGCTGAACTTTCGAAGAACCGTTTTCCCTTCCACAGGGTAAAGAAATTTCTGCACGTCTGCATTGGCCTGTTTCGCTTTTACTTTTTTCTTTTTAACCGGTGCAGAAGAGACCGGGGCCGGTTCAGACACAGCCGGCTTTTTTGAAGATGCCTGCGATGACACTTTCGGCGTGGACGATTCCGTCACATAAATACCGCTTACGGTGTTGTTGGTTTTTGCTGTCTGGCTCTGCGTTTTGTCCTGCGGCGTCGCGTAATTTACCACGCTGTCATAAGTGGTCCACGCCGCTATCCCAACAGCAATCAGGCACACGCCGAGTGCAATATAAAATCCCTTATTGCTTTTTCCGCTTTTTTGCATGTGAAGATTCACTTGTGCCACCTCCGAATGTATTTTGACCCCAAAACAGGCCTTATATTCCGAGGGCGGCAGTAAAATATTAAATTTTTGCAGAAAAAAAGCCCGATCCAACTGACCAGGCTTTTTTTCATTAACTTGAGGGGTATATTGAGGAGGG
>DHNW01000002.1:87504-103705 GCA_002407675.1 Ruminococcaceae bacterium UBA5406
CTTGAGGGGTATATTGAGGAGGGTAGAACATGTATCAGAGAGCGGTGCGGCTCCAACTCCCTGATAACGACATTATTATAGCTTCTATGCACAAAAAAATTGTGAAGATATTGTGAATGCCTTGTTAATTTTTAAATAACACAAATCAACTTTGAATGAGCACGGCGCGCACAGGCGAAGCCTCCGCACCCCCCAACAGGAGCGGCAGGGCAATCAGCCGGTACTTTCCAGGCTGTACGGCGGAAAGGTCCAGCCCTTCCAGAATTGGGATTCCCGCGCCCAGCAGTTCCTTGTGGGGTGCTTCCTCATTATCCGGGGCACCAATGCTTTGTGCGTCGGTGCCGACCAGCAGAAAACCAGCGTCCGCGAGGGCAAACGCGGCACTCTGGGAAAGAAAGGAGTTTCCTTCCCCTTTGAAGAGGAGGCGCTTTTCCGCGGCGGGCGAAATCCGGTCAATGTCCGCACCCGTTACAAGGCCTTCCGTTTCAACCACCGTGCACGGTCCCACGCAGATTTCCGGAGGGATCTGATCGACGGGCATTCCGCCGTCAATAAAGTGAAGAGGTGCATCCAGGTGCGTGGCACTGTGGCAGCAGCAGTAAAACCCGGAAAGATTGTAAGAATCGCCCATATCCATCCGCCGGACGGGATCGCGGCGCGGAAGAGGATCTCCGGGATAAGCGGGAGCTGCAAAAAGCTCTCGGGAAATATCCAGGATTTTCATGAGTGTTTCTCCTGGATTTTCGGCATTACAGCGGCAATCAGGCGGGCCGCCTGATGCGCGGATTTTTTCGCAAAAGCCGCAAAATCGTCTGCCGCGTCTTCGTCAGCCTTGTCGGAGATCGCGCGGATTACCACAAAATCGGTGTGATTCAGGTAGCAGACCTGTGCAATGCTTCCGCCCTCCATTTCGCAGGCGCAGGCGCCGAATTCATCTGCAATCCGGTTCAGATGCGCAGCATCGCAGATAAACTGGTCGCCCGTGGCAATTACACCCGTATGTACTTTTTCACTTCCGTAAATTTCCTTCGCAGCGGAGACAATCACGGATAAAAGAGGCTTTGAAGCCGGGATGGTTATCAGGTTGATGCCGCTGATAAGTCCCTTTTTGTCGCCGATGGCGGAGGTATCCATATCATGCTGGACAAGTCCGCTGGAAACCACCAGATCCCCAATGTGGATTCCGGCTCCGATCCCTCCGGCAACACCGACGTTCAGAACGGCTTTCGGATGGTATTCTAAGATCATAGTCTGGGCACACACGGCCGCCGCTACTTTTCCAATTCCGCATTGAGCGACGACGCAGTCCACTCCGGAAATATTTCCGGAATGGTAGGCAATGCCGCTGACAGTTTGTGTCTTTTTCTCCGGCATCATTGCCAAAAGGTTTTCCACTTCAACTTCCATGGCGCCAATAATTCCAATCATTAAAAATTCCTCCATTCATTTTCAGCAGCGGTGCGGCTGGGAAAAATCAAAAATGCCGTCCCGTTTTCTGCCGGAACCGATCCTCAATCGCTTCGGAGATAGTTTTCAGGGTCAGAATCCGGCCGTATTTCTTATCCTGAGACGGGATCACATGCCATGGAGCAAAATCGGTGGATGTGTATTTCAGCATTTCATTTACGCAGATTTCGTACTGCTCCCATTTGCTGCGGTTCCGCCAGTCTTCTTCGGTAATCTTCCACTGTTTGGAAAGGGTGTTCTGCCGATCCTGAAACCGGCGGAGCTGTTCGTCCTGGTCAATCTGGAGCCAGAATTTGATGATTACGGCTCCCCAGTCATGCAGCTGCCGCTCAAATTCGTTGATTTCGCGGTAGGCACGCTGCCAGTCGTTTTCGGTGCAGAAGCCTTCGATTCGTTCTACCATCACACGGCCGTACCAGGTCCGGTCAAAAACAGCGATATGCCCGTCCCGGGGCAGGTTTGTCCAAAAACGCCAGAGGTAATGCCGGGCTGCTTCCTCCGGCGTGGGAGCCGCGATCGGGACGACCTGATATCCGCGGGGATCAAGCGCTTTGGCCAGCCTTCGGATGTCTCCGCCCTTTCCGGCGGCGTCCCAGCCTTCGTAGGCAATAATAACCGGTACTTTTTTCCGGTAGAGCTTTTCGTGCAGCTCGCCAAGAAGCGTCTGCTGTTTTTTCAGCTCATGGTGATATTCCTTTTTGCCCAGTGTTTTATCCAGGGGGATCTCCGAAAGCTTTGGGGCAGGCAGAAGATGATACGGACCCGGCTGAATTGCGGACGGCTGCGAACTTTCTTTTGGGGGCGTATGCCGAAGCGCCCCGGTAATTTTTTCCTCGGTAATCCGAAAAGTATCCAGCACGGCGGCATGAAAATCCATCCCGGAAATCACATGCCAGGGCGCATTGACCGTGTTGGTGTAGCCGAGCATTTCGTCAAATGCGCGGTAGTATTTTTCATACTGCCGGTTGTGCTTCCAGTCTTGTTCCGTTACGCGCCATGCGGTGTTTTTATCCTTTACCAGCTTTTCAAACCGTTTTTTCTGCTCCCGGCGGTCGATGTGGATAAAAAATTTGAGAATCAAATATCCGGCGTCCGTCAGCTGCCGTTCAAAAATATTGATATCGTCCATACGCCGGGTTATGAGGCTGCTGTTCAGATTTTCATCGATCCGTGCGGTAGAAACGTCCATGTACCAGCTGCGGTCCAGAATTACAATCTGTCCCTTCTTGGGGATAATGTTCCAGTACCGCCAGAGGACGGGTTCCCGCTTTTCAAGTTCGGTCGGCTGGACGAAAGTGACGGTCCGGTACCCGCGGGGATCAAAGTTCAGAATCAGGTTTGAGATTAGTTTTCCTTTTCCGGCGGCGTCCCAGCCTTCCAGCAGAATCAGAACCGGGAGCTTTTTCTGCTTGATTGGCTGCTGCAGGGCGGACAGGCGGCTGCGAAGTTCTTTTGCGCGGGGCTTAAATTCTTTTTCCGATACTTTTTTTCCAAGATCTGCCGTTTCCAGCATAAAGGACACCTCCTGATTTTTTAAACTGCCTATATATAGTATTATATACTGTATTCTGTAAAAATAAAAGAAAATTGCGGCCGCTTGGAAAATAGCGGTCCGGTATTCCCATGATCCCGCTTTTGTGATATAATTTTATTATAGGATATTAAGAGAATTCCCAAAAAGGGGCTGTATATGGTTATTTTAGGGATCGATCCCGGATATGCAATTGTCGGTTACGGCATAGTGGAATCGGCCCGCGGGCGGTTCCGCCCCCTTGAGTACGGAGCGGTCGTCACCGAGGCCGGGCTTGATTTTAACCGCCGGCTTGAAAAAATCTATGATTCCCTTTCCGCTTTAATGCAGCATTGGAAACCGAACGCCGTGTCGGTGGAAAAGCTCTATTTTCAGAACAATCAGAAGACGGCCATTGGTGTTGCAGAAGCGCGCGGGGTTATTCTCCTCGCTGCGCAGAAATCACGGGCGCAGATTTTTGAGTACACGCCGCTGCAGGTCAAAATGGCGGTTACAGGATACGGCCAGGCGAAAAAGCCGCAGGTTATGGAGATGACCCGCCGCCTGCTTTGCCTGAAAGAACTCCCCAAACCGGACGATACGGCCGATGCGCTGGCTATGGCGATCTGCCACGGGCAGGCGTCGGGTTCCCGGCTGCGGCAGGCTATGCTGGCGGAAAGAATCGGCGCCGTAAAAAAGCAGGAAAGGCTGAGAAGATGATATACAGTCTGAAAGGGACACTGACCCACATGGAACCTGGAATTGCTGTTTTGGAGTGCGGCGGAGTGGGGTTTCAATGCCATACGTCGCTCAGCACTCAGCGTGCCTTGCCGCCGATCGGGAAAGAAACGGAGCTCTACACCATTCTGCATGTGAGGGAAGATGCCCTCGATTTATTCGGCTTTGCAACCATGCCGGAGCGGAATTGCTTTAAAATGCTGACAGGCGTCAGCGGAGTCGGCCCCAAAGTGGCGCTGGCCATCCTGTCCGAATTATCTCCTGAACAGGTTGCCGTGTCGGTCGCTACGGGTGACAGCAGGGCTTTGACCCGCGCGAGCGGAGTCGGCCCGAAGCTGGCGCAGCGCATCGCGCTGGAACTGCGCGATAAAGTAAAAAAGATCCAGCCCGAAACAAACGTTTCCCTGCCTGCCGGAGGGGTGTCGGCTTCTTCCAACGCAGCAGCAGCCGTCAATGCCCTTACGGTGCTGGGGTATCTTCCTTCTGATGCGGCGGCTGTTGTAGCAAAGTTCGACAGTTCCCTTCCCGTAGAAGAACTGATCCGTCTGTCCCTGAAGTCGATGGATTCCGGCCAGCGCGGTCTGCGCCGGTGAGCCTCTATTTTAGAAAGGCGGTGCCATGGAAAATTTGAATCAGAAATCCCCTGAAATGGAACGGGATCAATATGATTTTGAAAACCGAGTGGTTGCGCCCGAGTATTCGCAGGAAGAGGATGCCGAAGTTGAAAACCCCCTGCGCCCCCGGACGCTGTCCGAATATATCGGGCAGGAAAAGGTCAAGGAAAACCTTGCCGTGTTCATCCAGGCAGCTAAGCAGCGCAAAGAAACGTTGGATCACGTCCTGCTGTACGGCCCGCCGGGACTCGGCAAAACGACGCTTGCGGGCATCATTGCGAATGAGCTGGGCGTCAACCTGCGTATTACTTCCGGCCCTGCCATTGAAAAGCCGGGAGATTTAGCTGCTATTTTAACGAACCTGAACCCCGGCGACGTGCTTTTTATTGATGAGGTCCACCGCCTTTCCCGCAATGTGGAAGAAATTTTGTATCCCGCCATGGAAGATTTTGCTTTGGATATTATCACAGGAAAAGGCCAGATGGCGGCTTCTTATCATCTTCCCCTGCCCAAATTTACTTTGGTTGGAGCCACCACGCGTGCAGGTCAGCTCAGCGCTCCGCTGCGCGACCGGTTCGGTGTAGTGCTCCGGCTGGAGATGTATTCGGCGCAGGAGCTTGCTCAGATTATTACCCGGAGTGCCGGTATTTTGGGGATCCCGATTGAAGCGGACGGTGCGCTGGAGATTGCCTCCCGCTCGCGCGGCACGCCGCGGATTGCAAACCGCCTGCTGAAGCGTGTCCGCGATTTTGCACAGGTTACGTCCGGTGGGAAGATTACCCGCGAAGCTGCCAAGATCGGTCTTGACCGGCTTGAAATTGACGAGCTGGGCCTCGACGCGAACGACCGGCGGCTGCTCCGCGCGCTGATCCAGTTTTACAACGGCGGCCCGGTGGGCCTTGAAACGCTTGCCGCCGCCATCGGAGAAGAAGCCGTAACGATTGAAGACATTTACGAACCGTATCTGATGCAGATCGGCTTTTTGAGCCGAACACCGCGGGGACGCTGTGCGACGCGCGCGGCTTATGATCACCTTGGCCTGAAACCGCCGGCCGGCGGAGACGACGGGCAGCAGAGGCTGTTTTAAAATTCTTGTTCGGCATACGGCATACATTGTGTGCTGTGTACCTTGTGAACCGTTATTTTAGGAATTTATAGCAGAAAGACAGATAACTTTGGTTAGGAGTGTTACAGAAAATATGGGCAGATTATTTGGGACGGACGGCGTCCGTGGGGTTGCCAATCGCGATTTGGACTGTGAACTTGCCATGAGCGTCGGCCGTGCCGCGGCTATGGTGTTGACTGACAGCAATCACCGGCATCCGAAGATCCTCATTGGGAAGGATACCCGTATTTCGTCCGATATGCTGGAGGCTGCCATGATCGCCGGCCTGTGCAGCGTGGGCGCAAACGTTGTCCGGCTGGGTGTGATTCCCACACCGGCTGTGGCATTTTTAGTTGGAAAATATAAGGCGGATGCAGGTGTTATGCTGACGGCTTCGCACAACCCATGTGAATTCAACGGCATCAAGATTTTCAGCGGGGATGGGTATAAACTGCCCGATGCGCTGGAGGAGCGGATTGAATCCATTGTGCTGGATCACAAGCAGGAGCCGATCCGCCCCGTCGGCGGGGATGTGGGCTGTGTTTCTGAAGCTCCGAATACCGTGCGTGATTATATCGACCATGTGAAAAGCACCGTGCCGTTTGCACTTGACGGCATGAAAATCGGAATTGACTGCGCGAACGGTTCGGCATCCCGTACGGCAAAGCAGCTGTTTTCAGAGCTTGGCGCCGAATGCCATATGATGGCTGACCAGCCAAACGGTGTGAATGTCAACGACAACTGCGGTTCAACCCACATGGAAAGCCTGATGACCTTTGTCCGTGACCATCATCTGGATGCCGGTGTCGCGTTCGACGGCGATGCGGACCGCTGCCTTGCCGTAGATGAAAAAGGGCAGCTTGTAGACGGCGATTACATCATGGCCATCTGTGCCGCGGATTTAAAGTCCCGCGGCAAACTGGCCAAGAATACGATGGTTGGGACCATTATGACAAACATGGGCCTCAGCCGCTTCTGCGAAGACAACGGCATGAAGTTTGAAGCAACCAAAGTCGGTGACCGCTACGTACTGGAGGAGATGCTCCTGGAGGGTTACAATTTTGGAGGTGAGCAGAGCGGGCATATCATTTTTCTCGATTTTGCCACCACGGGCGACGGCCAACTGACCGCGGCGCAGCTGTTAAGCCTGGTTCACCGAAGGGACGCACAGCTCTCCAGCTTAGCTACATTGATGGACCGCTACCCGCAGGTGATGGTGAATGTCACCGTAAGCCCAGAGGGAAAACTTCGTTTTTATACGGATGAGAAAGTCAAAGAAGCAGTCGAAGAAGTACATGCAAAACTGGGCGATTCCGGACGCATCATTGTTCGTCCGTCCGGTACGGAGCCGTTGCTGCGCGTGATGGTCGAAGGAGAAGACAAGAGTTATATTCAGGCTTTAGCTGACAAGGTAGCCGACGTGATCCGCGACCGCCTGTCCTGACAAAAGAGGAATTTTAATTTGAGGACTTCACACTGGAAAGATTATGAACTGATTGACACGTCTTCGGGGGAGCGTCTGGAACGCTGGGGAAATGTCATCCTGATTCGCCCCGATCCGCAGATTATCTGGAAAACCCCGAAAGAGAATTCGCTTTGGCATACAGCCAGCGCACGTTACTGCCGTTCCTCCTCCGGAGGAGGACACTGGGATATGCTTCAGACCGTCCCGCCCGTGTGGAAAATCCGGTACGGCGGTCTTACGTTCCGCATCAAGACCATGGGATTTAAGCACACGGGGATTTTCCCCGAGCAGGCGGTCAACTGGGACTATGCCGCAGAAAAAATCCGAAATGCCGGCCGCCCTGTTCAGGTGCTGAACCTGTTTGGATATACGGGCGCGGCCACGCTGGCCTGTCTGAAAGCGGGTGCGCAGGTCTGCCATGTGGACGCTTCCAAAGGAATGGTAGCATGGGCAAAGGAAAATGCCGCTGAATCCGGACTGGCTGGCAAGCCGGTTCGGTGGCTGGTGGACGACTGTGAGAAATTTGTCCGGCGGGAACAGCGGCGCGGCCACACGTATGATGCGATTATTATGGATCCCCCCTCCTACGGGCGCGGGCCGAACGGGGAAGTTTGGAAACTGGAAGACCAGCTTTATGCCCTTGTCCGGGAATGCGTTCAGGTCCTTTCGGAAAAGCCGCTGTTTTTTCTGCTGAATTCCTATACGGCCGGCCTTTCCCCGGCCGTGATGGAATATCTGCTCGGCGTGCTGGTGGGCGGAAAATTCGGGGGAAAAGTTTCTTCGGACGAGATAGGCCTTCCTGTTACGGAAACCGGGCGGGTGCTGCCCTGCGGAAGCACGGCAATCTGGGAAAGCAGGTAAGGCAATGGATTATCTTACGTGCGACCAGGTGAAGTTTTCCTATGAAACAGGAGAAAACGGAGAAAGCCGCGAAGTTCTCCACGGCGTTTCTCTCGGGATCCGAAAAGGAGAATTTGTAGCTCTGCTGGGGCATAACGGTTCCGGAAAATCCACTCTCGCCAAGCATTTTAACGCCATGCTGCTGCCTTCGAGCGGCAAAGTGTATGTAGACGGCCTAGACACGATGGATGAGAGCCTTAAAATCGAAATCCGGCGCCGGGTCGGTCTGGTTCTGCAAAACCCGGACAATCAGCTGATTGCCAGCGTCGTTGAGGAAGATGTCGCGTTTGGCCCGGAAAATCTGGGAATTGCTCCGCCGGAAATCCGAAGACGGGTGGATGACGCGTTAAAAGCGGTTGAAATGTATGACTACCGGCTGAATGCCCCGTATAAACTTTCCGGCGGGCAGAAACAGCGCGTGGCTATCGCGGGGATTATCGCCATGCAGCCTGACTGCATTGTGCTGGACGAGCCGACCGCTATGCTGGATCCGCGCGGCCGCACAGAAGTCCTTGACACGATCCATAAACTGAACCGGGAAAAAGGAATTACGATTGTACTGATTACCCATTATATGGATGAGGCCGTGGGCGCCGACCGGGTCGTGGTAATGGACGATGGAAAGATTCTGACGCAGGGGACGCCGCGTGAAGTCTTTTCGCAGGTCCAGCTTCTGAAAGACCACCAGCTGGACGTTCCTCAGGCAACAGAACTTGTCTGGCGCCTGCGCTCAGAAGGCTATGATCTTCCGGACTGTGTCCTGGATATCGGCGAATGCGTTGATGCTTTAGAGCCTCTGTTAAAATCATCATCGGGAGATAGTTATGTTTGTCCTTGAAACGAAAGATTTAACGTATACCTACGGCGCCGGAACGCCGTTTCAGAAGACTGCCGTGGATCACGTTTCGTTCGGTATCGAAAAAGGAGAGTTCTTAGGAATTATCGGCCATACTGGTTCGGGAAAATCCACCCTGATTCAGACCCTGAACGGTCTTCTGCGGCCCACGTCCGGTTCGGTTCTTTTAAAAGGAAAGGATATCTGGGCGGAACCCAAAAAAATTCGTTCCGTCCGGTTTCAGGTGGGAATGGTGTTTCAGTATCCCGAACATCAGCTCTTTGAAGAAACCGTACTGAAGGATATCTGTTTCGGGCCGGGCAATATGGGCCTTGGAACGGAAGAATCGGAGGCACGCGCCCGGCAGGCAGCCAAATTCGTCGGGCTTGACGAAGACCTGCTGAACCAAAGCCCATTTGAGCTTTCCGGCGGCCAGAAACGGCGCGCCGCCATTGCGGGAGTTATCGCCATGGATCCCGACGTATTGATTTTGGACGAGCCGACGGCGGGTCTTGACCCGCAGGGCCGTGACAGGCTGCTGGAGCAGATTTCCCAGTATCATAAAGTGCGCGGCAGCACCGTTGTTCTGGTTTCCCACAGCATGGAGGATATTGCCCGGTATGCTGACCGTGTCCTGGTGATGAACAAGGGGAAAGCCGTTATGCTGGATACGACAGAGCGCGTTTTCGCACGCGGCAGGGAACTGGAGGGCATGGGGCTGCGCGTCCCTCAGATTACCAGCATCCTGCTGTACCTCCAGGAAAAAGGATACCCCGTTCACCCGGTTCTTACCGTTGACGAGGCGGTTGAGGAGCTCCGGCCCCTGCTGAAGAAGGGGAGGGTGCGGCATGGTTCGTGATATCACGCTCGGGCAGTATATCCCGGGGAAATCCATGATTCACCGGATGGATCCCCGTGTTAAAATTGCGCTTACCTTTGTTTTTATCATTTTTTTGTTTGTTGCATCCAATTTTCAGGGAATTGCTTTGATGATCGCACTGATGCTTGCGGTTCTTGCCCTTTCCGGAGTACCGTTCGGGCAGTATTTCAGGAGCCTGAAAGCGATTATCGTCATTGTTCTGTTCACAGCGGTGCTGAATCTGTTTTACGGGAGCGGTACGGTTGTCTGGCGCTGCCCGTTTTTTCCGGTCATGCAGATTACCGATGGAGGCATCGGCAATGCGGTCTTTATTTCCATCCGCATTATCAGCCTGATCCTGTTCAGTTCCGTCCTGACGTTCACAACGTCGCCCACGCAGCTGACCGATGCGCTGGAACGCATTATGAAGCCCTTGAAAGTCCTGCATGTTAAAGTGCATGAAATTTCTATGATGATGACGATTGCCCTGCGTTTTGTCCCTACTCTTTTGGAAGAGACCGATAAGATCATGAGCGCACAGAAAGCACGCGGCGCCGATCTGGAAAGCGGCGGCCTTATGCAGCGCATCCGGGCGCTGGTTCCCATCCTGATCCCGCTGTTTGTTTCGTCTTTCCGCCGTGCGTATGATCTGGCAATGGCCATGGAATGCCGTTGCTACCACGGCGGCGAGGGCCGCACGCGGATGAAGCAGCTCCATATGACAAGGCTGGATACGGCGGCTATTGTCTGCACAGCGGTATTCTGCGCCGGAGTTCTGTTTTGTGTGTTCCGTTTTCCGGCCGCACTGCGGTAGAAAGGAGGCTGCCATGCGCAATCTGCTGCTAACCCTCCGGTATGACGGCTCCCGGTACCACGGCTGGCAGGTACAGAAAAATGCCGTTTCCGTTCAAGAAGTTTTCCAGGCTGCGCTGGAAAAGATTCTGGGCGAGCGCCCGGATGTGAAGGGGTGCAGCCGGACGGATTCTTTTGTCCATGCGCTGGAATTCTGTGTCAGCTTTTTCACAGACCGGGAAATTCCATGCGGCAGGCTGGTGGATGCGCTGAATCATTTTCTTCCGCATGATATTGCCGCGGTAAGCTGCCGGGAAGTCCCCGCCGATTTCCATGCCCGCTATTCCTGCACTGGAAAAGAATATGTCTATGTAATCTGGAACTGCCGCACGCGCGATCCTTTTCTGCGGGATCGTGTGCTGCATTACTGGTATCCTATGGATTTAGAACGTCTGAACCGTGCGGCGGAATATTTTTCAGGTGCGCACGATTTTACGTCCTTTTGTGCAAAGGACGCGCGCAGGCCGGGCTGTATGACGCGTACAGTTACCAAAGCCTGCTGGGGCCGTGAAGGCGATTTCGTGCGGTTTTCGGTGTCGGCGGACGGCTTCCTGTATCACATGGTCCGGATTATGGTCGGCACCATGCTTTGGGTTGCGCAGGGAAAGCTGGAGCCCGGCGACATCCCGCGTATCCTGGCGGCGCGGGACCGTTCCGCAGCCGGTCCGACTGCGCCTGCGCAGGGGCTTTACCTGAAAAGGGTTTTCTATAAGGATGTGAACCGCAATGAATGAAGAAGATCATCGGTTCGATACGGCCGGCATCGATTATGGAAAACACAGATTTCGGAAACGGCCGCGCGGACGTTCCGGCAGGGATCCCTTGCCGGAACGGCGCGTCCCCCGCTGGGTGTACCGGGTCATTGCTATTTTAATCCTGAGTGCGCTTGCCGTGCTTGGCTGGTACAACCGGGTTAATTTTCAGCCGGCCAATGTTATGGTATGGGTGCGGAGCCATGTGGTGGGGTTTGGAATCGGCGACGGTTTTCCAAGTACCTTTTCAGGATCTTCTGTAGCGCCTGGAAATTTTCTGTCCTGCAACAAAGATATAGTTATTGCAAGTGACACAAACCTTGCCGTATATAATTCCACAGCCAAGGAACTATTAAATCGGCAGCACAGTTACAGCCAGCCCGTACTGAAAGTCAATGGATCCCGTGCCCTTTTGTACAGTCTGGGCGGAAAGGAATGCCGGATTGAAACCGTTGGAGGCTCTTCCCAGAAAATTACGGCGGATCAAGAAATCCTCGCAGGGGCATTGTCGGCGGACGGCAAATGTGCGCTGGTTACCGGGGCAGACGGGTACTGCGGCAAGCTGACAGTTTATACTTCCGACAGCAAAGTGCAGTCTTATTATTGGTTTTCGGATTATTATCCATCTGCCGTAGCTTTGAACCCTGAAGGTACGCAGGCTGCCGTTGCAGGTGTTTCGGCAAAAAACGGAGAACTGATATCGGCTGTTTATCTTATAAATTTAAACAGCGGAAAAACGGAAAAGCCGTTTGCCGTCTATTCGGGAAACCTTCTGCACGCGATTTACTGGGATACCGATTCTACGGTTGTGGCCATTGGTGATACCGCTGCTTCTGTTATCCATGTTGCTTCCCGGACAAAACAGGAGATCAGTTATGGTGATTCCGAGCTTACGGCATATTGTTCTGACAGCGGCCGTACGGCTCTCGGCCTTTCTGCTCACAATAGTGCCAGCGGATACAGGCTTTTGGTCTGCAGCAAAAATGGAGCGCAGATTCTGGCGCGGCAGTTTTCCGAATCCATTCAGTCGATTTCGCTGTACGGGGATACTGTTGCAGCGCTTTCAAATGGAAAGGTCCATTTTTATCCTCTGTCTGCTGCCGCAGCAGGAAGTGCCTGTGACGCAGGAAAAGATGCGCGGGCTGTGGCGCTCCGGGATGAAAGTTCCGCCTATGTTCTTGGAATTTCTGAAATCCGCCTTGTTAATAACCGATAACGGGTTGTTAAATTTTTGATTTTGTGATATATTTTTCAGTATAACGGTTTATCAATTACGAGTATGCCGATTAAGTGCCCTTCGGGAGGTGGAAGCAGTGGGAACCTTCACAGATGTGTTGCTTATAGGAATATTGGTCTACTTTGCTATTTCCGGTTTCCGCAGGGGATTTGTCCATTCACTGGTCGATTTTTTGGGGAGCATTATAGCCATAGTGGTGGCTGTTGTCTATTCAAAAAGAGCGGCTGTGTCGATTGGCTCGTTTTTTACAAAAAACAAAATTCCGTGGCCGCAAAACGAACTGATTGCCAGAGTTGTAGCTGCTGTTATCCTTTTTGTGGCAGTGGAGCTTCTTGTTCGGATTGTGTCTTATTTCCTGGATGGTGTGTTTCATTTGCCTTTCCTCAGGCAGATCAACGCCTTGCTGGGAGGAGTGCTTGGACTGTGTGAAGGTGGGGTTGTCGTGTTGCTGGCGTGCGCTATTATGCGGATTTCGCTGCCGGCGCAGATTCCCATAAAACCGTCGGAATCCTGGCAAAAGATAGGATTTTCGCGCATTTATCAGGCTGCTTCCTCCCATAACCCAATTTATATGCTCTTTAAAACCGATCGTGATAATGAGGTAGGCTGGAATGGAAAGTAAGTATAAAAATAAAAATTTGAATGTTCCGAATACACTGACATTCCTGCGATTTTTTCTGATTTTTCCGTTTGTGTTCTATTTTTTAAACGATTACTATTTAAAAGCTGCCGTAGTTTTGGTTATTTCAGGTTTGACGGATATGCTGGATGGGATGATTGCACGCCGCTTTAACCAGTTCACTGAACTTGGGCAAATGCTGGATCCCCTTTTCGATAAATTGACCCAGGCTTCCATCGCTGTCTGTCTTGCTATTAAACAGCCAATTTTGATTCCTTTGCTGGCAATTTTTGTTGTGAAAGAAATTTTGATGGTTTCGGCTGTTATTATTTTAATCAGCAAGAATAAAAAAAAGCCCGGCGGTTCAAAATGGTATGGTAAAACAGCAACGGTCATGTTCTATTTTTCGGTTGGCGTTATTATGCTGATGAAGATATTGAATGCAGAGCCAGATACCCTGTTTACGGTTTCCATTACCCTGCTTTCTATAACGGCGGGATTTATGATTTATGCCTTTATCCGCTATGCAAAAATTTATTTTGCAATTCTGCATTCGGACGATCCAAAGTATAAGCTGGATATCAATGAGGTTATGGATAAAAAGAGCAAAAGAAAAAATTGAAGGTTTGTAAAATGAACTATTTCATGATATTATATAAGCGATACGGATCATGCAGTCATGTGAGTATCTTTTTTTGAAATTATCTTTTGTAGAGAAGAAGTGAGTTTCAATGGTAATGTGTTCCAGATGCCATAAAAGACCGGCGGTAGTTTTTTTATCGCCGACAGGAGATATTAAAGAAAGCCGCGGCCTTTGCCTTGTGTGTGCAAAGGAACTGGGAATAAAACCTGTGAACGATTTATTGGATAAAATGGGAATTACCGATGAACAGATGGAAGCGATGGAAGCGGAACTGAATGAGATGATCAGTCAGAATCAGGATGAGAATCCTGATGACAGTCAAGACAGCGCAAGTGACAGCGAAAACGGACTGAAAGGTTTTGTACCGGGCGGGGCGGCTACCCTGCCGTTTATTCAGAACATTTTTCCGAACGAATCCAGCTTACCCGAAGAGGTTCAGCGTGGGAAATCCACGGCAAAGGCACCCAAAGAAAGACATAAAACGAAACGCAAACATTTGGATGCCTATTGTACGAATCTTACGGCTAAGGCAAAAGCAGGGGAAATTGATACCATCGTTGGTCGTGAGAAAGAAATTGCAAGGGTCATTCAAATTCTTAGCCGTAGAACGAAGAATAATCCGTGCCTGATCGGTGAGCCCGGGGTAGGTAAGACAGCTGTTGCGGAGGGCCTTGCTCTGCGCATTGCGTCAGGCGATGTGCCGCATACCCTGAAAAAAAAGGAAATCCACCTTCTGGATTTAACCGCCCTTGTGGCCGGTACCCAGTTTCGTGGCCAGTTTGAAAGCCGTATTAAAGGGCTTTTGGACGAAGTTAAAGCAGAGGGCAATATTATTTTATTTATTGACGAAATCCACAATCTGGTTGGAACCGGTGATGCCGAAGGATCAATGAATGCTGCCAATATTTTGAAGCCTGCCCTTTCCCGCGGTGAAATTCAGGTAATTGGGGCAACAACATTTTCAGAGTACCGAAAATACATTGAAAAGGATGCCGCTCTTGAACGCCGCTTTCAGCCGGTGACGATTGCGGAACCTTCTATTCAGGATACGGATCAAATTTTGATGGGTATTAAATCTTACTATGAAAACTTTCACCGTGTCCGTGTTTCGGAGCCCATTGTAAAAAAGATTGTAACGCTTTCCGAGCGATATATTAATGACCGTTTCCTGCCGGATAAGGCCATCGACCTTCTGGATGAGTCCTGTGCCTGCGCGGCTTTGCGAAATGGTGCTATGGAAGAATATGACATTGCTGGAGACCGGTTAGAGAATTTGCATTCCGAAGAAGAGAGTATGACAGCTGCCGGTACGGAGCCCGATTATGAGAAACTTGCCGATATTCGAATGGAGATTTCCAAACTGAGTGAAAAGCAGAAGGAATTAGCTCCAAAGGCATTGGGTGCCGAAGTAGAGGAGCAGGATGTTGCTCGGGTCATTGAACTGTGGACCGGAATCCCTGCCAGCCGTATTCAGGAAAGTGAGCTGAAAAAGCTTTCAAACCTCGAGCATGTGCTGAACAGTAAAGTTGTGGGGCAGCAGGAGGCCGTTTCGGCTGTGTCAGCTGCCATACGCCGCAGAAGGGTTCAGATCAGCCCTCGGCGCAGGCCAGCTTCGTTTATCTTTGTGGGGCCTACGGGAGTTGGCAAGACGGAACTCGTTAAAGTCCTTTCGCGGGAGCTTTTTGATACGCCGGAAACATTAATCCGCTTGGATATGTCGGAGTTTATGGAGAAACACTCCGTTTCCCGAATCATTGGTTCACCTCCGGGATATGTTGGTTATGACGAGGCAGGTCAGGTGACAGAGCAAGTCCGCCGCCGCCCGTATTCTGTTTTACTGTTTGATGAAATAGAGAAGGCACACCCGGATGTTATGAACATCCTTCTTCAGATCCTTGATGAAGGTCATATTACCGATGCGCATGGGCGGAATGTCAATTTCGAAAATACCGTTATTGTTATGACTTCCAATGCCGGGAGTGACCGCAAGGAAAATGCGCTTGGGTTTGCCCGGAGCGAAGCGGATGTCAGCCGGGAAAAGGCTCTGAAGGCACTTTCAGACTTTTTGCGCCCTGAGTTTCTCAGCCGCGTGGATGAGATTGTTGTGTTTCGCCAGCTGGATGAAGGCGACTATGAAAAAATTGCCCGTTTAATGCTGGACGAATATGTGGGTTCCCTCAAAGAACGGGGTATTCGTCTGATCTATGACGATAAGGCAACGCAGTGGCTGGCAAAGCATTCAGTTGGCGGGAAGAGCGGAGCCCGAGATTTGCGCAATTTGATACGCCGCCAGGTGGAAGATCGAATTGCCTCTCTGATTGTAGAAAGCTGCGATGAACCGATTTCTGGTATTTCCATCACGGCGGATGAGAAGAATGGAATTGGGTTAACATATTTAAAATAAAGCTGATAAGACCGAGGATCAAAAAAGTCGAATTTTTGATGTTTGGTCTTGACAACTGCCACTGGACTGTGCTATAATTGAATTCGCCGCTGATATGCGAGTGTAGTTCAGTGGTAGAACTCCAGCCTTCCAAGCTGGTCGTGTGGGTTCGATTCCCATCACTCGCTCCACGTATGCGCCAATAGCTCAGCTGGATAGAGC
>DHNW01000018.1:0-12906 GCA_002407675.1 Ruminococcaceae bacterium UBA5406
ATATAGTTTTATAAAATATTTAACTAAAAGTATCTTAGCACTGATATTCTGAGATGTCAACAATATAATCAAAATTTCATATAAATATCTAGCATTTTATAGTATATTGCCCAAGTAGAACTATGCAGTCTTTTATATCTGCCCAAAATTTTCAGATTTTATCGGGTAATTTAGTAAAATCGGCGTAAATTTTGTTTTAAGATACTTTCCATATCATATTACTTATTTATAAAACAGTAATAATAAGTTACGCGATTCTCGCCTGACAGTCTGCTTTTTGTTAATCAGAATGGCACCCAAACGGTCAAGACAAGTTTTCTGCGCCTGCGTTAATCGGAGTGTCAGGGAAGCAGCATACAGTGCAGAAACCAGCTAAGGGAGGGTATAGGCAGCATAACTTTTTCCCTTGATAGAAGGAAAAGCAGCAGATAAGGGAATGGGGCAATGACGGCAGGGCGGGTGCCAGCAGGGCACAAAAACGCCGGGCGTGGATGAAAATCCGTACCCGGCGCTCCGAAGCACAACGCGGAACTTTCCTGATACACCTGTACAAAAAGAAGAACAGGCGGTATAATAATAACCGCAATGTGCCGAAGATTCGGTTGTGTATGGAGCTTTCTCTCCGTATACAGGGGGCAGGTGTTAGGAGCGCCTGTTCCTGCATTGCACCTTTTGTGCCTTACAAAGCCGTTATACCCCATTTTGGAAGATAGTCAAGGAAAGATCTGGCGCTTTCAGGGAAAATGCGGATGCACAGGGAATCACCTGATTTTTGTTCAGACAGGCGGCAGAGTCCTTCAAAATGTAAAAAAAGCACAAAAATGTCGAAACAGCAAAAATCAAAAGAAATATTGCCAATAGAAAATCATAAAGGGAAACCAATTCTGAAAAACTGGGTGTACAAAACATTTGCCTATTACGTCTGGCTGGTGGTGCTGCTGCGCCTTGTGATTCAGGCTGCTTCCCCCATCAACAGGATGGATATCCCTGCCCTCATTCCGCAGCCTGACGCGGCGGCAGCCGGGTCAAACTGATCTGCAGCAGCAGCGTCACGACTCCGGTGCTCATGGGCATCGTTCATCCGACTGTTGTACTTCAGCGGTTCGCTTATGTAAAAAATGCGATGGAGAAGGAACTGAACGATATCCTGCGCCATGAACTCACACATTACAGGCGGAAAGATATATTTTATAAATGGTTTGTTGTGGTGGCAACCTCGCTGCACTGGTTTAATCTGCTTATGGTGTGCATCCGCTGGGAAGTGGGCAGAGCGTGCGAGCTTTCCTGCGATGAAGCCATCATCAGCAGTATATCGGCAGCGGAGAAAAGACAATATGGAAACACCATGCTGACATTTTCAGCAACCAAGAAATATCCGGCTGGTATTCCAGCAACCACTTTGAGTGAAGGCAAGGCTGAATTGAAAGAAAGGCTGGTAAGCATTATGAAATACAAGAAGAAATCGGCATGGGTGATCACTCTGTGCTGATGCTGGCGCTTCTGCTGACAGGATGCGTATTTGGACTTGGCACGCCGAAAAAGAACAGCAGCAAACCTGATTTCTCTCAGACTGTGCAGGAGCAGTCATCTTCCTCGCAGCTGTAGGCAGCCCCTTACTCAAGCACTACCCAGACGTCTGCATCAAACCAGACGCAGACTGCAGAATCATAGGCCAGCAGCACAGCGCGCCGGAGCAGAAATTTTTCAACCAGGTGCGTTCTGCGCTGCATACGAAGATTCCGGTCGATGCTGGCTATACTCTCACAGTCAAGACCTTTTCGGCGGTCAAGAGCTACGAAGTGGATTCCTTTGAGATGAAACAGCCGGCAAAATTAGATTCCACAACTGCTTCAGCCGGAATGCCGATTGCGCAGGTCAAGGGAACCGAACAGAAAGATGCGCGAAAAACAGGGGGATACTTTCGAATTATACAATCATCGATCTGGATCCTGCAAAATATGGAGATCATATTGTGGATTTAGGCCATGGAATCAAGGCCCTTCAGGAAGCGGGCATGAACCAGACTACATTGACTTGGAATGAAGGCCGTTGGTGCTTATGTGTTCATGCTACGAACGACCCAGACTATCAGAGCAAGAAATTTCCCAACAGTATGCAGCTTACCAAAGACGTCGTCACCTATTTGAACAGCCATATGCTGCCGGCTCCCAAGAATGTTGGGGTGATGATATTTGTCTCTATACCCGCAGCAATGAGGTAGATGCTATTTGGCAGAGAGGCGCAAATGTATATCAGGTTATCAGCCATGACCAGATGACTGCCTTGCAAGTGGCTGTGGCAATGAAATTCCAATAAAAGTAGGCCAGCCATGAACGGGTGAGAGACGCAGAAATGCAGGAGAACGGGAAAATTCAGTATCGGTTTGACAGTGTCAGGCGAACCGTTTGAATGGTTAACCGGATTTTTATCTTTTACCCGCTGGCATGAGTTCCTTTTCGAGGCTTCCGTTTCCGGATGACGCCGTGGTCGTCCGGACTTTTAAGACAGGCATCGTCGTGAATGCCTGCACCTGCAGTTCGGGATGGCGGATTTTCCGCAGAAGCAGCGTTGCCGCCTGGATGCCCATGTCATGCACATTGATGTCTACGACGGTCGGCATTGGATCCATAATTTCAGACAAAGGGTAATTGTCAAAGCAGATGAGGCCGATGTCACGCGGAATATTTAATCCCTGCTGCTGGATGGCACGAAGGGCTCCGAAGGCGACAGTGGTTGTCTTCACAAATGACGGCGTTTGGCCACTGGCCGCACGGGGCAGGCAATCAGTGCCATGGATGGAATAATTTTTCGAGCTCGGTCCATTTCGTAAAGGATTTCAAGCATCCCTGTTTTCCTTCTGAAAGACAACGCGACTGGCAGAATTTTTTCCTGCCAGTCGTTGACTTTGCGGTAAGGCTGCCATAACATAAGAGAGCAGACAGAGCAGCTATCTTGTATCCTATTAAAGGTAAAGGAGATCATGGTATGGCAAATATATCTACAGGGATTATTGGGGACGCAAATTTGATGAATTTGAAGGAAATTCCAAATTCATCTGTCCGCTCGGAAGTGATAGGCCTTTTCGTTCCTGGGGAAGAAGTCGTCCAGTTTTTCCAAAGTGTCAGAGACCAAGTTGTATTTACCAATAAACGTGTGTTTGTCGTGAATGTACAGGGCATTACCGGCAAGAAAGTTTCTTATTTCTCTTATCCCTACTCGAAAATCCAGTATTATGGGATTGAAACGGCAGGAGTGCTGGATATCGACAGTGAACTGATTTTAGCCTTTAGCAATGGTGCCCATTTGCAATTTGATTTTAAATCCAAGGTAGATATTAAGCACATCTGCGCCTCCATTTCGGGTTTTATCCTGTAAGAAGAATATCGGGATGCCTGGAGCAGTGTTCGTCGGAAGGCAGAAGCGCTGATTCAGGACTCATCCGGATGTGATTCATGGCTTGGGCGGTTTCATCCTCGACAGCAGACGCATGATGTTATCCATCGTATGGGCAAGGTCGCTTCTGCATGTCTTTTGAGCTTCTGGAAAGGACACTGCTTTTCGGTTTGTGCTGAAAACGGCTGTCACTCCTTCTTGATACACTTTATTTGTATGGTCACCAATATCACCAACAACGGCAATCAGCGGTATCTGTGCTTGTTTGGTGCGGCGGGCGACCCCAATGATCACTTTGCCGCGCAGTGATTGAGCATCCAGTTTGCCTTCTCCGCTGAACACGATATCAGTATGGCAAAGCAACTGGTCGAAATGCACCACATCGAGGACTGTTTCTATGCCCATCTGCAGACGGCCGCCAAAAAAAGCAGCCATTCCGCCTCCCATTCCACCGGCTGCTCCGGAACCCGGCAGATTCCGTATATCTTTTCCGGTTTCTTTCTCTATAACATCAGCAAAGCATGCGAGATTCCGGTCCAGTTTTTTCACCATTTCTGCATCCGCACCTTTTTGCGGGCCAAACACTGCTGCAGCTCCCTGCGACCCGCAGAGCGGATTGTCGATATCGCACATGATGACAAATTCAGTACCAGCAAGTTCGGGAATCCGACTGCTGAAATCGATGGAGGCAATCTCGGAAAGGTTGCATCCGACCGGTATGAATGTTTTTCCATCGGTATCCTGAAACCGTATGCCCAAAGCCGATGCAGCGCCAGCGCCGCCGTCGTTGGTTGCGCTTCCGCCAAGGCCGAGGATGACTTTCCTGTACCCCGATTTCACAGCATGCAGAATGAGCTGGCCGACGCCATAGGTGGTTGCCGTTTCGACATGCTTGTTGTTCCCGGCAAGCGGAAGGCCGGCCGCGGCAGCCATTTCTACCACTGCAGTCCCGTCGGGAAGCCGGCCGTAAAATCCCTTTACCGTTTCAGAATGGGGCCCTTTCACGTCCACCCAGATTTTTTTCCGCCTACTGCTGCGAGGAAGGAGTCAACGCTCCCTTCGCCGCCGTCTGCGACCGGGATGCTTATGATCTCTGCTTCCGGAAAATAGGGCCGGATGGAATCTTCCATGATACTGCAGACTTCTCCGGAAGACATTGTCCCTTTAAAAGAATCGGGAATAATAATAAATTTTAATAATATGTGAACCTCTTATCCACTAAAAATCGAACACACAAGCGATCAATGCACTATTTCACAAAAAGTGACAGTAACATGATAAACACTATCCCGGTTACACCCCTTATCAATGTACACATAGTCTGCGTTTTATAGCCTTGCTCTGGTTTTAAGCGGCCAAAATTCGTCACCACCCAGAAGTAACTGCCATTTGCATGAGAAACCGTTATTGTTCCGGCACCAATTGCCATAACAGTTAAAGCTGCCTTCAGCGGTGAAGTGAGCCCAAGTACACTCATCATAAAACTAGGGCAACACAGCATAACAGCGAAGATGCCGGTGCGATTCTGTGTTGATAAAAAATAGCTCGTTGCTCTTTCCTCAATTTGATCTGCAGGGCAAACATCATATTCAATTTTTGAATTTGTTTTTGCAAACCTCGGTATCGTGTTTTTCGATACCGCAGCTGACCTTTTACAATGGCAAAAACGTGTTCAACTTTCGAACGTACCGATGATTTTGAATGCTCGACCTTTTTGGCATAATATTGTCCGCTTTTGCTGAGTTTCTTCACCCGAGAGGGGCGCCGATTGATTTTGTATTTGATTTTCTTACCTTTTTTGTTGCGTATAACGGCACACCCCGATATGCGCCTTGTACCCGAAATGCCAGTTGTTTCCCTTCTTTGCCTGATGTGCATCCGGGTCGCGTTGTTTCTCTTTATTCTTCGTTGAGGAAGGTGCTTCTATGAAAGTGGAGTCCACGATAGTTCCTTTTTTCAGTAACAAGCCCTTTTCTTGCAGTGATATCACGACCTGCGCAAAAATCTTTTGCTCCAGACCGTTGCGCACCAAAATATTCCGGAATCTACCGATGGTATCTCCATCCGGGACCTGATTGCTGGATGCTACTCCACAAAAATCAGAAAAGGCTCGGCTGTCAATTACTTCACAGGCAGTAGCTTCATCTGCTAAATTGTACAGATTCTGCAGAATGTGAATTCGAAGCATCAATTCCAAGTCGTATGGCTTATTTCCGCGTTCTCCCTTATAGTAGTACGGTTTTATGACGGCTGCCCATTCGTCCCATGGAACGATGCGGTCGATTTGACTCAGAAATTTTTTTTATGTGTTTTTACTTGTGCCAGTTCGTCGCTCAGAGCTGACAAGCTGATTTGTTTGTTCATACCTTTATTTTACCACTTTTAGTGATATCCTGCTCTGTGCGGTGTTGCCCTAAGAATTTTTCAGCCCGCATTTCGCAACACATCCAATAATCCGTTATCGGACGAAATGCGAAAGGAAGACAGTTTCCCGTTTGTAAACTGGGCGTCCCCTGAAATCGGTGCGGTTTTATCCTGCTGTTTCTTTCCGTATTTTACGCGAGCTGTGAAATCGTACCCTGTGGTCGTGCCGGTTGCTTTGATTTCATCGACAGACATTTTCCACTGATTTGTAGCCGCAAAGCCCTGATAGGTTGACAGATATTGCGCAGTAAAGGATACCAGACCCTGCTCGGTAAAAATTCTCCCATACCGCTTTTGAATTATAGTATCGGTCGGGTTGGAGGAGCCGCTGGCTTGCTTTGGCACGCCGCTCCCCACTAAGGTTGACGACTGGCGCAGAACTTCTGCCATTTCTTTGTCTGGTGTCGAAAACAACCCGGTCAGCGCTGTTTTTAAAACTGTTTCCGCACTTTCCCCTGAAGAAGAATTCGTCTTAGATGAGGATGCTGGCTGCCCGGTTCCACGGCAGCCGGCAAAGCCAACCCCAACCACAAGTAGCAGGGCAAAAAGCATGACTTTCGTTTTCATGAAAAACACCTTCCAAGTAATTTAAATATAAGAGATATCCCAAAATATGAAAACCATGCTTTTCCGGTCGCGATTAGCAACAGCCCTGAAAAGGATGGAAAATTTGATTCAGTCTCCCCCATCGTGAGAAGGGGAGACTGAAAGGCTTATCTCGCTATATAATTTTACCAAACAAAAGACCGAAAATACGGATCTTGTGTTAAGCTGTCATTATAATAAAAATCATTCGTATAGTAAGATGTTGATACATTAGATAAAGCGTAATTTGCTTGACCTTCAGCATATGTTCCCAACTTTGTAACGCCATCCCAAAACGGACAATATTCAGAGATGATAAATTCACCACATTTTGAACACTGCGAGCAAAATCCTCTTATTACCAGATCAGTGCTTGGATAAGCGCCGCGATAAGCAAACCCCGTTCCACGTCCCACCATGGTATGCTTACCACCTCCCGGACATGGGGCATACTTAAAATGTATTTGCCCGGAAGTGTTGTTTGGCACGATTGATTGAAGAGGAGATTTTTTTTGTACGTTAAGCTTAACACTAAGTTTGGGTAGCTTCACTTCACAGTTCATAATAATGAGTTTATGAGAATTTGCTTTTTGAGTGTTTAACGTGCTGATTTTTTGAAGCGAAACTGAAGACAAATTCCCCTTGCTTGATGAGCTTTCTGCCGCAAAGGCAGTTATAACCTCCTTCAATTTTTAACAAAGTGTTTTACATAACACCTGCGAAAGAAAGAGGAATTTCTCACCTCATTATAAGCCCATTGGCCTCGTATTCCTTTCCCTATTTATTTCAACTTTTAACGCGCGCAGTTGAACTGAAATTTCAAAATAAAAACGATATCCATATTTTATATGCATTAATATTATTTGTCATAAAAAATTCACTATGCAAATATGCAAATTATAGTACCATAAATTTCCTTTGTCAAGCATTTTATTTTAATTTAATGAAAATATTTTACAATTGCATCCATAATAAAACCGTCAATATATCCCTACTTTAATTAGTCTCATACCAGATGAAAATGCTGAATATCTTAACCTATCAGATTGACCCAATCAAAATAATGAATAAATATTCATAAAACACTTGATTTTCTGCATATAATGTGTATAATCAACTTGTAACCAGAAATAAAACACATTTGCAATAAACGAAAGGCGGCTTGCAAGATGAAAAAGGATATTAAAAAAGTTGTGCTGGCTTATTCGGGCGGGCTGGATACTTCCATCATTATCCCCTGGCTGAAAGAGAACTTCAATAACTGCGAGGTCGTCGCCGTCGCGGCGGACGTGGGGCAGCGGAAAGTTCGACATTGAAACGCTGCGCAATGACGATTTCAAAAACATGCCGCAACTTCTGCTGAAGAATCCTCGGGCGAAGATTCCTGCCCAAAAAAACGACCGGAGCGTTGGTGTCAACGTGGTCGGCTTTCTGATGATCTTCCTTGGAATGAGCGCTTTCTTTTATTTCTTCCCGTTCGCAGAAGACAAGGAGCAGGGGCAGCTCCTGCGCATCTCGGCTTCGCCGCTGTCGTTCAATCGATATCTGGCCGCGCATTTTCTCTTCTGCCTGTGTTCTTTCGTGCCGCCCTGGGTGACGCTCGCGGTTCTGCAGGCCGCTGGGTGGAACATCGGCTTTTCCATCGGGCAGTACGCCGGCCTGTTCCTGATTCTCGCCATGCTCGGCAGTTCATTTGCCCTTCTTCTGCACACGTGGATCAAAAAGCCGGATAACGCCAATATGCTCGGCAGCTCCCTCATAATCGTTACTTCCACACTGTCGGGATGCTTCTATTCTTTCATCAAAAGTAATGCCGTCATGAATCTGCAAAACGGGGAAGCTTTGCAGCACCTGTTCCCCGTGATTTACATTCTTGCCCTCTCTCTCATGATGTTCGGCGTCGCCTATGTGAAACTGAGGCACGATTTTGTGAAACGCGCATGACCGCCAGCGTCTACTATTGTTCGATGAGCTGCAAGGCACAGCTGGCGGAAGAAACCGGCCGTCTGAACGATGCCATGAAAATTTACGATACAGTAGAGGAAAAGATGACAACTGGCAAAGCCTCTTTCATGCGGCAATACGACTTCTGCATCGGAATCATCGGCATTTATCTGAAACGGATGGAACTTTCCAGCGCAAAAAAGTATCTTGACCGCGCGAGGGCCATGATCAGCGGCAGCTCGATTCCGGAAAACCTGATCTCCTACAGTTTCGACTACAACCTTGCGGAATACGACATGCTCAGCGGAAATGAGGACCTGGGCGAAAAAGTGATCCGACAGATCATTGGAGACAGCAAGACGCAGACTTGGACGGACCGGCTGCTGATCAAGCTTGCTGCCGCCGGAAGAATGGGCGCAGCCCGCCAGGAAAAGATTCTATCCGAATACGAGGCTTTTCTTGCGCATTCCGCAGAACCTTCCCCCACTTTTGAGCTTCTCTACGCGCGGCTGTACTTTCAGAATGGCGAAGCAGAAAAAGCAAACGGGATCACGGAAAAGGTACTACCTTTTCGCGAAAAAACCAGAACTGCCTGCATCTTGTGGAAGCTGATCTTCTTCTGATCCGGATGACAAGCGGCTCGTCACCCGCCGACCGGCGCCATCGGAATAATCTGCTCCGCGAGGCCGTTTACTATTCGTGGGAAAACCGCGTCCTCCAGCCGTTTTATGTCGACCGCGACATTCTGGAACCGCTCTGGAAAGATTTCAGCACTGCCATGGCAGACAAGCTCAGCGAAGAGGAAAGCCTGTTTGTGCGCGATGCCATGCGCATCTGTTCTCCCGCCGGGCAACCCGGCGAACAAAGCATTCTCAGTTCCCGGGAACTGGAAGTCTTTGCGGAGCTTGCAAAAGGAAAAACAAATCCGCAGATTGCGGAAGACCTTTGCATCTCCCTTTCCACTGTCAAAACCCATGTGCTGAACATCTATGGAAAACTTGGCGCCTCCTCGCGGGTCAGTGCCGCCGAAGAGGGAAAACGCCTCGAACTGATTCCCTGACGATCCTGTTTTCACAGTTTCCTCAAAGCAGCAAGAAATCACCCCTGCCGAATTGACATGAATCGGCAGGGGCCTTTTGTTTTCTCCTGCAATATGGCAAAATCGGATATGCGGCCCTAAAAGCAATGGAAGATGCCGGCGTCAGCCCCCAAAATGTAGATTTTTACTTTCATGGTGAGGCAAGTCCTCTCAATGCTTCCAAACTACATCACTCCGAACATACAAGTAGCAAACTGGTTCGGCATGAAGGGCAAGGGCTCCATTCATCATTCCGAAGCTTGCTGCACGGGATATCTGGTTTTGGAACAGGCTGTAAATGCAGCCACATCTGGCAAGGACAACTGTGTTCTGTCCGGCTGCGTGGAATTTGCCGACAGCGTTGCGGTCCCTACTCATGAAAAGCCAGCTTAATTTAATAATAGTACTACATTCGGGATTTGCAAGCAGAAATCGGCATAAACGATTTGTGTTCACCATTTGAATCATAAAACGTGTTTCACCCTGGCGTTTTCACACAGCTTGGGCTCAAAACCCAAATCTGACAGATATAATACATATACTCGTCTAGAATCCGGACATATGACCTTAATGATTTTACTTTAACTACATTCCCACTGTTTCCGTGTGTTCTTCTATTTAACAATCAGTTCCATCACATCACGCCGCATGCTCAGCGGAGTACCCTTTGTTGGTTTGCCCACACGAAAAAGCATCTGCACCGTGCCGCCATTCGACGCATACAACTGCTTAAATTCGGTATAAGGAGTCTTCATCTCGGGATATTCCTCCAGAACCTGACTGAGAGGCTGCATGACAAGGCCCAGTGTATGCCCAGTTAACACGAGTCTGCTGTAGAGCATCCCACTTTCCACTTGGGTCAAACGGCTGTTGTCTAATGTTACGATCATCGCATAGGCGGGCGTGTTGTCAACGGAGGTCCGGGTGTTGTTAATAAAGTTCCGGGAAGCAGCACTGCCGGTATTCATAGAGGGAAAAACGGTGAGCAATCCCTGTAAAATGGGTTTCATAAGGCCCGAAGTACCTTGGCCCTCTACCGAAAAGCCATAGCGGTATTGATTTTTCTGGGCTTCGTTTGCCCTAAAGATGGCATTGGATTCGTCCATAATGCGCGCCACTCCCGCTTCAATGGTTGCACTTTGCATGGCGTATCCGCCGATTTTCTTCAAATTGGCCCCATCCTGATAGAGCTTTATGGAAATGCCGTTTTGGGAAGAAAGGGATTTGAGGGAAGAAACCTGCGCGGAAGAAAGCTTTTCCGATTGATAGACTGCCCGGTTGGTGTCCGGCAGAAAAGTGGCGTCATAGAGCGGGGTATCCTGGGGCTGTGCTTTTAAAAGGGTGATCTTCGCGACCGGCAGAGTGTCCATACTGCGGACAAGATTCTTTTCATCATAGGTGCCATCCGGAAAAAGACTAATTTCAGTGTCCCAACCCTCTTTTTTCCCCGCCACGGCGACATATTCCAGAAAGGTACCTTGCGTAATCATCATCTGGCGCGCGTAGGGGTCTACCTCGTTCGTAATGCGTGAACTGTCAGCATAAAGATAGAACACTGTGGGGTCGGTCTTATCAAGACGGACCTTCCAAGGCTGCATGTTGTGACCATTCGCTGCAAGCAGGCCGCTGGCCACGAGGCGTACTCGCGGATCGGCATACTTTACTGCATACTCTTTTGACCATGGTTCCATATACGTCTGTTTCATATAACCTCCACTGATGATATAAAGTAAGGATAATAAGATGAGACATACAGCTACTATGCCGGCCAACACAAATGATGCGGTCTTAATTACCGTTTTCCTTTTCATATTGTTTCACTCCGTTTCTGCTGATCAGGCGCATAATCATATCAAATGCTTCCGTTACAAATTTTCCGGGGTCGACCTGGTGGTAATTCTTCAGGTAATCCCCTTTTCTTTCACCCGTATTGAAAATACCTACAGTGCAGGCCCATAAAATTAATGCCGCCTGCTTACTTTCGAGTTCCCTGTATAGGCTCCCTTCCTCCACGCCACGTTGAAGCGCATGAAAAATGTATCACAAAATCTGCTCACCCAACCCGTAACACTCTGTTTTTGATACGTTTTCAATGCCGATGCTGCTGTCAGCGTCCTTTGTCTCGTATTTTATAATGGCCTTAAAGTACTCCGGATATGCTATGCTGAACCCGAAGAAGGTGAACAAAATGCAGTGCAGCTCTTCAAGAGCGTGGAGAAAATCCACAAGATTGCAGACGAACTTACCCGGTCGGAGCATAGCAAAGATCGAGGGCGCGATTATGAACGGTAAAAATGCGCTGAAATGATACCAGAACACAACATTTTATATCTGCCTGTCCTACCCCTTATCTCATAATGTCCCACTTCACAGATGGGGCTTACAAGGCCAATTTTTCCCGAAAACAGCACCAAGAAGTTACAGAAAATCCATCTATCCATCTGAGAGGTGAAAGGAGCGGTTTTCATGCCGAGAATGAGCAAAAATCGCAAGCTGAAATGGCAGCTTTTCATAAATCACCGAAACCGTGTTACATATAACGATCTGTGCCGGAAATGCATCCACGGCTGCAAGCAGAGTTTCCGGGTCGTCGTGATGGACTCCCGCGCTATCATTCCAAACGCGCCAACAGAAGAAGGGAGAGTTGAATGCAGGAAATTTCAAAAGCGAATGAAGCCCCAGGCCGGATTAAAAGAAACGGTTGCCGCGCTGGAAGCGGAGATTTCCGGACAGGAACAGCAGACCGCCAACGTGGACAGTTTCCTTGCTCTGGTCCGCCGCACCACCGAGATTGAGAAGCTCACGCCCGCCATCGTTCATGAGTTTATTGAAAAAATCATCATCTATGCGCCGGAACAGGCCCGGGGTGACCGTTGCCAGAAAGTGGAGATTATCTACAACAACATCGGCGCGGTTGACCCGCAAAGCTGAGCGCAAGCCGGTTCGCAAAACTGAATACTGGGCCGAGTGCCGTTTTTATAACGCCGCCGCCCGCCATGAAAAAGCTGCTCCCTTACGGACACTGCCCAAACAGAGAGATTTCTTCGCTTTTAGTTTCCAAAAATAGGTGCTTTACTTTTGCCACCGGTGGGTTATAATAAAGTAAAAGGGTACAATGTTCTATTTTGGAGATGACAGCATGCGTCCAAGCCAAAAAGATAAAATCTACGATTATCTGTGCAGGTTCTATCAGAAGAACGGATATTCTCCCTCCATGGGAAAAATTGCGGCAGCCTTAGGGCTTTCGGCCCGGTCGAATATTAACCGCCAGCTGCTCCAGTTAGAAGAAGAAGGAAAACTGACGCATATCGGCGGGAAATTCTATCCTGCTTGGGTTGGCCGGCTGGCCAATGTTGTGATGGTTCCTGTCCTGGGGACGATTGCCGCCGGCGTGCCGATTACGGCCATCGAGAACCTGGACGGTTACATTGGGTTTATCCCCCGCTCCGGACATCATGACAAGGACCTTTTCGCCCTGCGCG
>DHNW01000018.1:13114-13792 GCA_002407675.1 Ruminococcaceae bacterium UBA5406
CAGACGCCGGTTGCGGATAACGGACAGATCGTTGCAGCCATGGTTGACGGTGAAGCTACGGTCAAACGGTTTTATAAAGAAAAGGGACACTTCCGGCTCCAGCCGGAGAATCCCTCTATGGAGCCCATCATCGTACCCGAAGTGGAGATTCTCGGCCGCGTCGTGTCCAGCATGCGGTATTATTACTGAGGCGCCGCCATGAAACGGGTGATTCTTCACAGCGACTGCAATTCCTTTTACGCTTCCGTGGAATGCCTGTACCACCCGGAGATCCGAAAGAAACCGGTGGCTGTGGGCGGCGAACCTGAACACCGGCACGGGATTATCCTGACCAAAAATATCATTGCGAAAAAGTACGGTGTGAAAACCGGTGAACCCCTTTGGAAAGCAAAGCAGAAATGCCCCGATCTGGTCATTATCCATCCGAATTACCCGCTTTATCTGCGCTTTTCAAGGATGGCCCAGAAGATATATTTGGACTATACCGACCGCGTGGAGCCGTTCGGCATTGACGAAAGCTGGCTGGATGTCACGGGCAGCACCGGCTTGTTTGGCAGCGGGGAAACCATCGCGCAGGAAATCCGGAACCGAATTAAGGCGGAGCTGGGCATAACTGTTTCGGTCGGAGTCAGCTTTAATAAAATCTTTGCCAAACTCGATAGAGTACAATAAAGTTCG
>DHNW01000008.1 GCA_002407675.1 Ruminococcaceae bacterium UBA5406
GAGCCTGAATCTGCCCCAGATCCGGCATTGACAGCAAAGCCCCTTTCCGGGTCGTTACCAGCGAACCCGCCGCGTTGGCAAACCGCATAAATTCATCCGCGTCGGCCGGAGTTACACCGGACAGGGATTTTCCAGATCGAAGCAAAGAGAAAAGGATCCCGCCCAGAAAGGCGTCTCCGGCTCCCGTGGTATCAACGGTCTTTACATCAAAGGTTTCCTGCTCCCGGTAGCACGGACCCAGCCGGTAAGCGGAGCCTTTCGGTCCGCAGGTGACAAAAACCAGCCGGGGACCGAGCCCGGAAAGATATTCCGTCCCTTGGGAAAGATTATCCATGCCGGATAGCATCCGGCATTCTTCATCGGAAACTTTCAGGATATCCGCCAGCCTGACGCCTTCCCTCAGGGTTTCTGCCGCTGCGCCTTTCCAAAGCGGCGGACGGTAGTTTGGATCGTAGGAAATCAGCAGCCCGCGTTCCTTCGCTTTCCGTGCCGTTTGCAGTGTTGCGGTCCGGGAAGGCTCGTCGGTCAGCGTCACGCCGCCGAAATGAAAGACTTTGGCCCCTTCCAGCAGTGACAGGTCCACTTCGTCTTCCCGGAGCATCTTATCCGCCCCGTTTTTCCGGATAAATCCGAAAGACCGGTCCCCCTTCCCGTCCAGTTCCACAAATGAAAGGGTCGTATTGAAATCTTCCGACAGGATCAGCCCTTCGGTCCCGATCCCGGCCCGGCCGAGGACACTTTGAAGGGTACGGCCGAACAGGTCGCTGCCGACTTTGCCGATCAACGACGTGCTGACACCCATCCGGGAAAGAAACGCAAGGACATTGGCGGGGGCACCGCCCGGATTCCTTTCAAAAATGGGGTTCCCCGCTTCTGACTGGCCCGCCGGCGTAAAATCAATCAGCGCTTCGCCAAGCGCCACAACTTCTGCCATACAATCACCTCATCCTAATTCCTGCACTACGGCAAAAGACTGCGGAGCCATTCGGATTTCCGAACCGACCGCGGCTTTCCCGCCGACTGAAAATACTACGGCCCCTTCACAGCGGACCGGTGCACAGACTTCCTTCCGGGAAGGGTTGACCGCAATGACAAAACGGCCCCGGCGGTAAACAAACGGAAACTTTCCGCTTTCCGCATAAAGAACTGCAAACGGCCCGTCCGACTGGAGGTCGGTGTTCCCGCGGCGCAGGCGGATAACCTGCCTGACGGTCTGAAGCAGGGAATCCCTGCGCTCCGCCTGGCTTTTGACATCCGGCGCCCCAGGTGCCGTGTCAACCGGAAGGTAAAGTTTTTCTGCCGGTGCACTGGAAAAACCCGCGTTTCTGCCCCGATCCCACTGCATGGGCGTCCTTGTCCCGGTCCGGTTATAGCCGCCCTCTTTGCTGACTAAATCTTTTTGGTACTTCATCCCGATTTCGTCGCCGTAATAGAGGAACGGGACGCCGGGCATGGTAAAGAGGAAAGCGTAAGCGAGTTTCAACTCCGTTTCATCAAACCGGCCGCCGAGCCGCGGGGTGTCGTGGTTACAGGTAATAAAACTGATATAGCCGTCTTCTTTCGTGGCATTATACGCAGGAAGATAATCATCCAGAAACATCTGAATGTCACCCTTTCCGTTTGAACTGAAAAAGCTGCAGTCTTCATCGGTCGCTTCGTCCATATTTCTCATTAGGGAATTGTAGCCGTTTCCTTTATGGTCTAAGTAAAAATCGCAGTGAAATCCGGCTTTGAGTGCTTTCTGCGGATCGCTCCATTCCGAGATTAGAGCGGCCTGCGGATAATCACGGTCCAGCATATTCCGGATATCGCGCCAGATTTCGCTTGTCGCCTTTTTTTCGGGGTCGTTTTTAACCAGCGACGCGGCCATATCCACCCGGAACCCGTCGCAGCCCGCGTCAAGCCAGAAGCGCATCACATCTTTTATTGCCTCGCGCGTCGCAAGACAATCTGGATGCGTATACGGAAGCTGCCAGTTTTCCGTGACTTTGCAAAAGCCGTAATTGAGCGCCGGCTGCATACTGAAAAAGTTCACCATATAATTGCCGTTGCGCTGCGCTCGGCCGGTAACAAAATGGTACTTTTCCGGAACATCCCAGACATCCTTTGTCCAGATATACCGGTTTGTGTATGGGCCGGATTCCGCGAGGCGGCTTTTCTGAAACCACTTGTGCTCTTCCGACGTATGGCCCGGGACAAGATCCAGCACAACGCGGATTCCTTTTGCGTGCGCGGCCCGGAACAGGTTTTTCAGGTCTTCATTGGTGCCGTAGCGCGGCGCGACTTTCTTATAATCCCGTACGTCATACCCCGCGTCCATAAAAGGGGAATCAAAGCACGGGTTGAGCCAAACCGCACTGCATCCAAGGCTTTTCACATAATCCAGCTTCTGGATAATCCCCGAAATATCCCCGATTCCGTCACCGTTGGAATCATAAAATGACTGTGGATAAATTTCATAAAAAACGGCATTTTTCAACCAGTCCGGCATAACAGATCCCTCATTCCCTATATTTTGCAGAGCCTGCCGATCCTTTTACGGCATTTCTGTTTTCTCTGATCCATTTTAGAACTTTAGAACGAAAAAGCATTCTTATTGATTTGCATAAGCCCAATCCGTTATTTTCTCTTTGGCAGTATTCCGAAAAGCTCCCGGCTGCCTAAAAAGCCGCCGGGAGCTTTTTATCGGGAGGATACGCTATTTCAGACTCCTGCCGAAATCAGTCACTCTCTTCAGATCAGGAGAATCTTTCATTGCTCCTTTGGACTTCATACCGCTGATGGCGTAAATACCCCTGTCGGTCCAGTGAAGATACTTCACCGTATCCTTGTAGGCCGTCACGGCGCCTCCAAAAACGCCAGGAGAACCGGAATCCAGCAGCAAAGCTGAGCTGGAAGGGTGCATCCCTTTTTGGGCCCGGGCATAAAGCCGGTCAATGACCGCTTTAATCTGAGCCGTGACATTGAACCAGTAAATGGGTGAAGCAAAAACGACCATATCCGCCTGATCAAACGCTTTCAGGATTTCGGTCATTCCGTCGTGCTGCACACAGACTCCGTCATGACTGAAGCAATATTCGCAGTCCAGGCAGGGAGCGACCGTAAGAGAACTCATCTTTTCAATGGTGACCGTATTGCCGCTTTCCCGTGCCCCCTTCGCGAACGCTTCCGCCATAATCTCCGTATTGCCGCCCCTGCGGGGGCTGCCGCTGATAACCAGTATGTTCATTGCAAAGCCTCCAAAAATAAAAATATGTACTTAAAAAGATTTTGCAGATTGTAATCTGCAGAACCGAATGATATAATAATGGAATATTAAAACATCTGTGGAAAGGAAGATCCCAGAAGATGAAACTGTATCAAATTGATGCCGAAAAGCTGATGGAGCTTCTGGAAAAGGCTAAGGGAAATATCTACCTCATAACCGAAGACGGAAACAAGCTGAACCTGAAAAGCAAACTATGCCAGCTTTATGGGGTGCAGAAGCTGCTCGAAAGTGCAAAGGACTCTGTCCTTCCAGCTGAACTGGGAGCCGAAAATCCCGAAGACGAATTAATGCTGGTAAATTATATGATGAGAAAATAGGCATGGGAAGCGGAATCCTCAATAAGCCGCGCTGAGGGGATTTAGAACACCATACGATTTTTTCTCAATATCGTCGATATACCGGATCGCCTGGCCTGCCCCAAGAGCCACGCAGATTTGCGGATCTTTGGCAAGATGGACCGTCATCTTTGTTTTTTTGGATAAAAGCTGATCCATTCCGTAAAGCTGCGCCGAACCGCCGGTCAAAATCATTCCGTCGGAATAAATATCTGCAAGCAGCTCCGGCGGCGTTTTTTCGATCATTTCTTGAATGACGAATACAATCTGCATGGCATTGTCGATTAAGGCCTCCAGCATTTCGTCACTGGAAATATCCGCCCACTGCGGCAGTCCCGTCACAGCATTTCTGCCTTTGATCCGGAATGTGATCAATTCCTTATGGGGAAAAACACAGCCAATGGAAATCTTGGCTTCTTCCGCCATACGCTTTCCAATGATAACATTGTATTTTTTTCGAATATACTTGATAATTGCTTCATTAAAAGCGTCACCCGCGACTTTTATGGAACGGGAAATAGCAATTCCGCATAGGGAAATCACCGCCATGTCCGTAGTACCCCCGCCAATATCGACTACCAGGGTCCCATGAGGAACCGAAATATTCCCGTCGGCCCCCAGTGCGGCGGCAACAGGCTCTTCAATCAGGCAAATCTTGCGAACTCCCGCCGCGCTGATGCAGTCAACGACGGCACGCTTTTCCACTTCAGTGATTTTGCAGGGAACACTGACGACAACACGCGGCATAATCAGCTGACCGCAGCCGACTTGTTTCAAATATGTGCCGATCAGATATTTTGCCAGATCGAAATCGGAAATGACGCCGCCGGTCAGCGGATGGCAGACCTTTATCTTTTCCGAAGTGCGCCCTACCATTGCATAGGCTTTTTTTCCGGTGGCAACCACCTTGTCCGTTTCTAGGTTGACGGCAATAACCGATGGTTCATTAAGGACAATCCCTTTTCCATCGAGATAAATTTTGACCGAAGAAGTTCCCAAATCAATGGCGATATCGGTGCCCAGCACTCTACCACACCCATTCCTGTAACTTTATTTTAAATTTGAAGGAATAATTTCATTTCATACCCGTTACCGGTTATTTTATTATATTACTTTGCCCAAAGCATTTCAACTATACTCTGCTGGCAAACCCTGATGAAAATTCGAGTTGGCAGAAACTGTTTTTAAAAAGGAAGGTCTGCAAAAAAGGCTTGGCGGGAAGGCTGAATTTTGAATTTTGGGGGAATTTCTACTTGTAACCGGGCTGTAACTGTGATATACTTATAAAGTTTTCCGGGTGTGGCGCAGCTGGTAGCGCGCTTGACTGGGGGTCAAGAGGCCGCAAGTTCAAGTCTTGTCACTCGGACCAGTAAAAACCGCATGAATGTTGAAAATTCAGTATTCATGCGGGTTTTCTTTATTTCAGGTTCTTTGTCAAAAGTTGGGGTGAACCCAAAAATGGAAGCAGCGAGGGGCAGCGTCAAGCTGCTCCTTTTT
>DHNW01000007.1:0-5488 GCA_002407675.1 Ruminococcaceae bacterium UBA5406
CTCTTTTTTCAAAGCTCTATTCTCTGTACCCCAACATTTATTATAGAGCCTTATTCCATAATAATTCTTATCAATTCACAAAAGTGCACTTAAAGTCTAATTTATGGCGACTAAAAGCGAGCAAAAAAATAAGGGGCACCTGGAATGAACCGAGTGCCCTGAAATTGATCCAATTTTCAAAGTGCTTCAGTTACGCTGTGCTTCACGCGATCCCGCTCCTCAGCGCACTTCGCGTTATTCCAGCGATCCATGTTCCCCACAAGATAGCCGGTAATACGGCGGATACGGTCAAATTTAACAGGCACCAGCTCATATTTTAAATTGACAAAATCACCTTCAATAGTAATTTCTAGGTTTTTAATCTGCCTGTTTGGATTCTCTTTTTGAACGTGCTCCCAATATGCCTGCTGCTCCTTTTCAGACATTTTTCCGCCGACAACAGATATTTTTTCTTCCATTTCAAGCATCTCCTTTATCAAGCATTATACATCCGATTGTGTTTGTTGTCAATGCATTTGTGTATATATTGTGTTATTGATTGGATGCAAAAATGAAGGTACAAAAGTGTAAAAATCCCCGCACAATGAATGCGGGGATCATTTTATGCCGTTTTTTGGCTGTACCACTCCGGCAACTAATTTCACGATTCTCTTTTGACTTCCAGGCCTATATTTCTGTTTTCTTATTGCTTATCTCTTTTGCAAGAATAAATTCCCTTCCGTTTTGGAACAATAACAAAAAACTTATAAGGAGAATTTAAAAATGGGAGTTATCTGTAACTGTACGGACAAATATCAAAGCTGTATCGACGAATGCAACCATTGTGCGCAAGCATGTCACGAGTGTATTAATTTATGCCTCAACGAGCCAGATGCGGCAGCTCGAAAAGATACTGTTGCACAGATGATGGAATGCGCCGCAATTTGTAAGGATGCCGCTTGCCTCATGTCTTCTGATTCGAAACATGTTAAAGAATTTTGCCAGCTGTGCGCAACCATTTGTGATGAATGCTCCGTAAGCTGCTCAAAATTCAAAGACGATCATTGTCAAAAATGCGCCGCCGAATGTAAAAAATGCGCCGGTAAATGCCACGGAATGTAAAACGGACTCTTTACGCATATATTGAAAGATTGTCAAAGAACCCATCCACATTAAACGAAGGACGGGGTCTTTATACTTTCACATCAAGCAGCTGCGAACCCATTGTTGCCGTCGTTCCTGTTGACGAAGAAGAACTATTTTGAGCTTGCTGAATCTGCTGATTGATTTGTGCGATTTTTTGCTCAAGAATCTTTTCTTCTTGCTGCGTTGCCTGCGAACTATCACTCGAATTGGTTTTTTCTAATTTTTTCAGCTGCTGCTCAAGTTTTTGTTCTTCTGCTTTTAACTGAGAAATTTCTGACTGGCTGCCGGATCCTTCAACTGAAGAAGAAGAATAGGTATTACTGGATATTGCAGAAATATTCATAACACTGCTTCCTTTTTATTTTATTTATAAATGTTATCGTCACATCCGTAAAATATTTTACATTAAAATTATTAAAAATTGATTAGAATAAAGCCCCCGGAACACTCCGGGGGCTAATTTCGTGTCAATATATGCATTTTTTTGCCTAATGTGTAATTATTTTACATAATTGCCTTTTTGTATATTGACATAATCGAAATTTGCAAGTATTATGCTGATAGTAATTATGGTAATAAAGCAAAAAGGAGTGTTAAAAATGGAAAATGCAGGTTTTTATGACGACTTGGGCAAAAATATCACTGCACAGTATGACGAGTGCTTAAAAAAATCGGTGACGAATTTTACGTGGATGAAAATGAATTCGTCAACTTCCTAAAACAGCACTCAAACAGGAATGATCCTGTTTCAATCAGAGGCTCCACTTCCATTTTTTATGACACTGTCTGCAAGCTCAGAAAGAATATGCCGCCATTTAACTTAGGCCCGAAAGCATTTGTGCAAACAGGCGGCGGCGGCTGGGACGGCCGGAAAGGAAGCATCAGCATTGGCAGAAAAATAGGGCGCGGCCAATTTGTTCGGGAGATATCCGAATTTCTTGGAATTCCAAAGAAAAATTTTATTGATACTTATTCCTTTACCGAAAACAGCATTCCTATAACGGGGCACTACTGTGAGGAATACGACGATTATCTTTTTCATATTCCGAAATACACGGCCGTTGTACTCCGTGATACAAAAACGCTGCAGGTGCTGCGGCACAAAGGCGAAAAAGGATTCATAGAAATGCTAAATGCCTATGGAACCAACGGATATGCCGGAGCCTCTGTCCTGGTAGATGATCTCGCAGAATTAGTTGACAGCGAAAGGTGCCCCGCTTGCGGCTGCCCCTGCATGACCATCAGAATTATTGGCCGAGTGACAGAAGCGGAGGCAAAAGGCTGCGGTGCAACGCTAAAAGTAAGGAGTGATCTATCATGAAGCTGCAAGCGTCAGACCTTCAGGATCCTTTCGCAATTGTAAAAAGAGAATATGGTGTCAGTATTCCGGTAATGACACAAAAAGACGCTCTGGAAAAAGCGGCTCAGCTGAGAAAGAACTTGAGCAAAGTGCGAAAGATACCGTTGTCAGATACGGCTGCTCTGCTTGATAAATGTGCCAGATTATGGCTGAATTACAATTTCAGAGAAAAGCCCGTCAAAGTACTTTCTGAAATTACGAATCAGAGCGTTGAGCTGACCAATCTTGAACTGGAAAGCACTATGAAAATGCTGCTGCGTGAAAATATCGAAGCGACCGTTACGAGTGAACTTGGCAGTCCTTCCATTCTGGACGAATGGATTCCGTCGGAACACGGCGAAACAAAGCGCGAATCACGCGGAATTGTTTTTCACAATATATCCGGCAATGCTTTTGTTGTAATCCCCGTAAGCATTGCGATGGGGCTTCTGTCTAAAAACTGCAATCTGGTTAAAGTGTCAAAAGATGAACCTTTTTTTGCTTACGCTTTTTTTAAGAGTCTTTGCCAAATTGACGATTCCGTGAAAGACAGGCTTACCGTTGGCTATTTTGACAGTTCAAACTCAGGAATTTATGAAACGATTATCAAAGAGAGCAATTGTGTGGTACATTGGGGCGGCATAGAGTCTGAAAAAGCAATCTCATCCCTCTGTACAAAGTATCATGTCAAGCTGATATCTCACGGGCCAAAAATCAGTTTTGAAGTGATTGATGATATTCCTGACTCAGAGGATCAGGTTGCAGAAAAGGCTGCTGTCGATATGACTGCTTGGGAACAAAAAGCGTGTTTCTCCCCTCGTATTCTTTTTGTAAACAAAAAGCTGAATCCAGAAAGATTTGCAGAATCCCTCGCAACTTCTTTACAGCAATTGACCAAAAAATTCCCCAAAAAATACTCAACTGCATGGAATTCAATCAAGACCATTCAGGACAGGCAGCTTTGTATTGAGAAATATGGGCTGACCAGCGGTATAAAGTCCTACACTTCCTTTAATGCGGATTATACAATTCTTTTACTCAACGGAATGCCAGAACGTGAAGATATCAACCACTGCTTCTACCGCTTTATTTTTATCTGTCCCTATGATGATTTCCAGGAAGTTGAAGACTGGGTCGGAACCAATATCAGGCCTTACTTGCAGACTATGGGCTATGCTGGAAATAACGAAAATTTTATCAACGATATGGCTGAAGCAGGCGTAACGACTATCACACAACCGGGAGAGATGGCGCTCCGCAAACCGGGGATCTCTCACGACGGTTTTTCAAATCTAACGGAGCTGACTTACGCTGTCAGCAGACAGAGTGAATAAGGCTCCAGATCGGCGAAAAAGCAGGCAAAGCGCTGGAAAGCAACGTTTTGCCTGCTTTCTTATTGGCTCAGGAAATAATTTCAATCTATGGAAGCACTGCCTCAGCTTGACAAATTCCTGAAATTAAGCTATTAATAGATGGTGCAATATTAACTACCATTGGGCAAAGGATGTTTTTGGGACATGTTTGATGACTCAGACTCTATTCAATAACGATAAGGGAGAATCTATGAAAATGATGAGCCCAACTTATGGAAAATGCGACGAAAATCAGGTTATTAGCATAATAGAAAATTATATCCGGTCAAACTGGAAAAATTCCGATGGTTTTAATATTGTGATCGGCACAGACAGCCAGAATTTTTCGGACACAAAAGTCGTCGTTGTAATTGCTGTGCAGAATGTTGGGCACGGAGGGATTTTCTTTTATGATGTCTCACGGATAGAGCGGATCAACAATATCCGTCAGAAGCTGATGTACGAAACCAATATGAGCCTTTTTTACGCCAACAAGATGATTACGAAACTGGAAAACAGCAGCCTGATGCAGGAAAAGAATGCGGATAAAATTAATTTCTGCGTGCATATCGACGCCGGCACCAAAGGCAAGACAAGCGGGCTGATTCCGGAACTGGTCGCCTGGGTAAAAGCCTGCGGATACGACTGCAAGGTTAAGCCGGATTCATTTGCCGCCAGCAGTATTGCCGATAAAATCAGCAAATAGTTGAAAGAATCGAGAAAACCGCCGCTGAGATTTCAGCGGCTTTTTCTTTTTCCCACCCGGCACAAACGACGCGGCTGCCGACGCTAAATCTGTGAATTCGTCATTTACCTATTGCATTATTTACAAAGAGGGATTATAATTCAAGTGCAAGGCACAAAAAAAAGTGCAAAGCGAGCCGACGGTACTGCGAATACCATCGGCCCTGCATACGGAGTCTAGGCCTCCATACACAACGGAATCATTCCGTGCAATGCAACCCTATTATACCGTTTGTTTTTATTTTTGTACAGAGGTATCTTTTGGGGTATGTTTTTGTTGCACCGGTTTAGTTGGCGTTGGATATGGATGGGTTCTCATCCGTATCCAGCGCCTTTTTTGCTGCCTTGCAGGGAAAGCAGGCGGAGCTGCCCGTCCGTGGCTGCTCCGCCACATTTTTTCTGCAAAGCAACCGAACCGTTTCCGAGGAACTGTGCAGCGGAGATGGAACCGGGAAAGGAGGACGCAAGAATTAAACAGGTGCACAAAAACCTTGAATAAACAAACGGGGTGAATAATTAAAAATGAATATCCGGAAGAAAGTTATGCCTATTTTCCTATCCGTTCTGCTGGCAGTCAGTCCGCTGGCCGGCACATCCGCTTTTGCGGCAGATGTATCGTCAGCTTCAATCAGCGGGACAGCAAAGGTCGGCGAAACGCTGACGGCTTCCGCTAATGAAGGTGCGACAAACGTAGCCTATCAGTGGAAAGAATGCGATACGGTAGATGGCAGTTATACTAACATTGACGGTGCCACAACTTCCACATACGTACCAACAGCAGAGCAAGTAGGTAAATTCATTGAAGTCACAATCAGCGGAGACAATGATTCTTCTAAGACGAGTAAACCAACAGCGGCTGTTGAAGCTGCCGAAACAACAGTTGATGTATCGTCAGCTTCAATCACCGGGACAGCAAAGGTCGGCGAAA
>DHNW01000007.1:5787-58656 GCA_002407675.1 Ruminococcaceae bacterium UBA5406
AAGTCACAATCAGCGGAGACAATAATTCCTCTGAGACGAGTGACCCAACAGTGGCTGTTGCACCAGACTATACCCTTTCCATCAGTGCAGAATCGAATGGCGGCGTTGGTTACACTCGCACAATTACCGTTGATGGCAAAAGCAAAACAAATCTGGATGGTAAATACCTTGTTACAGCCATTACGGAAGGCAGCGGAGACAACGCTAAGGTATCCGTTGTGATGTTTGCCTTGACCGGCACAACCGCCAGCGTTTCTTATCAGACAAAAGGGGCAACCGTAGAAACCTGGATCGTCAGTGCAAACAGTATGCCAAAATTCACAAACGGAGCAATTGATGGCAAGTTTGACGCTCATGCCACAACAGCAGATTAATTGGGAGGAGAAAAAATATGAACAAGCGGATCGTATCTACTGCGCTTGTATTCCTGACGTGCCTATGCACGCTCTCCTTCCCGGCGTTTGCGGCAAGCCCGGAAGCACCGGAGCCGACGGCTGCCGCCCGTTATTCAAACGGAGCTGTAAGCATCTCAGGGACAGGATATAAATCCAGCACGGACTATATTGTCCGTATCGTAAATACAGCAAAATCCAGTTTGTCCGCCATGACGCAGACCACTGCCAACGGAAGCGGAGCGATTTTTGTTTCCGTCACCACCGGCAAACTTGAAAAACTTTCCGATTATACCGCATACGTCAATAATAAAGACGGCAGTCAGGCGGCAGCGGCTTCTATTGAAGGAGCAAGCCCCGTCACCTATACGGCTGCAATTGCCGCGGGCACCGGCGGCAGCATTACCACCGGAACCACCGGTTCGTACGCTGCCGGCACGGTGATCAGCCTGAAAGCCACTGCCAACAGCAATTACACCTTTGACAAATGGACTTCTTCCAATGGAGGTAAGTTTGCCAATGCCAGAAGCGCGGCCACCACTTTCACTATGCCTGCCAACAGTGTCACGGTTACTGCCCATTTTACCTACAATGGCGGCGGCGGTGATCACCATCACAGCGACGGCGGAAGCCACCACCACAATGGCGGCGGTTCTGGTTCCGGCACAACGGCCACCGCGCCCGTTTCTTCTTCAAACAACACCTTCGCGAGCGACACAAACCACGATTTTTCCGTAAACGGGACGTACCAATTTAAAATCACAAGCAAGGACGGCAAAGCCCCTGTGTTTGCCGTCGGAACATCGGGCGTATTTCAAGTGACACTTGCCAAAGTGGACGGCAATGATTATTTCTATAAGATCACGGCCATCGGCGCTCCGGGTTCCCAGGCGGGGATCTACATCAACCACGGCCCAAGACTCCTGATTGCCACGGTCGGCTCCGCCTTTACTTCCGGCGTTAAGCTGGACACGGGAAGCCGGCTCTCCGTCGCAAAGGGCAGGACCTATCAGTTCCGGGTAACTGCTTCAAGCAAACCGGTTTTTGTATGCGGAAACAGCTCTGTTTTCCGCGTTTCATTCAGCGGATCCAAAGGGAATGACTATTTCTTCAAGGTTACCGCCACCGGAAAAGCCGGAGACAGTGCCGGTTTCTATATCAACAGAGAAAAAGCCCCGCGCACCATCGGGACAATCGCCTGACCGGAGCGCATAAAGAATTCCTGCCGGAGGACATTTCCCCCGGCAGGATTTTTTTATCTTCAGCCGGAAACCTTGGATTTGGAACTGGATGCTGACGAAGCAAACGGGGATACTCCTTTGCTGACAACGATAATGACCTTTGAGCCATAAGCCATTTGATCCCCTTCTTTGACATCCTGATATCCAATCACTTTGCCTTCTGCCACCGTGCCGCTGTACTCTTCCGACTCAGAAGGGACAAACCCTGAGGCGGCGACCGCATTGGAAGCCCCTGAAAGCGTCTTCCCTGCAATTTTGGGAAGCGTGCGGACTGCGGCACCCTGACTGACCACTACAACAATTGCCGTCCCTTTCGCCATCTTTCCTCCCGGTTTGGGATCCTGGGAAATGATCTGGCCTTCCGGAACAGTATCGCTGAACTGCTGGGAAGATAACAGAATTTGGTAATTCTGATCTTCCGCCGGCTGGGATGAAGATTTCGCTGTGAGGTCCGCATAATTCTTCCCAACCAGATTCGGAACCGTCATTTGGCCGGCAGACAAAGAGGAATCCGGCAGACTGCTGTTAGACAGAAGGGACGAGGCCTGCGAGGCAGCTGCCTGAGCCGTAATATTGTGCGTCTGATACCAGGCATTCCGATTAATCCAAACAGCTCCCACGGCCGTAAGAACCACAATCGTGATCAGGCAGGAAGACAGCACCCAGACAAAGCCCGGCACTTCTTTTTTATGTTTACGCCGGGAAGAATCCTGTACAGAAGGCTCACTGAGTTTGTGAAATTTCTGACTGGCCTCAATGGCGGCCGTAACAGCAGGCGCCGCAGAAAGCTCTGTCCGCAGCTGCTCAAAGGTGCCGGTGCGCTTTTCTGGGGAAACCTGAAGGGCGTTTGCCAGTGATGATATCACATAAGGCGGAAGACTGCGCATGACGGCATTAGGAATAAAAAGACGGGCGTCCGTCCGGCGCTTAAGTGCTTCCGGAGGAAGTTGCCCCGTCAGGGCAAAGAAAAGAGAGGCGGCAAAGCCGTAAATATCGGTCGGCTCACTGAGTTCATATCCCGCAACGTATTGTTCCAGCGCAGCACAGCCGGGAACCAGGCTGGGCGGAAGAGCCGTATCCATCTGCCGGATCGCAGGGATTGAAAAACCGCCGAGTTTCATTTTTCCGTCTTTCATAATCAGAAGCGTATCGGGAGAAATACCGAAATGCCCGATAAAATGAGCATGCAGCGTACAGAGTGCCGACAGAACAGGCATAAAAAGCTGCCGAGCCAAATTCCAGCCCAGGCTTCCGCCGCTGCGTTCCACAAAATAGCGCAGGGTGATGCTTTCCTGCCACTCAGAGATCGTATAAGCCGCATTGTTTTCTTCAAAAATATCGTAGATCTGAACAATCGGAGAAAGTTCACGCATGTGCGCAATTCCCCTGAAATAGCTGAGAAACTTTTCGCGGCATTCGCGATAAGCGGTTTCGCTCCCTTTCAGGACTTGGACAGCCTTTCCATCCGAGCCGCGTTTGCACAGGGAGGCCGGAAAGAATTCATGCAGTTCAACCGGCGTATTCAGCACAGTGTCCAGTCCGATATAGAGGGACCCTTCCCCATTGCTGTGCTTTACAGAACCAACGGCATACCGGTTTTGCAGAACCGTACCGAACGGAAGGGCACCAAGCCGCTGCGGTTCACCCTTGCGGTGACCGCACACGGGGCAGACATCCTGCCCACCCAGATCGGACATGCAGTTCATACACAGATTTTTAAAATCAGTCATGCCACCGCCTCCTGCTCCAGAAATGAATCGTCCTCTTTTCCATATTCTGTATCAAAATTCCAAATTTATCCGTATTCAGTCATTACAATCGACCAACCTCTTATCCGGTGATAATAGGGAAAGGCCTTTCCCTCAGCCACAGCGGCCAACAGGGAAAGGCCCGATCCGGTCATTGCTCGTCCGCATTCTCCCAGTTATGCCAGACATTCTGGACATCGTCATTATCTTCAAGTGCGTCCAGCAAATGCTGCATGGAAGCTGCGCGCCCTTCCTCCAGCTTTGTATAAGTCGTAGGCACCATTTCTACTTCTGCGGATACGAACTGGTATCCTTTTGCCTCTAAATCAGCCAAAACGCCGCTGAAATCATCGGGTTCGGTAAATATTTCAAAAACATCTTCGTCAGCCTGAAAATCGGAAGCCCCTGCCTCAAGGCAGTCTTCCATCACTTTGTCTTCTTCCAGACCCTCGCGCTCTACCACCAAGACGCCTTTGCGTGAGAACAGGAACGAAACACAGCCGGTCGTGCCGAGATTTCCGCCGTATTTATCGAAATAATGGCGCAGATCGCCTGCTGTACGGTTACGGTTATCCGTCAGCGTTTCGACGATCACGGCAACGCCGCCGGGGCCATATCCCTCATAAGTAATATTTTCATATTTGGTATCGTCGCCGTCACCGGCGGCCTTTTTTATAATGCGGTCGATATTGTCATTCGGGACATTAGCGGCCTTCGCCTTTGCAATGCAGTCCCGCAGACGCGAATTTGCATCAGGATCCGGCCCTCCGCCTTCTTTGACCGCCACAGACAGTTCGCGCCCTATCTTAGTGAAAACCTTGGCGCGGGCTCCGTCTGCCTTTTCCTTTTTTCTTTTAATATTATTCCATTTTGAATGGCCTGACATACAATAAATCCTCCAATTGAATTCCATTTTAACTTTTCGATTATAGCACGATTTGTGGCATTTGGCAAGGACGGCGCGGTTCTAGATTAAGGTGCGGCCATCACAGTAGGCACAAATCAGCATGTCTCCCGCTTCGGTAAAAAGATGCGGAAGGTATGGTTCCGTCTGCGTAATGCAATTCGGATTGGAGCATACATTCGGGTGGGTGGAATGGAGCGTTCCGGCGGCCGGCCGGATATGTGCACCTTGCAGAATTGTTAGGATCAGGGCCATGCGGGCGTACATCCCATACACAGTCTGCCGAAAATAAGTAGCGCGCGGATCTTCATCCACTTCAGTGGTAATTTCGTTCACGCGCGGAAGCGGATGCAGAATCTTCAAATCCGGTTTTGCATGCGCCAGTTTGGCTCGGTCTAAAACAAAGACGCCTTTCTGCTTTTCGTACTGGCTTCCGTCTGCAAAACGCTCCTGTTGGATTCGAGTCATATAGAGAACATCGAGTTCCGGCAGCGCTTCCTCCAGTGAAGACACTTCGCTCCACGGGCATCCGGCCGCATCCATTACATCTTTGACATACCGCGGCAAAGCCAGTTCAGGCGTTGAAATAAGGACAAAGCGGTTCCCAGGAAAGCGTGTCATCGTCTTGATTAAAGAATGGACGGTCCGACCGTAGATCAAGTCTCCGCAAAGACCGATACACAAATGGTCGAGCCGTCCCTTTTCATTATACAAAGTTACAAGATCCGTCAGTGTCTGCGTGGGATGCAGATGACCGCCGTCGCCTGCGTTGATGATGGGCACTCTGGAATAAAGCGCTGCCGCCGCCGCTGCACCTTCCCGCGGATGGCGAATAACGATGAGGTCGGTATAGCCCCCCACAACCATAACGGTGTCTTTCAGGCTTTCTCCTTTGGAAACGGATGTATTGCCGGGATTGTCAAACCCCACCACTTCTCCGCCAAGCCGATACATTGCCGTCTGAAAAGACATTTTTGTGCGGGTGGACGGTTCGTAGAAAAGAGTCGCCATAATTTTTCCGCGGCAGGATTCTCGGTATGCCCAAGGATTGTTCCGAATGCTGTTCGCCAGATTGATCAGCTGTATGGTCTGTTCCACACTAAGTTGATCCAGATCGATCATGTGATTGAGCTGCATCGCACTTCGCCTCTGATTCAATTTTTCTTATTTTACCATTTTTCCACGGAAATCACAAGTTTGTCCGCGAATAATGAGAATTCATTCTGCTTATCCGGTTTATACCATTTATACGTCCCTAAACCCGGCTCCTTTGGCTATGTAAAATGATGTCCAGCGATGCCTGCGCGGCTTGATCCAATACCCTCTGCCGCCCGTCCGGAGTTTTGTTCTTGAGATACGCGGCATCGCAGATATAAACATGCGTATTTCCAATCCGCTTTTCTGCGGCAATATTTCCGCCAAGCGGAATTTCTGCAAGCATCTGTCATCACCTTGCTTTATGCTTATTCGTGCCGCGGATTGTCCTATGATCATCTTGATTTGACTTGCGCGAATAAATACAGTACCGAAACGACTATATTTTCTGTAGAAAAGCAGAGCACAGAATCCGGTTCGCCGGAAGAACCGGAAATTCACTTCAGAACATTGCAAGGGGAAGCACCCCGGAGGTTAGCATGGCGTACTGCCTGTATTTACGGAAATCACGCGCCGATCTGGAAGCTGAAGCACACGGCGAAGGCGAAACGCTTGCAAGGCACGAAAAAGCCCTTTTGGATCTCAGCCAGCGGATGAAATTGAAGATTGACTGCGTTTACCGTGAAATTGTTTCGGGGGAAACGATTGCGGCCCGGCCGGTTATGCAGCAGCTGCTCTCTGACGTTGAGCAGGGAATGTGGGACGGCGTGCTTGTGATGGAAGTGGAGCGCCTTGCCCGCGGCGACACAATTGACCAGGGGATTGTGGCGCAAACGTTCAAATTTACAGGCACAAAAATCATTACCCCTCTCAAAACCTATGATCCAAATAACGAGTATGACGAAGAATACTTTGAATTTGGACTTTTTATGTCCCGGCGCGAATACAAGACAATTAACCGGAGGCTGCAGCGCGGACGGATCGCTTCGGTGAAAGAAGGAAAATTTGTCGGCAACAAGGCGCCTTTCGGCTATGTCCGGAAAAAACTTGACAAAGAAAAAGGATATACGCTCATTCCGGATTCAGAAAAGGTTTCCGCAGTTAAAATAATTTTTTCTCTGTATGCTTATGGGGAAAAGCGCGCTGATGGAAGTTTTGAAGAGATGGGGACATCCAAAATTGCCCGGCGGCTGGATGAGCTGAAAATTCCTTCCGTGACCGGAAAAAGCTGGGCGGCCTCCACCATTCAGGGAATTCTCCGAAACCCGGTCTATATTGGAAAGATCCGCTGGAATGCAAGGCCTTCCAAAAAGAAAATGATCGGCGGCAAAATCGTAAAAAAACGTCCGCGGACAAAATCAAGCGATTGGATACTGGCCGACGGCCTCCACCAACCGATCATCGATCAAAAAACATGGTATACGGTTCAGCAAAGGTTAAGTGATCATCCGATTTGCCCATGCCCGAAAAATGCGGTAATTGCCAACCCGATGGCCGGTCTTGTCGTATGCGGGAAATGCGGCCGAAAGATGATCCGCCGCCCCTGCACAAACCCCAAGCACCCGGATATCATGATGTGTCCTTCTTCGTCGTGCAATAATATCAGCTCCGCTTTGGACTGCATTGAACAGCACCTTCTGGAAGCTCTGCGGCAATGGCTCGACCAGTATGAACTTACTTACAAACCACCCCATGACCCGGAATGCTCCGAACAAACTGAAATTAAGCAAAAAGCCCTGCGCAATGCGCAGGGCGAACTGGAAAAGCTGGAAAAACAAAGGGATACAATCTACAATTTGCTGGAACAAGGCACCTATACAGCAGACGTATTTCTGGAACGGTCAAAAAGCATAAACAATAAAATTGAAAAATCAAGAGAAAATATCAGCCGGCTTAGTCAGGATATTCAGCTGCTCTCCAAAGCGGCGAAGAATCAAAAAATAATTATCCCCAAAACAGAACATATCCTAACTCAATATGGAAACGCAAAAACACCGGCTGAAAAAAACCGTCTGTTAAAATCCGTTCTTGAAAAAGTGGTGTATACAAAAACTGTCAATGGGCGCTGGCACAACAAACCGGATGACTTTGAATTGATTTTGTATCCCAAGCTTCCCCGCTCTAAAATTCACTGATAACTATATGGTACTGAAGAATTGGCTCATTTGGAGATGGTCGCCACCATTGTTTATCAACTAACAAGAAATTTATCCATGAAGGAAGTAGAATCCAGCGGATTTGGAGCATATTTCGTCAACCACACCACCGGGATATACCCTGCTGATGCCACAGGCGTTCCTTTCAGCGCCGCAGCGCTTCAGGTAAAGGGAGATCCGGTCACTGATGTCCACGAAGACCTGGCAGCCGAGCAGAAAGCACGTACCACATATGACAATATCCTTCGTTTTGCCGACGACCCCGACGTACGGGAACCGATCAAGTTCCTTCGCGAGCGGGAAATCGTTCATTACCAGCGCTTTGGCGAAGGACTTCGCATTATCACCGACAATCTTGATGATAAGAACTTTTACGCATTCAATCCGGCATTTGACAGCGGAACTTTCAAAAATAACCGTCCGGCGGCCTCTTCCAACCAAAATAATTTCGATAACAATTCCAGCGCTACTTCCGCCAATGATTCTACGAATAACAATAACTCGAATAACAACAAAAATCCGTCGGCATCCGCAGCCCAAAACGATAAAAGTCAAAACAAACAAAATGCGGTTTCGGCACAGCAGACTGAGAAAAAGTCGATGCAAAGCCAATCCGAAAATCATCCTAAAAAATCATCTACCCAGCCACTGATCACATGGAGCATGAAATAACCGACTGTTTTTGCCAAATCCATATTTTACAGAAAAATCCCAATGCGGCATTGGAAGCCACATTGGGATTCTCATGATTCTATTGAACCGTTATAAAATTGCGGATCTTCTCATACCGCTTATCGCCAATTCCGGAAACATTTTTTATCTGGTCGATAGACTGAAAGCTGCCGTGCTGTTTGCGATATGCTACAATCCGCTCGGCCAGCCCATCACCGATTCCGTCAAGGCCTTCGCTCAGCTCCTGCGCCGTAGCCGTATTGATATTAATCTTGTGGCTGAGCTTTTTAGGACTGCTGTTCTCGGGCTGAGGGACACTCGACTGCCGCCAATTGCTGGGCGAAACATTCCCTCCGCTCTCCTCAGATACGCCGGACAAAGAGGATTCTTTCCCCATACCTGGCAAAAAAGGATTCAGGCCTTCTTCCGATACGGACTTTTCCCTTGAAACAATCCCGCTGGAAGATGATACTGCATCCGCTACCGCGGTTGGCTCCGACAGCGGCGCATCCGGAACATAAAAGGCATTATAGCCAATCACCAAAGCGCACAGAACCGCCGTAATCAAAATCAAATACCGAAGCTGCCGATTCTGCTCTTCTTCTTTCGAGTTATTTTCGTCCTGCGTATTCCAGTCCCCCTTACAAAGGAGAAAGGCGCTTTAAAAAATTTGTAAAATAAGGGGGAAGGTCACTCGTAAATTCAAGATACCGTCCATCCCGGGGATGATGAAAACCAATGACCCGCGCATGCAGGCACTGGCCCTGAAAACCGCGAATGGGTTTTCTGGAGCCGTAAACGGGGTCGCCTGCCACCGGATGCCCAATATAGGCCATGTGGACACGAATCTGGTGAGTGCGGCCGGTTTCCAGTTTCAGGCGCACATGCGTAAATCCCCTGTACCGGGTAATGACCTGATAATGGGTGACTGCACGCCTGGAGTGTTTTTCTGTAACGGCCATTTTTTTTCGTTCAACGGGGTGACGGCCAATCGGCGCATCAACCGTACCATTGTCTTCCTTTAAATTTCCAGTCACAACAGCCTCATAGATCCGGGTAAAGCTGTGGTCTTTGATCTGTGCGGCCAGATTCCGGTGGGCAAAATCATTTTTCGCGACAATCAGCAGCCCACTGGTATCCTTGTCTATACGGTGAACAATACCCGGACGCAGAACTCCGTTGATCCCGGAAAGTGAATCTCCGCAATGCGCCAGCAGCGCATTGACCAGTGTACCGTCCGCATGGCCGGGCGCCGGATGCACCACCATGCCTTTCGGTTTATTCACAACCAGAAGGTCCTCGTCTTCATAGGGAATATCAAGCGGAATCGGCTGCGGAATTACTTCCAGCGGCACGGGATCCGGCATTAAAATTTCAACAGTGTCTCCCGAAGCACATCGGAAACTTTTGTCCCGGTTTTTCTGCCCGATCCATACGTTTTCCCCCTCAATCAGCTTTTCAGCAGCAGAGCGGGAAATTCCTTCCAGCTTCCGGGCCATCAGTCTGTCCAGCCGTTCGCCGGCGTCTGATTCTTCCACAGTCAGCGTAATATGACGCATTACCGGGTCCTGATAACTTTTTCCGCGTGGTTATCCCGGTCTGCGAAAAAGAAAATGTGAATAATAAAAAATACTGCACCGATTGTTACACAAAAGTCTCCAAAATTGAAAATTGCTGGGAAAAATGACAGCCGCAGATAATCCACAACAAAGCTGCGGGCAAGGCGATCAATCAAATTCCCAACGCCGCCGCCGACAACCAGGATAGAAGCCGCCCATGAAAAGAAACTGTGGTTTCGGTACCGGAACATGGCAAAGATGATCAGAGCACAGATGATGACCGTTACCGCAATAAACAAATGCGTTTTGCCCTCTAAAATACTGAAAGCGGCACCCGTATTCTGGGTGTAAACTAGATCAAAGACTCCAGGAATTACAGGTTTGGGCTTTCCAAGGGGCAAATTCTGGACGACAAGCAGTTTGAAAAGCTGATCGGCCGCCACAATTAAAGCGGACAGCAACAGAGCTATAACAGCCAAAGCAATACCTCCTCATTTCCCCGTACTATGATCCGGCAGCCGGAAAACCGACTGCCGGATAGAAAATCAAAACTGCCTATTTCAAAACTTCTGCACAGCGGGCACATACATCAGGATGATCCGGATCACTGCCGACCGTATTGCTGTAACTCCAGCAGCGCGCACATTTGTCTCCCTCAGCATGAGAAACGGTGACCGAAAGCCCCGGCAGTTCTTCTCCCTCATAGGCGCCCTTGCCGCCTTCTACAACGGCAGCCTGCGAAACAATCAGGACGGCGGGAAGTTCTTTTTCGACCGACTTCAGAAAACGGTACAGCTCATCTGAGCCGTGCAGTTCTACTTTTGCATCCAGGGACGAACCGATCGTTTTATCACGGCGGGCGATTTCAAGTGCCTTTTTAACATCGTTGCGAAGCAGATGGAGCCGATCCCACCGGGCGACAAAGTCTTTATCCGCATGAATCTCCACCGGTTTTGGCATATCATTGTAAATCACATGCTCCGCATTCTCAAAATTCCTGTGCGGCATATTCTTCCAAATTTCATCCGAAGTATAAGCCAGAATCGGAGCAATCAGCCGAACCATGCCGTCGAGGATCAGGAATATGGCGGTCTGCGCAGCGCGCCGGGTTTCACTTTCCGGTTTTTCCACATAGAGCCTGTCCTTTAAAACATCAAGATAAAAATTGGAAAGATCCACAACACAGAAGTTATGAATAGCATGGTAAGCGAGGTGAAACTCGAACGTCTGATAAGCTTCTTCCGTTTGAGCAATCAGCCCGTTGAAACGGTTCAGAGCCCAAACGTCAATCGGCTCCAACCGGTCAAGCGGCACCATATTGGTATCCGGATTAAAATCGAACAGATTTCCCAGAATAAAGCGTGCGGTATTGCGGATTTTACGGTACGCATCAGAAAGCTGCTTTAAAATCTTATTGGAAATCCGCACATCCGACTGATAGTCGCTGGACGCCACCCACAGACGCAGAATATCCGCCCCGTATTTTTGTACAATTTCGCTGGGGGCAATCCCATTCCCAAGCGACTTTGACATTTTGCGGCCTTCCAGATCAATTACCATGCCGTGTGTCAAAACCGTGCGGTACGGGGCAAGGCCCTTCCATGCCACACTGGTTAAAAGGGAGGATTGGAACCATCCGCGGTGCTGATCGTTGCCTTCCAAATAAAGATCCGCCGGCCACCGGAGATCTTTGCGGGACATCAAAACGGCAGCGTGGCTGCACCCTGAATCGAACCAGACGTCCATTACATCCGTTTCCTTGGTAAATTCTGTACAGCCGCATTCACAGCGGGTGCCGGCCGGCAGAATCTGCGACGCATCGTATTGAAACCACGCGTTGGATCCCTCTTTGCGGAAAAGGTCGGAAACAGCCTGAATGCTTTCGCGCGTCACCAATTCCTTGCCGCATTTTTTACAGTAAAAGATCGGGAGCGGAACGCCCCACAGGCGCTGGCGCGAGATGCACCAGTCTTTCCGGTCACGCACCATGGAGGTAATGCGGTCGCGGCCCCAAGCAGGAATCCACTGAACCTTGTTAATCTCCTCTACCGTTTTGTCCTTAATGGCGTCCACAGAACAGAACCACTGTTCCGTCGCACGGAAAAGCACCGGGCTCTTGCAGCGCCAGCAGTGCGGATACTGGTGGATAATTTTCTTGACGGCAAACAGCGCGCCGGTCTCCTGCAAATGCTTTAGGATCGCCTTGTTGGCTTCGCCCGTCGTCAGGCCGGCGAAAAGGCTCCCAGCTTCATCCGTCATTCTGCCGCGGCTGTCCACTGGGACAATAACGGGAAGCTCCGGGTAATGATTATGGCAGACGTCATAGTCTTCAACGCCGTGTCCGGGGGCTGTGTGCACACAGCCGGTGCCGCTGTCCAGTGTGACATGGCTGCCGAGAATAACGAGCGATTCACGCTGAAGGAACGGATGGGCTGTTTTGATATATTCCAGTTCGCTGCCCTTAAAGGTCGCTACGACCTGATAACCGTCTTTTCCCGCTTCATGCATGGCTTCCTTGTACAGAGCGGATGCCATAACATAATATTCGCCGCCGCATTCGATCAGCGAATATTCAAAATCCGGTCCCAGGCAGATCGCCACATTGGCGGGGAGAGTCCATGTTGTCGTCGTCCAGATCACGAAAAAGACTTTGTTCGGATCGACCCCTTTCGCGCGGAAAACCCCGCGGTCATCGGTTACGCGGAATTTTACATAAATGGAATCACACGGATCCTCGCTGTACTCGATTTCCGCCTCAGCCAAAGCCGTTTCGTCGTGCGGGCACCAGTAAACTGGCTTAAGGCCCTTGTAAATGTAGCCTTTCAGGGCCATCTCGCCGAACACTTCGACCTGCTTAGCTTCAAACTGCGGATCCAGAGTGACATATGGATGCTCCCAGTCGCCGATTACACCGAGACGCTGAAACTGCGCCGTCATAGCTTTCACGTGGGTCAGCGCAAAATCACGGCAGTGATTGCGGAAATCCACCGGGTCGCCGCTTCGGCTGTCGAGCCCGTAGGCATCAATCGCCTTCCGCTCAATGGGCAGGCCGTGTGTATCCCACCCGGGAACATACGGTGCGCGGAATCCGGACATATTCTTATACCGGACAATAATATCTTTTAACACCTTGTTGAGAGCAGTTCCCAAATGGATATTTCCGTTTGCATAGGGGGGGCCGTCATGGAGCACATAAGCGGGCTTTCCCTCATTTTTCTTCATTAAATTTTCATAGATTTTTTCGTCCTGCCATTCTTTAAGCATAGCCGGTTCGCTTTTGGGAAGGCCGGCATGCATGGGAAAATCGGTCTTTGGAAGATTCAGGGTGCTTTTATAATCCATTGGTATGTCTCTCCTCTAAGATGTTTCTTTTCAGTTTCGTCTACAGGGTGCTGGGCTCGTCTTCAAAATTGGAAATCTGAGCTTGAAAAGGATCCTCCGGAGCCGGTGCGGGTGTTGCTGCGGCGGACGGTTCCGGCTGGGGTCTCTGTTCAGGCGCGGCAGAAGGCTTCTGCGGGGCGGAAGACACCGGTTTGGGTTTATGCACCGGCAATGCGTTAATCAGGGTAAGGTGTTCCTTATAGGTGTTTAGGAGCTTGGAGCGGAAATCAGAAACGGCCTGCTGAAGGCGTTCCATCTCCCGCTTTTGTTCTACAATTTTTTCATTCGCGCCCGAAACGATCTGATCGGCCTGCAGATTCGCATCCTTCACAATGATTTCCGCTTTATGGCGGGCTTCACGGACAGAAGCGTCGCTCAGCTTCTGCGCGCTGATCAGCGCGTTTTTGATTTCGTCCTCCTGGTTGCGGTATTCCTCAATTTTATCGGCTAAAACTTTGATTTTATCCTGGCTTTTTTGATTTTCCGCTTTGAGTTTCTCGATTTCTTCGTCCTGGGAAACTCCCTTTTTTAAAAGTTCATCATACGATTCCCTGACCCGGTCGAGGAAGGCGTCCACATCGTCGATACGGTAACCAGAAAAGCCGGATTTTCGAAACCCCACATTGATAATATCGTTCAAAGACAACATGATAATTCACCCCGCTAAATATATTTTCTGCCCGCCAGACAGAGCCTGCCCTTTTTGGTGACAGGCCCCAGCCGGTCAATTACGAACCGCCCTTTTCCCCGCACGGAAAGCACGTCGCCCTCCTGCACAGCTGCCGAAGGAGAATCCGCCTCTGCATGATTAATCTCCACAAGCCGGGAGCGAATCATCACGGCGGCCCTGGCCCGGCTGGTTCCCACCGAGGCGGCAACGGCACAGTCAAGCCTTGGAGCCGCCACAACGGACGAATATGCTGCAAAGCGGTGCGCCGCAGGAAAAGGTTCTTTGGCACCCTCGGAAATCCGGACGCCGACTCCGCCGATCCGGGTTATCTGGGAGCACAAAAAATCGGAAATCTCTTCCCTGCAGAAGAGGACGCACCGGCCCTCTTCCGGCAAAATATCTCCCAGCGCAGAGCGCTCAAGGCCTGCGTTTAACAGCGCGCCCAAAAAATCGCGGTGTGTCAGGCGATCCTGCGGACGGTACCGGACAGTCACGGAAGCTACGGGAAACGCATCGGCGGAGGGAGAACAATATTCCGGAAAAGCCCCGAAGATCACACGTTCGGCATCCGGATGGCCTCCCCAGAGCAGTACCCGGGAAAAGCGGCGGCTTTTCGCCCACTGCGCGGAAAGGGCTGCTTCATGCTCGTCCAGAAAGCCGACAAAGTGCGGGCCGCGGATCTCCGCCAAGTGCACCGCATCCGTCAGGCGCGCTTCCAGCGGGCCGCCCCGTCCGTTTTTTCTTTCTTCCATCAGAAATAGACGCCGTTGCCTTCCACTTCATCCATTACGTCTTCACCGGTCAGGTCGACGTTATAAGGTGTAATAATAAAAGTGCTGGTGGCGACCCGTTTGATTTTTCCGCCGTTGGCATAGGCTACGCCGCTCAGGAAATCTACAATCCGGCGGGAAATATCCTTATCGGTATTTTCAAGGTTAAGAACCACCGTGTGCATTTTCAGCAGTTCATCCGCAATGGTGCAGGTTTCTTCACCAAAACGTTCCGGTTTGAAAAGAGCCACCTGAAGCTGAGCCGACGCGTGGATATTCACAACGTTCCCTGCCGGTGTACGGCGGGCAGCATCACGCGGAGATTCTGGACGATCCGCAGTTTTCTGGCCCATATCGGAATCTTCCTCCTCTTCCTCATCACTCTCCGCCTCATAGTCGCAGTCATCGTACTCGTCTTCCGGCGGATTCCACATATCCTTGAATTTTTCTACAAAACCGGCCATAAGCCTTCTCCTCCCTGAAATCGGTTATTTTTTGTATATCCGCGGCCCGTACAGCGCCGTCCCAATCCGGACCATGTTGGCCCCTGCCCGGATCGCCTGCGCGTAATCGGCCGACATGCCCATTGATAAATAATCCATAGATACATTATCTATTTTTTTTGTTCCAGTGTCAATAAAATATTGATGCATCTTTAAAAAATAATTCATCGTCTTTTCAGAAGGCGCCCCGGCCGGAGGGATCGCCATCAATCCACGGACCCGCAGCGCAGGCAGCGCCGATACTTTTTGGAGCAATTCCGGAAGATTCTCCGGCAATACGCCGGACTTGTTTTCCTCACGGCCGATATTGACCTCAATAAGAATATCGGTGATTTTGCCGCGTTTTTCACCCAAACGGGAAATTTCTTTTGCAAGTTTTTCGCTGTCCACCGACTGGATCATGGAGACCCGGCCAACCAGGTATTTGACTTTATTCGCCTGCAGATGACCGATAAAGTGAAGCCGGCAGTGCTCCAGGCGGTAAGAATCATACTTGCCCATGAGCTCCTGCACTTTGTTTTCTCCAATGTGATTCACGCCAAGTTCAATACTGTGGTTGATCACTTCCACCGGAACGGTTTTTGTTGCGGCAAGGAGCGTAATATCTTCCGGCCTGCGTCCGGATTTTACCGCCGCTTCCGCTATGGTGCTACGGATTACCTTCAGGTTTTCTTCAACATCCTGAAAACGCCGTTCCAAATCATTCGATAACTTTTCCGTCATATAAATCGGTCCCTTCCACAACGACTTCGTCATACAGTTTTATGGTTGAATCCGTGTAGAGGCTGTCCTCTTTGGGATTCGGATCACAGATCACATAATTCTCTGCGCTGAATTTCGGTACGATCTGCCTGAAATCCAGCTGACCGCCGCGCAGAATATAAACGCCCTCCACTTCTTTGGTCTCGGTGGCCGTTTTGCCGTTTTTCTTTACGGTTTTTTGAACTTTCTGGTAATGCACGGCCTTCTGGCTGACCCGGATACCGGTGTATTTTTTGATTACAATCTGGGCAGTCTCGCAGCGGATCCCGGCAAGCGTGGAATCCATGTCCATACATTTTAGAATAACGGCGGCTTCCGAATCCGAACCGTTCTGGTTGATGGCCACAACTGAAGCAGGGATTTCTGCAGAGGAAATGGACGGGAACGTTACAGACACCACGCTGCCGGAACCCAGCTGCCGAAATTCCGTTACTCGGTCGGCCGGAACCACACAGGCAATATACCACCCGAATTCTTTACAGATTTTCCCGACTGAACCGGACACGGGGGCTCTTTTGGTATTTTCCAGTTCGCGGACCTGGCTGCTCGAAAGGGAAAGCACCTGAGAAATATTGCAGGCGGATTCCAGCCCGTCTGTATCCTGGATAAAATACCCAGAATCCGGAGAAACGACCGTTCCCTTTGAAGTGCCGGCCTGCTCTGCCAGAGTGCTGCGCTGCGCCTGAAGGCTGGCAATGCGGCTGCCAAAATCGGAAACAACACCCATGACCAGCTGCTTTTCATTGATCAGACTGAGAAGATCGCCTTTCTGACCGAATGCTTCCGTAAAATTTCCCTCGGACGTACTGTCCAGAATAGTATACAGCTGATGGTAAATACGGCTGTTAAAAGAATCCACACTGACCGAATACGTGCTGCCCGGTTTCTGGAGACTTTGCAGCTTTGCAATGGATTCGTCGATCTGTTTCAAGCTGTACTGCGCATTAGCCTGCTCGGCGTTTGCATAAACCCTTGCCACGGTTCCGCCTTTGGCAACCTTTTCGCCCGTTGTTACCACATAGCTGATAACGCCCGGCGTGCTGGATTTCAGCAGCGTTTCATTGCGGACAGCAAGGGCCGTTGTCTGAACGGAACTGGACGCGGTGTAATAGGAAGCCGTTTCCGTCAGAATCGAGGTATGATGGGAACGGTAAATCTGATATCCCACATAAAAAAGCAGCAGCAAGGCAATCACGGTTGACGCGGCGCGTTTCAGCGCAGAACCGTTCACGGCTGCCATCCCCCTTCCTTCAGGATCCCGAACGCGCAGCGGCAGACCGAATGGAAATCCGGCCAGTCGTCGAGGAAAATCCACTGGATACCGGCGCCGCGCCGGAACCACGTGAGCTGACGCTTGGCGTAGCGGCGGCTCTCACGCTTGACCGCTTCCACCGCTTCCGCAAGGGAACATTCGCCGCGGAAATACGGGAAAAACTCCTTATACCCGATCGCCTGGGAAGCCGTGGACGAAGCCGGCAGAGCAAAAACTTTTTCCGCTTCCCGCAGAAGGCCTGCTTCCATCATCCGATCCACCCGGCCGTTGATGGCTCCATAAAGTTTTGCCCTGTCCCGGAAGGAAAGACCGACGGCGCGGACGTCATAAGGCGGCGGCATGCGGCGGGAACGCTCGATTTGTTCGGTCATGGTCACGCCCGTGACGCGGTAGATCTCAATGGCACGAACCAGCCGCCCGGTATCGTTGGGATGGATCCGCTCCGCCGACTGCGGGTCGAAGGAACGGAGCTCCTCGGAAAGAACCTGTGTCCCCTGCTGCTCTGCCCGGCGGAAAAGCGTCTCGCGAAGCGCTTCGTCGCGCCCCTGCGGCGCAAAGCGGAGATTTGTCAGAAGGGACCGGACGTACAGCCCCGTGCCGCCGGCGACAATCGGCAGACGGTCCCTTGCATGGATATCCCGGATACAGTCCGACGCAAGGCGGATGTAATCTGCGACGCTGAACGATTCCATGGGATCGAGAAAGCCGATCAAATGATGCGGAACTCCGCGCTTTTCTGCTTCGGACGGCTGCGCTGTGCCGATCTCCAGACCTTTGTAAATCTGCATGGAATCCGCCGAAACGATCTCTCCGCCGAAGCAGAGTGCAAGTTCGGCGGCCAGGCGGCTTTTTCCGACAGCCGTGGGGCCGACGACCGCCGCAACCCGAATCTTCTCCATTACGGAATCCTCCCGAACCGGCGTTCCAGCTCTTTCCTCGTCAAAAAGAAGCAGACGGGCCTTCCGTGCGGGCAGTACCGAACATCTTCTTTTTCGGCTTGCCGGACAAGAGCCGTCAGTTCCTGCGGCGAAGCCGGATCGCCCGCTTTGACGGCGGCGCGGCATGCCACATTGTGGTACAGCCAGTCTACCTTTTCCGTCGTGACGTCCGTCTTTCCGGAGGCCAGATAACCGGCGATTTCCATAACCGACTCGGCCACGCCTTCGCCGCCGAGTATCATGGGCGCGCTGCGCACCAGAACCGTGCCGCCGCCGAAATCCTCGATCTCAAACCCGGCGTCGGCGCAGATATCCAGCGATTCCAGCACGGCGGAATACTCATTTTTCTCCAGCGTGACGGGGATCGGCTGCAGAAGCATCTGCCGGTCGGCCTTTCCCCCCTGTGCCTTCAGCTTTTCGTAAAGAAGGCGCTCATGGGCGGCGTGCTTGTCGATAAAGACCAGGCTGTCGCCGCGCTGGAGGATAATATAGGTTCCAAACGCTTCTCCGATCAGCTTTTCCGGCTCCTCTTCCCCTTTTTCCGGTTCGGCGTCCTGCTGCTCCGGGACAGGCGGAGCGGCTTTTTCCGGCGTGCCCGCTTCGCGCGGTTCCGAAGAAACGGGCGGTTCCGGAACCGGCAGCTCGTCGTCATCCCGCTCGATATCGGGCGGAACCAGCGTGCCGCGAAGGCCGGGGAAGCCGGCGGGAACGGCGTGCGGAGCGGAAGCTTCCGGCTCCCCGGAAGAGCACTCGCGCACGGCAGACGGCGGCGGAACGGCGCGGGGCTGCGCCGGAAAGCGCATCTGCACGGCGGCGGGCTTCGGCGCGCGGCGGAAAGCGGGAGCGGCGGAATCCGCCAGCTCCCGCGGACGGGGAACGTCTTCTTTGTTCAGGGCTGTTTTGACACCGTGGTAAACCGCGTCGAAAATCGGCTTCTCGCTGAGGAAGCGGACTTCGATCTTGGCCGGATGAACGTTGACGTCTACCGCCGCGAACGGAACCGTGAGATGCAGGACGCAGGCGGGAAACTTCCCGGTCATCAGGGATCCTTTAAACGCCTGCTCCAGCGCGGCCATGGCGGTGCGGGTTTTGACGTAGCGCCCGTTGATGAAAAAGTTCTGCATGCTGCGGTTCGGGCGCGCCGAAGCGGGGCGGCTGATAAAGCCCGCCGCTTTGACGCCGTTCAGCTCGTAATCGACCGGGATAAGGCCGGACGTGAACTCTTTGCCGTAAACGGCGTAAACGGCGGATTTGAGCTGCCCGCCGCCCGGCGTATGCAAAGCCTCGCGGCCGTCGCGGAGAAACCGGAACGAAACCTCCGGATGGGCCAAAGCCTCCTTGTCGATCACTGCCGCGGCGGCGTTGCCCTCCGTAACATCCCGCTTCAGGAATTTCATGCGCGCGGGGGTGTTGTAAAACAGGTCGCGGACAACCAGGGTAGTGCCTTCGGCGCAGCCCGCGTCCCCGCAGAATTTCTCGGTTCCGCCTTCAATGCCGTACCGTGTGCCGGCAAGCTCGCCCGCCGTGCGCGTAAGCATTTCGACGCGGGCGACGGCGGCAACGGAGGCCAGCGCCTCGCCCCGGAAGCCGAGCGTTGCAATGCTGCCGAGGTCGCCGCGGCCCGAGACCTTGCTGGTCGCGTGGCGCAGGAACGCAAGCGGCACGTCTTCCCGCGCAATGCCGCAGCCGTTGTCCGTAACGCGCAGAAACGACGTGCCGCCGTTCCGGATCTCCACCGTGACGGCGGAGGAACCCGCGTCAATGCAGTTTTCAACCAGTTCTTTCACGACGGAGGCGGGGCGTTCCACCACTTCGCCCGCCGCGATCAACTCCGCGACGTGCTTATCCAGCACATTGATTTTTCCCATGGCGCGTACCCCTTTCTCCGTTTTAAAACACGCTTCAGGCGCATTTGTTTTTACAGGATGAAATCCATCAAAATCTCATCGTGGAAAACACCGCCGACATTAAAATAATCTTTGTGGCGGCCCGCTTTTTGGAAACCGAATTTTTCATACAGCCGGACAGCCCGCACGTTGCTGTCATAAACGCCGAGATGGATAACTTTGAGCACCGGATTCCGCTTAGCAAACGAAAGGATTTCCGCAAGCAGAGCAGAAGCCGCGCCGAGGTGCCAGTACTGCTTCCGGACGCTGACGCCGAATTCGGCATTGTGGGCAAGCCGCACTTTCTGCTCCGCCAGAAGATTCGCCGTACAGGCCAGCCCTCCCCTGACAAAGCCGGCCAGAAACAGGCTGTTGGGCAGTTCTTTCATTTTCAGGAGAAACTGTTTTTCCTCCTCTACGGTATGGCGGCTGTCGTTGGCTCCGTAGGTAAGAAAATCACTCTCGCCACCAATTTCGCCCATATAGGCAACCATGGCTTCCGCATCGTCCTCCCGGGCTTCACGGATAACAAGCGGCGTGCCGTCTTTCAGCCGGACTTCTTTTCCCACCATCCAGATCCATCCTCTCTTAACGCCCGTCGGAAAAACTCCCTTCAACCTACCCGTAAAAAGGGAGGAAAGTTGCCCTCTGGAGGACAACTTTTAGAAAATTTTCCAAAATATTTTTGACTTTCAGGATTTCGCCAGTTTGGAAAGCTCAAACAGCGTGTTCATGCACTCGATCGGCGTCAAGGTGTTGACATCGAGAGACTTGAGGCGTTCCAGAATTTCCGTTTCGTTCGGCGGGGCAAATGCGATCTGCGCAGGCTCTTCCTCCTGCTTTTTGGAAGCAAGCCCTTTCGGGGCGGGCACGTCTTTCCCGGCTTCCAGTTCGGCGAGGATCTGCCTGGCGCGGGTAATGACACGGTTCGGCACGCCCGCCAGTTTGGCAACTTCAATCCCGTAACTGTCGTCGGCCCCGCCGCGGACAATGCGGCGGAGGAACGTAATGTCGTCCCCATGCTTTTTCGCGGCGATATTGTAGTTCTTCACGCCGGGAATCTGCCCTTCCAACGCGGTCAGTTCGTGGTAATGCGTGGCAAAAAGCGTTTTAGCCCCGAGGCGCTTTTTGTCGGCGACGTATTCCAGAACGGCGCGGGCAATGCTCATGCCGTCGTAAGTGGAAGTCCCCCGGCCGATCTCATCGAGGATCAGGAGGCTGTCCGCCGTAGCGTCGCGGATAATCTCGGCGACTTCCGCCATCTCCACCATAAAGGTGGACTGCCCGGCGGCAAGGTCGTCCGACGCGCCGACGCGGGTGAAAATGGCGTCCACGGCGCCGATCTCCGCGCTTTCGGCGGGGACAAAACAGCCGATCTGCGCCATGATGACAATCAGGGCGATCTGGCGCATATAGGTGGACTTGCCCGCCATATTCGGGCCGGTAATGATGGCGGCGCGGTTTTCATCCCGGTCGAGAAGGACATCGTTCGGGACAAACGGCTCCTCGGAAAGTGCCTCAACCACCGGATGGCGGCTCTTTTTGAGGATGATTTTTCCGCTCAAATTGACTTCCGGACGGACATAGCCGCGGTCGGCGGAAACCTGCGCGAACGAAAGCAGGACATCCAGCCGGGCGACAGCCTGCGCCGTGGACTGCACGCGGTTCATCTGCCCCGCAACCTGCTTGCGGACAGAATCGAACAGCTGGTACTCCAGCTGGACAGCCTTGTCGTGCGCACCGAGAATACGGCCTTCCAGCTCTTTGAGCTCCGGGGTGACAAAGCGCTCACAATTGGTAAGGGTCTGCCGGCGGGTGTACTCCGGCGGAGCCTGATCCTTATAGGCGTTGGGAATTTCTATGTAATAACCGAATACCCGGTTGTAACCGACTTTCAGCTTTGGAATCCCCGTTTTTTTGCGCTCCCGCGTTTCGATCTGCGCGACGACACCCCGCCCGTCGCTCATATCGCCTTTGAGAAAATCGAGATCCTTGCTGAAACCGGGCTTGATGATGCCGCCTTCCCGCACGGAGAACGGGGGCTCCTCCACAATGGACCGCTCTATTAAATCCCTCACATCTTCCAGGCCGTCGATCTCCTGCCGGATGCCGCAGAGCAGGCTGGACTGAACATCCTTCAGCAGAGTTTTGAGGGCGGGCAGGCGCGACGCCGCGTCGGAAAGACTGCGCAGCTCGCGGCCGTTGGCGGAGCCGTAGACAATGCGGGACATCAGGCGCTCGAGATCGTGGACACCGGTGAGCTGTTCGGAAAGGCTGTCCCGCAGAATGCTGTCTTTCGTGAGCTCTTCGACGGCGCTGAGCCGCCGCCCGATCGGGGCCGGGTTCAGGAGCGGGCGCTCCATCCACGCCCGGATCAGGCGCTTGCCCATGGGAGTGCGGGTGCGGTCGAGAACCCACAGAAGGGATCCGCGCTTTTCTTTGCCGCGCATCGTTTCGAAAAGCTCGAGGTTCCGGCGCGCGGTGAGGTTGAGGCGCATATACTGCGCGCCGCTGTACAGATCCACCTTGTCCATGCGCTCAAGGCCGGTGCGCTCCGTCTCCTTTAAGTAGCCGAGAAGCGCGCCCAGTGCGCCGGTGATCTCCGGCTTGTCCGCAAGGCCGAGGTCTTCGAGGCTTTTGCCGAACTGCCCTTCGACGGCGGAAGCGGACGCCTGCGGATCAAACCGGCCGTCGTCCAGAAGCTCGAGGCTGGCGCTGAGGCGCTCCTTAATAAACTTCGGCAGGCCGGTTAAATCCAGCACGCCCGAACTGACGAGGATCTCTCTCGGGGAAAAGCGGGAAAGCTCATTCTGGAGCGAAGCGGTAAGCTCTTCCGGATTTTTGCCGGACAGGAACGTGGCGTGCAGTTCGCCCGTGGAAATATCCGCAAAGCAGACGCCCGCGGCGGTTCCCCGCACAAAGAGAGAACAGATAAAGTTGTTGCGCGACTCGTCCAGCATGCTGCTCTCGAGAACCGTGCCGGGCGTAATGACGCGGATAATGTCCCTTTTGACAAGGCCCTTAGCCAGCTTGGGGTCTTCCAGCTGTTCGCAGATGGCGACTTTATAGCCTTTTGCAATCAGCCGCGCGACGTAGGACTCATAGCTGTGGAACGGAATTCCGCACATGGGCGCGCGTTCCGACTGGCCGCAGTCGCGCCCCGTAAGCGTGAGATCCAGCTCGCGGGACACCAATTTCGCGTCGTCGTAAAACATCTCGTAAAAATCGCCGAGACGGAAGAAAAGGATCGTATCCGGATATTGTTTTTTAATTTTAAAATATTGCTCCATCATGGGGGACAGGGCCGCCAAATTTACCGCCTCCGACGTAAAAGAATCGTTTTTGCCCCGCGCCCGGAATCAGTGACAGCCGGCACAGGCGGAGCAGTCACCGGCGCAGGCGGATTCGGTATAATCGGCCGTTTCGGGATCGGCGCCCTGCGCGCTCTGCTGGATGATGGCGTTCACGCGGCGCATGAGGCCGTCGAAATCCACCCGGGCACGGCTGTACGTTTCCATGTGCGGGTTCTTCATAATGGATTCGTAGAGAGCGTTCATCGACTGCTGGTAGGACTTCACCTTATCCTCGTCGCGCTCCTGTTTTTGCAGCTCGTTCTGGAGGGACATATGCTTGAGATTGTACTGGCCGATCAGATCCTGGAGATCTTTGTCTTCTTCAGCGGCCTGCTCTGCGGTGCGCATCTTTACGAAGCGGTCGTCTTTCTGGATTGCCTTTCCGATTTCCCTTGCCTGTTCAATAATATCCATGGCCGTACTCCTTATTTTTTTGATAAATTTATTTCGATGGAACCAATTCTCCGCTGAGGACCCAGTTGCGCGCCGCAGTGATACGAACATCGGCAAAACGGCCGACCTGATCCTCTGAGCCCGGAAAATCTATGACGACGCTGCCGTCTGTGCGCCCGTGCAGAAGACCCGTTTTGGAATTTTTCCCCTCGATGAGGACGCGGCGGGTCCGGCCGACTTCACCTGCGCAGCGCTTTGCGGAGATCTTTTCCTGCTCAGCGCAGAGTTCCTGAAGCCACCGGGTTTTCTCTTCAGCGGGGACGGGATCGGGCAGCTTCGCTGCGCGCGTCCCCTCGCGGGGAGAATAGATAAAGGTGAAAAGCGACGTAAACTCCACCTGCCGGATAAGATCCACTGTCTGCCGGAACTCCTCATAGGTTTCCCCGGGGAAGCCCACAATAATATCGGACGTGAGTGAAAGATCGGGTATTTTTTTCTTCGCGTACTCCACCAGCGCAAGATAGCTTTCGCGGGTATAGCCGCGGTTCATGGCCTTTAGAATCCGATTGCTGCCGGACTGGACGGGCAGGTGCAGATGATGGCTGATATGGCGGCCGCCGGCCATCGTGTCAATCAGCTCGCGCGTGGCGTCTTTGGGGTGCGAGGTCATGAAGCGGAGGCGGTAGTCGCCGTCCACGGCATCCAGCCGGCGCAGAAGCTCGGAAAAACTGATGGGATCCCCGAGGGTCTTGCCGTAAGAATTCACATTCTGCCCGAGAAGGGTGATATCTTTATAGCCGTTTTCCACAAGGCCGCGGAATTCCCCCAGGATGGCGTGCGGCCCGCGGCTGCGCTCTCTGCCCCGAACGTACGGCACAATGCAGTAGGAACAGAAATTGTTGCAGCCATACATCACCGTGAGCCACGCCCGGAACCGGCTGCCGCGCCGGGCGGGGAGCCCTTCGGTGATGACCGCATCCTCCTGCTCGTCGCCGCGCTCAAACACACGGCCGTCCCCTTCGAGGGCGGTGCAGAGAAGCTCCGGGAACCGGTGCAGCACATGCGTGCCGAAAACCAGCCCCACAAACGGAAACTTGCGGCGGATATGCTCCGAAGCGCTCTTTTCCTCCATCATACATCCGCAGACGGCGACGAGGATCGACGGGTAGCGGCGCTTGAGTTCCTTAAGGGCCCCAACGTTGCCGAACACCCGGTTTTCAGCGTGGCCGCGCACAGCACAGGTGTTGAACAGGATAAAATCGGCCTGCTCTGGATCTTCCGTAAAGGAAAAGCCCATCTGTGAGAGCATGCCCATGATTTTTTCGCTGTCCGACACATTCTGCTGGCAGCCGTAGGTTCGCACCAGCGCCATGGGAACTGCGCCCCGTTTGCGGACCGCCATGATTTTGGCCGCCCGCTCCGTATAAAACGCCTGCGGATGAAGCGGGGGCGGCATGCGAAACAGATCGTTTTCTTCCAAACGGAATTCCCTCCATTTATCGTTATGAATTACAGATTATTATACCACAGACGCATCCCGTTCCGCAAGACGGGCAAACAGCCCCGCGCCGTCTGAAAAGACAGCGCGGGGCTGAAAAATAGACGCGGTTCAGTTTTGAAAACTGACGCTGATGCGGCCGTTTATGGTATGAGCCGACAGTTTTTTGGAACCGCCGGTGCGGTTTTGCAGGTTGTTGGCGGCGTTGGCCGTATGTGCGCTGACGGTGTAGTCCTCTTCCCTTCCGCGGATGGTTCCGGAAATGCCGGAATTCGTGGTCGTCAAGGAAATATCCGGGGACTCGATATCATCGACGCTGATTCTTCCGTTCGTGCTTTCTGCCAAAAGCCTGCCGGAAACCGAAACTTCACTGAGATGAACGGCGGAATTGGTGGTTTGCAGAGCTGCTTCCGGAGACTGGACACCGTCCAGACTGATTTTTCCGTTTGTAGTGCGCGCCGAAATTTTTTCGCCCGCCGAAACATGCCGGAGACGGACGGCGCCGTTGCTCGTGATGAGTTCCAGGCTCCGCGCGGAAAGATTTTCGGTGCAGACACGGGAATTGGTTGTTTCAAGCCGGACGGATTGCAGATTTGAAAATTCGGATACATGGACGGAATCGTTTGTGTCCTGAACCGAAAGGTCTCCGGCAAAATTCCGGGGAACCTGCACGGTAATCGCAGGCATATACCGGACATGCCATAAAAAATGAAAAGTTTTTCGCTCCATTTCCCTGTTACGCATGCGAAAGACCCCATCAGCACAGGAAAATTCATAGACTTGATCTGCATCATCCGGGTATTTGACCAAAATCCCGTCCGAATCCGAAGGAACAATTTCGACCGACTTGTTTTCCGCGCTGAGAACAACCGCGTGGATTCCATCCGACAGGGCCGTGTAGGTTTTATATTCAAATTCGCTGCGGCCGGATCTGCCGCTGTGTGCAAAATCTTCGTCCTCGAGAATTTTCCGCGCGAGTTCCCGGAGATCGCCCAAGTCACCGACCGCTTCTTCCTCGGTCTGGCCGCTTTCCACTTTATCTTCTATCATTTCGCGGTAATAGGTCAGAATCTGCTCCAGTTCGTCCTCCGGAAGGGCCCGAAGCAATCTGCGTAGCTCCTTTAGAAATTGCTCTCTATTCATAATAAATTCCCCCTTATGAACCATGATTCCCGACAGAAAATGGACAGCCTGCTGATATCAGCTCTCGAAATTCACACTGATGATGGCATTGGTGGTGTGGATGGAAAGTTCTTTTGAGCCGCCGGTGCGGTTTTGCAGGTTACTGACGGCATTGGTGGTATGCGCGCTGACGGTGTAGTCCTCCTCCCTGCCGAGGATGGTCCCGGTGATGATGGCGTTGGTAGTGTTCAGGGAAATATCCGGGGAAGTGACACCTTCGAGGCCGATTTGGGCGTTTTGGGTCTCCGCCGACAGCTTCTGGGAAGCAGAGACATTCTGAAGGTTAATGGCGGCGTTCTTGGTCTCAAACCCCAGATCCTGAGCGGAAAGATCCTGAATTGTGATGGCTGAATTGGTCGTGCGGCAGGCAACGGATTTCAAACTCTGAAAACCATTGATCCGGATATCACTGTTGGTTGTTTCAGCAGAAACGGCACCCGCAAATTTCCGGGGAAGGCGGATGGTAATGAACGGCGCCTGCCCATTGATCTTCCACGCGGATCTCAGGCTGTTCCACGACCGGTTATCCGTGTTTTTGACGGTCAATGTGCCGCCGGCAACAGAAAAATCATACGTCTGATCCGAATTTGTAGCGTACTGAACCGTGATTTGGTCGGAGTCGCACGGTTCGACCGTGACCTTCTTGCACTCGGCGCTGACGGAAAGCGCCGTGATGCCGTCCGCCTTGGCCGTATAGGTCTTTGTCCCGAACGATTCGGATGCGGAAGCATCCTTTCCGTTCTCCGCGCCGTTTACGTCAATATGGATGCCGGGAAGGTCAACGATGACATCGTCCTGCCCGGACGCGGAGAAACCGCCGTTCGAATCGGTTCCATGAATGTGGATGCCGGGAAGGTCAACCGTGGTGCCCTTCTGTTCCGCGGGAACCCTCCGGAAAGCGGCTACTCCGACTATGGCGGCAACCAAAACCACACCAAACAGAGAAAGGACCGCAATCGCTACGATCTTGCCAATGTTTTTCGGACGGCGGTTCGGATTTTCTGAAAGAATCTTCCGCGCCAGATCGCGGATATCACCGAGATCATCGACAGCTTCTTCCTCCGCTTGGCCGTTCTCCACCTTATCTTCGATCATCTCGCGGTAATAAGCCAGGATCCGCTCCAGTTCGTCCGGCGGCAAAGCGCGGATCATCCGCCGCAGCTTTTTTAGAAATTGCTCCTTGTTCATCCCGGTTTTCCCTCCTGCAAAATAAAATCATGAATCCGCACCATTTCTTCCCACTCGCGGCGGAAAGCGAACAGCCGCTCCCGGCCGAGCGGGGTAATGCGGTAATATTTCCGGAGCCTGCCGCTGTGCGCAACGGAATAAGTCGTGAGGCACCCACCCATCTGCAGCCTTTTAAGGATTGGGTAAAGCGTTGATTCCGAAATCTTCACACAGGGAGAAACATCCCGGATAATCTGATACCCATAGGAATCGCTGTGCGCGATAACCGCCAGCACGCAGACATCCAGCAGCCCTTTTTTCATCTGTGTGTCCAAGGCGACACCTCCTATTGAGTTATATAATACATTGCATAGTATAAAAAGTCAAGACGATCCCACGATTTTTTCGCGGGAACCGCATGGTTAAAGAGAAAATGTTTACGGGCGGTAAAAATCGGGGGCGGTCTTCCACAGCAGAACACGGCGGCGCAAGGCTGGATCCGTCCAGCGGTCAACCGTAAGCAGCCTGCTGTATCCGGAAATGCGCAGGCACGCCCTGACGGCGCGGCTGCTGCTGCCTTCGCGCAGAAGGACGTCAACCGAATCCATTACCGTACGGGGAATTTTCTCTTTTTCCAAAAGGCGCAGCAGCTCCCTTTCACCGCCGTACTGTGCTTTTGCCACATCAAGGACGCGCAGCATGGCCTCGACCCGCTGGAAAATCGCCCGGCCGGCCGGAGCCTGTTTGCCCCGCTTCAATTCACAGGCCGGCTCCCGCGTAAGAAGCACCGGCGCCTGCACGACGGAATCCGCACAGAACAGGCAGCAGAAAACAAACTCTTCGGCATACCCGTAAACACAGGAATCGGAAAAAGAAATCTCGCGATCCAGCAAAAACTGCCGGCGAACCAGCACGGCGGCGATATCGCCGCCGGAATTACGGCGCAGGATTTCTTCCGCAAACAGGCTGCCTTTCGGCTGGCGGACGGCGCTGCTGATCACCCGCCGCTCGGCGGCGCGCACTTCTTCTTTGCTGGTGCATCCGAAGATAAAATCTGCCCCGGAACGCCCGGCTGCCTCCAAGAACCGGGGAAGGAAACCACCGTAAAGCCTGCGGGCAAACAGGAATGTGAGGTACCGGCCCCCCGCTTTCTGGACAGCGGTATTCAGCGCCGCCGGTATGGCTGACTCGCCGTTCTGAATGACAAACCCATTTAGGCCGAGCTGCTTCATCAGCTGAACCGCCCGCAGTACGGTTTTGTCTCCGGAACCCGTATCCACAATGATAAACTCCGCCGAGATTCCCTGCGCTTCTTGCGCAGCAAACTGGAGGATACCGGGAATCTCCTGCTCAATATTTTTGACTGGAATGAGAATAGAAAGATCTGCCGTTTGCACTTTGACGCCCGCCTTTCCCGATTTTTTCGGCTCCAATCAAGTATAGCATATTGGCGTAGGGAGAAAAGATGTAAATTGGACAGATCGCATTAAAAAATAAATATTTTCTTGTGAATAAATTCCAAATGGAAAGACTGCCAAAACAGAAATATAAACAAATACTCAAAATCGTATAAAAATTATACATTCCCTTTTATTTGTCTATTTGCGCAGGGTCCGCACTCATGTATATTTTTCTTAGGGGAAGTGAAAACATGCCTTTTGAAAATGTCATAAAGCGCGCAGCCATAGGCGCAACTGTAGCATTGTCTTTAAAAGGAATCCGCAACGACCCAAAACGAAGCATTCGGAATACCGTGGATCTTTTTGACTGCTTTACGAAAGGTATTTTCGACGAAAGCCTGCTTTCCAGAATTCGACAGGATGTGGGCAACCCGAAAAGCTGTCTTTTCAACACGGTAATGGCAATGGTCCAGAATGTGGACCATTCTATTCTGAAGACCGTAGGGACAGACCTGTGCTACAACCGGGTAGCCGTTTTCACAAACCAGAAAAAGCCCAAAAAAGAAATTCTGACAAGAAAAGCGGCCTGCAAAGCTGCTGAAAGCCTGAATGATGCCGTAAAATACGGCAAAGAGCTGGGGGTATATTTTTACGTAATCTCAGGACACCGGCCGCTGAACCACCGCAATGAAATTCTGGCGGTCTGCCGGGACAATCCCGACTGCGCATTCTTTCTTCAAATGGACGAAAGAGACGTGGATGAGAACTTTGTGAAAGAAGCGGCAAAAGCGGAAAATATCATTCTCTCGGTGAATGTATGCGCCAACTTCTTCTCAGACCAGCTGTTTCAAAATTACAGCCAGACGTTCCGTATTCTGAAAAAGCACCACTGCTTGTATGGATACTCGGTGAGGATTGACGCAAAAAAAGGCCTGCTGTTCTGCCAGAAAAAGTTTATAGATTTGATGGTAAAATGCGGATGCCTGTTTGGCTGGTATTTTAACGGTTTTGAAGAAAAACAGCCTTATTTTAAAGCCGTCCGCAGCATGATCCGGTCGGCATCCACGGCAGGGTCGCCGCTGCTGCTGCTGAACAAAGGCTCAGACGACCGGCTGACGGAGCGGTTCACCGCCGGAGGGCGCTGCTACCTGTTTTTCGGCAAAAAAAGACTGAAAATAAAATACCGCCTGGCCGCCGCGAAAAACGGCGGGGCGGTGCGTGCATAATCCGCAGTCAGGACGGCGGAGCCTGTTCTTTGCCTTTGGGTGAAGGGGCTCCGCCGTCTTTGTCTTTGAAATAGCGGGCCGCCGCAAAGCGCTTGCTGTCGTCTACAAAATGCTTGAGGCGGCAGACAATTTCCTGCGGCTTTTCTTTCATGCCCCGGCTTGCCCATTGCAGTACGATGCCAACCAGGCCGTAGGCGTAAAATTCGGCGATAAAATTCTTATCTGCCTCTTCCATCTGGCGCCCTTCCTCGAAACTGTCGGCAAGACCGTTGACAATTTCCAAAAGAAGATCCTTCGTAACGCTGAAAAAATATTCCTGGCACAGATTCCGTCCCGACGAATCCAGCGCACCCATATAAAAAGACTTGTCCCGTTTCATAATATTCAGCACGTCCAGGATTGCTTCGCTCCAGTCGTGATATGAAATATTGTGCGCAATAGCGGAAACAATTTCATTGTAATAGATCCAATTGACGAGGTCGTATTTATCCTGAAAATGATAGTAAAAAGTCTGCCGGTTGAGACCGCAGTTTTTCACAATATCGGCAACCGTAATTTTATCGAGACTTTTCTTTTTCATCAGCTCTTTCATAGAGGCCGCGATTGCCTTTTTGGTAATCAAAGAATCCGACATGTTGAACCTCTCCAGCTCCATCTTTCAGCCTTTTTATTTTGTTTATTATAACATAAAGGCTCGAATTGGGCAATCAGTCCCTTCCCGATCAGGAGAAAAGCCCTGCGGCGGAGCAGATTTTCCCCTTACTCAGGATACTCCGTCAAAAAGCCATTTTCCAAAAAGAAAAAGGATCAGGGACGGACCTCAATTTGCAGGCCCTTCATCACATCCAGCGCTTTCTGGTTCATTTCTTCGTCGGCGCTGGCCGTGCAGGCGGAATCTACGATCACTTCCGCCTCCGGCAAAGCCGCTTTGGCGAGAACCGCATTCGACAGGACACAGATATTGGAGACAAGGCCCACCAGTTCCACGCTGCCATAACCGCCGCGGGAAAGGTACTCGGCCAGCTCCATGGAACCGAATGATTTCTTTTCGAACCGCTTATCGGACAGCTTGCAGGTACCGGCAATTTTGCCGTACAGTTTCCAGCCCTCCGTATTCTTTACACAGTGCGGGATCGGAAGTTTACGGCCCTCCTGCGTGTTGGGGTAATCCTGCCCATGGGTATCAAAAGTGAATGCGACTTCCCATCCGTTTTTCCGGTATTCGCCTATTTTCTTCAAAATTTTGCTTTCCAGCGAAACCGCTTTTGGGAAACCGAGACTTCCGGTGACAAAATCATTCTGATAATCCACAACGATTAAAATTTTTTTCATCGCAACCGTCCCTCCTGCCGCATTTTTAGCAAAACATTTCTCTTTTCTAATCATACTGGAATTGACTGAAATAGTCAAGAAAGAGCCGCCCTTGCGGGCGGCTGCAGGGAAATTATCTGACAACAAAATTGATCAGTTTCCTAGGGACAAAGATCTCCCGGACAACCTTTTTTCCGGAGAGTTCATCCTGAATCCGGCTGTTGGCCCTGGCCTGGGACAGGGCACTGTCTTTCGTGACATCCGCGGCGACGACGATCCGCGCCCGGACTTTCCCGTTGATCTGCACTGCCATTTCAACCGTCTCGTCCGCGCATTTTGACTCGTCATACACAGGCCACGGCTGCTGGCACACCATGCCGAGCCCAAGCTTCTGCACTGCCCAAACTTCTTCGCAGACATGCGGGGCGAACACATTGAGCAGAGTGGTGAAAATCTTCAGCTCGCCCCGGGTGATGGAACCGACGGCCGCGATATCGTTGATAAGGGACATCAGCGCAGCAATAGCCGTATTGAATTTGAGGTTTTCAATATCCTCGCCGACTTTTTTAATGGCCTTGTTGAACGGGCGCTCCAGTTCTTCGCGGATGCCGTCCCCTTCGCAGAGAATATCCTGGAGGTTCCAGTAGCGCTCAATAAAGCGGCGGCATCCTTTAATCCCATGGGTGCTCCATGGGGCGGCCTTTTCGAAGTCGCCGATAAACATCTCATACAGGCGCATGGTGTCTGCGCCGTATTCGCTGACGATATCGTCGGGATTGACGACGTTCCCGCGGGATTTGCTCATCTTCTCGCCGTTCTCGCCGAGGATCATGCCGTGGCTGGTGCGTTTGGCATACGGCTCCGGGGTGGGAACCTCCCCGATATCATAGAGAAACTTGTGCCAAAAACGGCTGTAAAGCAGATGGAGCGTGGTGTGCTCCATGCCGCCGTTGTACCAGTCCACGGGGGACCAGTATTTCAGGGCTTCTTTGCCTGCAAAAGCGTCCTTATTGTGGGGATCCATATAGCGCAGGAAATACCATGAGGAACCGGCCCACTGGGGCATGGTGTCCGTTTCCCGTTTGGCCGGGCCGCCGCACTTCGGGCAGGTGGTGTTCACCCACTCGGTCATGTGGGCCAGCGGCGACTCGCCGTTGTCGGTCGGCTCGTAAGATTTGACATCCGGCAGGCGCAGCGGAAGCTCACTTTCCGGCACCGGGACATAACCGCATTTGGGACACTTGACAATGGGGATTGGTTCGCCCCAGTAGCGCTGGCGGGAAAAGACCCAGTCGCGGAGCTTGTAATTGACTTTGGGGCGGCCGACCCCTTTTTCCGACAGATATTCTGTGATCTTTTTCTTGGCCTCTTCCACGGTAAGGCCATTAAGAAAGCCGGAATTGACCATGACGCCTTTGGCACAGTCGGTAAACGCTTCTTTCTGAACGTCGCCGCCCTTTACGACTTCGATAATCGGAAGGCCGAATTTTTCAGCGAAATCCCAGTCGCGGGTATCGTGGGCCGGAACGGCCATAATGGCACCCGTGCCGTACGACATGAGGACATAATCCGAAATGAAAATTGGGATCTCCCGCCCGTTGACGGGGTTAATTCCGCGCACGCCGTCCAGCCGGACACCGGTTTTGTCCTTGGCGATCTCGGTGCGCTCAAAATCCGATTTGCGGGCGGCCTGTGCCTGATAGGCACGGACTTCGTCCATATTTTTGATTTTGCCCGCCCATTTTTCAAGATAAGGATGCTCTGGGGAAAGGACCATATAGGTTGCGCCGAACAGGGTATCCGGGCGTGTGGTGTAAACCGTAAGCGTATCCCCGGCCGTTGTAGCAAAATCAACTTCCGCACCCGTGGAACGCCCAATCCAGTTGCGCTGCTGCGCTTTGACGCGCTCCGGGTAATCTACCAGATCAAGATCGTCGATCAGTCGCTGAGCATACGCCGTGATTTTCAGCATCCACTGGGACTTGACTTTGCGCACAACCTCACTGCCGCAGCGCTCGCACTTACCCTGAATAACTTCTTCATTGGCAAGAACGCATTTGCAGGAGGTACACCAGTTGACGGCCATCTCCTTTTTATAGGCAAGGCCGTGCTTGAAAAGCTGGAGGAAAATCCACTGCGTCCATTTGTAATACTCCGGATCTGTCGTATTGATCTCACGGGTCCAGTCGAAAGAAAGGCCGAGCGACTGGAGCTGCTGCTTGAACCGCGCGATGTTCTTCTTTGTGACGACGGCAGGATGGACGTGGTTTTTGATGGCGTAGTTCTCGCTCGGCAGGCCGAACGCGTCCCACCCGATCGGATACAGCACATTGTAGCCCTGCATACGGCGTTTGCGCGCGATAATATCCATCGCTGTGTAAGAGCGGGGATGCCCAACGTGCAGGCCCTGTCCCGACGGGTACGGGAATTCGATCAGCGCGTAGTACTTCGGTTTGGACGAATGGTTGGATGCGTGAAAGACACCGGCCTTCTCCCATGCCGCCTGCCACTTTTTTTCAATCGGTTTCGGATCGTATTTCATTTTGTTCGCCCCTAATATATATTGAGAATATCGTTTGAAAACAAGCCAGCACTCCCGCCCGGCAGCAACAGAACCGCGTTATTTCAGCAGGCCTGAGATATCGACCGTTTCACCGTCGCGCCAAAGGCGGTCGAGATCGTAAAACGTACGGGCTTCCGGCGTAAAAACATGAACGACAACACCGAGGTAATCCAGAAGAATCCAGGAATTGGAGCGGTAACCTTCGGTATGGGCCGGTTCACAGCCGGACTCCTTAAGCTTGAACTCCACTTCATCGGCCAGCGACTTGACATGGGTTGTGCTGGTGCCGGTGGCGATGACAAAATAATCGGCCAGCACCGAAATATCCCCGATTTTAATCAGCTTCAGATCTGTGGCTTTTTTGCTGTCCAGCACTTGGACGGCCCGTTCCGCAAGTTCCAGAGACGTCATTTCTCAACAACCTTTCTTCTTTCAGATTTTTTTGCCGGATGCAAGCACCGCCTCATTGTAGGCAGCGATACTGTCCGGATGAATTGGCACGCGGCCCTGCGCAAGGTCGCAGACGGTAAAGACAAGGCCTTCCACCATTGCTTCGCTAAGGCTGACCTCTGCCGCTTTGCGGAGCTTTTTGACACCCGGGTAATCCCGGTCGGCAGAAATAAAGTCGGCGACAAACAGGATTTTATCGAGGAGGGTCATTCCGGCGCGGCCCGTGGTATGGTAACGAACGGCGTCCAAGATCTCCCGGTCCTCAATATGCAGCTCCCGCCGGATATAGGCCGCGCCGAGGATGGCATGCCACAGTTTTGGGGCGGCGCGCTCGGTCTCTGTCAGGCGGATGCCGTACCGCCCGAGAAGAGACAGCTGCTTTTCCCGCGGAAGGTCTTTCATGATATCGTGCAGGATGCCCGCCGTTTCTGCTTTTTCCGGATCCGCACCGTACCGCTCGGCAAGTTTTTTCGCTGCCCGGGAAACGCAGATGGAATGAAAATATCGTTTTTCGCTTAAAAAAGGTTTGATAATCGCTTCGTATTTTTCCAGATTCACCGGATTCACCCCAGATACAAATGTTTTTCGGAAATGTAGCGCGCCACCGGCTCCGGCACATAGGCGGAAATGTTTTCGCCATTGCGGACAGCTTCACGCACCCGGGTGGAAGACACGGGAAGGTACTTGATATCATCCACCCGCGTCCGCGCGCCCTTCCGGGCGAGGGCGGACGCATACTCCCGGAGACGGCCGGATCCCGACCGGCTGCGGGGGGCGGCGCAGACCGTGGCAAGCGAAAAAATCGTATCTGCCTCGTGCCACTGCTCCAGCGTAAGGAACATGTCTTCGCCGGTGATAAGATACAGCTCCGAATCCGGATACAGGGCTTTGAGCTCCCGGAGCGTATCGGACGTATAACTGAGGCCGCCGCGGCGGATCTCCAATCCGCTTGCCTTCAGCACGCCGCTTGTTCCGCAGGCGAGGCGGCACATGGCAAGCCTGTCCTCTCCCGGGGCCAGGGCGGGCGCCCTTTTGTGCGGCGGAATGCTGGCGGGGATCAGCAAAACCCGATCCACCCGGAGGATCTGCGCAAAGCGGTTTGCTAAGTGGATATGCCCCTTGTGGACAGGATTGAACGTTCCGCCGAACACTGCAATTTTTACCATCTTTTCACTTGCTTTGTCTTTGTCGTTTCTAATTAATCATATTACTTTTTGCGTGCTTTGGGAAGACTTATTTTCGGTTCTTTTTCATTTCTGCGGTACAGCATAAACTTTGATCCGATAACCTGCACGGTTTCGGACGACGTTTCAGACGCAAGTTGATCTGCTGCTTCGCGGGCGGAAACGGGTGAACTTTGAAGGACTTTCCCTTTGATCAGTTCGCGGGCGGTCAGGGCATCTTCGGCCTGCCGGACCACGTCGGCGCTAATACCGCCTTTGCCGACGATGAGAATGGTTTCGATCGGATTGGCAAGCGAGCGCAGGTACGCCCGCTGTTTACTTGTCAGCATGGTGCAGCTCCCCATATTTTTTAATTTTTTCGGCGAACGCGCGCAAAGCGCGCCCCCGGTGGCTGATCCGGTCTTTTTCCTCCGCAGAGAGCTCTGCAAAGGTCCTGTCGCCGACGAGGAAAACCGGGTCGTATCCGAACCCGGACTGCCCGCGCGGCGACGTGGAAATGATCCCCCGGCACTCCCCCTCTGCCGTGACCTTGTCTCCATTCGGAAACACACAGCAGATGGAACAGACGAATTTGGCGCCGCGCTTTTCCGTCGGAACATCCCGGAGCGCATCCAGCAGCTTGGCAACGCAGTCTTCGGCGGAAGCGCCTTCTCCGGCATAGCGGGAAGAATAGACGCCCGGCGCGCCGCCGAGGGATTCCACCATCAGGCCGGAATCGTCTGCAACGGCGGGCCTGCCCGTCTCACGGCAGGCAGCGGAGGCTTTGAGAAAGGCGTTTTGGGCGCATGTGCTTCCCGTCTCTTCGATTTCCCGGAGAGGGACGGAAACGGCACGGATCCCGAGAGGGCTGAGAATCCGCTGGAATTCGAGAACTTTATGGGGGTTGTGGGTTCCTATGACAAAATCCATTTCTTTCACTCCTGTTTTGCAAATAACGCTTCGGCAAAGGCGTCGGCATCAAACGGCTGGAGGTCGTCGATCTGCTCGCCCACACCGATAAACTTCACGGGCAGGCCGAGTTCGTCACGGATAGCGAGGATGACGCCGCCGCGCGGCGTGCCGTCCAGCTTTGTAAGCACGATCCCGGTAATATCTGCGGCGGCCATAAACTGCCGTGCCTGGATGACGGCATTCTGGCCCGTGGCGGCATCGAGAACCAGCAGGACTTCACGGTCCGATTCCGGCGCTTCGCGCTGGATGACCCGGTTGATCTTAGCCAGCTCTTCCATCAGGTTCTTCTTGTTGTGAAGCCGACCGGCCGTGTCACAAATGACTACGTCGGCCCCGCGCGACTTGGCGGCGGCAATGGAATCAAACACAACGGCGGCCGGATCGCTGCCCGGCGGCTGACTGACAAGATCCGCCCCGGACCGCTTGGCCCAGACTTCAAGCTGTTCCAGCGCCGCCGCACGAAACGTGTCTGCCGCACCCAGGATTACCTTTTTCCCTTGCTTTGTCAGCAGGGCGGCCATCTTCCCGATCGTCGTCGTTTTCCCCACACCGTTGACCCCGACGACAAGGATTACGGAGGGTTTCGTCCCGATTTTCAGCTCTTCGCCGCCGCGCAGCATATCGGCAACAATCCCTTTTAAAAGGCCTGTGATTTGATCCGGATCAGTAATTCCCTGCTTTTTGACTTCTTCCCTCAGCCTGGCGCAGATTTTCTCTGCCGTCGGCACGCCGACGTCACCCATAACGAGCAGTTCCTCCAGCTCCTCAAAAAGGTCTTCGTCAATTTTTGTGAAAGAGTGCAGCATGGACGTAACCGACGCACTCATGTTCTCCCGTGTTTTCTTTAGTCCGTTTTTTATTTTTGCAAATATTCCCATTGGTTTCTCCTTTCGCCGGAACTACGCTTTGATGCCGAGTTTTTCCTCAACCTGCGAAACGGGCATCTCCAGCAGTTTTGAAACGCCCTCTTCCTGCATGGTGACGCCGTACAGGACGTCGGCCTCTTCCATGCTGCCGCGCCGGTGGGTAATGACGATAAACTGGGTTTTCTGGTTCATCCGGCGCAGATAGGCCGCAAACCGCGACACATTGACATCATCCAGCGCGGCTTCAATTTCATCGAGGACACAGAAGGGCGGCGGGTTGACCTTCATAATGGCAAAATACAGGGCGATTGCCACAAGGGCTTTTTCGCCGCCGGAAAGCGCCTCCAGGTGCGTTACAATTTTGCCGGGAGGCCGAACGGAAATTTCGATGCCGGAATTCAGGACGTCGCCGGGATCGGTGAGCGAAAGTTTCGCCGTTCCTCCCCCAAACAGGTCACGAAACGTCTCGACGAAGTTCCGGTTGATCAGTTCAAAGCGGGTGGTGAACAGGTCGCGCATCTGCTTTGTCAGGCTGTCGATCAGCTTTTTGAGCCCGTCGCGCGACTGCTCCACGTCTGCAATCTGGTTTTTCATAAACTCGTACCGGCCGGAAACCTCTTTGTATTCCTCCACGGCACCCACGTTGACAGAACCGAGATTCTTGATCTCGCCTTTCAGAACGGCAAGGCGTTTTTTTGCCTGTGCTTCGTCTTCAATCTTCTGTTTCTGCTGTTCCTCGGCTTCCCGCCTTGTCAACTCATATTCTTCCCACAGCTGGGAGATTATTCCGTCGTATTCCTTTTGAAGGCCGGCTTTCCGCTCTTCCAGAAGGGCCAGGTCGCGGCTGATCTTCTCTTTCTCCTCCGATTTTTCCCGTTCTTTGGCGCGCAGTTCCACCGAGCGCTTCTCCAGTTCCATACGCCTGGCATTCAGACCATCGATCTGCCCCGCCGAGTCTTTCGACGTTTTCCGCAGGGTTTCCGCTTCCTGGGCGGCCTGTTCGATTTTGCGGTTCAGTTCTGATGTGGAAGACTGGAAGGACTGGATTTCCGCCTGGAGGGATTCAATTTTCTCGCGGTGTCCGCGCATGCGCCCTTCGATTTCTAAAACAGAATTTTGGAGAGACTGCACATCCTTGCGTGCCGACAGGCGATCCAGCTCGATCCGGCGGATTTTCTCCGTCAGTTCATCCATCTTCCGGTTCATTTCCTCCCGGCTGCCGCTGATCTCGGCAAGCTGCGCTTTCTGGGCGGCAGCCTGCTGGGAAAAAGATTCGGAACGTTCCCGTGCATCGCTGCGGGCCTTTTTCTGCGCTTCCAGCCGTTCGGACGCTCCGGCAGATTCTTTCTGGAGATCGGCGGACTCTTTTTTGATGCGCTCAAGGTCGGCCAGCAAACGCCCGCGCTCCGATTCCAGACGGATCCGCTCTTCCCGCGCGGCGGCCAGTTCCCCTTTGGCTCCGGAAAGGGCCGCTTCCTCTGCGGCTGCTTCTTCCGACGCTTTTTTCAGCGCCGCGGCGGCGGTTTCCCCCTGAACACGAAGCTCCTCAGCGTGTTTTTTGATCTTCGCAATTTGGGATGCGCGGCTCAGCAGACCGGAATTTCTGACCAGCGATCCGCCGGTCAGCGATCCGCCGGTGTTGACAACCTGCCCGTCCAGCGTGACGACGCGGAACCGGTACCCGTACTGCCCGGCGATGGCGGCGGCGCAGTCGAGATCTTCCGCAACGGCGATCCGGCCGAGGAGGGAATCCACAACCGATCCGTATGCCGGATCATAAGAACAGAGCTCGGAGGCAATACCGATAAACCCCCGGCAGCCGGAAAGGCCGCGCTCCTGAAGCCTGCGGCCGCGGATGGTAGTAAGCGGAAGGAATGTTGCACGGCCGCCTTTTGTCCGCTTCAGAAAAGCGATTGCGTGCTTTGCGTCCTGCTCATTTTCGGTGACAATATCCTGCATAGCTCCGCCGAGGGCGGTTTCCAGCGCGACGGCATACGGCTCAGGAACCCGGATCAAGCGGGAAACCGGTCCGCGGATCCCCCCCAGCGCCCCGCGGGAAGACTCACGCATGACGGCTTTGACACTGCCGGAAAAGCCCTCCAGACTGCGTTCAAGGTCTTCCAGGAGGCGGGCGCGGCGGATCTGCTCCTCCCGGTCGAGACGGAGACTGTCGCTTTTTTGTTTGGCTTCGTCCCGGCGGCGGGTGCGGGTTTCCAGAAGCATCTGATGCCCGGCGGTTTCATTTTGAAGTGCCTGAAGGTGTTCATCTGCCTGCCGAAGCTTTTCGGCGGATTCCTCCGCCTGTTTTTGAAGGGATTCCTGCTGCTTTTCCCGTTCCTCCGAATTCCGACGGATATCCGCAAGGCGGAGCGAAATTTCGGAAAAAGACGACGCGGCGGTCATCTCGGCCACCTTGGCTTCCGCAGCCTGCGCGGTCAAATCCGCGATCCGGCGCGAAAACCCGTCGATTTTGCCCGCCGTTTCGCTCGCGCCGCTTTTCATCTGTTCCAGGCGGGCGGAGCTGTCGGCAAAACCGGCGTCCCGGTCCTTTATGTATTCTTCGCGATCGGCAATTTCTTTCTTCTTCCGGGCAAGCTCTTCTTCAAGGTCACTGCCGGAAAGGCTGTTCTGCTCGATTTCAGCCTGAATCCGAGTGATATTCTCCTCATTGTGGCGGATATCGTTGCGGAGAACGGAAATTTCGCCTTCTTTCTTGGCGGCTTCTTCTTCCATGGAAGCACAGTTTTTACGGATCCCATCTGCTTTGGCCGCACAGGAATTCGACTCGCGGAATACGTTTTCAATCTCACTTTCCAGCCCGGCAACGGCCTGATCGGCGGAATTATGCTGATTTTCCGCAATCAGGATTTTATCCTCCTGCTCGCGCAGAGTCTGGCCGGAACGGCCGAGTTCGGCAAGCCACAGCCCGATTTGCAGCTCTTTTGTTTCGTCTGCAAGAGCCAGGTAGCGTTTTGCCTTTTCGGCCTGCTCACGGAGCGGGCCGACGCGGCTTTCCAGCTCCGAGAGAATATCGTGCAGGCGCAGAAGGTTCTCTTCCGCTTTGGCAAGGCGGCGCTCCGAATCCTCCTTGCGGTAGCGGAAACGGGAAATGCCGGCGGCTTCTTCAAAAATCTCACGGCGGTCTTCGCTGCGCGCGGACACGATACTGTCAATCTTTCCCTGACCGATAATGGAATATCCGTCGCGCCCAAGGCCCGTATCCATAAAAAGCTCATTGACATCCCTTAAACGGACGGAAGCCTTGTTGATCAGATATTCGCTTTCCCCCGAACGGTAATAGCGCCGCGTGACGGAAACCTCGTCGGCATTGCAGGGCAGTTCACGGCCGGTATTGTCAATATTGAGCGTGACCTCGGCAAAGCCGAGCGGCTTGCGTCCCGGCGTGCCGCCGAAAATGACATCTTCCATTTTTGTGCAGCGGAGCGTATGCACGGACTGCTCGCCAAGAACCCAGCGGACGGCATCGCTGATATTGCTTTTTCCGCTCCCGTTCGGCCCCACTACGGCGGTGATCCCATCGTGGAAACGGAGGACCGTTTTATCAGGGAAAGTCTTAAAGCCCTGTAATTCCAGCGATTTGAGAAGCAAAAGCTCACCTCCGGTTTATTCAATGCAAAATTCCCCCCGGGGCACGGATTCATCCGGGATGATTTCAGCCGGGAACCCCATGGCGGAAAGTGCCTTTATATTGCATTTTTTCTGCCCTGCCGCCTGCGAAACACATCGGGGATGGACACGGATGGCAACGGCCCGGCCGGGGGCATGGCCCGACTGGAGTTCGGAAACGATCCGAAAAAGCAGGCGGCGGCTTTCGCAGAGTTCGCGGAACGCCGGATGCCACGGCCCGGCCAGACGGTCGCGCTCCAGCTCCGGCGAAGCATGCAGGCCGACGCGGATCACGGAAATGCCGCGGCTTTCAAAAAAGTCCAGCAAAGCAGCGCAGAGGTTTACCGCCTCATCCAGCGTCTGGGGGCGGTACTCGCCCCGGAGGTACCGTTCCCCCAGCTCAGTGCCGCGGATCACAATTGTGGGATAGATGCGGATGCAGTCCGGGCGGAGATCCGCCAGTTTTTCCGCCGTACGGCGGGCGCCAGCATCGGTATCGCCGTCAAGGCCGGTCATCATCTGAAGACCCAGCGAAAAGCCGCCGGAGCGGATCAGCCCGGAGGCGCGGACCACCTGCTCTGCCGTATGCCCCCGGCCGTTAAGCGCAAGGACGCGGTCATCCATGCTCTGGGCGCCGAGTTCAATTGTCGTGACGCCGTAGGAACGGAGAAGCGAAAGGATTTCTTTGTCGATGCCGTCGGGCCGGGTGGAAATGCGGATGCCAGCAAAACGGCCGTCCTGCACATAAGAAGCCGCGGCTTCCAACAATGAAACCATATAATGCCGCTCTATGGCGGTGAAACTCCCGCCGAAAAAGGCGATTTCTGCATCTTTTGCGCCCGTGCCGAGGCTGGCAAGAGCGGTTTCTGCCGCCGCGCGCACATCCTGCGGCGAAGGCTGGCTTTGCCGGCCGGTAATGCTGCGCTGGCTGCAGAAACTGCATGCATGCGGGCAGCCATTATTCGGCACAAAAAGCGCCACATTCGCATGTCTCAATAGCCCATCAGTCCCAGCGCCTCGCGCGCGGCCTGCTGTTCGGCTTCCTTTTTGCTGCGGCCGCCGCCTTTTCCGACAACGTTGTTGTCCAGCCGAACCTCAACGGTGAAATGCTTGTCGTGATCCGGGCCGCTTTCGCCGGTCAGGACATACTCCAGCCGGTCTTCGGGATTTTTCTGGACAATTTCCTGAAGCATGGTTTTGTAATCCTTAAAGGTTTTCGGCTTAGACTCGCTGAGCAGAGGAAGGACAAACCGAAGGATAAATTTCCGCGCTTCGGAAAGGCCGCCGTCGAGGTATATGGCGGCAGTGATTGACTCAAACGCATCTGCCAAAATGGACGGTCGGGTGCGCCCGCCCGAATTCTGCTCTCCGCGGCTAAGCCGAAGACATTCGCCGACGCCTATCTGCCGGGAAAAACCGCAGCAGGCCTTTTCACAGACAAGGGCAGCCCGCTTTTTGGTCAGGTCGCCTTCCGGCAGATCCGGATATTTCTTAAAAAGATAATCAGCCACAACCAGCCCGAGGATGGAATCCCCCAGGAACTCCAGCCGCTCATTGCTGCCGTGCGGAGTGTGGTACTCATTGGCATAGGAGGAATGAGTGAGCGCCGTCCGCAGATACTCAGGGTTTTTAAAATGGTATTGAAGTTTTTCTTCCAGCTCGTTCATCGCACACACTCCAGACAGATTCAGGATAATTCGCTCGTCAGCGAACGGTATTTTTCAACGGAAGCGGCAATTTCATCCGAAACATTCCCTTCCACATAGGCTTTGGTCAGCCGAAGCGCATTGTAGACGGTTTTTGCCTTTGCGCTGCCGTGCGTCTTGAATACGGGCTTGGAACAGCCCATGAGCGGCGCGCCCCCATACTCGTTGTAATCGAACTGCTTTTTGAGCGACCGGATGTCTTTGAGAACAATGGCCGCGGCCAGCTTATTGAGGGCCCGGCGGGTGAAAATATGCTTAAGCTTGCTCATCAGCATCAAAGCTACGCCCTCGTACGTTTTCAGGATAATATTCCCCGTAAATCCGTCGGCGACAATCACGTCCCCGGCATCCGCGGGAATATCCCGTGCTTCGATATTCCCGACAAAATTGATGTCCGATTTTTGCAGAAGCTCGAATGCTCCGCGCTGGAGATCCCCGCCTTTATGGTCCTCAGTTCCAATATTGGCAAGAGCTACGCGCGGATTCTTCACGCCCATGACCTTACTCATATAGATCGAGCCCATAATTCCGAACTGCTGGAGTATCTCCGGTTTGCAGTTGACATTTGCACCGCCGTCGATCAGCATAAAGCAGCCACAGCTTTTGGGAATGATGGGCGCAAACGCAATGCGTTTAATTCCCCGAACACGCTTGACGATAAGAGAAGCACCGACAACCAGCGCCCCGCTGTTGCCGCCGGACACAAATGCGTCGCCTTCCCCCGCGGCCAGCCTGCGCAGGCCTTCGGCCATAGAAGACTGGGATTTGGACTTCATAATCTCGCCCGCGCTGTCGTTCATAGAAATGACGTCCGGGGCATTGGCGATTTCCATCCGCTCCATGGAGATCCCGTTTTCCGACGCGGCACGGCGGATTTCATCCTCCCGCCCGGTCAGCAGGATATCCATATCCAGGCCCTGCACGGCCTGGGCACTCCCTTTAATGATTTCCAGAGGGGCGTTATCCCCACCGAACGCGTCCACAATAATCTTCATACCAGCATCTCCTTTTTGGGATCTATTCCAGCAGAGCGGCCGTTTCGCCCAGCTTTTTGAGCGCCCGCTCCGACAGGGCGGCATAGCGTGCACGCTTGTCCCGCACAGGGGACGTGAGCGGTGGCAGAATTCCAAAATTCGCGCCCATCGGCTGGAAGGGGCCCTCCCCTCCCTGGGATACGTAGCGGCTGAGCGCTCCGGTCATGGTTTCCGGCGGGGGAATGACGGTTTGCCGCCCTTCCGCGCGGCGCGCCGCGTTGATACCCGCAAGAATGCCGGACGACGCTGATTCCATATAGCCTTCCACTCCCGTGATCTGACCCGCAAAAAACAGACGGGGATTTTCACGCAGGCTGAAATCGGACGAAAGGACGTGCGGCGAATTGAGAAACGTGTTCCGGTGCATGACGCCGTACCGGGTGAATACGGCGTTCTGAAGCCCCGGGATCATTCCAAAAACCCGCTTCTGTTCACCGAATTTGAGGTTGGTCTGGAACCCCACCAAATTAAACAGAGTGCCGGCGGAATTTTCGCGCCGCAGCTGAAGGACAGCCCACGGGCGGTGGCCTGTCCGCGGATCACGCAGGCCGACCGGCTTCATGGGGCCGAAACGGAGGGTGTCCTTTCCGCGTGAGGCAAGCACTTCTACCGGCATGCATCCTTCGTAAACCTTGGGAACGCCCGCGTCGAACCCGTGCAGCGGGGCGCGTTCGGCGGTTACAATAGCTTCGTAAAACCGCTCGTATTCCTCGCGGTTCATCGGGCAGTTCAAGTAGGCGTCCGCGTCGCCGCGGCCGTAACGGGAGGCGGCAAAGATCTTTTCCATATCCAGGCTTTCCGCCGTTACAATCGGCGCGGCAGCATCGAAAAAGCTGAGACTCCCCCCGCTAAGCTCCGCGATTTTCCCCGCAAGGGCGTCGGAAGTCAGCGGGCCGGTTGCAATCACCGCAATGCCGTCCTCCGGAATTTCCGTCACTTCCCCGCGGTGAATATGGATGCGGGGATTAGAAGCGATCTTCTCCGTGACCGCCGCTGAAAATGCATCCCGATCTACGGCCAGCGCGCCCCCTGCCGGAACGCGGCAGCCGTCTGCACAGGGCAGAAGGACGGAACCGAGGCGGCGCATTTCCTGCTTCAGCAGACCGGCAGCGCTTTCAGCGCGTTCCGCTTTCAAGGAATTGGAGCAGACCAGTTCGGCAAAGCCTTCCGAATGATGTGCCGGAGAAAACCGCACAGGCTTCATCTCATACAGTTCCACATCCATTCCGCGCCGTGCAGCCTGCCACGCCGCTTCACAGCCGGCAAGCCCGGCGCCCACAACCCGAATGTTCATTCGTCCTCCGTCTTTTCATAGCCGCAGCCCGGCGTTACACAGTAATACTTCGGATGTTTCCCCTTCTTTTTCAGGAGGGTCTTGCCGCACTGGGGGCACAGTTCTTTGGATGGTTCGTCCCATGACATAAAATCACACTTGGGATAATTGGAACAGCCGTAAAAAATGCGGCCCTTTTTGGTATGCTTGATAATGACTTTGCCGCCGCATTTGGGGCAGATTGCTCCGGTTTCCTCCACATATTTCTTGACGTTTTTGCACTCGGGATATCCGGGGCAGGCGAGGAATTTCCCATACCGGCCCGTTTTGATGACCATGTGGCGTCCGCATTTTTCACAGATGACGTCAGTCACATCTTCTTTGAGCTGGATCTTGACGCCCTTCATGGCCTCTTTCGCTTCTTTCAGCGTTTTGTCAAAATCGCCGTAGAAATCGTGCAGTTCCTGAATCCAGTCGGTTTTCCCCTTCATGACATCGTCGAGGTCATTTTCCACCTGCGCGGTGAACTTGACATTGACGATCTTAGGGAAACGCTCTTTCATCAGTTTGGTGACGGTTTCTCCCAGCTCGGTCGGCTTGAGCGCCTTGCCGTCCCGCTCAACATACCCGCGGCCGGTGATGGTGGAAATTGTTGCGGCATAAGTGGACGGACGGCCGATCCCGTTCTCTTCCAGCGTTTTGATCAGGGAAGCCTCCGTATAGCGGGCGGGCGGCTGGGTAAAGTGCTGATCCCCTTTGATCTCTTTCAGGCGGAGCGGCAGGTCTTTTACAAGTTCGGGCAGGCTGCCGCCGGCCTTCTCCTCCTGCTCTTTGGATTCCTGATACAGCACGGTGAAGCCGTCGAAGGCAACGGTGTAGCCGGATGCCTTAAAAAGGTAATTCTTCGCCTGGATATCCGCCTGAACGGTCTTCTGCACACAGTTGGCCATCTGGCTGGCAAGAAAGCGCTCCCAGACGAGCCGGTACAGCTTATATTGATCCGACGACAGGCTGTCCTTGATCTTGTCCGGCGAAAGGCTTGGGTTTGTGGGACGGATCGCCTCGTGGCCGTCCTGGGCATTGGCACGCGATTTGTAGTGGCGGGGGGCTTCGGGAAGATATTTTTCGCCCCAGCGCCCGCGGATATACTCTGCGGCTGCTTGAATTGCTTCTTCGGAGATCCGGAGGGAGTCGGTGCGCATATAGGTTATAAGGCCGGTCGCCCCGAGGCCTTCGATCTCGACGCCCTCATACAGTTCCTGCGCCGCACGCATGGTCCGGCGCGCCTGAAAGCCGAGTTTGCGGGACGCCTCCTGCTGCATGGTGGATGTGGAAAAAGGCGGAACGGGAGAACGGCGGCGCGTCCCTTTTTTCACATTGGACACGGTGTATTCAGCGCCCTCCAGGTCGGCGAGGATGCGGTCCGCTTCTTCCTTATTGGAAATTTTTATTTTACCGTTTTCATCGCCGTACAAAGAGGCGGAAAAGACCTTGCGGGAGCCTTTCGGGAAAAATTTGGCATCGATCGTCCAGTATTCTTCCGGAACAAAAGCATGGATCTTCTCCTCCCGGTCAACGATAATGCGTACGGCGACAGACTGCACGCGGCCCGCAGAAAGCCCGTGGCGGATTTTCTGCGAAAGGAACGGGCTGAGCTTGTAGCCGACGAGACGGTCGAGAATGCGGCGCGCCTGCTGGGCATTGACGAGGTTGAGGTCAATGCTGCGGGGATGTTCCATTCCGGCCTGAACACCGCTTTTGGTTATTTCATTGAACGTCACGCGGTTCTTGTCTTCCGTATTCAGCCCGAGGATATAGGCAAGATGCCAGGAAATGGCTTCGCCTTCGCGGTCGGGGTCCGTTGCAAGAAGAACCGATTCACTTTTTTCCGCTTTTTCCTTAAGTTCCTTGACCAGCTTTTCCTTACCCTTGATAATTTCATATTTCGGTTTAAAATCATGCTTCACATCGACGCTGAGCCGTTTTTCCGGCAGATCACGGACATGACCCATCGACGCAATCACATTGTAACCGGACCCTAGATATTTTTGAATCGTTTTAGCCTTGGCCGGAGATTCCACAATAACCAGCTTTGACATAAAACCACCTCACATTTTAGTTTTGCGGCCGGCGCCGGCGGAACGCGGAAGGCTGTACCGCCGGCCCGAATAGGACTGCACAGCCCCGGCCAGCTCCAGTTCCGTCACCGCTGCAAGCAGCCGGGCAGGGTTCAGCCCTGTCTGCGCTCCCAGCTCCGACAAATGGCGGGGAAACGCCGTCAGGCATCCGTACAGCGCACACGCGTCGCCGGACAGTCCTTCCGGGGCCGGCCGGGCCGCGGCAGGTTCCGCCCTGTTTTCCGGCGGAATGTCTGTATCTTCTATCATAACATTTGTTTTGCCGCCGTCAAGAACAATTTTCTCCGGAAAGCGGCCGGAATACTCCTCCAAAATTTCTTCGGCGCGGCTGACTGGTTTTGCCCCGCACTTGATTAAGCTGTTTACACCCTGCGAAACAGGGCTGAAAATATCAGCAGGGACGGCAAAAACGTCCCTGCCCTGATCCAGCGCGAAGTCTGCCGTGATGAGCGATCCGCTCTTCGCCGCGGCTTCTACGACAAGCGTGCCGGAAGCAAGGCCCGAAATAATGCGGTTGCGGATAGGAAAACTGGAAGCGGACGCCGGCGTGCCGGGCGGATACTCTGAAACCAGAACGCCTTTGGCCGCAATGACGTCCCGAAGAGAAGCGTTCGCCATCAGGTAATCCGTATCGAGCCCGCAGCCGAGGACACAGACCGTCTTTCCGTCCGCCTGAAGCGCACCCTGATGCGCCGCGGTGTCAATGCCCAGGGCACCTCCGCTGACAACGACGGCACCGCGCCCGGCAAGTTCAAAGGCAATGCTCCGTGCAGCGGAACGCCCCGTCTGGGTCGCCTTTCTTGTCCCAACAATGGCGATCGACAAGCGGGAATCAAAATCCGGTATTTCTCCCTTATAATACAGCGCACAGGGCGGATTCGGAATCTGCCGGAGCAGGCTCGGGTACAAATCCTCTTCCGGCGTTAAGATCTTCTGGCCGATTTTGCCGCAGTAATCCAACAGAGCCTGCGCTCGCTGAACCGGCCAGGAGCTCATGCCATGAATTTCTTTTTGAGTGAAATAACCTTCCAAAAGCCAGGCTTCCCGGCCGGCTTCATAAAAAGCCCGAAGCGACGGATAACCGGACAGAATCCGGTTTGGCTTGGAACTGCCCGGCCCGAGAGCGTGCTGGAGCCAAACCCAGTACGCACGAAGATCCACCTGCGTCAAGAGCAACCGCCCCCCGCTTTTCCCCGGACCATTTCCCACATCAGGATCGCGGCGGCGGCGGCGGCGTTCAGTGATTCCGCGCGGCCCGCCATCGGGATGGAGACGCGCGCGGAACAGGCTGCGCAGGTCTCCGGGGTAAGACCGGAGCCTTCGTTGCCGATTACGGCGACGGACGGCCCGGAATACCGGAGCGAAGTGACAGAAACGGCGGGCGGGTGCGGAACGGCAGCCAGCGTGGCAAATCCGGCCTCATTCAGGCGGCGGACAGCCGCAGATGCCTGTGCCTCCCGGAAAAGCGGAAGGCGGAACACCGAACCCATGCCGGCGCGCAGGACTTTGGGGGAAAACGCGTCGCAGCAGCTTCCGCCGAGGAAAACGCCCCCAAACCCCAGTGCCTCCGCCGTGCGGAACACCGCGCCCATGTTGGCGGGATCCTGCATATTTTCGAGGAACAGGTAATCTTTTTCCTCCGAAGCGTCCGGAAACGGACCGGTCTCCGGCGGAATGGCACAGACACAGAAAATCCCCTGCGGCGTCTTGGTATCGGATAAAAAAGACGCGACGGACGGCGAAATTCGAAACTCCGCTTTTGCCGCCGCGCGCACCGGTTCCAGGTAACCCGCGTATTTTTCCTCCGCGCGCTCCGTAAAAAGCAGGGCAGTTACCTCCGCCCCGCTGACTGCCGCATCAGCGCAGAGGCGAGCGCCCTCTACAACAAACCGGTGTTCTTCCCTGCGGCAGGCCGCCGAGCCGGAAAGGCAGAGGATTTTCCGGACCAGATCATTTCTGCGGCTGGTTATTTCCACAGGCATAGGCAAAACTCCTCAAAAAAGATTAAAAGAAGCGCCCGGGACTCTGGCCGGGCGCACATTCCGCTCTTTTAAAGCGCTGCTTTTGCTTTTTCCACCAGGCTCTTGAAGGCAGATTCGTCCGAAACGGCAATTTCGGCGAGCATCTTGCGGTTCAGCGTTACACCGGCCTTTTTCAGCCCGTTCATAAAGACTGAATAGGAAATACCGTTCATGCGGCAGGCGGCAGATATCCGCGTAATCCACAGGCGGCGGAAATCGCGCTTACGTGCCTTCCGGCCGATATAAGCGTAATTGCCGGATTTCATGACGGCCTGTTTGGCCATTTTGAAATGCCTGCTCTTGGACCCGAAATATCCTTTTGCAAGCCGTAAAGTCTTCTTCCTTCTCTTGCGCGTCATGAGCGCACCTTTTACACGTGCCATTCTATAATTCCTCCAATAAATGGTTGGTTTTAAATTCAGACAGAACCGGCCCCGGATTACTTATACGGGATCAGACGCTTAACCTGAGCCACATTCGTTTTATCGGCGACCGTCGTCTTACGAAGGTTTCTGGTGCGTTTTGTCGTTTTTTTATTCAAAATGTGCGACTTGTAGGCGTGCGCGCGGATCACTTTACCCGATTTAGACAGCTTAAAACGCTTTTTCGCGCCGGTATGTGTTTTGATCTTAGGCATAAATGCCCCTCCTTAGTGAATCGTTATTTAACGGGTTTGGATGCAAGGAACATAAGCATATTGCGGCCTTCCATTTTAGACGGCTTTTCCACATTGGCCAGCTCGCTGAGCGATTCCGCAAAACGCTTCATAATCTCGTGGCCCTGCTCCGGGTGGCCCATTTCACGGCCGCGGAACCGGATGGAAACCTTCACTTTGTTGCCTTCCTGCAAAAAGCGGCGCGCATGGGCCGCCTTTGTATCGAAGTCGTGCGTGTCGATATTCAGAGACAAACGGATCTCCTTAATACCGACGATATGCTGGTTCTTTTTCGCTTCTTTCTCCCTCTTGGCCTGTTCAAACCGGTATTTCCCATAATCGATAATTTTACAGACCGGCGGAACCGCCTTCGGGGCGATTTTAACCAGATCCAGATTCATATCCGCAGCCTTCTGCAACGCCTGAGAAGACGACATTATGCCAAGCTGACTGCCTGACGGGCTGATGACACGGACCTGCCTGTCACGGATTTGCCCATTGATCTGTAGTTCCCTGCTGCTAATAGTTAAGCACCTCCAAAACACGTTGACGGACGTTCATAGACGGACGTTCATAATTTATAAAGAAAGCGCGGAGACAGCCGCTGCCCCGCGCCAATACACAAAAGCCCCCCGTTCAGAGGGATTTTATCGTATCGACCCGTGCCGGACGGAACCCCACAGGTGGGAACAGCGGTAAGCACCGTATTCCTCTTTCTTTTATGGATATTATTATAAAGCGGAAACGCCGCGGTGTCAATCCCTTTCTTTTGCGCAGGCACGGAAAAATTTTGACTTTGCCGGAAAAACATTCTATAATTTATTATCAGTTTATGCTGGGTGGATGCCACGAAATGAATGAATCCGAAGGATGATACGATGCTGCAATTTGAGGAATTAAAACTGTCGCTCCAGGGGCTGGAGCCCGAACTGAACGATCTGGCCGATGCACTCGGGATCGAAACGATGAAAAAGGAAATTCTGGAGCTGGACCAGAAGGCAACCGCACCCGATTTTTGGGACGACATGGAACGGTCGCAGAAAATATTGCAGCGTTCCAGCCTGCTGAAAAATAAAATTGAAAAATACAAAAAGCTGAAAAATTCCTACGGTGATTTAATGGCCCTGATTGACCTAGCCGACGAAGAAGGGGATCTCTCCCTTCTGCCGCAGGCGCAGAACGAGTTCGGCAGTTTTCAGAAAGAGCTGGAATCACAGCGCCTTGCCACCCTGCTGACGGGTGAATACGACAGCAAAAACGCCATCCTGACGTTTCACGCAGGGGCCGGCGGAACCGAAGCGCAGGACTGGACGGAAATGCTCTACCGGATGTACTGCCGCTGGGGTGAGCGGCACGGTTTTTCCGTTAAAACACTGGATCTTCTGGAAGGCGAAGAAGCGGGCCTGAAAAGCGCCAGCGTGCTGGTGGAAGGAGAAAACGCTTATGGGTTCCTCAAAAGCGAAGTCGGCGTCCACCGGCTGGTCCGCATCTCTCCGTTTGATGCCTCCGGGCGCAGGCACACCTCGTTTGCGTCGCTGGAAGTCATGCCGGAAATTGACGACACCATTGAGGTGAAAGTCAACCCCGACGATATTAAAATTGACTATTTCCGGGCAAGCGGCGCCGGCGGGCAGAAAGTCAACAAAACTTCTTCCGCCGTCCGCCTAACGCACATCCCCACGGGGATCGTCGTCTCCTGCCAAGTAGAGCGCAGCCAGTACCAAAACCGTGACGTGGCCATGCGCATGCTGAAATCCAAACTGATGGAAATCAAGGAGCGCGAACATCTGGAACGGATTGAAGATATTAAGGGCGTGCAGAAAGAGATCGCATGGGGCTCCCAGATCCGCTCCTATGTTTTTATGCCCTATACTCTGGTAAAGGATCACCGCACCAGCTACGAAACGGCAAATATTGACGCGGTGATGGACGGCGACCTAGATGGGTTTATCAACGCATATCTGAAATGGCAGAACCGAGCCCCGGAAGAAAAAGGCTGACCTTTCCTTAATAATCCGTTTGAAAACACCCTGCGCCTGAAACGGTTTTCCGCTGAAAGCGCAGGGTGTTTTGTTTTTATCGGGAAGGGATTCAGTCCTTTTTTCCGGACGGAAGCTGATTGTAGCACCAAAACCAGTCCTTGCAGTTCAGGTGAAGCTTTTCCGGATCGCTGCTGCGCTCCAGAAGCCCCTGATAGGTAGCGGGAGGCGGAACCATGGTCGGCTGGCCGGGCTGCCAGTTGGCGGGCGTTACCACTTTATCCTGATCCGTCTTTTGCAGGGCATCCACGAGCCGGAGAATCTCCGGAATACTGCGTCCGTTGGTGAGAGGATAAATCAGGATTGCGCGGATAATTTGATCCGGATCGATAATAAAAACATTGCGGACGGTTTCCTGCTTACTGACATCTGGTGCAATCATCCCGTACAGGCGCGCCACGTCGCCCACCCGGTCGGCCACCACGGGGAACGGAATTGTAACGCCTGTCGTCTGATAAATTGCATAGACCCACGCAAGATGCGACGGGTTGCTGTCAATACTCAGCCCGAGGAGCTGGACGTTCCGGTCGCGGAACTGCTGGTCAGCCTGAGCAAAAGCGATAAATTCGGTTGTGCAGACCGGCGTGAAATCACCAGGGTGGGAAAAAAACACGACCCATTTTCCTTTAAAATCGGAAAACCGAATTGGCCCAAATGTTGTGTTTGCATTAAAATCGGGAGCTTTCATTCCGATACTTAAATGGCGGTTTTCAATGGTATTTTCCAAATTAGAACCCTCCTTTGCTTGTTTATACTATGACATAGCTTATGGGAATGTTCTGTTTGGAATGGTTTAAAAGCCCTGGCCGATAACACGGAAGAAGTGTACCGTATCACAACAGCCCCCCCCCCCCCCCCCCAAAACGGGGGGGGGGGGGGGGG
>DHNW01000007.1:58841-59076 GCA_002407675.1 Ruminococcaceae bacterium UBA5406
TTTACTGGCTGCGCCTCAAGGCGTTGGTACGGTCTGCCACTTGCGAAAAGTTTGCTACTTGCTACCCGTAAACAGGTCTACATACTCCTTGAGCGTCATTTGATCTTCAATCTGGTCTTCCTCCAACTGATTCTTGATGTACGCGGCTATTGCTTTATCATTCTTCTCTGCTGTGTCTACGAAATAGCCTCTGCACCAGAAAGTCCGATTCCCATATTTGTACTTCAGGTTTGCA
>DHNW01000007.1:59330-59499 GCA_002407675.1 Ruminococcaceae bacterium UBA5406
TTGACCAGCATGTGAATATGATCCGGGCACACCTCTGCTTCTACAATTTCGACCTGTTTCCAATTACATAATTCCCTCAGTATTTTTCCAATTTCAACTCGCATTTTCCCATATGCTGCTTTTCTACGGTATTGGGTGCAAACACTATATGGTATTTGCAATTCCAACT
>DHNW01000007.1:59775-87853 GCA_002407675.1 Ruminococcaceae bacterium UBA5406
TCACCGCTAAAGCTTTTTTGAACTCCCGGCACAGCCGGGAGTTTTCGTTCTACAAAAATCACTCCGGATGGGAGTTCCATCCAGAGTGATTGACTCGTTAATTTTTTCAATTATGAGGAAATATTCCGCAGACTGCCGGCTCACTTTCTCAAGAAAACAGGGATACAGTCGATCGGAGCACTGCACTCAATGGTCTGGCCGCCTTCATATTCTTTTCCGTCGTTGACGTTTTCCCAGCATCCCGACGGCAAATAAACCTTTCTTGAAACCTGATCTTCAAAGAGCACCGGCGCAACCAGATACTTCGAGCCAAACATGTATTGGTCGCTGATATCCCAGCATTTTTCATCGCCGGGGAATTCATAGAACATAGTTCTCATCAGCGGCGCCCCCGTTTGATGGGCTTCTTTCATAAGATCCAGAAGATATGGTTTCAGGGATAGACGAATTTTGAGGTATTTTTTCATAATCTGAAACGCTTTTTCACCATAGCTCCACATCTCATTGGGCTGACCGGTGTACAGGTAGCCGCCGCCGTAATCTTTATCCGAAAGCGGGGGAATATCATGGGGATCCCGGTCACCGTGCATCCTCAGCACCGGAGTGAAAACAGCAAACTGGAACCACCGGATCAGCAATTGGACGAAAGCGGGATCGTGAACGTCCCCGCCCATAAAGCCGCCGATATCGGTTGTCCACCACGGAATCCCCGCCAGGCCCATGTTCAGCCCGGCCATCAGCTGATCGCGGAAAGATTCAAACGTACTACGGACATCACCGGACCAAACAAGCGCGGCATATTTCTGGCTTCCTGCCCAGGCGCTGCGCACAAGGCTGACAATTTCCGTCTGCCCTTCAGCCCGCAGTCCGTCATAAAAAGTCTTTGTATACAGAAGGGGATAAATGTTGCTTACTTTGACCGCAGGGCCTAAATAATAGCGGTAATTGTCAAAATCATATTGGGCATAATCCGGTTCCGCATTATCCAGCCAGAACATGTCAATCCCATATTTATAATAGTTTTCCCTGCATTTGCCCCACACAAAATCCCTCGCTTCGGGGTTCATTGCATCAAAGGAAACACAGTCTCCGTTAAAATCATAGGTCTGTATGGTTCCCCGCTCGGTCCGGATCAGCAGACCGCGGTCGAACATCTCCTGAAAATTCTTGCTCTTGCGGTCGACGGACGGCCAAACGGAAACCATAACCCGTACACCCATAGAATGCAGTTCGTCCACCATGGCCTTCGGATCCGGCCAGTATTCGGGGTCAAAACACCAGTCGCCCTGCCGCGTCCAGTGAAAGAAGTCAATGACGATAACGTCCAGCGGGATTCCCAGTTCTTTATACTTTCTGGCTACCTGCAGCACTTCTTTCTGTGTGCGGTAGCGCAGTTTGCACTGCCAGAGCCCCAGCACATTTTCCGGCATCATAGGGGCGCGCCCGGTTACCTCCGTATAGTTTTTGACCATCGCGGCAGGTGAATCGTCCGCCGTAATCCAGTAATCAATCTGATCGGATGCTTCGGCATGCCATTCGGTATAATTTTTCCCAAACATGACTTTCCCAACGGCCGGGTTATTCCACAGAAATCCGTACCCGAGATTTGACACGGCAAACGGAATGGACACCTGAGAGTTTCTCTGGGCTAATTCCAGCACACATCCCTTTTGGTTTAGATAAGCGTGCTGATACTGCCCCATCCCGTAAATTTTCTCCCCGTCATTGCCCTCAAACCGGACATTTAGCTGATAACTGTCTCCGCCTGCAATCGGTTTAAATTCCCGGGCAATCACTTTCAGGCAGCTGCTTTCCCGGCTCTCCGTTCCTCCATAGCTGCGGTAATATTCTCTGAGTATCATTTTGTTTTCTTTATAAAAAGTAATAACACCGGCAGCATTGACATGGGCACTGATTTTTCCGTTCCGGATCGACGCAGTGCCGTCGGAAAGGGAAATATCTGAATTTCTCGGGCTGGTTCCGGACAGCGCCCAGTCGTTTCCGCTGAAACCGGCGTTCTGTGTGGAACGTACGCGCAGGGCATTTTCCCCCCACGCTTCTATCTTAAGAATTTCATTTTGCTGCTTTCCCAGCAAAGCCTGGCCTTTTTTTGAAAAAAACATCATTCCACCCCATTTATGATTTTGAACTGACGCCAGTCTGACATCCGGATAATCTGCACACCCCGAAAGGAACTGGCGCTCTGAACCATTTTAATTATTATTGTACTACATAATCTTTTGAACAAAACCACAGAAATTAGAAATATTTAATGTACAAATTAGCGATTTATGTCTTTCGTTCTTCACTTGAATTTTCAATAACAAAAAAGCTGTACCTAAAATTTTCCTGCATCTATAGCTTATATTTGTTTCGTAATAAAATTAAGAGGCCATATGAAGACAATCTTCGGCAGGAAAATTATCTTCTCCGGCCCAACAGGGCCGTGGATTTCTGCTTCTATGAGCTGAATGCAAAGAAGAAGCCATAAATTCAGCAAACTATAAAATCTTTGGCAGCTGGAACGAAATATTTAGATATAATTAAGAATATTGAAAACGAAAACGTTTTAGTAAATTATAATGTATATAGAATAATAATGTTCCATATATTTCTAAAATTGTTTGTATATGCTTTTTTTTGCAAAACTAATATCAATAATTTTGAATTATGCATTAAAAACTAGTGAAAGAGCATTATAATGATACCAGAAAACGATTTAGATGCTATTAACCTCATTATTTGAGATCTTCAACATGTCAACTATTAAAGCTATTGTCCTAAAACTCGGCCTGTCGATTTTGACAGCCAGCAAGACACAGATCAGCTCAACGTCAGCGAAGCCGTATGCTAAAAAAATCTTGAAAGTGGCTGAAAAGCTGCAAAATGATGCAATTGTGCGTTTTGAATTTGCTCCGTCTGATGGTTAGAATTATCAGACCGTCTTAAACCAAGGAGGTTACAGGAATGAATTCTGCTAATACCGCAAAAAGAGCACCCGCAAAGAAAAGCAAATGGGAATCCTATAAACTGTTTCTAATGATTGTGCCATTTTTGGCTATCATGTTCATTTTTACATATCTTCCTCTCTATGGATGGATATACGCGTTTTACGATTACACACCGCCGCTGAAGCTTTCGCAGTGCCCATACGTTGGATGGAAATGGTTTAAATTTTTGTTTATGAATTCTACGCAGGTCACGGAGTTTCTTAAAGTTATGCGCAACACATTTGCCATGAGCGGCCTTGGAATTCTGACGTCCCCACTGTCAATGATCTTTGCAATTTTTCTGAACGAAATCCATTGCCAGAGCCTGAAAAAAACAGTGCAGACGCTGACCACGCTGCCGAATTTTATCAGCTGGGTTTTGGTTTATTCTGTCGCGTTCTCCCTGTTTTCAAGCACAGGCATGGTGAACAACGTGGGTCAGTCGCTTGGGCTCCTTTCGCAGCCGATTCATTTTTTGGACAGCGATAATCACACGTGGCTTTCCATGCTTTTGTGGGGCATTTGGAAAGGCCTCGGCTGGGGTGCCATTATGTATTTGGCCTCCCTCGCGAGCATTGACCAGGAACTTTATGAAGCCGCAAAAGTGGATGGTGCAAACCGGTTTGACCTGATATGGCATATCACAATTCCGGGGCTGCTCCCTACATACTTTGTTCTGCTGATGCTCTCGGTGGCCAACTTCCTTTCCAACGGGCTCGATCAGTATTATGTCTTCCATAATTCCTTTAATATGGATCATATTCAGGTTCTGGACCTGTATGTTTACAATCTTGGGCTTGGGAATGGGAACTACGCCCTCTCCACCGCCCTCAGCATGATGAAGAGTATTGTGAGCGTTGTTTTGCTTTTCGTCGTTAATACGCTTTCAAAAGTAACGCGCGGCGAATCAATCGTATAAAGGAGGTAAGCGCATGGCTGCATTAACTAAAGAAAATCCTGCCGGCACGGTGCTTCGCAAAAGGAAAAAATACACGGCAGGTAATATTATTTTCAATATAATCAATTATACCATTTTTATTATTTTAACAATTTTATGCGTCTACCCGTTTTATTACCTGTTTATCAATACCATCAGTTCAAACCAGCTGAGTGCAAACGGCGAGATCAACTGGTTCCCACGAAAAATCCAATGGACTAACTACGCAAATGTTTTTAAACTGTCCGGTCTGCCAAACGCTTTCTTAATCTCGATCCTCAGGACAGCCATCGGAACCCTCTTAACGGTTGCCGCGTCAGCATACCTTGGATATATGTTCACACAAGAAAAGATGTGGAAACGAAAATTCTGGTACCGGTTTGTCGTTATCACAATGTACTTCAATGCCGGATTAATCCCAGGTTTTATTATTAACTATAATCTCGGCCTGGTAAATAACTTTTGGGTTTATATTCTTCCGGCGGTTGTGCAGCCATTCAACATTATTCTGGTAAAAACCTACATAGAATCCACGCCAAAATCGCTCCAGGAAGCAGCCCAAATTGACGGCGCCGGCGTTTTGGAGATCTTTGGGAAAATTGTGCTGCCAATCTGCACGCCGATTCTCGCAACAATAGCCATTTTTTCCGCTGTCGGCCAATGGAATTCTTTTCAGGATACATTGATCTATATAACAGATTCCAAACTTTATTCGCTGCAATATCTGCTCTATACCTATATTAATGAAGCAAATTCTTTAGCCACCTTGATCCAAAACAGCCCTGGTCTGAGCGGAAGCGCGATTGCCAACCTTGCAACGAAGCAGACACCGACTTCCATTCAGATGACGGTTTCCATTATCGTCACCATTCCAATTTTGATTGTTTATCCTTTCTTCCAGCGGTATTTTGTAAAAGGCATCATGATTGGCGCCGTAAAAGGATAACAGGGAAGTAATAGCCCGAAAAGGCTTTACGAAGGATATTTTTGCACTAAATTTAGAAGGAGGAATCAACTTTATGAAAAAGTTGAGCAAACAAATTTTCAGCGGTTTACTCGTTTCTGCTCTGATTCTAAGCCCGCTGGCCGGGTGCGCCAATACGTCATCCGCTTCCAGTAAAGCCAAGCAGGGGGCATCCACGGATGCGTCTGCTGCTTCCCAAACAAGTGCAGGCACAACAAGCAAAAAATATGAGAAAACTATTGAAGCAACGGTATTTGATTCGCAGGCCAATTACCAGGGCGTCCAAACCGGTTGGTTTGGAAAAATTGTAAAAGATAAATTCAATATGACTCTCAATCTGATTGCACCGAATGTCGCCGGCGGCGGTGACACCCTGTTTAAAACACGTTCGGCAGCAGGAAACCTCGGCGATATTATAATGATTGGATCCGAAAATGGCCGCCTTTCTGATACTGCAAAGGCAGGGCTTCTCGTTGATCTGACAGACAAAATTAATAACTGCCCGAACCTCTCCCAATATCCCAAAGCCACCGAAATGGTAAAAGGTCTGGTAACGGATGGAAAAGTTTATGCGATGCCAAGTCAGGTTTCCAAACAAAACCCCACTACGCCGTCCGAAGGATATGACCTTACTTACGGCCCTTATATCCGCTGGGATTACTACACGGCGATGGGAAGCCCGGAAATCAACTCCATGGATGACCTGCTGAATGTTCTGAAAGACATGCAGAAAAAATATCCAAAAAGCGATTCCGGCAAAAAGACGTACGCCTTTTCGTTCTTTAAGGACTGGGACGGAAACATGATGTGCTGTGCTAAGAACCTTCTTTGCTGTGTTAATGGTTACGATGAGCAGGGATTCCAGTTCCTTTCTGCCGACGGGAAAACTGAGCAAAGTATTATTGATGAAGATTCTTATTACGTGAAGGCCCTGAAATACATGTACAAGGCCAATCAGATGGGCCTTGTGGATCCGGATTCCACCACACAGAATTACGACACCATGTATTCAAAATATCAGGACGGCCAGATTTTGTATTCCATGTGGCCGTGGCTTGGGCAGGCAGCCTACAACACACCGGCACACAAAAAGGCTGGAAAAGGGTTTATGCTGGCTCCTGTAAAAGGTATCAAAATCTTCTCCTACGGCTGCAGCCAAGCCGGCAACAAATATGTAATCGGCATTGGCTCGAAAGCACAGGATCCGGGCAGGATGCTTGACTTTATCGATTGGCTCTATTCCCCGGAAGGTGTAGAAATGTCCTGTTCACAAACGGCCGGAAGCTGTGGACCAAAAGGTTTGACTTGGGAAATGAAAGACAACAAACCCGTTCTGACCGATTTCGGCAAACAAGCACTCTCGGGCGAAAAAATCAATGTGCCGTCCAAATGGGGAACCGGAACCTGGAAAAACGGCATTTCTCAACTGAACTTCCAGGCCGTTCAGGCCACGGACACCGATCCGAATACCAACTGCTCCTATAACTACACTCTGTGGGATTCTTACCTGGAAGACAACAAAACCCCGCTGGACACCTCATGGCAAACAACAATGAAAGCAAAAACAACACTCGAATACCTGAAACAGAATGACGCTTATGTAGTTGCTCCAGGCAACGCATATGTTCCGGAAGCCGCCGGGACAGAAATCGATACCCTGCAGAATCAGTGCAAAGCCATCATCATTCAGGATTCCTGGAAAATGGCATTTGCAAAGGATGAATCGGAATTTAACTCGCTGCTGCAGCACATGCAAAAAACTGTCAAAGGACTCGGATATGATAAAGTCCTTGCCTTTGACCAGAAGATTTCGGATAACTATAAGGATGCCCGCGAAAAGGCAACGCAGGGTTCATAAGTCCTGCAATTATTGTAAAACATAAAAAGCCGGGACAGTTTGACCGCTATGCGGCAGAACTGTTCCGGCTTTTTATGGATCGCTCTCACGGAGATCCCTCACCGATGCTTACACCTTTCCCTGAACGCTCTTCCGATATTCCAGGGGGCTTTTCCCTTCAACTTTATGAAATTTAATGTAGAAATAATCGATATTCTCATAACCAACCCGCTGGGATATTTCATAAACTTTTAAATTGGTACCGGACAGCAGTTCCCTGGCATGCTGAATCCGGACTCTATCCAAATAAGAATGGAAGCTCTCCCCCAAACCGCTTTTCAAGATCTTGCCGAGGTAAGCACTGTTATACCCGAATGTTTGGGCTAAAGATTCGATCTTCACATTTTTAAAATAATTATCTTCAATATAGATTTTTACACGGTCAACTAAGCTATGATTTTCAATGCGGAAAATACTTTTGATAATATCATGAAAATTTTCTTTCATGAAATCAAAAATTTCATATAGCCTTGTTTTACTGCTAATGATAGAAATTAGTTCTGTATCATCCTTATACTTTAAATTTTCCTGTTTATAATTTTCCAGTATGTAATTTTTGATCTGAACACAGATCGTTATGACCATATTGATTGCATAATCGGGTGAAATCTCCACATGGGTCAGCTTGTCATACAGCTCATCCAGCAGCCCGCATATTGATTTGAAATTACATGCCAGAGTAGAAATATACAGTTTTTCTACATAGTTGTGAAGTTTGATTTTATTGAGATCAAAAGGTTTCAACAATTCGGGAATTTTTTCACGGACAACGGTCTGACGCTTTTCAAAGAAAAATTTTCGGGAATCTATTTTTGCAGCGTCACAATAGGAAAGGGAAACTTTATCCACGGAATCGACCTCTCGGCCGACCGAAAGAAAGATTCCGCCTTCACGGACGCTGTCGGCAATTTGATTAAATTTTCGGATTATTTTGCTGCCTTTCAGCAAAAAGACGTCTGTTTTGTCGACCGGTATGGTTTCAGCCGACTGTGTTCGAAACAGTTTTTCGAGTTCTCGGCCCTGACGGGATTCCATAAAATCGCGGGATTTTTTCTCCGGAATAACAACCAGATAACGGTCTGCTTTCAGTTCCAGGGTCCGCATTGTTTCATCACTGCCGGCCGGCAGTGTTTTTCCGGAAAGGATGTCGCACAAAACCGTGTTCCGCGCTTTTTCCAGCACCAGGTTTCTTTCTTGCGATTCATGCTGTTCTTTTTTTATTTTTTCCCGTATTTTAGCGACGGCGTTTGTCAGTTCATCTTCGTCGATTGGTTTTAAAAGGTAGGTTTCAACCCCGCACCGGATAGCGCTTTGGGCATACTGAAAATCTGAATATCCGCTCAGGATGATGATTTTCCCATTCCACCCCTTGCTTCTCGCCGCCCTGGCACACTCAAGCCCGTGCATTTTGGGCATCCGGATATCCAATAAAACAAGGTCGGGCTTCAGGCAAAGGATTTTCTGAAGGCACTGGTCGCCGTTTGCCGCCTCGCCGCAGACCTCAAAGCCGAGCGCTTTCCAGTCAATTATTCTTTTCAGCCCCTCCCTCACATCCGGTTCGTCGTCAGCAATCAGGACTTGCATCGTTTCCACCCTTTCCCTGCAGCGGCAGCGAAATAATAACCATCGTTCCAACACCCGGGCTGCTTTTAATATTCATTCCATAGTTCTCCCCATAGAACATTTTCAAACGCTTCTGGACATTCCGCAGGCCGATCTTGTGAGAAACGAGATCCTGGCTGTCGTTGATCGTAGTTAGGAGCATTTGCAACTGCTCATTTGTCATGCCGCATCCGTTGTCCGAAATCGAGATCAATAATTTTTCTTCTTTCTCATCGGGGTCAATTTGAATCCGGATCAATCCACCGCTTTCCTTCTCTTCAAGCCCATGAAGCACGGAATTCTCAACAATCGGCTGCAGCAGAAGCGGAAGCATTTTGTATTGTTCACAGTCAATCTTATCGGTTCCGGAAAATTGATAATTGATTTTATCTTTGAATCGAACTTTCATAATTTCCAGATAATTTTGTATGTAAGAAAGCTCAGACTGAAGGCTGCACACCGTACTGCCGGACTCCAGCACATGGCGCATCAGTTTTCCAAGCAGTTTGACGGCATAGGCTACCTGCGTGTCGCCGTTCAGATAGGCTTTCATCCGTATGGACTCCAAAGTATTATACAAAAAATGAGGGTTGATCTGGCTGGAAAGCATTTTAAATTCCATTTCCTGCTGACGGTTAATCAGTTGCTGCTTGACAATTTTACTCTGATAAATTTCCCGATCCCTGTTCTTAATGTTTTTTATCATCGTTTTCAGTTCGACAAAAAGATCCATCAGTTCATCGCTGCCATTAAACGTTTCAATGATATTATAATTACCCGTGCCGGCCTTGTGCATCTCCCGTTTCAAGGTAATGACACGGTCGCTGAACACTTTGGAAAAATAGAGAATCGCCACCAGCGGAATGAAAAGACTGAACAATACAATCAGGAGACAATTTAAAAAAATGCTTTTCATCCGTGGCAGTGCATCATAATCCACCGTTACAATATAAATTTTATCTTCGGAATTAATGGTTGACAGACAAGTAGCCTGCAATAGGTTTTTTTGTCCGTTAAAATTCGTAATACCGCTGTAGCTCAAGAAGTTATTATGATAATCCAAGGCCACCGGCATCTGTTCTCCAAGGCATTCAGAGGTTGTAGAGAAAAAAATAGGGTCTTTGTTTACGGACAGAAAAGTGGCGATAAGATCGGAGCCAATTTCCAAATTCAGATTATTGTTGTTCACACTGATGACAAGGACGGCGAATTCACCTGTCTTAATAACCGGAATTTTCAGGACGTACCGTAACTGAACGATATGGCTTTTGTACTGGCTGTCGTCATACACCCACGTCATCCAGTGGGCGGTCGAATTTTGGGACGCACTCTGATACCATTTCGTTTTTCTGTCTTCCGGGGTGAGCGCTTTAAAATGCCCGTAATCCGTCCACCTTATTAATTAATTTCGGACAAATTAATTATACCATTCTGGCGAATATTGTAAACCTAGTTTCCTCTTTGCTTTGCTGACTTCGGCTGCCGAAGCTTACTTTGGGCAGCAGAAAGCCGGAGCCGCCACTCTATTTTCTGGCTGCTCCGTCACTTTTGTTTTCCGAACCCGCCGACAGGCAGAAAAGCATCAGGACAATTTCCGCCGCAGTTCTTTCAGTATCTTTTTTTCCCGCCGGGAAACCTGCACCTGCGTCATACCGAGGGCCGATGCCGTTTCCGTCTGCGTCTGGCTTTTGAAATAGCGGAAAACAATGATTTTTCGGTCCTTCGGTTCCAACTCGGTCACGACCTGTTTCAAAGAAAGCAATTCCGTAATTTTTTCATCCTCCGGCTCTACACCTACATCAATCTGCCTGCCGCTGTCGTCTTCAGCCGTAAGGGAAAGCGGGACCTGCGCCGCCCCGAGGGCTTCCGCTGCCTGGGCAGGCTCTACACCCAGCGCGGCAGCCAGTTCCATCACGGTGGGAGGCCGGCCCTCTCTTTCTGAAAAAGCAGATACTTCTTTAGAAGCCCGCATAGAAAGCTCTTTCAGGCTACGCCCAACTTTAACGGTTCCCCCGTCACGGAAAAGGCGTTTAATTTCACCTAAAATCACCGGCACGGCATAAGTTGAAAACCGGATTCCCCGGCTCTCGTCAAAATTTCCGGCGGCTTTGACAAGACCGAGGCAGCCCGCCTGAAACAGGTCGTCGTATTCAATGCCGCGGCCGCGGAAATGTCTGGCACAGGCATGAACCAGTCCGATGTTTCCCCGGATTACCTGTTCCCTATCCATTTTCTGAAGTACGGCGTCTGAGGGTCTTTTGCAGGATTACGGAAGTTCCTTTCCCGGGTTTGGAAGTAACATGCAGTCGATCCATAAAGCTGTCCATAACGGCAAAACCCAGCCCCGCGCGCTCTTCACCCGCTGTGGTGTACAAGGGCTGCATGGCCTGCTCCACGTTTTCTATTCCGCATCCCCTGTCCCGAACTTTGACAATGACTTTGCCGTCGCCGTAGATTTTGCAGTTTATGTAAATCGTACCGATCGTGCTGCGGTATGCGTGAACGATACAATTGGTAACAGCTTCTGATACAGCGGTCTTAATATCGCATAGTTCATCAACCGTAGGATCCAGCTGGGCCACGAAGGCCGAAACTGCCGCCCGGCTGAACGCTTCATTCGCAGAATAGCTTGGGAATGACAGATTCATCTCATTTTCCGGCTTCATTTTGCTCCCCCTTTTCGATTGTACACAGCTGATTCAGCCCCGCAAGTGAAACGATCCGTTCAATTTTGGGAGGAAGATTCACTATTTCAACCGTGCCGTTCCAAATCTGCATCAATTTGCAGCGCCCCATTATCAGCCCTACACCGGAACTGTCCATAAACTGCACATCCGCAAAATCAAGGATTAGTTTCTGCGGCTTCACCCGTTCGGCAGTCCCGTCGATCTCACTCCGAATCTCCCTAGCGGCGTGATGGTCAATCTCGCCGCTCAGCAACGCCGTCAGAACAGCGTTTTTAAAAATAAGCCTCACACCCATGCCGGCACCTCCAAAAATGATTTGCTGGATCCTCTGGCCCGTTCAGGCACAAAAATTACTGCGGCACCATGGAGACAGCATGTCCTGCCCACAGAATAAATTCTATCAAATAATAGCTGAAAACCAGCGTGAAAAATGTCGTATGCCAATCATTTCAGCCAGCACTCGATTTTTAAATAAGCTTCTTTGCCTTACCGCAGGACAGACGGCCGTTCCACCGCATAGAATAGCAGGAAAGGAGGTATCCTTTATGAGAAGATACCCGCCGCCTTACGGACGGAACCGTCCGCCGTGCCGGCACTGCCCCCCTCCGCGTCCGCAGCAGCCGTTCTGCCCCTTCTGCCAGGACTATCCGCCGGAATGGCGGCGTCCGATTCATCCGCCGGGGCCGCTGCATCCGCATGGGAGAAACTGGTAATCTAAAATACAACCTGCCGGAAGCGGAGTGAAGCTGCTGCCGGCCGAAGAATATAATCCTGATGACAGGAACAAAGGGTCCTCTCCAGAATCGGAGAGGACCCTTTGTTATTAGCCAGCGCTATTTTTCCAGCCAAAAAAGCGGAACAGAAGATATGGAAAATCCAAGCTTTTGGTGCAGGCGGACGGAAGGCGTATTCCCACAGATAATCTGCGCAAACGGAATTTTTTTCTGAGCGAGAAACCGGTTAACCTGAAATGCCTCCAGGGCTGCCGCGATTCCCCGCCGGCGATAGGACGGAAGGACTTCCAGCATACCCATGGAGCCTTCCGCATGCATCCCGATAAAACCAGCCAGGCTTCCGTCAGCAAATGCGCCGAACATTGTTCCGGAACGAAGCCGTTCCGCCAGATATTCTTTGTCATCCGCATGAGAATAATGCTTCCACACAAAAGGAAGATAGGATTCATCAAGCTGACGGATGGGATAGCTTTGATCGCAGACGGAGATTGGCTCCGTTCCGGGATACACTGCCTGAAAGCAAGCCATTTTATGCGGCAGCGCCAGTCTTTTTTGCACGGCTTCCGTATAGAATTTTTGATGTGCCACAAATAATTCAGCCTGTTGCAGCCCGGAAAACAGCCGCGCCGCCGTCTTTTGATCGGCGGCACTCATCATATAAGCCTGCGACGGACGGTCTAAAATCAGAACGCCGCGGGGCAAAGCCTGTAAAATTACCGCCTGGCCCCAGCGGATGCTTTCGAGCATATCGATATGAAGAAGCGAATCCTGTGACAAATATTGAAGTGCCTGCCGTTTTCTGTCATCCATTTTCGCGGACTCCTCCGGTAGAATTTCTGTATTCCATTATACCATACTGCAGTTCGAAAAACTACACGGCACGCGCCGCATTCAGGACAGCAAGGATCGTCACTCCAACGTCGCCGAAGACAGCCGCCCACATGGTTGCAAGCCCCAAAGCGGCTAAAACAAGAATGGTGATTTTTACAGCGATGGTAAATCCAATGTTCTGCCGCACAATCCTCTTCGTTTTTTTTGCAATACGGAGGGCTGAAAGCAAACAGGACGGTTCATCCGTCATCAGGACAATATCGGCGGCCTCAATTGCCGCATCTGAACCGAGAGCACCCATAGCCACGCCGATATCCGCACGGGCAAGAACCGGCGCATCGTTGATCCCATCACCTACGAACATCAGTTTCTTACCCTGCGGAACCTCGTGCGCCAGCTGTTCCAAACGCTCTACTTTCTGCTCTGGCAGCAATTCTGAATAAACGGAGTCAATGCCCAGCTTGCGGGCTACGTTTTCCCCCGTCTCTTTCCGGTCGCCGGTCAGCATTGCCGTCCTGCGCACCCCGGCTGACTTCAGACCGCAGACAGTCTGGGCGCTGTCTGGTTTTAATTCATCCGCAATCAGGATCATTCCGGCGAATTGCCTTCCCACCGCAAGATAAACGGCTGTGCCCGCAGTCTCCGGTTTGGGAACAGGAATTCTTTCGGAAGCCATCAGTCCCGCATTTCCGGCAAGGACAGGCTTGCCGTCCACTCGGGCACGGATGCCTTTCCCTGCAATTTCTTCATAGTCGGAGACCCTTTGGGCATCCGGCTCCGACCCGAAAGCGTCCCGAATGGAAACCGCTACCGGGTGGCTGGAATACAATTCGGCGTGTGCCGTATAGTCCAGAATATCCTCTTTTTTGAATCCTTCTGCCGGAAGAACCTGCGTAACCTGAAAATTTCCTTTCGTAAGAGTCCCCGTCTTGTCGAAAACAACTGTGTCAATCTGATTCAAAGCCTCCAGGTAATTGCTCCCCTTAATCAGCACCCCTTGTTTGGAAGCGCCGCCGATACCGGCAAAATAGCTGAGCGGAACAGAAATGACCAGAGCGCACGGGCACGATACGACAAGAAAAGTTAAAGCCCTGTATATCCATTCCGTGAAATTCGCTCCCCCTAATACCAGGGGCGGAACCACCGCAAGCGCAAGAGCGGAAAAGACCACGGCAGGTGTGTAATACCGAGCAAATTTCGTAATAAATTTTTCCGCCGGAGCCTTTCGGGTTTCCGCGTTCCGCACGAGGTCCATAATCTTAGCAAGGGATGACTCCCCAAATACTTTCTCCGTCTTTACCGTTAAGAGGCCGCCGCCGTTGACAAAGCCGGCCAAAACCTCCGCACCGGGCTCTACTCGGCGCGGTACAGATTCCCCCGTGAGAGCGGACGTATCCACCGACGAAGTCCCTTCGGTAACCCGGCCGTCAAGCGGAACTTTTTCTCCGGGGCGCACAAGAATCCGCTCCCCGACCGCAACTTCTTCCGGAGCGACCTTCTGAACGTTATCTCCGACAAGAAGGCTGGCAGAATCCGGGCGAAGATCCATCAAAGCAGAAATGGACCGCCTGGAACGGCCAACGGCCAGATCTTCAAAGAATTCCCCTATCCGATAGAAAAGCATAACGGCGACGCCTTCGGCATATTCCCCAATCGCAAACGCGCCGATAGTTGCTACAGCCATCAAAAAATTCTCGTCAAAGACTTCTCCCTTTACAATGTTTCTGGCCGCCTGCCACAGGATCTGGCCGCCGGTCAGGAGATAAGCCGCTAAAAAAACATAAAAATTCAGCGGCCTTGGAAACCGAAAAACAAGTCCTGCAACAAACAGCACCGTTCCAGCCGCCAAACTGATCCGCTGCAGGTATGCCCGTCGACGGGAATCTCCTTTCACCATACCGCTATCTCCATTTCCAAAATAAAACTCTTATTTCTCTGACACATGCTCCAATCCTTGATTGAAAATATTCTTAACGTGATCATCATCCAGCGAATAATAAACTACTTTTCCGTCACGGCGGTTCTTGATGAGTTTGGATTGCTTCAGGATGCGGAGCTGATGCGAAATGGCGGACGTTGACATGCCCAGAAGCGCTGCAATATCGCAGACGCATAATTCCGCCTGAAACAGGGCGCACAGGATTCTGACCCTGGTGGAATCTCCGAAAACCTTAAACAGATCCGCAAGATCCAGAAGGTTTTCTTCATCGGGCATATGGGCACGCACCCGGTTAACCGTTTCCTGATGGATCACCGTGCAGTCACACTGATCAATATCCGGTACACAGGAATTCATAGGGACATCTTCTTTCTTTGTACAGTTGAACAATTGATTTATTGTTCAACTGTTATTATAAACCATTCCTTAAAAATGTCAACCGAAAATCAGGTATCGCCGGTAAAAATTTTAACCCCGGCCAAAAGACAGCCGGGGCTGAAATCATTATTTTTTTCTTTCGCGCTTGCAGGTCTGATGATAGGGGCAGGCCGAACAGTCACCGCCGCATGGATCGCTGCGGTGACGGTACGCATACCGGGCAGCCAGCACGACAAGCACCGCAAGGCCAATCAGAATGAGATAATCAATTGGCTTTATATTTCATTCCTCCTTATTTATGCAAAGATCAAGCCCACATGGTAAATGAAGAAAGCGACAATCCAGGCAATGCCGCATTGAAAGAAAATCACGCCAAAAGCACTTTTTACGCTGTGCATTTCATTTTTGACCGCCGTAATGGCCGCAATGCACGGGGTATACAGCAGCGTGAAAGTCAGGAAAGAAAACGCCGTCAGCGGAGAAAAGATCCCGCCCAGCGCAGACGCTAACCCGGAAGCGCTGGTACCCATCAGCACGGCAAACGTGCTGATCACCGCTTCTTTAGCGGTGAAGCCGGTTAAGAGTGCCGTGGATGCACGCCAGTCACCAAAGCCGAGCGGTGCAAAAATCGGCGCCAAAAACTGCCCAATGGCGGCAAGCATACTGTCTTTGCTGTTTGAGACAACGTTAAAGCGGGAATCAAAGGTCTGTAAAAACCAGATGACGATCGTTGCTACAAAGATGATGGTAAAGGCACGCTGAAGAAAATCTTTGGCTTTTTCCCACATTAAAAGCACCACGGTTTTTCCGCTCGGCATCCGGTAATTCGGAAGCTCCATGACAAATGGCACAGGGTTGCCGTGGAACAGGGTGCTTTTCATCAGCAATCCGCTGATAATTCCCATCACGATTCCCATCACATACAGAAGGATCATAACCAGGGCCGCGTGATCTGGAAAAAACGCCGCTGTAAAGATTGCGTAGATGGGCAGCTTGGCGCTGCAGCTCATAAACGGCGTGAGCATAATCGTCATTTTCCGGTCGCGCTCGCTCGGAAGAGTGCGCGTCGACATGATGGCCGGAACCGAACATCCAAAGCCAATCAGCATGGGGACAAAACTGCGGCCTGAAAGGCCGATCTTGCGCAGCGGCTTATCCATCACGAAAGCCACCCGCGCCATGTAACCGCTGTCTTCCAGAATCGAGAGGAAAAAGAACAGCACAACAATGGTGGGCAGAAACTGAATAACGCTGCCAACACCGGCAAACACACCGTTGATAATCAGCGACTTGACGACCGGATTGATCCCATAAGCCGTTAGCCCTGCCGCAACAGCTGTCGAAAGAGAATCAATTCCCACGGAAAGCAGATCACTGAAAAATTTTCCGATCACGCCGAACGTAAGCCAGAAAATCAGCACCATAATCAGCAGAAAAATCGGAATGGCCAGATATTTTCCCGTCAGAACCCGGTCGATTCTTATGCTTCGCCGGTGCTCTTTGGATTCACCCATCTTAACAACCGTATTCGCGCACAGTTTTTCGATAAACGAATACCGCATGTCCGCCAAGGCCGCTTCATGGTCGGTGTTCAGCTCCCGTTCCATTTCGGTAACATCGTGTTGGATCATATCCTTCTCGTTGTCGGAAAGCCGCAGGGCTTCCATCATAGGAGCGTCGCCTTCCACAAGCTTTGTGGCGGCAAAGCGCGGCGGAACGTGAATCCGCTGGGCGTGGTCTTCTACCATATGGGCAATGGAATGGATCGTCCGGTGGACGGCGCCGCTGCAGAAATCCTGCCGTTTTGGCACACGTTTGACACTTGCAGTTTCGATTGTAAGATCAATCAGTTCTTCCACTCCCTCATTCTTACTGGCGGAAATTGGGACAACCGGAACGCCGATCGCTTTCTGAAATGCTTCAATTTTTATGGTTCCCCTGTTGGCTCGGACTTCATCCATCATATTCAGCGCAATCACCATTGGAATGTTCAGTTCAATGAGCTGCATACTTAAATAGAGATTCCGCTCAATATTGGTCGCGTCCACAATATTAATAATCCCATCCGGATGTTGTTTTAAAAGAAAATCCCTTGTAACAATTTCTTCACTGGAATAGGGAGAAAGGGAATAGATTCCGGGCAAATCCACTACGGTGGCATCACTGTGCCCTCGGATGGAACCGGCTTTCTGATCGACGGTAACACCGGGGAAATTGCCCACATGCTGATTGGAACCTGTCAGCTGATTGAAAAGCGTTGTTTTGCCGCAGTTTTGATTCCCGGCCAAAGCAAAAACCATCGCCCTACGCCTCCTCGACTGTAATATTTCTTGCGTCTTCTTTCCTCAGTGTCAGTTCATAGCCACGAAGATGGATCTCAATGGGATCACCCATCGGTGCAACTTTCTGAATGGTAACTTCCGTATGGGGCGTAAGGCCCATATCAAGCAGATGCCGTCTCAGAGCGCCGCCGCCATTTACGGCGGTAATTTTCGATCTTTTGCCGATTTGCAGTTTATCCAGCGTCACTGCGCGTCCCTCCTTTCTCATTTTGCCATTTTGACCGGCCGCCGCTTCCGCTGGCCGGAATGTTAGTCTCTACTAACACTACCATCATTCTATTCCCACCCGATTAGTTTGTCAAGATTAACCGAGAGAAATGTTAAAAAATTTTCAACTGGATATTAATGAATTAAAGCAGCAAAAGATCGGGTGAAAATGGAAGCAAAAAGGGCGGCCCCCACGCGGGAACCACCCCAAAAGCTGAATTGTTTCTACTTTGGCAGATCCAGAGAAGACAGCACCTGTTTCAGGGCCGCCGCGGAACGCGCCAGATGATGCTGCTCTTCGTCACTCAGCTGGATATCCAGCACCTTCTCGACACCCCCCGCCCCCACAATACTTGGGGCACCGATACAGACGTCTTGAAGGCCGTAATGTCCTTCCATCAAGCTGGAAACCGGCAGGATAGACTTCTCATCCCGCAGAATGCACCCCGCAATGCGGCGGACCGCCATGGCAATTCCGTAATAGGTTGCGCCCTTTTTCCGGATAATGGTGTCTGCACTGCCGCGGACATCTTCGTAGAGTTTATGCATGTTTCGGCTATGGTCGCACTGGCCGCACTGTTCACAGAACCGGTTCAGCTCGATCCCGGAAACGTTGGCGCTGCTCCAAACCGCAAGTTCGCTGTCGCCGTGCTCGCCAATCACATAGGCATGAACACTGCGGCTGTCTACATTCAGGTGGCGGCCCAACAGATATTTCAGGCGTGCCGTATCCAAAACGGTGCCGGAACCAATCACTCGGTTTGGCGGAAAGCCGGAAAGTTTGAGGGCCGTATAGGTCAGGACATCTACCGGATTGGAAACAATCAGCAAAATTCCTTCATGATTCCGCTTCTGGATTTCGGGAATAATCTGCTTGAAAATGCCGACATTCTTATTCACGAGATCCAGTCTGGATTCGCCGGGCTTCTGGTTGGCCCCCGCCGTGACAATAATCAGGGCGCAGTCGGCAAGGTCGTCGTAGCTGCCCGCATAAATCTCCATAGGTCTGGCAAAGGGCAGACCGTGGCTTAAATCCATCGCCTCGCCCTCGGCGCGGTCTTTGTTGATATCAATCAGGACCATTTCCGAAAACAGGCTGCTCTGCAGCAAACTGAATGCAGAAGTTGATCCCACGAAACCGCAGCCGATAATAGCACATTTCCTGTAATTCAGCATAAGAACCACCTTTCATCTCTTAATTTTCCGTTTCATAGAGCGGATTTTATCTTTTGTCTCCTCATCAACACGATTGGATTCTATAATTTTCTGCAAGGCTTTGTTGTAGGTCCAGTCTTCCAGCTGATTGGATTGGAGATACGGTGTGGTACGCTTCGGATATTTGATAAAGCATTCGGAAACCGCCCAGGCGACAGCCATTTTGGCATAATAGCCCTCCTGGCGGACATGATCAAAAAGCGGAAACAGCTGGTCAATGTATTCGTCACAGATAAAAAATTCCATCAGTAGGGTAACCCCAAAACGTACGGAAAATTCATTTTCCGAGGAAAGATACCCTTTTAGAAAAGCAAATGACGACGCCATATCCTCTTTTAAAAAACGGAATGAAGAACCGCAGATGTCGCAGACAGCCCAGCTTTTGATCTTGGGAACAAAAGCGGACGCCCGTTTCAGAGCTTCTTTATAATCCATCTTCGCATTTCCGATTACAAGGCCCTGCATCATAATTTCCTCCATGGTGCCGCCCTGCGCATCGGCAAGAAAGCGTCGCCAATTTCCCGCAGCAATCTGTTTTGCTATGGAACGGAGGCGCGGCGTCCGAACCCCAAGGATCGTTTCCCCCGGGATCAGTTTCCGCTGAAAAGCGGCAAAAGAATCTTCTGCAAACGATTTGAGATATTCAATATACGCCGGGTAATCCGTATAAATGAACTTTTGTCTCATTTTATGCCTCCAATCTTAAATCTATACTATTTAGGTATAGTATAATCTCTCCCCGAGGAAAAGGCAAGCGGTTCTTCTCCCAATGAATCAGAAAAAACAGAATACTTTCAGCAGCATTTCACTTATTTTCCATAAAAATGGGGCTGCCGCAAAATGCAAGTTTTGCGGCAGCCCCCTCTGAACTTTATTTAGATATCTGGCTGAAAAAAGTCAGGATACTTTGCTTTCTGTATCCACTCCGACTTTTTCACGGATAGCAACCTTTTCTTCGGCTTCTTTTTTCTCTTTCATCTCAGCGTGCTCTTTGCCTTCGCAGTTATCCCAAATATTTTTCGCCACAGGCGCCCACGCCTTGGCGGGAGCCACACACTTCTGCGTAAGGTCATCCACATTTTCCGGATGGGTCAGATCCGTGGAATGCGCTCCGGATTTTTTCACCATCTGCGCCAGCCGGCCCGGATTGTCAAACAGCGGACAGGGGCGGAGCATATCGTGGTTAAACGGCTGGTTGCGGCGGTATTCCATGAAAAGCGGAGAACGGCACGCATCCAGAATCGTCTTATCCTTAATATTGGAATCCGCGTAATGAATAAACGCGCAAGGTTCAATATCGCCGTTGGCGTTGATGTGCAGATAGTTGCGCCCGCCGGCGATGCAGCCGTTGACATACTCGCCGTCGTTCCAGAAGTCCATCATAAAAATCGGCTTTGTCCCGCGGAACTTACGCACCTGATCATACATATATTTACGCTGATCCGCCGTGGCAATCAGATCCGTCACTGCATCCACGCCAACCGGGATATAGGTGAAGATCCATGCAAACTTGCAGCCCTGGTCAATCAGGAAATCAATATATTCGTCGCTGCCGATCGTTTCAGCATTTTTCCTTGTATAGCAGAGGGATGCGCCGAAAGGCAACTTTTTCTCCTTGAGAATTTTCATGGCCTGGATAACTTTTTGATAGGTTCCCTTGCCGCGGCGGAAATCCGTTTCCTCTTCATAGCCCTCAATGCTGATGGCCGGGATAAAGTTCTTGACCCGCAGCATTTCATCTGCAAACGCCTCATCAATCAGCGTAGCGTTGGTAAAGGCAAGGAATTCGCAGTCACTGTGCTTCTCACAGAGACGAATAATATCATCTTTGCGCACAAGCGGTTCGCCGCCGGAGAATATGTACATGTAAGTACCTAAATCCTTCCCTTGGCAGATAACATCATCCAGCTGGTCGTACGTGAGATTCAGACGGTTGCCGTATTCTGCGGCCCAGCAGCCCGTGCAGTGAAGGTTGCAGGCAGAGGTCGGATCCATCAGAATAGCCCACGGAAGGTTGCAGTCATACTTTTCCACCAGGCGGTTTTTGCGCTGGGAACCGATAATAGCGGAATTAACAATAAAGTTTTCAAACAATTTGCGGCGGACGCTTCCGTCGATATTGTCATACACGTCGGTGATCAGCCGGTTCCAGTTATTGCTGGGATCGGACATAAAGCCCTCCACCATATTGAAGGCATTCTTATACAGACCGTCCTTATCAATTTTACGCAGCCAGTTGATGGCTTTTGGCACATTTTCCTGAGGATTGTTGTCCAGATAGGCAAGTACCTTTTTGAGGCCTGCCGCTTCCAGCCTTTCTCGTATCGTAGCCATATTACTAAGCTCCCTTTCCTAAAAGTTGCATCTCTTAAAATACAAAACATATAACGCTTTGCTAAATCGTGTACCCTCATTAAAATAACATAACAGCAGAATTTTGTATCTATACAGTTTCGCGGAAAAGTAAAAAAATTATACACTTTTGTTAAAATGTAAAATCAAAAAAGTCTTGTAATTTAATGCTGAACCTTTTGGGCAATTTTCATTTTCTCTTCTTTAATCTGCTGCTCACGTTTGGCACAGCGTTCCTTGGCGGGACTGTTATCCCAGATCTTCTTTGCCACGGGAGCCCATTCCTTGGCTGCCGGCACACATTTGGCCGTCAGGTCGTCAACATTTTCCGGATGGACGAGATCCGTAGATTTTGCGCCCGACTTTTTCACCATCTGGGCTAAACGCGCCGGATTGTCAAGAAGCGGGCAGGGCCGCAGCATATCGTGGTTAAACGGCTGATTCCTGCGGTACTCCATGAAAAGCGGAGAACGGTAAGCCTCTAAAAGCGTTTTGTCACGGATATTGGAATCGGAGTAATGGATGAAAGCGCAGGGTTCAATGTCACCATTCGCGTTGATGTGCATATAAGACCTTCCGCCTGCAACGCATCCGTTTACATATTCGCCGTCGTTCCAAAAATCCATGGTGAAGATCGGCTTTGTCCAGCGGAACTTGCGGATTTGGTCGTACAGATACCTGCGCTGTTCCGCGGTTGCCATTAAATCGGGGACGGCGTCCGCACCGACTGGTATGTAGGTGAAAATCCATGCAAATTTGCATCCCTGGGCAATCAGAAAATCAAAATACTCGTCGCTGCCGATGACCTCGGCGTTCTCCCTTGTATAGCAAAGCGACGCGCCGAAAGGAAGTTTTTTATTGCGGAAAATTTCCATTGCCTTCAGCACAGCCTGGTAGGTCCCTTTTCCACGGCGGGCATCTGTCTCCTTCTCATAGCCTTCAATGCTGATGGCCGGCACAAAGTTTTTCACCCGAAGGACATTGTCGGCGAATTCTTCATCAATCAGGGTGGCGTTTGTAAAGGCCAGGAATGTACAGTCGCTGTATTTTTCGCAGAGTTTCAAAATATCATCCTTGCGAACAAGGGGCTCGCCGCCGGAAAGGATATAGAAATAGCTGCCGAGTTCTCTCCCCTGACGGATGATATCGTCCAGCTGTTCATAACTGAGGTTCAGACTGTGGCCGTATTCTGCGGCCCAGCAGCCTGTGCAGTGCAGGTTGCAGGCGGAAGTCGGGTCCATCAGGATAGCCCACGGCACGTTGCAGTCATACTTTTCGGAGATTTTCCCGAGCTTTTTGCCGCCCATAAAATTAATCAGCATATTTTCAAACGATTTTTTCAGGTAGCCCTGGTCGATATCGGTGTAAAGGCTCGATATCAGCCGGTTCCAGTTGTTGTTCGGATCCGTCATGGCTTCTTTGATAAGATTATAGGATTTATTATGTCCTTCGTCTTTATCAAACTTCTGCAGCCAGTTCATTATTTTAGGGACGTTTTTCTGGGGGTTGTTTTCAAGAAAACCCAACGCTTTTTTAAGCCCAAAAAATTCCAGCTTATCTTTAAAATTTTCCATCTCAATCCGACCTCTCATCGTTTTCTCAATAGGATACCAAAAGAATCATATCATTCTTTTCTACCATTGTATTCATACAATGATGGAACAATGTATGGATTTTAAACAGAATCGAAAAATGTAATGTTTTGTCGCCTGCCGGCAACCGCATTGACAGATAATATTCTTTAGGGTATGATCATATCCGGAAAGTCCGAAGCCCGCCGCCGTGCGGGCTTAAAGATATATGCAGCAGGGGGGAAAGTCTGAATGAAACTAAAAGACCTGTTGGAAGGCCTGAACTATTCCTGCACCGGTCCGGCGGATGCAGAAAACACAGAAATCAAAAGCATTGTTTACGATTCCCGCAAAGTCAAAAAAGACAGTCTGTTTATCTGCCTGCAGGGTTCAAAAATCGACAGCCATCAGTTCGCGGGCCAAGCCGCCCGAATGGGGGCGGCTGCCATTGTGGCACAGCAGCCGGTGGAAAGCGCAGGCGTCCCCGTGATTCGAGTTGGTGACACCCGATACGCCATGGCCGTTCTGTCCGCCAACTGGTTCGGCCACCCTGCGCGTCAAATGACCGTAGTGGGGATCACGGGCACCAAGGGAAAGACAACGGTTTCTTATATGATCCGGTCCATTCTGGAAACAGGAGGCGTCAAGACGGGGATTATCGGGACAATCGGAGCCGTTATCGGGGACAAAGTCATCCCGACCGACAATACTACGCCGGAATCGTATGATATTCAGAAATACCTGCGTATGATGGCGGACGCCGGGTGCAGAGCAGTGGTGCTGGAGGCCTCCTCCATTGGTCTGCGGGATCACCGCGTGGCCGGCATCCTGTTTGACTACGGCCTGTTTACCAACTTTTCACCCGACCATATCGGAAAAAACGAGCACAAAAGCATAGAAGAATACAGGCAGTGCAAAAGCCTGCTGTTCCGTCAGTGCAAAACTGGGATTTTCAATATTGACGATCCCAACTGGCAAAAAATTGCAGAAGGACACACCTGTGCGGTGGAAACGTACGGTTTCAGTGAAAGTGCTGAACTGCGTGCGTCGGGGGAACGCCTGATTGCCCGACCGGGATACCTGGGCGTGCATTTTGAAATGGACGGCCGGCTGAAAATCGGCGCCGACGTGGATATTCCCGGCCGGTTCAGCGTCTACAACGCGCTGGCTGCCGCCGCCGTATGCCTGCATTTTCCCATAACCTGGCAGGACATTGCAGACGGCCTGAATCACGTGAAAGTCAAGGGCCGGGTGGAACCGGTCACGGTCCCCGGCTACACCCTGCTGATTGATTACGCACACAACGCCCTAAGCATGCGGAATATTCTCGAAACCCTGCGGGAATACCGTCCCGCACGCCTGATCTGTCTTTTCGGCGCAGGGGGAAACCGCGACCGCAGCCGCCGGTTTGAAATGGGCGAAGTCAGCGGAAAGCTGGCAGATCTCTCCGTAATTACCGCCGACAATTCCCGTTACGAAAATGTAATGGATATTATTGCTGACATTAAGGTGGGAATTGAACGGACGAACGGGAAATATGTGGTAATCCCAGACCGGAAACAGGCAATTAAATACTGCATGAAAAATGCACGGGACGGAGACATTGTTGTGCTTGCCGGCAAGGGACATGAAGACTACCAGGAGATTAACGGAGTAAAATACCATTTTGACGAGCGGGAAATCATTGCAGATATTCTCGCAGGAAAGCTGTGAAGCATCGCTATGAAAATGACAGTGCAGGAACTGGCAGAAGCCTGCGGGGGGCAATTGCTGGCCGGAAACCCCTTGGCTGCGGTAACGTCGGTCACAACGGACAGCCGCCAGGTAAAAGCCGGCGCTCTGTTTGTCCCGCTCGTCGGTGAAAAAACCGACGCACACCGTTTTATCGGTACGGCGTTTGCGGCGGGAGCTGCCGCCGCCTTAACACAGGAACCAAACCGGCCCGAAACCGGCGGCGCAGTGATTGCAGTTAGGGACACGCGTGCGGCCCTGCAAAAGATTGCTGCCAAATGGCGCCGCCGGTTTCAGGGCACGGTGATTGGAATTACAGGCAGCGTCGGTAAAACAACAACTAAGGAAATGGTCGCGCTGGCGCTTTCTGCGGGCCTGCGCGTTATGAAAACAGAAGGGAACCAAAACAGCCAGATCGGCCTGCCGCTGACGATATTCCGCCTTTCACCGGACTGCGAAGCCGCCGTGGTGGAAATGGGGATGAGCGAATTCGGGGAGATGGCCCGCCTTGCCGCAGTGGCCGCCCCCGATTTTGCCGTAATGACCAATATCGGCGTCTCCCATATCGGTCAGCTGAAAACACGTGAAAACATCCGGAAAGAAAAACTGCATATCACCGACCGGTTTCATCCGGGCTCCGTTCTGTTTCTGAACGGGGATGATCCCATGCTGGCCGCCCTGCGGGGCAAGCTCCCATTTGAAACCGTTTTTTTCGGGACGCAGCCTTGGTGCGATTTCCGCGCGGAATCCATCCGGCTGGGTACGCAGTCTTCCACTTTCTGTTACCGTTCCCCGAAGGGGGAAACAGGAGAAGGAAACCTGCCTGTCCCCGGCATACACTGTGTGCTGGATGCGCTAGCAGGACTGGCTGTGGCGGAGCGGCTTGGCGTGCCGCCTGCAAAAGCAGCCGCCGCCCTCGCCGGATACCGCTCCCCTGCTATGCGGATGCAAATCCGGAAAGCAGGAGACGTAACCGTAATTGACGATTCCTACAACTCCAGCCCGGATGCCGCCAAAAGCAGCCTATCCGTCTTGTGCAGGTTTGATTCCGGAAAAAGGATCGCCGTGCTCGCCGATATGCTGGAGCTGGGCGATTTTTCCCGGCAGGCACATTTTGAACTGGGCGAATATGCTGCCAAAGCCGGCGTGGATCAGCTTGTCACCATAGGGAAACAGGCGTGCGCCATCGCCGAAGGAGCGCTTTCCGTCCGCCCCGGCATGGACTGCAAAATATGCGAAACTAACCGCCAGGCGTCGTCATTTCTCCAGGCTATCCTGAAACCGGGCGATATTGTGCTGGTAAAAGGATCGCGTGGAATGAAAACGGATGAAATCGTGCGGCAGCTGGTCGATAGTTACAATTAAAATAGCCAATATTTATTTTACTTATTTGTATAAATAGAGGAAATTAGCTTTTCCATTTTGCTTTGATTGACATTTGTAACCAATATGTGATAGTATGTAATTAATTTGTTATATTTGTACGGATGATCAATCAGAGCGGAGGCAAGGGATGGAAAAAACACATTTTGGGAAGGCCTTACTGGGTATTTGCTGTTTTGCAGCCGCTGTCATTTTAGGCATTCACGCGGCACCTGCGGCAAACGCCGCAGACGAGAAAACGGGAATTGGCTTAACCGCACACGTTTTGAATGCTTATCAGTCGCATTGGAAATACTGTTACGGATGCTATGGTCAGCTTTCCGGCGGTGTCCGCCGTTCGGATTGTGCGGGACTGATAAAATCCTACCTTTGGTGGACAGGCGATACATCGGACCCGGATCCAGGACAGATGCAAGTTGCAGGCGGGGCAAGCGGAATGCTTCAGTCTGCAACCGTGAAGGGCAGCTTGAATTCTTCCCGTGAATCTTCTCTGCCCCGCATCCACGGTTTGATTCTGTACGGGCCCGGACATGTGGGCGTATATGTTGGCAACAATATGGAAGTTGACAACCGGTGCACAGGAAAAGATATTCAGTATGAACCGGTTTTCGGCGGCCGGTATCATTGGCAGAAATGGTTTAAGCTTCCTCAGATTCAATATCCGGAAAGCGGAATCGTCACCTTGGGCGACAGCGAATATTATTATGAGAATGGGCAGTACGTAGTTTCCACCCAAAAAACAATCGGCGGCACTGTGTGTTCGTTTGACAAAACCGGAAAGCTGGTTTCAGGCGAGCTTCCGGATGCGGTAAAAGCCGTTCAGGCAGCGGTCCATCTGGAAAGCCGTGTCCTGCAAAAAGGTCAGCGCGGTGAAGATGTGCGGGCACTTCAAAAGGATCTGACCGAGCGCGGATATATGACAGCAAACAACTGCACAGGATATTACGGGCCCATTACCAAAGCGGCGGTCCTGAAATATCAAAGCGACAATGGGCTTCCGTGCACGGGTATGGCGGATGCCGCTGTTCTGAAATCCCTAGGATCTAATCTGGTATAAACAAGTTAACAGAGAAAGACTGAAGCAGTCCATATCATCAGGATATGAATTACTTCAGCCTTTTTTATCGCTTTGTTATTAAATCAGCATACTGATGCAGGGCTTCAATCGTTTTAATTTCTTCGTTTTTCCGGTGTATTGTCAATTGCACCCGCACCGGCAGTTTCATAAAATACTGCCTGGTACTCTCGCTGCGGACTAAAATATCATGTAAATCTGAAAATGCCATTGAACCCTTTCACTCCTTGTATGAACCGTTTCTTAATCCGTATTGTATTCTTTTCCTGAGATTTTATACGGGGGAAAAGCGGCTTTTCCGTATCCCTTTCATCCGGCGAATAATTCTGCGCCGCACTGCGTATAGTAACGCCGTCAGGAGGAATGGTATGGCATACTCGTATCAAAAATCGGAACCGGGGCGATGGACTGTGGGCTGTTTTACATCGGGCGGTATCTGGCAGACCGAAAGCAGCTGGAACACCCCGGAAGAAGCCGCCGAGCGCATCCATTGGCTAAATGGCGGACAAAGCGCCGTGACAGATGACGACGAGGCTTCTTCTCACACCGGGCAAAAGTAGGGAATCCAGTTCTGATAAAAATTAGCACTCTTATGGTTTAAGTGCTAATTTTAATATAATGTTCATTTTCAGTATATTTTTTGTTCATAGTCCAGCCGTATACTGAAACCAGCGAAAGGAAAACAAAGAACCTTCACCGCAAATAAAATTAAACTGGAGGAATTGGGATGTTTGATTTAATTCCATTTGACCACAGCAGCGGAAACGTGTTTGATGTCTTTGATAAAATGATGAACGACAGTTTCTTTGGAGGTACGGAGCGTGCGTTTGCCCCATTCCGCACGGATATTATTGACGAAGGCGATAAATACCTGCTGAAAGCCGATATGCCCGGTTTCAACAAAAATGACATTCAAATTAATGTTGAGGGCAACCAGCTTACCATTCAGGCAGAGCGGAAAGAAGAACAGAATGAAAACGGCAAAGGCTATGTCCGCAGGGAAAGGAGATACGGTGCTCTAAGCCGCAGTTTTGACATTGAAGGCCTTGACGCCAGCAAAATTAACGCTTCATATCAAAACGGCGTGCTGGAAGTAGAACTCCCCAAACCGGTGGAAGAAAAGCCAACATCAAAAGTGATTGAAATCAAATAACATAAAACTGAAAGCCGGGAAAATTTATTCCCGGCCGGCACAAAAAGGCATGGCGGCAAATACTTTTCAGTATTTGCCGCCATGCCTTTT
>DHNW01000007.1:87978-99573 GCA_002407675.1 Ruminococcaceae bacterium UBA5406
AGTATTTGCCGCCATGCCTTTTATTCTGTTTTACTTGAAAACGAGGTTCAGCAAAAGCAGCATAGTAACCCCCGGTATTCCGGCAACACCGGAAACCCCCAGGGTCAGCGGGCTGATCGGAAGACTGACCCCCGTAAACATTCCAGTCAGATCAACAACCGCCAGTGCGCAAAGTCCCGTTAGAATTCCTCCCACCGCATGCCTAAACGGATGCCTGACTTTCATAATAACCTGAATGACAACAAGCAGCAAAAACACGCCGACAATGCACAGGGCAAGATATTCGTCCGGCAAAGAAAACCACCCCACTGCTTCCTTATTCTTGGAAGGCAGTGCAGCTGACCCCCTGCCGCTTGGCTCGATTCAGTAAATACCGGTAGCGCGCCTGCAATGCTTCCCTTTGGTATATGCAAGCATCAATCAGGTCGCTGTCGCATTCCTGCTGGAACCAGCACTCATTATAAACGATCATGCGAGAAACTTCCCGGATTTCTAAAAGCAGCCTTTTTTTTTCCGCCTCTGTCGCTTTTTTATCCGTGCAGTCCGTACGCTGCAGCAGTTTCAGTACAGATTCCATACTAACAACTCCGCCTTCCGCTTCATAATTATGTTAGTATGATGGGCATTTATTCCAGCAATATGCGGTTCTAAGAAAATTATTCTGCGGGACCTTCGTAGGCAAAATCGATCCGGCCGCTGGCAACATCGGCGGATACAACCCGTATCTGCATTGGACGCCCAATAGTCAGCCGGTTCCCCGTTTTGGCATCCACTTGAGAAAGTTTTCCGTCAAAACGGAAATCCCCCGGAACACTGTCCATAGGGACAAACCCCTCCGCCGTGTTTTCCAGTTCTACAAATACACCGCGCTGCGTAACGCCGCTGATTACACCGCGGCAAACGTCCCCAATATGCTGCGACATATATTCCGCCATATAGCAGTCGTCGGCACTGCGCTCCGCCGACATAGCGCGCACCTCTGCCTCGGAAGACAGTTTGGCGGCCTCACCCGCAAAATCCGAATAGCGGTCTTTCAGATCACCGGCCTTTTTCTTCTTAACCAGAGCCGATAGAATTCGGTGAATCGCGGTATCCGGGTACCGACGTATCGGGGACGTAAAATGGCAGTAATCCGAAAGAGCAAGGCCAAAATGCCCCACAGGGTTCACATCGTACCGAGCTTTGGCCATTGACCTCAGCAGCTGATGGGAAATGACCTTCTGGGCAGAATTACCCGACGCCTGCTTCAGAATATTCGAAAAGTCCTTCGGGGAAACTTTTCCGTCACGGTGCTTCAGCGGCCTGGAATCAAGGCCGGCAGCATCGACAACCTGGATCAGCGCGGCAACACGATCCGGATTCGGCTGCTCGTGGACACGGTAAACGAACGGGATGCCGGCCGATTCCGCAAACATTGCAGCCGCCCGGTTGGCGGTAATCATTAGATATTCAATCATCTGCTCCGCTTCTCCGCTTTTTCGCGGACGGATACCGATACAAACGCCTTCGTCATTCAGCAGAAACTCTGATTCCGTACTATCCAGATCAACAGCGCCGTTCCGGGCAAACTGCTCTTTTAAAATTCCGGCAAGATCTTTGGCAGCATGAAGCGAACGGATAACCGGTGAATATTTTTTGCGCAGATCATGGTCTGCCGTTCCGTCAAACAGACTGTTTACTTCGGAGTACACGCCCCGCACACGGGAACGTATGATGCTCTTCCTGAATTTATAAGATAAGATATTGGCTTCTTTGTCCAGTTCAATAATGGCGGAAAATGTCAGCTTGTCCTCCCCGGCGTTCAGGGAACAGGAACCGTTGGAAAGTGCCTCCGGCAGCATGGGCACAACGCGGTCGGCAAAATAAACGGATGTGCCCCGGCTTTTCGCTTCCTGATCCAGCGCCCCGTTCTCGGCGACATAGTGTGAAACATCCGCAATATGCACACCCAGCCGATAACCTTTCCGCGTCCGGCTGACGGATATGGCGTCATCCAGATCCTTTGCGTCCGCGCCGTCTATCGTGCAGATAGACAAGTTTCGAAGGTCAAGCCGGCCCTTGAGATCAGCCTCCGTAATTTTTTGCGAAGCGGCGGCTTCTGCTTCCGCCAGTGCTTCCGGCGGAAATTCGATGTGAATTCCGTTTTGATCCAGGATGGCGTCCGTACAGACCCTTGCGCTTCCTGCCGGGCCGTATGCCTTCACAATTTCCGCCTGCATTTCGGAAGAATGGGCTTTTCTGCGTATTCTGGCCTGGACTTTGCTGCCAGGTTTCTCCTCGGCAACATTTTTCCGGCTGACCGGGATATTGTACCGAATTGCAACATCCGGGTGAAGTTCCAGCACACCGTTCTGCTCAGCCAGCGTGCCGGTAACGAACCGGCTTCCCTTTTTCAGGATACTTCCAACATCGGCACTCGGCCCTTTTGGGCTCTGCCGAATATGGCAGAGAGACACCCGATCACCAATAAAGGCACTCTGGAGCCTGTCGGCATGAATAAATATATCCTCTCCCCCATCGGCCGGGCGGGCAAATGCAAAGCCCCTGGAAAGCGAAACAATTACCGCCTCCTGGGTAGGCTCTTTTTTCTTTGGGAGGCGGATACGGCCGTCTTTTGTCACCGAGATGCGGCCGTCACTTTTTAGGCTCTCAAGAGCCTGCACCAAGGCCTTTTTCTTTTTATCCTTAATCTTCAGTTCCTTTTGCAGCATACTCATTGAAATGCTGTGCTGCCTTTTCTCAAGAAGATGAACGATTTTATCTTCTAGCTCTCTCAATCTTGACCTCCATAATTATTTCTTTACAAGAAAAGCCCCGCTTCTGCAAGCGGGGCACAGGAAGCCCTTTTATTTTGCAAAAAAGAACATATAGGCGTTAATCAAAACGACGAGAACAAAAAAACCAATCATAAAGAATTTTGTCCAACGCGCTAAAAAAGAATCAATGGAACGCGCCTGATTCTTGGACAGAAACGTGTCCGCACCGCCCGTAATAACGCCAACGTTCTGTTCGTGGCCTTCCTGCATCAGGACCATTACCGTGATAATAACGGAAAACACCATCAAAATAATTCCTAAAACAACTTCCACCGCCGACATCTCTTAGGATACCTCCTAAACAACAATCTATGAATATTTTTGCCTGTTTATAGAAGAATCATATCACAGAAAAGGAAAATATGCAAGGATTCCTGAAAGATTTTTCCCCGTGGATCAATCCCCCGAAACCTCCCGATCCAGGAAAAACGAATACAGCAGACACTGTTTGACCCGGCGGCCCGTACACTGTTCCAGTGCAAAACGGTACAGTTCCAGCTGCCGCCGGTAATGCTCCCACAAATCGGCCGGATCCTGTACTCGGTCGGTTTTAAAATCGATCAGAACCAGCGCACCGTCCTCTTCAAAGACGCAGTCCGCCGCACCCTGAAGGACAACCGGCTCCCCGCTCAGCGGCGGCTGGAGATCCTCCTTTACACGGCCTGCCGGAATTTCCACCGTAAAGCGGAATTCACGCTCCACACGGGGGGAAGCAGAAATGCGCCCTGCAACCGGCGAAGCAAAAAAGGCAGATATTTGGTCCAGATCAATCGCCTGTGCCTGCGCTTCGGAAAGAAAGCCTTCCGAAACCAAGCGGTCCCGCTCTGCAGCCGGATCGCGCGCCGCCTTTCCGTAATCCGCAAACTGAAGAAAAGCGTGCAGTGCCGTGCCGCGTTCCGCCGGCGTAAGACCTTTTTCACTGAGGAACGCCGGGCGGGAAGACGCCGCAAACCGGGCAGAAAACGCACGCCCGGCCAGTTCGGAAGCCGCCACTTTTGCACAGACCCCGCCGAGATCTTCATACGGGTAGCGGTAATCCAATCCGTCGGCCAGCCGCTTTAAAAGCACAGGATCCGGCTTTTCCTGCGGGGTTGTTTCCGGCCGCGTTTCCGGTTCTTCCCCGCCTTGCGGCCGGATGACCCGGATATCCCATCTTTCCCGCGCAGGCAGGACGATCCCTTCCGGCGCACCGGCCAGATCCCGAAGCGGTTTTCCGTCCGGATGCCGGAGCGCGCAGAGAAGGAGCCAGTCCGCAATGCTGTTTGCGGAACGGACGGCATAAGGCTGGATCCGCGTCTCGCCTGTAAGGCGCGAAGCAAGCCTGCCCAGCGTTTTTTCTGCGTTTTTTAAAGAAGCCAGCATCACCAGCTTGTCTTTAGCCCGGGTCATGGCCACGTAAAGTACGCGCAGTTCCTCGCTCATTTCGTCGCGTTCCTGCTCCAGAGCAATGGCGGCGCGGGGCATCGTATTATAGCGAACACCGGTTTTTTCCCGCAGGCGGATGCCAAGCCCGAGTTCCGGGTGAAGAAGCACCGTGGAGGTTTCCCGGTTGAACCGGTGCGCGCATCCCGCTAAAATACACACCGGGAATTCCAGCCCTTTGGACCGGTGGATGCTCATGACGCGCACTACATCAGCCGACTCGCTGAGCGGCGAAGCCGCGGAAAGGTCCCCCCGGCTCTTCCGCATCCGGTCCAAAAAGCGCAGAAACCCGGAAAGCCCGTTGTATCCGGAGGCTTCGTACTTTTTAGCGTATTGAAGCAGCAGGCGCAGATTTGCCAGCCGAATTCCCCCGTTTGGCATTGCTTGAACCAGATTGGGAAAACCGGTTTTTTCAAAAACCGCCCGAATCAGCCGGTCGGACGGCATGGTCGCCGCCAGCATCCGGAACTGTTCCAGCTGTTCCAAAAATGCCGCCGCGCGGACATTCCCCTCTTTGGCGGCCCCCGCTACGGCGGGATACAGACGGCCGGAGCGCGCCCTCAGGCGGATTTTTGCCATCTCGTCCGGGGTAAAGCCGTAAATCGGGCTCATCATAACCGACAGAAGCGGGATATCCTGCGCCGGGTTGTCAATCACCCGCAGCAGAGACAGCGCTACGCCGACCTCGTACGCCTCGAAAAAGCCGCCCGCCGTATCGGCCCACGCCGGTATCCCCAGCGAAGAAAGCTCCCGGACGTACTCGTGCGCAGGGCGGTTTGCACTGCGCAGCAGAACACAGAAATCCCGAAAGGAAGCCGGGCGCAGAGCCCCGTTTTCCGCAATTCTGGGGACACCGTCCGTCATTCCATAAATCAGTTCAGCGATTCGGCGGCTTTCCTCCCGGACTGCGCCGGCGTCCTCACCGCAGCCGGAAAGATCCAGAACATCCAGCTCCGCCGCCGGTTCCACTGCCGGCGGAAATTGGGCGGCGGGAACCAGCTCCTCCGAAGCGGTGTAATCCATTTCCCCGGCCTGACGGCTCATCAGCTGGCGGAACACAAAATTGACGGCGTCTGTGACGCCCGGGCGGCTCCGGAAATTTTTGCCCAGCGTGATACAGGCGGGATATTCGTCTTTTTTCCGGTCGTAAGCAGGGAACGCTTCACGCTTTTTGAGAAAAATCTGCGGCATGGCCTGACGGAACCGGTAAATGCTCTGTTTGACATCGCCGACTAGAAACAGGTTTTTCCCGCCGCGCGAAACGGCCTGGAAAATCATATCCTGCGTTTCATTGGTATCCTGATATTCGTCCACCATGATCTCGTCGAACTGACCGGAAATCTCCGCCGCCTCCGGCGTCCGCTCGAATCCCGAATCGGTTTCACGCACCAGAAGCCGGAGCGCCCAATGCTCCAGATCGCTGAAATCCGCGGCGCGCCGCTCGGCCTTTTTGCCCTCAAGAACCGCAGAATAGCGTTCCGTCACCTGAAAAAGCATCTTGACAATCGGGCACAGGCGGCGGATATCCTCCGCGCACTGCTCCTCAGACGCACCGAAAAGGCCGCTGATTTTGCCAACGGTCTTTTTCACTTCATCCCGGGCAGCACAGACGCGGATCTTCACCGGATCGTCCCCCCGGCCGCGGAGAGGTTTCAGCTTTGGGCAGGTAAAATTCCGGGCCAGGGAGGCGGCGCGGTCCCAGCCGCCTTCCCGCACAGCTTCACGCAGGGCCTGAAGACCGGCAAGGTCGGATCGGAACGCATCGCCGTAGGCGGCAGAGAGCGTTTCGTCGGAATTCATCAGGGCCAGCGAATCCTTCGTCATGGAGAGGCAGTAATCGGCGGCGTCGCCCGCAAAGGACAGGATCGTTTTTCCCCATACCGTCTCCGACGCCGGCCCCGGAGACTCATACATGGCGGCTTTTTCTCGGAGCCAGCGCCCGGGAAACGGGTGCGAACGCACAAAATCGTACAGCTGGCCGACGGTGCGCGCAATGCCCGCGTCATCCCTGCCGGAAGCAAACGATTCGACAAACTCGAAAAATTCAGGATCGCCTTTGCGATAGAACTCCTCCAGCGTCTCGTCGGCAGCTTCTGACCGGAGGACTGCCGCTTCGCTGTCGTCCATCACCCGGAAATCCGGCGAAATGCCCAGTTTGTAAAAATTCCGGCGGACAAGTTCGGAGCAGAAACTGTCGATCGTTCCGATATGCGCGCGTGAAAGAAGGATCTGCTGGCGCTGGAGGCGGGCATTATAGGGATCTTGTTCCAGCATCCGGGAAACCCCGTCCGCAATCCGGCCGCCCATTTCTGCCGCCGCCGCCTTGGTAAAAGTGACAACCAGCAGCCTGTCTGCATCCACAGGGTTTTCCGGATCGGTAATCTGCTCAAGGACACGCTGCACCAGCACGGCTGTTTTTCCGGAACCGGCCGCTGCCGACACCAGCACCGTGCCTCCCCTCGCCCGGATCGCGTCCAGCTGATTTTCTGTCCAGTTTCGGCTCACGGTTTCTTCTCCCCTTTCGCGTTTTCCAGCTCAGCCAGCGCGGCGTCGCGATCCCAGTCCTGCATCGGGCGCACGGGATCGTCCCGCTCGTGCCCGCAGACGGCGGCATACGGGCACCATTCGCAGGCATTATACCGGCTGCCGTTCAGCGGCACGGCGGAGATCCCTCCGTTTTGAAGTTCTTCGGCCATTTCGGCGATCAGGGCTTTCAGGTAATCCAGCACGGCTTCCAGTTCGCGCGGGGAAACGACATGGTCTTTCCGATCCGGCGCGCCGTTTTTCAGCGCCACGGGTATGTACCGGCCCTTTGCCTCGCGGTCCATGCCGGATATTACGTCCGGATCGTCCAGCACCAGCCCGTCCATGCGGAGCTGACGCTCTCCCTTCTTCTGAAGGGCGGAGCGCACGGCCCCGCGCTCTGCCGGAACGGAAGGCCGGTTTGCCGGCATATATAAAACGCCCGCAGGCTGAAAATTGCCGTACCGGGACTGCCCGTTTTCGCACAGGGCGGCCAGATAAATCAGCATCTGCATATTCATACCGTACAGGATATCTGAAAGCCGGAAATCTTTTTTCCCCGTCTTGTAATCGACAACACGCAGGTACCGCACGCCGTTTTTGTCCATCAGATCCACCCGGTCGATCTTCCCGTCGATGCGCACTTCTCCGCCGTCCGGCAGAGGAACGACCAGCGGGCCGACCGAAGGGGCAATTCCCAGCTCAAAATCCACAGGGCGGAATCCGCTCTGGGAAAGCTCCTCCGCGATATGGGAAGCCACCGCCTGGGCGGAATCGGCCACACGGGAAACAAGGTAGGAAAAGCGGGGTGTTTTGGTCTCCATTCCGCCGAACTCCGTCTGCACATACTCTTCCAGATACCGCAGGATCGTTTTCCGCAGTTCTTCCGGCTCCATGGCGGCAACGGCCCGGCTGCCGAGATTCTGGAACAGCCGCTGGAGGAGAAAATGCATCAGGCTCCCGTATTCCAGCGCATCCAGCTCGGCGGCGCGGCGTTCTTTCACATTCAATCCGTACCGGCAGAAATACTGGAAGCGGCAGAGCTGGAATTTTTCGATCTGTGTGGCGGAAACGGTCATATCCCGGCCGAAAAGGGCGCGGGCCGTATTTTTGTCGGCAAACGACGCCGGTACTTTGCGGGAAGCGCGCGCCACGGCGGAAAATTGATCCCCTTCGCCCCGTTCCCGGAACAGTTCTTTCAGCGTTGCGGACAGCGTGTCATTGGTATTCCATTTCCGCGCGGCAAGCTCCATGGCCGGAGAGCGCGCGCAGGCAAACCACTCCGGCTTCATCATCCATTCATTTTTCACGGGGATTTCTTTCAGCACGGAACGGGCCTCCGCCGGGATGGACGACGGTGACAGCGCGCCGCCCGAACCGTCGGAAAGCGGGTACGAGATATACAGCTTCTCCGAAGCGGCGCTCATGGCGGAATAGGCCAGAAAGCGTTCCTGAAGGACAACGCCTTCCATGGTGTCGTTCAGCGGCAGCCCAAGGCGGATCAGCTCGCGCCGCTCTCTGTCGCTGAATACGCAGTCGCTCCCAGGCGTCATGGGGAATTCCCCCTGCGCCGCGCCTATGAGGAAAACCACTTTCGGCGCGGCGGCGCGGATCCGGTTCGCATCCCCCACGGTCACTTCGTCCAGCCCCTGCGGAATGCTGGCAATACTGCCCGAAAGAATGACCATGCGGAGCAGCTCGGCGTAGCGCGCGCGGGTGATTTCTGTTTTTCCGAGGACCAGCGCGGTCTGATCCAAAATCTGCATCAGCAGATCCCAAACGCGCAGTTCACGCTCGGCCAGCGCCGGGTTTCCCTCCTCCGAGAGACGGCGCGCGAAATCCCGCAGGTTTTTGGCCGCACTGATCCGGACAAGGAGTTGGTACGAGGCAGCGGCCATGCCCCGGCCGTCCGTGTTTTCCGTTTCCTCCGCAAATCGCTCCAGCGGTTCCGCTGCCATCCGCCGGCTGGCATTGACGCGCTGCAGCAGCTGTTTGCCGCCGTCGGACATCTCCTGCGCAAAGCCTTCCGGGTTATCCGTCCATTCTTCTTTCCATTTTTTGCCCGACAAATTCCAAGTAAATGTATAATTTTCGAGCTCCGAAATCTGGGTAGCGGTAAGGCCGGCCAGTCCAGTTTTCAAATAGAGGAAAACGTCGTCCGACCGAAAACCGTACTGGACAATTTTAAAAGCGGAAAGGAGCAGGCGCATCAGCGGCTCAGAGTCAATCGCCTCCGGCCGGTCCATAAAAAACGGGATCTCCCAGCGTTCCAGCGCCGAATCGAGAATCCCGTCATAGGGTTCGGTTGAACGGGCGATAACTGCAAAATCCCGGTAGCGGTACTGTCCCGTACGCACAAGGTTTCGGATAGCCGCCGCAACAAAAGCCGCCTCGCCGTACCGATCCGGCGCCTCATAAACGGCTACGCCTTCGCATGGGTCTGCATACGGCTTCCGGACAGGCCGGTACACGCCGGATTCCAGCGCGGCAAGAGCCGGATTCCGGAAGCGCGCCCCGCTTTTCAGAACCACAGGGGAAGCTATGGGAACGCTGTTCCGCTGTGTCAAGCGGATCAGCATCTTCGCCGTCTGACGTGCAATGGAAAACAGATCCGCACTGTTTGCCTGGCCGGATAAGCCCTCCGCGCAAAGGGTGACCACCACTTTGTCCGCCTGCCGCAGGATTTGTTCCAGCACGCCGTATTCCTGCACCGTAAAGCTCTGAAATGAATCAACCATAACGGTGTATCCCGCAAAAAAGCGGTGGCGCAGAAGCAATTTTTTCAGGCGGGTCAGGTCGTCAAGGGGATCAATGTAACTTTGGGCAACCAGCGCGTCATAAGCGGAGAGAATCAGTGAAATTTCCCTGATCTTCCTCCTCAGCGTGCCTTCCGGAAGATGGGCCGCCGTCTGTTCCAGATCCTTCGGGGAAACACCGCACATTTTAAATTCGGTGGAAATACCGAGCATCAGGCCGACCAGTTCCGTACTTTCGGCGTTCTTCCGGTAGATTTCCAAACCATCCTTTACCCGCTCAACGGCAAGGCTCATAAAAATCCGACGGCCGCCGTCATCCAGCCGCCGGCCGGCAAAACCGCCGTACTGCCGCTGCACCGTATCTACCAAACGGGAAAAACTGCTGACGGAAACGCGGCGCGCTTTCTCCGCCCCCAGCAGGCGCAGCATAGCGCGTTCGCTCTCAAATGAATACTGCTCCGGTACAATCAGCATCAGTTTTCCGGAGCCTGATTCCGCCAGATTTTTCAGGGCTGACCGCACAGCCCGCGTTTTTCCGCTACCGCATCGGCCAAATAAAAGCTGCAACATAAAAAATCCCCCCGCCGTATGGTTTCATTATACCATAACCCAGCGGAGGAAAACAGGATTCCTTATTTTTCGGCGGATATGCCGCGCCGTTCCAGCCAGTCCCGCAGCTGTTCATACATCTCGACGGACTTGAATTTTACCTCGTAGCCGCCGTTTTTACCCGTGACTATCTGCATTTCATTCCGGTTCAGCACGTCCTGAAGCTCGGCAGGGGCTTCCGCGGCAGGAAGGCACAGCGCCGGAAACAGGACGCACCACCAATTGTGGCCTTTTCCGGAGCCGATCGTCACGCGCAGCGCGTCGTATTCCCCGGCCGGAAGCGTCACATTTTCGTACCGGCGGGTGGTGAAATACATGTTGGTCAGCTCTGCACGGACGGGATACTGGTACCCCTGCCGCCGGATTTCATCCTCCGCGGCGCTTTGAATTTGGGGCAGTTCCGCCGCAACCGCCTGCTCGGCATCACTGCGGCTTTTCACTCCGTCCAGCATACCCGCGCAGATTGTGAGAATCCGGTCGCGCACTTTCAGTTTCAGCGCCTGATCTTCCTCCGAATTGGAATTGGCCAGCACATGCAGGCGCAGCACATGATTCGGAATATCTTCACATCCGGCATCCAGCCCTGTGAAACTGAACAGCACAGTCAGAATCAGGGACAGGCACAGAGATTTTTCCCACGTTTTCATTGGAACGATCCCCTTCCTGAAAGGATTACGCGGGAATTATTGGTTAAATTTTCCGGATTTATTCTTGATTCATTGAAAAACGGAAGGTTTTTCGCTATAATGACAAAAGGTAAAATAAAAGAAATGAAAATTATTTTCGGAGGAGCGGATAACGTGTCCCAAATCATTGAAATGGTGCAAAAAAGTTTTCAGGCAAACAGCCTTTCGGCCCTGCCGGCTTCCACCGCGCTGACGGCGGCGGCAGCGGCTTATCTGTTCTGCTTGATCCTGTTTTTCCGGCGGAAAAGTTTTGGGCAGAACCTCTGCCTGCTGCTGCTGTTTTTGTATTCGGCCATGCTGTTTTCCCTGACCGTTCCCGTTGTTCTTCCGAAGAACTGGCATATTTCGAAGGCAGCTACCGAGTGGGTCCTGCGTTCCATCCAGTGGGTTCCCTTCGTCTCCGCGTCGCATATTTTTCAAAATGCTGCCGCAGCGGGCTCCCTGCAGCCCTTTATTCGCATTATCGGGGGCAATTTTCTCGCTTTGATGCCGCTCGGCATTTTAGTCCCCCTGATCGACAGAAATTTCCGTTTTGGCCGGATGTTCCTGCTGGCTGTTCTGGTGCCCGTCTGCATTGAAGGGCTCCAGCTTGCGGCAGACATCCTCGCGGGACAAGTCCTGCGGAATGTGGAAGTGGAAGACGTCATCCTGAACGCAGCCGGCTGTCTTCTGGCATACCTCATTCTGGCCGGCATCCGCCGCGCGTCGGCGCCCAAGCACCGCGCAAAGCACTACCGGCCCTGAAAAAGCAAAGCGGCGGCCCGGATCAAAGGGAAATGATTG
>DHNW01000007.1:99747-99883 GCA_002407675.1 Ruminococcaceae bacterium UBA5406
AAATGATTGACCCGGGCCGCCGTATGTTTGCTTATAGAAAAAATCAGTCCAGTGTGAGCTGTTCATTATTTTTTACCTGATATTCCTTGGCAGCGGCAACCAGACCCTGGAACAGCGGATGGGGCCGGTTGGGGCG
>DHNW01000007.1:100029-200373 GCA_002407675.1 Ruminococcaceae bacterium UBA5406
GGATGGGGCCGGTTGGGGCGCGACTTGAACTCCGGGTGGAACTGCGAACCGATAAACCACGGATGTGCAGGCAGCTCCATCATTTCCACAATCCGGTCGTTCGGAGAGCGGCCGCTGAAAACAACGCCTGCTTCCTCAAACTGCCGGCGGTAATCATTATTGACTTCAAAACGATGGCGGTGGCGCTCATAAATCAAGGGGACATTGCCGTAAAGAGCCGCGGCTTTGGTTCCGGGAACCAGCTTGCACGGATATTTGCCGAGGCGCATGGTTCCGCCGATCTGGACAACGTCCTTCTGCTCCGGCATCAGGTCGATGACATGGTTCTGGCTCTGCGGATCAAATTCCGCAGAATTGGCATCTGCCAGCCCAAGCACATTCCGGGCGTATTCCACCAGCGCTAGTTGCATCCCGAGGCAGATACCCAGGAAAGGAATTCCGCGGACACGCGCGTAATGGATTGCGGTAACCATTCCTTCGATCCCACGCTGGCCGAATCCCCCTGGCACCACCATCCCGTCGATATCCGCCAGGATCTCCCCGACATTCTGCTCTTCAATGGTTTCGGAATCGATCCATTTGATATGAACCTTGACCTTATTGCCGAGCCCCCCGTGCGTCAGGGCTTCCGCCACGCTGAGGTAGGCATCGTGCAGCTCGATATACTTGCCGACGAGAGCAATTGTAACGCTGTCGGTCAGTGACATGGCGGTATTCACCATTGAAATCCAGTCTCCGAGATCGGGGCCGGGCGTATCGAGCCCCAGCCGTTTGCAGACAATATCGTCCAGCCGTTCTTCCCGCAGGGCAAGGGGAACTTCATAGAGAAGGGGCATGTCCAGATTTTCAATCACGCAGTTTTCATTCACGTTGCAGAAAAGGGCAATTTTCTTCTTAATGTCCTCGCCGACTTCCCGCTCGGAGCGGAGGACAATGATATCGGGCTGAATTCCGATAGAAAGAAGCTCTTTCACGCTGTGCTGGGTCGGCTTGGATTTATGCTCATGAGAGCAGGCAAGATACGGAACGAGGGTCACATGGATAAACAGGCAGTTTGAGCGCCCTTCCTCCGTGGCGAACTGCCGGATCGCCTCCAGAAAAGGCTGGCTTTCAATGTCGCCGACCGTTCCGCCGATTTCAATAATGGCAACATCCACATTTTCTTTTCCGGCATAAATTCGATCCTTGATCTCGTTCGTGATATGGGGGATAACCTGCACGGTTCCGCCGCCGTAATCTCCGTTGCGCTCTTTTTGGATTACATTCCAGTAGACCCGGCCGGAAGTCACGTTGCTGTTCTGAGTCAGGTTCTCGTCAATAAACCGTTCATAGTGCCCCAAATCCAAATCCGTTTCGGCACCGTCGTCCGTTACAAAAACTTCCCCGTGCTGAAACGGGTTCATGGTTCCGGGATCCACATTCAGATACGGGTCGAACTTCTGCATGGTGATGCGCAGGCCTCTCGCTTTCAGCAGCCGGCCAAGGGAAGCTGCCGTGATTCCCTTGCCCAGGCCGGAAACAACCCCCCCGGTAACAAAAATATACTTTGCAGGCATATTGTCCTCCATCCTCAATCCTCAATCTATTATAATATTTGATTTAAAAACAATCCTAGAAATTATACCGCCCACAGCATGGCGTTGTCAAGCAAAGCCGGAACGGTCCCGCGGGCGGAAAGTAGAAAGAGACTGTCTCCAAATATTTGATAACATTATAAATATTTGCTATAATTAAAAATAAGACCGGAAAGATAGGACTGAGAGGGGATGCACCCTATGAACAGGAAAAAAAATCCGAAAGCGGCGGCGGTTATCGATATCGATTCCAACGCGCTGAAAATGCGGATATCTCAGCTGAAGAAAGATAAAATTGTCGATATTGACCGGCTGGAGTACCCCGTGCGTCTCGGCCATGAAGTCTTCACTTCCGGAAAAATCAGTTTTGAAAGTCTGCGGGAACTTTCCACACTCCTGCACGGCTACAGTGAAACCATGAAGGAATACGGCGTGGATCAGTGTGAAGTTGTGGCAACCACCGCCCTGCGCGAAGCCAAAAACCGCTCCTATGTTCTGGATCAGCTGAAAATCCAGAACAACATGACCGTACGGGTGCTGGAAGAAGATCAGGAAAAGACGCTGATCTATTCGAAAATTCTGGATCTTCTCAGGCAGACCGACGGCCAAAAAGACGAAAGCGCGCTGATTGCCTATATTGGGGCGGGGACCATCGGCCTTTCTGTCTACGACGGCTCCCACATGATTTTCTCCCAGAACATTCCGATCGGTTCCCTGAAGCTGCACGATATTCTCGGGAATATTCAAAACAGCACGGGGGATTTTTACACGGTTGTCGAAGAATACCTCAACACCGTTCTCGGACATATTTTAATTCCTTTCGGCGACGGACATGTCAACAATCTAATCCTGACCGGCAGCGGCGTCAAGCTGATTGCCTGCCTGTGCGGATACAAACCCGGCGAGGAATGTTTGGAAATCAGTGTGCAGAAACTGAAAGGGCTGTTTCATAAAATACGCTCCATGTCTCAGGAAAGAATCAGCATCCAGTTTAAAATATCAGAAGAGGCGGCGGAACTTCTGTACTCTTCTCTTGCCATTTCGCTGCGCCTGCTGAAGTTTGTTTCATCAGACAAAATTTTTTTCCCCCGCGCCGAACTCTGGGATACTCTGATGCAGCACATGCTGATCCCAAAAAGCAGGAACGAATACCTTGAGCAGGTTCGCACCAACGCGATTTTCTGCGCACAGAAAATTGCCGAATCCTATAACTGCAACAAGGAGCATTCCGAGTGCATCCGCCGGTTCGCGTGCAAAATTTTTGACAAGATGAAAGGGGCCCACGGCCTTGACCGCCGGAGAAGGCTCCTGCTGGAACTGGCTGCCATCCTCCACGAATGCGGCTATTATGTGACGGTCAAGCAGCATCTGATCAGTTCTTTCGACTTGATCAAAGACATGGACATCTACGGAATGACCGACGAAGAAATGCTTATCATCGCCTATGTGGCACGGTACAATGAATACGACGTACCAAACCTTGACAGTCCCGGATTTGGACCGCTGAGCAGTGAAAACCGGCTTGTCGTATCCAAGCTGGTGGCGATTTTCCGGCTTGCCAACGCGCTGGATAAATCCCAGAAGCAGAAGCTGAAAGATATCAAGGTGCGGCTGGACAAAAACCGGCTGCTGATTACCGCCCGAAGCGACGCGAACCTTCTGCTTGAAAAATGGGCTTTTCAGCAGTGCACACCCTTTTTTCAGGAAGTTTTTGGCTTCAATCCGGAACTTTCGATCAAATCCGATTTGCTGTAAATGCTTTTTCCTGTGGAATCACCTTTGGATTTAGGAGTGAATCAATTGAACGAAAAAAAGAGCCGGTGCCCTTACATCAACCGGGAACTCAGCTGGATGGATTTCAATATCCGCGTTCTGGAGGAAGCCTTTAAACGGGAAAATCCCATTATGGAGCGCATGCGCTTTCTTGGGATCACGGCTTCGAACCTGGACGAATTTTTTATGGTCCGTGTTGCCGGGGTTATGGAGCAGGTCGAGTCAAAATATCAGGCGCGGGATCCGTCGGGGCTTTCCCCCGCCGAACTTCTTCCCCTTCTGTCGCAGAAGATCCACGTCTTTGCGGAAAAACAATATTCCTGCCTGAACCGTTCCCTGTTCCCCGCCCTGAAGAGGATTGGGATCCGGTTTCTTCCGATCGAAAAGATGGATGAAAAGCAGAAGCAGTATGTGTCTGATTACTTTGATAAAGTGCTGTTCCCCGTGCTGACGCCGCTTGCGGTGGATCGAAGCCGCCCTTTTCCCCTTTTGGCCAACAAAAGCCTGAATATTGCCGTCCGGCTGAAAAGAAAGGGCGAATCCTATTTTGCCGTTGTTCAGGTTCCTTCCATTCTGTCCCGGTTCCTGAGGGTGCCGTCGGAAACCGGGATGGATTTCGTCCTGCTGGAAAACGTCATTGTTTACAAGCTGGACGCTCTGTTTGAACGGAGCGACATCCGCTCTGCCTGTACGTTCCGGATCACCCGGAACGCCGATCTGGATATTGACGAAGACACGGAAGATCTGCTGAGTGAAATTCAGAAATCCATTAAAAAAAGAAAGCGCGGAAAACCGGTTCGGCTCGAGCTTTCCCAAAGGCATGACCGTGAAACCGAATCATTCCTGAAAGAAATGCTGGAGATCGGCAGCGACGAGATTTACGCCATACCCGGTCCGCTGGATCTTACGTTCTGCACGCAGTTTGCCGCCCAGCCCCAGTTTGAAAACCTCTGTTTTCAGCCGATTCAGCCTGTTTACCCGCCCGCCGATTTCTGGGGGTATGACGACATCTTCCAGGCGATCCGCGAACGGGATCGGATGGTCCACCACCCGTATGAAAGTTTTGAAACCGTTGTAAATTTTGTGCGAACGGCTGCCGAAGACAAAAACGTCCTTGCCATTAAGCAGACCCTGTACCGGGTCAGCGGACACTCCCCCATTGTGGCTGCCCTGATCCGGGCGGCGGAAAACGGGAAGCAGGTCACCGTGCTTGTGGAACTGAAGGCACGCTTTGACGAGGAAAACAACCTGATGTGGGCCAAGAAGCTGGAAGAAGCGGGGTGCCACGTGATTTACGGACTGGCGGGGCTGAAAACCCACTGCAAAATCCTGCTTGTAGTCCGCAAAGACGAAGACGGAATCCGGCGGTATGTCCATATGGCCACCGGAAACTATAACGACTCCACGGCAAAGATCTACACTGATATCGGCCTGTTTACCTGCCGGGAGCCGTATGGGGCCGACGCCTCTTCCCTGTTCAACGTTCTGACTGGATACTCCCGGCCGCCGGAATACAACCGCTTTGTCGTTGCACCGGACGGGATGCGGCCGTTTTTCCGGCGGATGATCGAGCGGGAAACCGAAAACTCCAAAAAGGGCCTGCCCTGCGGAATCACGGTCAAGATCAATTCGCTCGTTGATCCGGAAATTATCCGGCTTCTGTATGATGCTTCCGGCGCAGGAGTCTCCATCCGGCTGCTTGTCCGAGGAATCTGCTGCCTGATCCCGGGCCTGCCGGAAATCAGCGAAAACATTACCGTCCACAGTATCGTCGGCCAGCTGCTGGAGCACAGCCGGATTTTCCGGTTTGAAAACGCCGGAAGCCCCAAGATCTATCTGGGCAGCGCCGACTGGATGCCGAGAAACCTCGACCGGCGTGTGGAACTGATTTTTCCTGTGGAGGACGAAACGCTCCGGCAGCGGGCTTTCCGGACTCTGGAACTGATGTGGAACGACAACATCAATACCCGGATCATGCGCCCGGACGGGACCTACGTTCATATTGACCGGCGTGGAAAAAGGCCGTGCAACTGTCAGCTTGAATTCTCCCGGCTGGCACAGAGTGCCCTCCGCACGCAGGAAGAACAGGGCAGATCAAAACTCTATGAACCGCTCCACAGCCCGGAAAGAGCGCAAAAAGCGGAATCAAGCACACAGGATTGAGAAGAAAGGATCGTTCAACGTTGAAACGAATCGGAATTTTAACCAGCGGCGGCGACTGCCAGGGATTGAACGCCGCCATTCGGGGAATTGGAAAAGCCCTTTACTGCAAACTGGGCCAGAACGTTGAAATCTATGGAATCCATGACGGATACCTCGGACTGATCAATGGGTTTTATCACAAAATGAGCCCGGAGAACTTTTCAGGCATTCTCACTCTCGGCGGGACAATCCTCGGCACATCCCGCCAGCCCTACAAATCCATCCGCGCAACAAAGCAGAGCAGTCATGATAAGGTGCAGTGCATGAAGGATACTTACCACCGTATGCAGCTGGACTGCCTGATTATTTTAGGAGGAAACGGAACGCACAAAACAGCCAACCTGCTTTCAGAAGAGGGTCTGAACGTCATCACGCTGCCAAAAACAATTGACAACGATGTATGGGGAACGGATATGACATTTGGCTTTTCCAGCGCGGTAGAAATTGCAAGCCATGTCATCGACTGCATCCACACCACGGCAACTTCTCACGGGCGCGTGTTTATTGTGGAAACCATGGGCCACAAAGTGGGCTGGCTGACTCTTCACGCGGGCATTGCCGGGGGCGCCGATGTAATCCTCCTTCCGGAATTCCCCTATAATATTGAATCGGTCGCCGAAGCCCTTGAGCGCCGGAACCGGGCCGGAAAAAGGTTTTCCATCCTGGCAGTGGCGGAAGGCGCCATCTCCGGTGACGAGGCAAAACTGAGCAAAAAGCAGTTTAAAGCGGAACGCCAGAAAATGAAATATCCTTCTATTTCTTACCGTCTGGCGGATGAAATCGGAAAAATGACAGGGCAGGAAATACGGGTAACCGTGCCGGGGCATTTTCAGAGGGGCGGCAGTCCGTGCCCTTATGACCGAATTCTGGCAACCCGGTTTGGTGCAGCCGCGGCCAAACTGGTGGAAGAAGAAAAATATGGTTATATGGTCGCCCTGAAAAACGGCTCCATTCTCCCCGTTCCGTTGCACGATGTGGCCGGAAAACTGAAAAACGTTCCCAAAAACTGCGAGCTTGTGCGCACCGCGCAGGAAATCGGCATTAATTTCGGATGTGACTTTGATTAAGGAAGGGCTTTTATGAACACAGGAAAACACACCACTCGCCGGCGCACATCACCCGCAACCATGGCCATGGTTATCATCATTGCCCTTTTCTCTTACACGGCGGGAACGCGTTTTCCCGCTGCACAGGAAACCGGAGCCTTATCCAGCGCTGCATCTCCGATTCAGTCGGATTCTTCTCAGGCGGGCCGGATCTGCTGCTTTTTTCCGCGCGACGGGCAAAAGGCTCAAAATGAACTGATCCGCGTGATCCAGTCCGCCGACAAAAACTTGGACATTGCAATCTACAGCTTTACCGACCAGTCGGTTGCTGAAGAAATTGTTAAGGCTAAAAAAAGAGGCGTTTCCGTCCGACTGATTTCTGACCGGGAGCAGTCGGATGGGAAATACCAGAAATCCGTCCTGGAGAAACTGACCCAAGCAGGAATTCCCATCCGAACCGATTCCCACGCCGGAATTATGCATCTGAAAGTAACAATTGCGGACAGCAAGATTGCAACAACCGGCAGCTATAATTATACAAAGTCAGCAGAACAGAAAAACGATGAAGTATTTGTCACTCTCAATGATCCGAAGATTGCTTCCGGCTTTGAAAAGGAATTTAACCGCATGTGGAATGACCAGGACAACTTTGCGGACTACCGGCAATAGGACAAAAACCGCCCGGGGCCCGAAAAAAGATGGGGGCAGAGGAAAGCCCTTTTCTTGACAATTCTTTTCGGAATGATATAATTAATAGATAATTAAGAGGTGTATTTTCACCGAAGTATGGTGCAACTGACTCATGAACAGACGGAAAACGGTCGCTATTGTTCTTTTTGCAATTTTAATTCTTATTCTTGCCGCTCTTATTGCCATCTGGACCCATTTTGGGCAGCGGGAAAAGCGTTATGAATGTACCAATTATGCAATGGGTACTTATATTCAGCAAACCGTTTATGGCAAAAAAGCGCAGGAAGCGGCAAAAGAAGCTGCCGTGAAAATTCAGGAACTTGAAAATTTGATTTCCTGGAGAAAAAATGACTCCGATATCGGGCGGCTGAATCAGGCTGCTGGAACAAAGCCGGCTGTCATCCATGAAAAAACTGCCGCCCTGCTGCGGACAAGCCTGGAAATAGCGCAGAAATCAAATGGAGCGTATGATCCCACCATCCTGCCGATTTCCGATCTGTGGGGGTTCGAAAGCGACAATCCGTGCGTGCCGGACTCAAAAGATATCCAGAAATTCCTGCCGGACGTAAATTATAAAGATTTACAGGTCAGCACTGGAAGTTCTGGCAGTACTGCTTTCATGAAACGGGCTATGATGGGGATCGATCTGGGCGGAATCGGCAAAGGAGCCGCCTGCGACGAAGCGGTTGCTGCATACCGCACCGCAGGAGCCGAGTGCGGTATTATCTCCGCAGGGGGAAGCAGCTTGGGCCTTTTTGGCACAAAAGCGGACGGGACTCCGTGGAAGATTGCGATCCGTGACCCGAATTCTTCGGATAACAGCGTTACGGAAATGGCTGAGCTGAACCTCGATTCCGGTTTCGTTTCCACTTCCGGGGTTTATGAAAAAAAGTTTACGCAGAACGGGATCACGTACCATCATTTGCTGAACCCCAAAACAGGTTACCCAGAAAATAACGGGTTGGTTTCGGTAACGGTTGTGACGCCGAACGGAGCGCTGAGTGACGGACTTTCGACTGCCTGTTTTGTTCTCGGTTTGGAAAAGGGTGAGGCACTGTTAAAACAATACCAGTGCGAAGGAGTTTTTATCGACCGGGCACGGAATGTTTATGTAACGGCCGGGTTAAAAAGCCGGCTGAAAATTATCAACAGTAAATATGTTATAAAGTCATAGGAATATACTATTGGTTTTACTTATTAGCCCCACCCGGGCGGGGGGATTTACATGTTCGAAAAAAAAGATCTTCTAATTATTGTCCCTTTTCTGATCATTGCCGCGGGAATATTCGCCTGGTTTAATCTGCGGTCTTCTGCCGGAGGCATCGCCGTTGTGGAAAAAAGCGGCGTGGAAATATGCCGAATTGACCTTAGCAAACAGACAAAAACAGAGATTCTTGATATCGGAGGCGATATGCACATAAAACTGAAAGTGGAACCCGGCGCAATATCGTTTTACCATTCCGACTGTCCCGATCAGATTTGTGTCCGGACGGGAAAACTGACAAAACCGGGACAGACTGCTGTATGCGTTCCCGGGAAAGTTTCGGTAAGGATTATACAGCGTTCGGGAGAAAAAAAATATGACGGTTATACAGGATGGCATCAATGAATCAAAAAAGGAAAGCAATCCCTACAAACATCAATATTGCTCCACGGTCGCTCAGCATAGCTTTGCTGGGCGTTTTAACAGCGCTGGCGCTGGTCCTTTCCGCTCTGGAATCTCTGCTGCCTCCCCTGCCCGTTCTTCCGCCGGGCGCGAAACTGGGGCTTTCCAATATCGTAACCATGTATACAGCGGGGGCGGAAGGGCTTCTTCCCGCTGTATGCATTGCGATTGTGAAAGGGTTGTTTTCCGGTATGCTGCGGGGGTTTACCGCCATGCTGATGAGCCTGTGCGGCGGGGTTGCAAGCACATTTGTCATGTGGCTTTTGCTGAAAATCCCCAAAAAGCCTTTTGGCCTCATTGGGCTTGGCGTGGGGGGAGCTCTGACGCACAATGCGGCTCAGTTGGTTGTTGCTATATTTCTGACTACTCCCGCAGTTGTGTATTACATACCCTGGCTGATCCTTTTTGGAATTCTGTCCGGAATTTTGACAGGGATGGTCCTGCGTATTATAATGCCATTGCTGAACAGAATTCCTTAAATCCGGTTTTCCAGTCCACGGATCCAATCCGGAGCCCCGACAATTAAACGGATTTTATTCGGACAGAAACCCTTAATCCGGGATTCTATAAGTGCTTGTAAGTTTGGAGGATGAAAAATGAACGAAGATTTTCCTACCGTGCCTTTCAAGACACACGGCGGAGCAGAGGTGCCCCACAGGAAAAACACTGCTCAGGCAGAATCCGTAGTATTACCCCCGCCGGAACAAGTTGTCCTTCCTATGCAGCAGCATGTCGGTCCGCCGCTGACGCCTACTGTAAAAGTCGGTGACCATGTGCTGATCGGGCAAAAAATAGCAGACAGCGACGCATTCGTCAGCGCTCCTATTCACGCCAGTATTTCAGGAAATGTAAGCGCTTTCAAAAAAGTTTCGCTTGCCGGCGGACAGGTGCAGAACGCCGTTGTGATTGATTCCGATGGAAAAATGGAGATTTCCCCGGAAGTTCAGCCGCCGAAAATCGAAAGCAAAGATGACTTTCTGAAAGCCGTTCATGCTTCGGGTCTCGTGGGGCTCGGCGGCGCGGGTTTCCCGACATACGTGAAACTGACGGTACCAAAAGGGAAAAATGTCGATACTCTGATTATCAACGTTGCGGAATGTGAACCTTATATTACTTCTGATAACCGCTGCGCGCTGGAAGACACTGAAAAAGCGTTTACAGGAATTCGCGCGGTGCAGAAATGGCTGGATATCCACCGCGTCATTATTGGAGTAGAAAGCAATAAACCGGATGTGATTGAAAAGCTGAACCAGGTGCTGGCAGAAAGCAAAGAGACACGTGACGGCGAAATCCACCTTCTGAAACTTCGTTCCCGTTACCCGCAGGGTGCTGAAAAAATTCTGATTCAGTCCTGTACCGGAAGAAGGGTTCCGATGGGAGGGCTGCCGGCGGATGTCGGCTGCATCGTTATGAACATTACCTCAGCGGCAAGGCTGGGCGATTACCTGACGACAGGGATGCCGCTCACAACTAAGCGCGTCACGATCGACGGTTCCGCCATACAGGAACCAAAGAACGTCATTGTCCCGATCGGCACCAATATCCGGACAATTATCGACTTCTGCGGCGGATATAAGGAACCGCCGAAAAAGATTCTGATGGGCGGACCAATGATGGGGATTTCTATTGCCAGCGACGAATTGCCCGTTGTAAAACAGAACAACGGGATTATCTGCCTCGGTGAGCAGGAAGCCCATAAAATGGAACCGACCGCCTGCATCCGCTGCGGGCGCTGCGTGTCCGGCTGCCCCATGAACCTCATGCCGACCCTGCTGGAAAAATACGCCGCTGCCAAACGGGTTGATATGCTGAAAAAGCTAAGCGTCATGGATTGTATGGAATGCGGGACCTGCGCGTTCAACTGTCCAGCCGGACGGCCTCTGGTTCAGGCGATCCGTCTTGGCAAAGCTATGGTAAAAGCGGAGGGAAAGAAGAAATGAAAGAAAAACTGATTGTCTCTTCCTCGCCCCATATCCATAATGGGACGACAACGCACAAAATCATGCTGGACGTTATCCTGGCACTTGTCCCTGCCGTGGTGGCCTCAGTCATTTTGTTTGGACCCCGCGCGCTCCTGCTGATTTTTGTGTCAATTGCTGCATGCGTTGTAAGTGAATACATATGCCGGAAAGTGATGAAGCGTGAAAACACCATTGGGGATTTAAGCGCCGTGGTCACGGGACTGCTGCTTGCGCTGAACCTTCCGGTTTCCATCAACCCACTGATTGCCGCATTCGGCGGCGTAATCGCCATCGTGGTCGTCAAGCAGATGTTCGGCGGCATTGGGCAGAATTTTGTCAACCCGGCTCTGGCCGCACGGATAATTCTGCTGAATTCTTTTCCAAAAGATATGACGACGTGGACACAGCCGTTTTCCTATAAATATGTGGATGCCATCACGACTGCCTCTCCTCTCGGTCTGCTGAAGCAGGGCGCTCCGGTTTCCCAGCTGCCCAGCCTGCTGAATATGTTCGTGGGCGACCGCGCCGGATGCCTGGGCGAAACCTGCACCCTGGCTCTTCTTCTGGGGGGAATTTATCTGGTTGCCCGCAAGGTAATTTCACCGGTAATTCCGCTGTGCTACCTTGGCACGGCTGCTGTCCTTTCCGCCTGCATGGGGCGCAACGTTCTGATTGATTTGCTTTCAGGCGGATTAATGCTGGGCGCCATCTTCATGGCAACCGATTACACTACATCCCCTATGACGGTAAAAGGCCAGATCATTTACGCCATCGGCTGCGGCGTGGTTACCATGCTGATCCGCAACTTTGGAAATCTTCCAGAAGGCGTTTCGTATGCGATTGTTCTCATGAATATTTTGGTTCCGCTGATTGATTCCGGTACACGGCCGGTCGCGTTTGGAAAGGAGCCTTCTAAAAATGAAACTTAATGTGAAAGAAATTCTGAAGCCGACTCTGATCCTCGTGGTGATCTGCGTGGTTGTCACAGCCTGCCTGGCCGTGACAAATGCGGCGACAAAAGATACCATCAAAGCACGTGATGCGGCAGATGCCAAGGCTTCACGCCAAATTGCTCTTCCGGGGGCAGATTCATTTGAACAGTCCGCGGATGAAAAAACCTGCTACATCGGAAAGAAAAACGGCAAGGAAATCGGCTGGGTATTTACCACTTCAACCGCCAGCTACGGCGGAGACATCAAAGTTATGACCGGCATTGACAACGACGGAAAAATAACGGGTGTCGTTCTGGTCAGCACGAGTGATACGCCGGGTCTTGGTTTGAATGCAAAAAAAGAATCCTTCCGCAACCAATACAAACAGCAAGTCCCCGACAAAGGCTTTGAAGTTGTAAAAAGCGGAAATGCCGGCAAAGGCCAGATTAACGCTCTTACAGGCGCTACAATCAGCAGCAAGGCCGTAACCAAAGCGGTAAATGAAGCGATTACGGAATACAACAAAGTAAAGGGAGGTGACTGAAATGGCAAGAGAAACAGCAAAAAAGCAAAATGGTCTGTGGCATGAATTTTCAAAAGGACTTATCACAGAAAACCCGGTCCTTCGGCTGGTATTAGGCTGCTGCTCAACCCTGGCCATTACTACTGCGGCAACCAATGCAATCGGCATGGGGCTTGCCACCACGTTTGTCCTGGTCTGCTCTAACGCCGTTATTTCACTGCTGCGGAAAGTAATTCCGAGCAAAGTCCGTATTCCCTGTTATATTGTAGTCATCGCTGGATTTGTAACCATCGTCCAGCTGCTTATGTCGGCTTATTTGCCCTCGCTGAAAGCGGCACTTGGAGTTTACCTGCCGCTGATCGTTGTTAACTGTATCATTTTTGGGCGTGCCGAAATGTTCGCAAGCAAGAACAAGGTTCTGCCGTCCATTCTGGATGGGCTTGGCATGGGCATCGGCTTTACGGCGGCCCTGCTGTGCATGGGCATCATTCGTGAACTGTTTGGAAGCGGGACACTTTTCGGCCTTCCAGTTCTTTCTTCGTTTATGCCTTCCATTGTAATCTTCCTGCTTCCTCCGGGTGGATTCTTTGTATTCGGCCTGCTGATGGCCATTGCCAACCGGCTTTCCGGTGAAGGCAAAGAGCCGGAGGAAATCGGCTGTGCCGGCCTAAAGGGCTGCGCTGGATGCGCACTGGCTGCAAACTGCTCGATTACAGGAAATAAAAACGGGGAGGCTGAAAAGAAATGAAGCAGATGCTGGCAATCTTTTTAACCGCAATTCTGACGGAAAACTATATTCTGGATAAATTTCTTGGGATTTGCCCTTTTCTGGGCGTATCCAAAAAGCGTGACAGCGCCGTTGGCATGAGTATTGCCGTAACGGTCGTCATGGTATTGGCTACAGCTGTTACATGGCCTATTTACTTCGGAATCCTGATACCTAAACATCTCGCTTATCTGGAAACGATCGTCTTTATTCTGGTGATAGCTGTTTTGGTACAGTTTATTGAAATTGTTCTGAAACGGTACATCCCGTCGCTGTACAATGCACTTGGCGTATATCTTCCGTTAATTACAACCAACTGCGCTGTTTTAGGTGTGACCATGCTGGTCCTTGATAAACAGGCCGCTAATCCTACCGCATATGGCTACGCACAGGCACTGATGAATGCGTTCGGCGCCGGCATTGGTTTTCTGGTGGCTATGGTCATTTTCTCCGGAGTGCGGGAACGTATTGAACTAAATGACGTTCCGAAGTTCTGGAAGGGCCTGCCGATCACATTGGTCGCCGCATCCCTTGTCTCCGTTTCCTTTCTTGGATTTCAGGGACTCGTTACCGGCATGCTGGGTTAGGAGGAAAAGATAAAGGATGAATGCTATATTATTCGCTGTTATTCTCGTAGCTGTAATCGGTCTTCTTTCCGGCTTGATCCTTGCTATCGCCTCTCTTATCATGGCGGTTCCAACGGATAAGAAAACAGAAGATATCCGGGCTATGCTGCCAGGTGCCAACTGCGGTGCCTGCGGATTTTCCGGCTGTGACGGCTACGCAAAGGCCCTTGCCAAAGGGGAAGCCAAACCAGGTCTCTGCACCGTTGGCGGCGCAAAAGTTTCAAATGCGATTGCTTCTTATTTAGGCGTTGCGGCAACCAGTGTCGAGCCGCATGTCTCTGTCGTGCATTGCCTTGGCAGCAACGACAACATGACGAATAAGGTGGAATATGAAGGAATCCAGACCTGCGCCGCCGCCGCTCAGCTGGCGGGCAGCCCAACCAGCTGCCGCTATGGCTGCATTGGTTTCGGCGACTGTGTCGCGGCCTGCAACTACAATGCGCTGAGCGTCCGCAACGGCGTGGCAATGGTTGATCCTGAAAACTGCGTGGCATGCGGAAAATGTATTGATGCGTGCCCGAAACACCTACTGTCTTTTATTCCCGTTAAAAAACAGGCCGTTGTTCTATGCAGCAGCTGCGACAAGGGAAATATCGTAAACAAAGTCTGTAAGGTTGGCTGTATCGGCTGTATGCGCTGTGAAAAGACATGCACGCATGATGCAATCCACGTAAAGAATTTTCTCGCTTCTGTCGATCCTGAAAAATGTGTCGGCTGCGGTGATTGTGTATCCGTATGCCCAAGGCATATTATTACAATGACCCATTAAAAGAAAAACCGTATGAAACCAAGGCCGGTGCTGTTGCTGAAATAGCGCCGGTTTTGGTTTATTTCGTTTTATAGTATATATTCCAATCTTTATTTCCATATGGTTTTATCCGTGAAAGGTTTTTGGTATATAATAGCTCTTGTTATATCTATAAAAACAAAAAGAACGGAGAGGATCCCGTATCATGGACTATGCTAAAGAATCCCTGAATCTGCATTATAAATGGAAAGGGAAAATCGAAATGACCTGCCGCGTTCCGCTGAAAACCAGCGATGATCTCTCACTGGCTTACACTCCCGGAGTAGCGCAGCCGTGCCTTGAAATCCACAATGATGTGAATAAAAGCTACGACCTGACCCGCCGGTCGAATCTCGTAGCCGTCGTAACCGATGGATCAGCCGTTTTGGGGCTCGGCGATATAGGACCGGAAGCAGGAATGCCCGTGATGGAAGGCAAATGCGCACTTTTTAAGGCTTTCGGCGGTGTGGACGCTGTCCCCCTCTGCATCCGCTCCCACAATGTCGACGAAATTGTCAATACTGTGCGGCTGCTTGCAGGCAGTTTCGGCGGCATTAACCTGGAGGATATTTCCGCCCCGCGCTGTTTTGAAATTGAGCGGAGGCTGAAAGCCTGCTGTGATATTCCGATTTTTCATGATGACCAGCACGGAACCGCCGTGGTTACACTGGCCGCCCTGCTCAACGCCCTAAAACTAACCGGTAAAAAGCTGGGGGAAATCCAGGTCGTTACCAGCGGAGCCGGAGCAGCCGGAATTGCCATCATCCGCCTGCTGATTGCACTCGGTCTGAAAAATGTAATTATGTGTGACCGCAAAGGAGCCATTTATGAAGGGCGCACTGGCCTGAATCCAGTCAAAGCAGAGATGGCTTCTTTGACAAACCATGAAAAAAGGCGCGGTACTCTCGCTGACGTTTTAAAAGGTGCCGATGTTTTCATCGGTGTTTCCGGGCCAAACTGTGTCACGCCAGAAATGGTGAAAAGTATGGCTCATGACCCGATCCTGTTCCCAATGGCAAACCCGGTTCCGGAAATCATGCCGTATGACGCCGTCAAGGCCGGAGCGGCTGTTGTCGGCACCGGACGCAGCGATTTTCCGAACCAGATTAACAATGTGCTGGCATTCCCCGGCATTTTCCGCGGAGCACTGGACGTGCGTGCGTCTGATATCAATGATGAAATGAAAATTGCCGCAGCCCATGCCATCGCTTCTTTTGTACCGGAAGACAAGCTGGCACCCGATTTCATCATCCCCAGCGCCCTCGACAGGAATGTTGCCGGAGCTGTTGCCAAAGCCGTGGCACAAGCCGCTCGAAAATCCGGTGTAGCCAGAATAGAAGAAAAAACGTGCTGAACCTAAAAAAACAGCTGTACCCATTCAGGTACAGCTGTTTGCACACTGTAAAAGTTCTGTAACTCTTTGAGAATTACAGAACACCAAGCAGCTTTAAATATTCATACGCAATAATTCCATGTCCGGTCTGGGTAGGATGTACACCGTCTTCCGTGATTTCGGCACAGGTATACTGGCGGACAGCCAGGGAAGCAAAGATGCCGTCAAGCGGCAAATAGTAATCAGCAAACTCGCTGGCCAGTTCCCTCACCACGTGGATTTTTGGATCAAGATCAACGCGCCACGCCGCACGGTCAGGTAAAGTAGGCAGGACAAAGGGCTCAATCAGCATAATTTTTGCCTGAGGAAGATCAGTCTTGCAGCGGGTCAGAAGCTCTCGGTAATTGGCTTCAAACTGCTGAGAAGTGGTTGGATCGTCTCTGTCGAATCTTCTCCACGTGTCATTAATTCCAATCAGAATGGAAATAAAATCCGGACAGACTTCCTTAAAATCCTTGTCGTAGCGTGTAAGAAGGTCACGGCTCCGGTTTCCGCTGACACCGCGGTTGATAAAAGTCACTCCATTCCCCGGAAAAAGAGCGCTGTAAATCTGCGCAATTTTTGATGCGTATCCGGGACCAAGAGACCCCGGATCCGTGTAATCTCTACCTGCGTCAGTCACGCTGTCTCCTTGGAATAAAACGGTTTGTCCTTTTTTAAAAACATTATGCAGCAATTACAAAACCTCCTATTAGTTCCTTACTACGGATAACCTATAAAATCTTATCCTATTATAGCCACCGTTCTGGCCGCAGATTTTTCGATCAGGAATATTAACCTTCCGCCTCCTTATTAATTGTTTTTTTACATATTCTGCGTTAAAGATCCTCAGAAATTTTTGATTTCTAATGAAAAAGACTTTGAAATACCTTATAATAACAGATATCATAGCTGAAAAAGGAGACCGAATGATGAAAAACGACCTTCCGCTTACTCCCAAATTCCCAAAGCTCCTGCATGGAGGCGATTACAACCCGGATCAATGGTTGAAATACCCGGATATTCTTGAAAAAGATATTCAACTGATGAAACAGGCCAATATAAATTGTGTTTCAATGGGCATCTTTTCCTGGATTAATCTTGAACCGGAAGAAGGAGTATACACTTTTGACTGGCTGACTAAAATCATTGACAATTTGTATGCAAACGGCATATACACGGTTCTGGCAACCCCAAGCGGGGCACGTCCGGCATGGATGGCCCAAAAATATCCGGAAGTGATGCGTGTCAACCAGGATGGTGTCAGGCTGAAATTCGGCGGTAGACACAATCACTGTTATTCTTCGCCTATCTACCGGGAAAAAGTACGGCAGATTGATACCCGCCTGGCTAAACAGTACGCTGGGCACCCGGGCGTAATTCTATGGCATATTTCCAATGAATTCAGCGGCGAATGTTACTGTCCGCTGTGCCAGGAAGCATTCCGAGAATGGCTGAAAAAGAAATACGGAACGCTGGAAAACCTGAATGACACCTGGTGGACAAATTTCTGGAGCCACCGGTATACAGACTGGGAACAAATTCAGCCGCCGCAGCCAACCGGAGAGCAGGATATTCACGGTCTGTCCCTTGACTGGAAACGTTTTGCAACGGATCGGACGCTGGACTTCTTTAAAATGGAAAAAGAAGCGGTTCATTCTGCCAATCCGGAGATCCCTGTCACAACAAACCTGATGGAATTTGGAGAGGGTTTAAATTACTTTAAATTTAAAAATGACCTTGATGTGGTTTCTTGGGATTCTTATCCGCTCTGGCACAATTCTCTGCAAAGCGATGCCAGAACTGCAGCAGACACCGCGCTTACCCACGACCTGATGCGTTCCTTGCTGCACCGCCCATTTCTGCTGATGGAAAGCACACCGAGCACCACCAACTGGCTGGACATCAGCAAACTGAAACGCCCGGGGATGCACATGCTTTCCTCAATGCAGGCTGTTGCCCTCGGTTCTAATTCTGTTCAGTATTTTCAGTGGCGCAAAGGACGCGGCTGTTCTGAAAAATTCCACGGGGCTGTCGTCGACCATTACGGCGGCAGCGACACGCGTGTCTTCCGGGATGTGGCGCAGGTCGGTGACCGTTTGAAAAAGCTGGATGAGAACACCGACTTGTACAGCACCTGTGTCAGCCCGGAATGCGCCCTGATCTTCGACTGGGAAAACCGCTGGGCGGTAGAAGATGCCCGTGGACCGCGGAACCGTGGGATAAAATACAACGAAACCGTTCTGTCTTTCCACCGGTCTTTTTGGGATCTCGGGATCCCTGTGGATATCGCCGACATGGAATGCGATTTTTCCAGATACAAACTTGTTGTGGCTCCTATGCTCTACTTATACCGGGCTGACATTCAGAAAAAGCTGGCCGATTTTGTCAGGAACGGCGGCACACTTGTTGGAACTTACTGGAGCGGAATTGTTGACGAAAATGACCTGTGTTTTCTGGGCGGAACTCCCGGCGGGCTCATGGATGTGTTTGGAATCCGGAGCGAAGAAATTGACGCCCTTTGTGACGGGGAACACAACCGCCTGATGATGTGCGGAAATGTGCCGGAAGGTATGAAGAAAGAATATAGCATATCGGATCTGTGTGACCTGATCCACTGCAGTTCCGCAAAACCACTGGCAGAATACGGGGATGACTTTTACAAAGGCCGCCCGGCTCTCACCGTAAATTCCTATGGAAAAGGCCGCGCATACTATCTGGCGGCGCGTACGGAAGATCCATTTAACCGGGATCTGATTGCCGCGCTGGCAAAGCAGGCCGGCGTTCAGAAAAGCTTGGATACCTGCCTGCCGGACGGCGTAACAGCCAGCAGACGTTCCGGAAAACACGACTATATTTTTGTTGAAAACTTCAATTCCGTCCCCGTTAAAGTACAGCTGCCGGGTACTTTCCGGGATGCGGAAAGCGGTGAGTCTCTTTCCGCAGAACTCACGCTGGAAGGTTACGGCGTCCGAATTCTTACTGAAGCATAAAAGCGGCCATAAATTAAAATTTTCAGAAGGGACCCAGGTTCAATGGAATCATTTTTGATGCTGCAAGATAATCCGCTTCAAACACGGGATGATCTAAACCAGGCACTGGTAAAAATCTGCGCCGCGGTAAAACCCTATTACAGTAAGGGTTGCGCCCGGCTCCGGCTGGGAAGCAGCTCTGCCCATTACCCTTCCGGCATTGCTGAAATGGAAGGTTTTTCCCGCATACTCTGGGGGATTGTCCCCCAGCTTGCAGGCGGTTATTCCTCGGATCTGTGGGATATTTGCCTGGAGGGAATCCGGAACGGGACCGACCCACAGCATGAGGAATATTGGGGGAAAATAGGAAATTACGATCAGCGTATGGTGGAAATGGCTGCATTCGGGTATGCTCTTGCCATGATCCCGGATAAGATCTGGGATCCCCTAACAGAAAAAGAACGCCATAACTTGGCAGCATGGCTCGGCCAGATCAATCATTTTGAGACCTGCGACTGCAACTGGCATTTGTTCTGCACACTGGTCAACATGGGGCTGAAAAAAGTTGGGGCGCCCTACAGTGAGGAAAGGATGAACCAGAGCCTTGACCGAATCGACAGTTTTTACCTTTCCAATGGATGGTATTCTGACGGACAGGGCAGACACTGCGATTACTACACAGCGTTTGCCATCCACTTTTACTCCCTGCTTTACGCGAAAATAATGGGTAAAGAAGACCCGCACCGCGCAAGTCTGATTAAGGAACGTGCTGCAGTATTTGCCCGGGAATTTATTTACTGGTTCTCAGAAAACGGCGCGGCTCTTCCTTACGGAAGAAGCCTGACCTACCGGTTTGCGCAGGCGGCATTCTGGGGTGCGCTGGAATTTGCGGGAGCCAGTCCTTATCCTTCCGGAATTGCAAAAGGAATTCTTCTGCGAAATCTTCGCTGGTGGTTCCAAAAACCGATCTTCAGCTGCAATGGTATTTTAAAAGTCGGTTACGCTTACGAAAACCAGTTTATGACCGAAAGCTACAATTCCCCAGGTTCTCCTTACTGGGCCCTCAAGTCTTTCTTACCGCTGGCACTGGATGTGGAACATCCGTTCTGGAAATCGGAAGAACTTCCGCTTCCGCCGCTCGAAAACGTTCATGTGCAGCAGGAACCCCACTTTGTCATCTGCCGCGGCCATGGAAACATAACTGCTTTCACTTCCGGATACTCTTTTCACGACGACCATACCCATACCGTCCCAAAATACGAAAAATTTGCTTATTCTACAGCTTTCGGCTTCAGTGTTCCTAGAGGCCCCTATGGAGTGAAACAGGGCGCTTTTGACTCTACGCTAGCCCTAAGCGATGGGCAAAATCTATTCCGGCTGAAAACAGAAAATGAAAGCTGCAAAATTGAGAACGGTCGGATTCTTATGCGGTGGAAACCTTGGGATGACGTTGAGGTGGAAACCTGCCTGATCCCCGGTACTCCATGGCACATACGGATTCACCGGATTTGCACCTGCCGAAAACTGACCGGAGCTGACGGCGGCTTTGCATTGCCGGTGGAAAACGGCGGAATTGATTACGATACACCTTCTGAAAGAGAGCTGAACAAAGGCCTTCTTCTGTCCAACAGTGCCGCAGCGTGCGGATCAATCTGCCTGCATGGAAAAGGAAGAGCCGAAAGTGTCTGGCCGCTTCCGGACACAAACCTTTTGTGCCAGCAAACAGTTATTCCCACGGTAAAACTGGATGTGGAACCGGGTGAACATCTTTACATAACAGCATTTTATGGCGAACCAGCCCCCTATATCTGGAAAGAAAATTCCATTCCCTGCGTGAAACGGGAAAACGGCTCCCTCAACGTCTATCTCGGTCAAAAGATGCTTGGTTCTGTTCCTCTGAAAGAGCAGGATAAATAGTAAATTAAACCTCGGATACAAAAAACAGGACATAAAAAAGCCGGAGCAGCCGATCCTTTTTCGGGATGGCTGCTCCGGCTTTTATCTTCAATTATCGGCTGGTTTTCTGGCCATAATAGGCGTTTGCGCCATGTTTCCGCAGAAAATGCTTATCCAGCAATTCCTGCTGCATAGGCACTGCCTGCTTGCCTGCCATAGCCTCCGTGTGCCATGCCATCATGGCAACTTCTTCTAAAACCGCTGCATGGTAAACAGCTTCGTCACAATCTTTTCCCCATGTAAACGGTCCATGCGAACGAACCAGCACAGCCGGAACATCTTCGGCCTTCTTACCGGCAAAAGTTTCAGCAATAACATTGCCGGTCTCTTTTTCATATTCCCCGCCGATTTCCTCCGGCGTCATAGCCCTTGTGCAGGGGACGGGCCCATAAAAATAATCCGCGTGTGTTGTTCCGTAAGCCGGAATTGGACGGCCCGCCTGAGCAAAAATAGTCGCCCACCGGGAATGGGTGTGCACCACGCCTCCAATGGAGGGAAACTGATTATACAGCACACAGTGCGTCGGCGTATCGGAAGATGGATTCAAACGGCCTTCCACTTTCTCGCCTTTCAAATTCACAACAACCATATCATCCGGTTTTAATTCCCCATACGGCACACCGGACGGCTTAATGACAAAAAGCCCTTTTTCGCGGTCAATGCCCGATACATTGCCCCACGTAAAAACAACCAGACCGAGTTTTGGCAACTGCAGGTTTGCCCGGCAAACCTTTTCTTTCAGCTGTTCCAGCAATCTATCTATCTCCTCTTTCCAGTGCCCAGCCCGCCACTCAGATGCTGGCCAGGCAATTATTTATCTGTTATTTTTTATAGGAACTTAGAATGTTCATCTTCATTTTTTTCAGGCGCTTCATCACGTCGTTGGCACCGCGGCCAAAATAATCGTGCAGCGTACGGTATTCGGCAAACAGCTGGTCGTACGTTTTCGCATTTTCCGGAATAGGCCGGTAAACAACATCTTTAACCTTCCCCATGGCACGTGCGGCTTCAAAAATAGAGTCATACCCTCCTGCCGCTTTCCCTGCGGCAACGGATGCGAAAATTGCCGAGCCGAGAGCCGGACCCTGCGCGGTTCCGGCGATTTTGACCGGCATGTTGATGACATCGGCATAAATCTGCATGGTCATGGGGTCTTTCTGAGAAATACCGCCGGACGCATAAAATTCATCGACCGGCACGTTATGTTCCCGATAGTTTTCAATGATCATACGGGTCCCATAAGCTGTTGCTTCAATCAGCGCCCGGTATATTTCCTCCGGTTTCGTCTGAAGCGTCATACCCAGCATCATCCCCGACAAATCCACATCTACCAGAACAGAGCGGTTCCCATTCCACCAATCAAGGGCCAGCAAGCCGCTTTCGCCTGGTTTCTGAGTCTGGGCTTTTTCACGCAGAAACTGGTGAATGTTTTTCTTTTCTTTTTGGGCCTGTTCATAATAGGACGCCGGCAGGCAATTATCAATAAACCAGGCAAAATGATCCCCTACACAGGACTGACCGGCTTCATACCCGAAATACCCGGGCAGGACACCGTCTTCCACAACGCCGCACATTCCCGGCACCTGGTGTTCCTGCGTGCCCATCATGATATGGCAGGTGGAAGTACCCATGATGGCAAGCATCTTCCCCGGGCCGTCAATACCGACGGCCGGGATACATACATGTGCGTCCACGTTGCCGACCGACACGGCCGTTCCAGGCAGAAGCCCGGTCAGCCTGGCAGCTTCCGGCGTAATCTCACCTGCTTTTCGGCCGAGCGGGGTAATGCGGCGGGAAAACTTTTCGTCCACAACATGTTCCAGTTTTGGGTCTAAAGCACGGAAGAAATCATCGGACGGAAAACCGGTCTTTTTGTTCCACATTTCTTTGTAGCCTGCCGTGCACGAATTGCGGACTTCTTTTCCACAGAGCTGCCAGACAATCCAGTCTGCCGCTTCAATGAAGCGATCCATGGAATCGTAAATCTCTGGATCTTCTTCGGCAATCTGCCAAATTTTGGGAACAGCCCATTCCGAGGAAATTTTTCCGCCGTAATTATTCAGCCATTTCTCGCCCCGTTCGGCAGCAATTGCATTCAGCCGATTTGCCTGATCCTGCGCCGCGTGATGTTTCCACAGTTTTACATAAGCGTGGGGACGGCTGCGAAACTGCGGCAAAAAACACAGGGGCGTCCCGTCTGCTTTGACGGGAAGCACCGTGCAGGCCGTGAAATCCGTCCCGATTCCAATCACGTCTTTTGGAGATACACTTGATTTCCGGAGCACTTCCGGCACGGCATGACCCAGCACGTCCAGATAATCCTGCGGATCCTGAAGCGCCCAGTCCGTCCCCAGAGGGGTACCGTCCGGCAAAGTTTTGTCCATTACAGCATGGGGATATTCATAAACGGAAGACGCCAGTTCTTCGCCGGTCCGGGCATCTGCAAGCAGAGCACGCCCGGACAGAGTCCCATAATCCACACCAACTACATATTTACGCATAATGTTCTTCCTTTCAGCCAGCTTCGAATATACCGCATCCGGAGATTGGAGAAATGCGGATTACCCTCTGTCAACAATAATTTCAGCGACGCTGCAGGTCGGGAGAGAGACCGTAAGTCCTTCCTGAGTGATGGACACCCCGTCAAAAGGCCGCGCGTATACTGCACTGGGATGGTCAAAATCATTTTTCGCGTCCATTGGACCCGACAGGATTCTAGCAGAGACACTCTTTGGCTTGCCGCCCAAAATCGTGCAATCCACGCAGGCGGAATTCTCCAGGGACAGATTGGCAAGTGTAAGGGTCAATTTTCCATCTGCTCCCAATGAAGCTGATTGGCTGATCTGTGGAATCGAATTGGTTTCCGTCCCAGTTTTTTCCGTCCGCAGCCAGCTGTCAACCAGCATAGCGTCTTGATGACGCTGATAAAGATCAAAGACATGATAGGTCGGCGTCAGAATCATTTTTTCGTCTTTCGTCAGAATCACAGATTGCAGAACATTCACCATCTGCGCCAAATTTGCCATGACAACACGGTCACAGTGCTGGTTGAAAATATTCAACGTGGCTGCGGCTACCATAGCATCGCGCATGGTATTCTGCTGGTACAGAAAACCTGGATTGGTGCCCGGTTCAACTGCATACCAGGTACCCCATTCGTCCACAACCAGCCCTACGCGGTGTTCCGGATCATATTTGTTCATAATCTGAGTGTGGTTGGAAATCAGCGTATCCATCAGCAGCGCTTTCTGCAGGGTTTCATAATAATCTTCCGCCGAGAAACCAGTCGCATGGTTTTTGTGGCTCCACGTACCGGGAACCGTGTAGTAATGCAGGGAAAGCCCATCCATATATCCCCCCGCAAGTTCCATGACCTTATCGGTCCAGCGGTAATCGCCGCCATTCGGACCGCAGGCTATCCGGAACAGGCGGCTGTCCCCATAAGTATGCAGGAATGTCTGGTACTGGCGGTAAACGTCCGAATAATATTCGGGACGCATATTTCCTCCTCCGCCCCAAGTTTCGTTCCCTACTCCGAAGTACTTTACGTTCCATGGCTTGTCATGCCCGTTTTTCCGGCGCAGCTCCGCCATGGGCGAAACCCCGTCAAAATTCAGGTATTCTACCCATTCGCTCATCTCCTGCACAGTGCCGCTGCCTACATTTCCATTGATATAGGGTTCGCAGCCAATTTGACGGCAAAGTTCCAGAAATTCATGGGTGCCAAAGCTGTTGTCTTCTACCGTACCTCCCCAATTTGTATTGACGATTTTTTTCCGGTTTTCCTTCGGCCCTATACCGTCTTTCCAGTGGTAGGTATCTGCAAAACACCCGCCGGGCCAGCGGAGAACCGGAACTTTTATTTTCTTCAGCGCTTCTACAACATCGGTGCGTATTCCATGGACATTGGGGACAGAGGAACCCTCGCCGACAAAAATTCCATCATAGATGCATCTTCCCAGATGTTCCGAAAAATGGCCGTAAATGTTTTTATTGATTTTGCTTTTGACGTTCTGGGGATTAATAACAAGCTTGTTCATTGATTTCTTCCTCCTGCTTGAGTTCATAATGATATTAGTACGTGAAAATAAAAAATTCACGGAATCCGGCTGAATTTTTTGAAAAATTTTAAAAAGTCCGCTATGCTTCGTGATATAATAAACTTAATCAGTTTTTCTTAATAAGCTAATGATACCTAAAATACAGATAAAAATCAAGGATCTATTTTGCACAATTATTTGTGTTTGTTCCTGTATTATCTGATTCTGAATCATGCAAAATTAAAATTCGGATACCGATTGACACAGACTGCGATTTCAATTATTATATTAATTAAAATCTTAATTAAAAAGGATGAAGACAAAGACTATGAAAGAATTGTTTCGGACGGAAGAGATTGTGAAACTGTGCCACGCGCTCAATTCCAAAATCCGTGTCGATATGCTGCAGGACATCTACCGAAACAAAGGCATTAGTCTGGCTGAACTGGCAGACCGGCTTCACATCAGCAAGGCTGCGGTAACACAAAATATCAAAATTCTGGTCAAAGCGAATTTGATAGAGCTGAAAAACACACCGGGCAAACATGGACAGCGAAAAATCTGTTATCTGAAAGAAAATGGATTTATTATCCGGTTGAAATGGAATTTTGATCCGAACGACATGTATGAGGCCGAAATTCCCATCGGTCAATACACCGATTATAAAGTTCTGCCGACCTGCGGCATCGCAACGACAAAATCCATGATTGGCATTGAAGATGATCCCCGTTATTTTGATGCTCCTTCCCGCACGCAGGCTGGAATTCTCTGGATGCGGCAAGGATATGTAGAATACCGGCTCCCGAATTATCTGAAGGAAAACCAGCACCCGATTGAAATCCAACTTTCGATGGAACTGTCTTCCGAAGCTCCCGGCTTCTCGGAAAATTGGCCGAGCGATATTTATTTTTACCTGAATGGCACAGAACTGGGACACTGGACCAGTCCCGGTGATTTTGGAGCCACGCAGGGTCTGTATACGCCGCCGTGGTGGAACATCAACTGGAACCAATACGGCCTCTTGAAGCTGCTGAGCATCAATCAGCGCGGAACCTTTCTGGATGGGCTGATGATCTCTCCGGTGACAATTGATTCTCTGAAACTGCATTATAAAAGTGAACTGAAATTCCGACTGGCGATTCCGGACAACGCACGGAACAGAGGCGGCATGACAATCTTCGGCAATGGATTTGGAAATTATGACCAGGGAATCAAGCTGCGCGTTATTTACCGTGAAACTCCCGGTGAGCTGAAACACGGTTTGGAGCCGTCGGATTTTACGCCGAATATTTGAACGTCACCCAACAGAAAATGCAGAGAACCCAGGCGGTAAAAGCTGCACCGCCCGGGTTCTCTGCAAAAAGAACAACTCTTTCAGTCAATCGGCTATCCTTTCACACTTCCCAAAGAAACGCCTTGAACAATATATTTGGAAAGAAAAAGATAGACAATAATTACAGGTATAATAGCAATGCTGATCAGCATATAAACCTGACCCATATCAAATTTCAGGAAATCTGCACTCCGAAGCTGAGCTATCAGAATCGGCAACGTCTTTTTGTTCGCCGAATCCAGCAGGAGGGCCGGAATGAAATAATTATTCCAGGCCGCCACAAAAACGAAAATTGCTTGCACGGCGAGGGCTGGTTTCATAATAGGCAGAATAATCGTATTAAATGTGTTAAATTCTCCGCTGCCATCGATCCGTGCCGCCTCGATAATCTCAACTGGTAAGCTGCTGTCCATATACTGCTTCATAAAAAACACAACAATAGGGGCAGCTATCGACGGCAGAAACAGAGGAATAAGGGAATTCCGCAGATGCATTGCCTGCATCTGCGTCACAAATCCGACGGCAGAAATTTGCGTAGGCATGGTCATAATCAGCAGAATGATGGTGAAAGCCGCCTTCCGAAATTTAAAATTATATGCAAAAATTCCGTAGGCCGTCATGGTGGAAAAATAGATGGACAGGACCGCACTGAGTGCAGAGACAATCAGGCTGTTGATTATACCGCTTAAAACCGGAATATCGGAATTATTCATCAGGTTTCTTAAATTGATCCCGAATGAACGGCCCGGCAGAAAAGTAAAGCCCTTTTGGATCTGAAATGTGTTGTGAGTCGAATTGATAATCAGCATATAGAAGAAAAACAGGCAAAGAAAACAGAGGATCACCAAAACGACATAGCATCCAAACCGAGCAGGAGATTTTGCCTTTTTCCGTTTCTTTTCATTTTGAGAAGCTGCAGCTGTATCTGTCATTTCACGACACCTCCTGATCCCGACTGCCCTTGGTCATAACAAAATACACAAGCAGGCAGAGGATGGCGCATAGAATAAACAGGACCGTAGACGTTGCCCCGGCCATGCCATAGTTTCTACTGAACATGTGATTATTGATATACATCACCATTGTCATGGATGTCCTGTCTGGAGAACCCGTTCCATCCGTCAGAATCTGCGGTACATCAAACATCTGAAGGCCGCCGATCAGCGATGTAATCAGAACATAGGCCATAATCGGCCGGATAAGCGGCATGGTAATGTGCCAGAACATCTGGTTCCCAGAAGCCCCGTCAATCTGAGCCGCCTCAAAAAGGCAGGGATTGATGCCCATAATAGCCGCCATCAGCAAAATTGTCGTATTCCCGAACCACATCATGAAATTCATAAAGGCAATTAGTCCCCGAGTACCGGAAACACTCGCCAGGAAACGGATAGGCTGTTTAATCAATCCCATGGAAATCAGTGTACCATTGACGGGACCGTTGTCGGAAAACAGGGCAAAAAACAGCATGGAAAAAGCGGCCGCCATAATCAGGTTAGGCATATAAATTACGGTTTTGAAAAACCGCTGCCCGCGCAGATGCAGACGGGAACTGGTAAACCACGCAGCCAGAAGCAGAGAAAAAAAGATTTGCGGAATAAAGCCGACAACCCAAAGCAACAAGGTATTCTGAAAATATTTCGGTAAATCGGTTGCAAAAAGTTTCGCGTAATTCTGCATTCCTATGAAATTGGGCCCTACAATTTGTAACCCTTTCCGAAAATATTGAAAGAAGCTGTAGTAAACAGTAGAAATTAATGGGATAAGCTGAAAAATAACAAATACAACAAAAAACGGGAGAAGGAAAATATATCCCCATTTGGCATAGCTAATACCCTTTTTTTTACTGCGTGCAGTTCCGCTATGTATCTTCATAGGAACCCCCTCTTTATAAAGCCGCACGACTACGGTCCGGAAAGCGCTCCGGACTGCGGCCGTGCGGTTAGACTAAAAACCGGTTTTCAGGAAGGCCATTTAACTTCGGTTAGATCCGGATACTTCTCTTTAATAGACTTTTCAAAGTTTCTCTTCGCGCCGGCAAGATCGACCGTCCCGTTGAAGTAATCATGAAAAGCCGACTGGAACTCCTCATTGCAGCCCTGATCGTATGAACTTGTGTTTTTCAAATTGATTTTCGGGGCAACTTCTGCAAACAGTTTAATATGATTCTGCCCGCCAAGAAAATCAGATTTGTAATCACTGCTGGCAATCTCATTCATGGCCGCCTTATTGTTGCAGTAATCCTGTGTATCTTTCGTAATTTTGCTTGCAATATCTTTGTCGCAGGTGAGGGACTTCATAACCTTGCGGATCGTTCCGATATTATCCGATCCCTTGCAGCCGCAGATCCAAGTTCCGCCCCAATAATAGCTCTGGGGGCCTGCGCAGACGGCCCAGTCACCGTAAATGCCGTTGCCCTTTTCTTCCTTGCCGCCTTCAGATACCGGGGTCTTCAGAGAATTTCCTTCCAGTGTGAAGTTAATGCCCCATGTGGAATAGAAAAATCCAAATACCTTAGAGCTTGGTCCCTGATCGGCAGACCATTTGTCATCCCAAAGGATCGTCTTGTTGTTATATCCTTTTTCTGTAAACTCTTTGGTCTGTTTGACCCAGTTCATTATGTTCGGGTCAACCGTAACGGTTGTTCCGCTTACCCACGGTGCAGATACGTTATTGGAAAAGACACGGTAGCTGTCGTCGAAGCCAGAAAGCATTTTATACCCGGAACTGTGCATCTTGGCTGCAGCACTGCTGAAATTCTTCCAACTAGAAAGCTGTTCCTGGACTTTACCGGGATCATATGTTCCAAAAATTTTCTTCGCAATAGAACGGCGGTAAGCAAACAGACCAGGGGTTGCCTGCCACGTAACGGCCTTTAAAGCTCCGTTCGAATCCGTTGCTATGTCCTGTGTATACTTGTACTGCTGTGACAGATCATCATCCGTCAGACCGATATCTTTTTTCACGTTTAACGTAAAATCACTGTTGACATATTTCAGCGCGTAATCGGCTTCAATCAGGAAAATATCAATCTTATCATCGGCAGCTGCAGATTCCTGACGGAACAAGGCCTGATCCAGTTTGTCCTGGTAATTGTTCCCCTTGTTCGGGTTAATGGTCCATTTGACTGTGGTGCCATCCTTCAGGGTTGTGGTGGACTTGTCTTTGGCCACAGTCTGAACATCCGGGTAGTAGTCATTGAAACGGCTTTGGAATTCGTCGTTCCAGCACCAGATATTAAGAACTTTTCCCTCGCTTTCGCTCTGGCTGGACGCCGTATTTTCCTCTGCCTGCGAACTCTGTGACTCAGCGGCTTCACCGGATGAAGAGGTTGCAGCCGCGCTGCTAGCTCCTCCGCCTCCCTGGCAACCAGCCAAAGAGATGGTCATCGCCGCAGCCAAAGCCATCGCAACCACTGCGTTTGTTCTTCTCTTCATACTAATTTCCTCCTTAACTTGCTGATACATATTTGTACATCGAACGGGAAACCCCGCCCGAAAGTATCACAGAATTCAGGCCTTTTACGCCCAACGATACGATACGGCCGCACCGGGTACAGCAAAATTCATTTTCCGGTAATATTGGCCACCGATTTTCCTTCAATCAGCTCTCCCTTGACCGTGATGTTTTCCATAATCGTCGTCAGGGGATCTTCAATCTGTTCAATCAGCATGCGTGCAGCCTCCCGGCCCATCTTTTCCGTATCCTGCCGAATGGTGGTAAGCTGAGGTCTCAGCATCTGAGAAAGAGGGATTCCATCGTAGCCTGCAATGGAAATATTCTCTGGAATTTTCAGTCCGCAGGATTCAATGGCTTCAATTCCGCCAAGCGCCGCATAGTCATCCGGCATTAAAATACAGGTTGGCGGATTCGGCAGACGGAGCAGATTCATGACGCACGATTTTGTTGTCTGCAAATCACGGTAAGCAGAAAGTTCAAGATACTCCTTTGGCACTTCCACATTTAAATCCCGCAGGGTACGGCAAAAACTGGTGATACGCTGTTCTGTAACCGCCGATTTTTTCCCGTGCACATACGCGATTTTTCGGTGCCCCATTTGATATATGTATCTCACAAGATCTTTCATACCAGCTACGTTAGCAGAGTTGATGCTGGTATGATTGTTGAAGATATGGTCGATAGTCACAACGGGAATATTGCTGTTGATCAGTTCCAAAACCTCTGGCTGCTGGAAATCCACACACGCAATGCATACTCCGTCAAAATTACGGTAGCGGCAATGCTCCAGATAAGTCATGGGATGATTCCGTACTGTCATATTATGATTGATAAATGTGATATCGTAGGATTGTTTTTCCGCCTCTGTTTTGAAAGCATCAAGCACTGCGGCAAAATACTCCTGTTTGAGCCCGCTCCGCGCTTCGTCGCTAAAGAGGACGCCCAGATTGCGTGTGTGGCTCACTTTCAGAGCACGTGCGAATGAATTTGGAAAATACCCACAGCTTTCGGCCACTCTCAGGACTTTTTGACGTGTAGCTTCACTGACGTCGCTGTAGCTGTTCAATGCCTTGCTGACTGTCGAAACCGACAGGCCGCATTTTGAGGCGATATCTTTAATTGTTGACACGTTGAAGACCTCGAATAATGGAAATATTAGTATCTAAATCGTTTTCGATTATTATTATAATACTCTTTGGCTAGTTTTTCAATACATAATTTAAAATTATTAATATTAATTTTATGAAAAATTTTATGAAAAAAGGCATGCACAAACAATTGTAGAAATTAATGGAATATTATTATTCCTTATATATTGTAATTTACTAAAGCGTTTTCGTTCTTAATATTCTTAAATTATATCTATTATGATGCTTTTTACCGCCGAACATGTTTAGTTCGATGAATTCACGGCTTTTCCAAGGAAGCTGTTTTGCTGAATTTCTAGCTATAATAGATAATTCTTTGTCTTAGAAATTCGCTTATTAATCGCTTTATTGTCATATTCTCTAAGATTTTATGAAATTATTAAAATGCCTTGATTTTATTACCAAACAAATATAAACTATAGATGTATGTAACTTTTAAATGCGATCCTTTTTTGTTTTCGAAATCGTTTTATGAAGCCAGACATTTTTCTGGCACGGGTTTGGAGGGATCCCTACGAAATACGGGACTTTTGACGATGAAAGAAAAGAATATGTTATTTTCCGGCCGGATACTCCGTATCCCTGGATCAATTATTTGGGGCATGAAAACTTTTTTTCCCTGATTTCCAATACGGCCGGCGGTTACTGTTTTTATAAAGATGCCCGGCTGCGCCGCCTGATTCGGTACCGCTATAACAATGTACCGACTGATGCCGGCGGGCGTTATTTCTATATCTGCGACGGCGGCCAGATCTGGAACCCAGGCTGGGCGCCGATGAAGACAAAACTGGATCGGTACCGCTGCCGGCATGGGCTCGGATACACGGTGATCGAATCTTCCCTGAATGGTTTGCAGGCCTCGCTTACCTCGTTTGTACCCATTGGATCAAACTGCGAAGTACACCGCCTTGTGCTGGGGAACCAGACGGACAATCCCAAAAAGATCAAATTGTTCTCCTTTGTGGAATTCTGCCTCTGGGACGCTGCCGATGATATGACCAATTTCCAGCGCAATTATAACATCGGCGAAGTGGAAATTGACGGCAGCACGATCTACCACAAAACCGAATACCGCGAACGCCGCAACCACTATGCGCTGTTCAGTGTGAATGCCCCCATTGACGGCTATGATACCGACCGCGAGTCTTTCCTTGGGCTTTACAATGGTTTTGACCACCCGGATGCCGTTCTGGAAGGGAAGCCCAGAAATTCCATGGCTAACGGCTGGTCCCCAATCGGATCCCATTACATAGAACTGACCATTCCGCCCCGCGGAACAAAAAGCCTGATCTTTGTGCTTGGATACTGCGAGAATCCGGATGATCAAAAATGGGAATCACCGGGTGTGATCAATAAAGCGCCTGCCCGAAAAATGCTTGCGCAATTTCAGACAGACGCTCAGGTGGATGATGCTTTGGCATGCTTAAAAAAATATTGGAGCGACACCTTATCCGTTTTCCATCTCAACAGTCAAGATCCTAAACTGGATCGGATGGTAAACATCTGGAATCCGTATCAGTGCATGGTAACTTTCAATATGTCGAGGTCGGCTTCCTATTTTGAATCCGGTGTTGGAAGAGGCATGGGATTCCGAGATTCCACGCAGGACTTGCTTGGGTTTGTTCATCTGGTTCCCGCCCGGGCCAGGGAGCGTATCTTGGATATTGCTGCCACCCAGCTGGAAGACGGCAGCGCTTACCACCAGTTTCAGCCCTTGACGAAACGCGGCAACCGAAAAGCCGGAAGCGGCTTTAACGACGACCCTTTATGGCTTATTTTCGGCACCGACGCCTATCTGCGGGAAACAGGCGACTGGAATATTCTGAACAAACAGGTTCCGTTTGACAACGATACTTCCAAAGCTGCTCCGCTGCTGGAACATTTGAAGTGTTCTTTTGAACATGTCCTGAATAACCTGGGACCTCACGGGCTGCCGCTGATCGGCCGGGCCGACTGGAACGACTGTCTGAATCTGAACTGTTTTTCCAAAACGCCGGGGGAATCTTTCCAAACAGTGGTTAATAAGGAAAGCGGCGTGGCCGAATCTGTTTTCATTGCGGCCATGTTCGTTTATATCGGCCCTAAATACGCCGAGATCTGCCGTAAATCCGGCAAAGAGGATGACGCTCTTCGTGCGGAGCTCGAAACCAAAAAGATGACTCAGGCTGTCATGAAATATGGATGGGACGGCGATTGGTTCCTGCGTGCTTATGATGCCGAAGGGAAAAAAGTTGGTTCTAAAGAATGCAGCGAAGGAAAAATATACATTGAGCCGCAGGGCTTCTGTGTCATGGCCGGTATCGGCATCCAGGAAGGGCTGGCGGAACGGGCGCTGAAATCTGTGCAGAAATATCTGGACACCCCTTACGGGATCGCTCTCCACTGGCCTCCGTACACATCGTACCGGTTGAATTTGGGAGAAATTTCGTCTTATCCCCCGGGCTGCAAAGAAAACGGCGGGATTTTCTGCCATAACAACCCGTGGATCTCCATTGCGGAAACCATGCTGGGGCATGGGAACCGGGCATTTGAAATATACCGCAAAATCTGTCCCGCCTACTTACAGGATATCAGTGAAATTCACCGGACAGAACCGTATGTATACTCACAGGTCACGGCAGGGCCAGCTTCTCCCCGTTTTGGAGAAGCCAAGAATTCCTGGCTGACCGGTACGGCGGCATGGTCCTTTTATAACATATCACAGTTTATCTTGGGGATCCGTCCTCAATACGATGGATTGCTGATTGACCCCTGCATTCCATCCAATATGAAAGGCTTTACTGTTGAGCGTCGGTTCCGCGGAGCTGATTACCGAATTGAAATTGACAACAGCGCCGGAGTAGAAAAGGGCATACATTCCCTAACCCTGGATGATAAACCGGTAAAAGGAAACGTTCTGCCTGTTTGCAGCGCTGGCAGCCGGCATTTTGTCCGGGCGGTCATGGGGTAAATTCATAAACCAAAACAAATGGAGCAACTGGCGCGTCACCGCGCAGCTGCTCCGTTTTTGTTGTTCCGAAACCGAGCAAATTCTTCTAGAGACCGGTCTTATAGAGCGGAATCACGTTGATGACCGGCACTTCATACGGGTGAACCGCTTTAACGGCCCGAATTGTTTCATCAACTTTATCCCGCCTGCAAAGGACTTCCACTTTGTATTCCGCTTCGGTGCAGATTTTATTTTCCGTCCCCAAAAATGGGCGGCTGCCTTTGAGGGGACGCCAGCAGCCGATTGTTTCGCTGTAGGAAAGGCAGCAGTCGTAATTTCCCACATGACCCGCATCTACGTTTTGAAGCGCACGGCGAAGCGCTTCAAAATGGGTTTTGGGGATAAAAATCTCTATCTTGCAAAATTCAAAATCCATTTTTAGTCTCCCGGCCTTTCCCTGGAAATATTTACGCTGAACAGCTTCTGTGCATAGCGGACGGAACCCATTGCGTCTTTAGAATAGAAGTCGGCATGGATTTTTTTTGCATATTCCGGCGTCAGTACGGCGCCACCCACCATGACCTTGCACCCGGGCAAAGCCTGATGGACCTGCCGGATGGTTTCTTCCATACTGGCGACGGTTGTCGTCATCAGGGCACTGAGCCCAACCAGCCGGACATGCTGTGAGACTGCCGTTTCCACAACCTTCTCCGGCGGGACGTCGCGGCCAAGGTCCAGCACGTCGAACCCATAATTTTCCAGCAGGACCTTTACAATATTCTTTCCAATATCATGAATATCCCCTTTCACCGTAGCCAGAACAATCTTTCCGCCCCTGACGGTTTCGCCTTTCCCAGCCATGGAGCCGCGAAGGATCTCAAAAGCCGCCTTGGCGGCTTCCGCACTCATCAGAAGCTGGGGAAGGAACAGGGTTCCCTGCTCAAAATCTTTTCCGGCGCGGTCGAGAGCCGGAATCATCTGTGAATGGATAATATCCAGCGGAACTTCCGTTTTCAGCATCTCCCGGGCTTTTTCACGCGCGCTTTCCCTGAAGCCTTTCCAGATTGCCTCAGCCAGCGTGATGGAACCGGCAGATGGTTCTTCTTCCCTCTTCTGCCCGGAATGATGCCGGATATATGCACTGCACTGCCCGTCCTTTCCGCTTAAGGCGCCGAAAGCATAATATGCGTTCATGACAGCTTCGGAATTTGGATTGACAATCGCCGCATCCAAACCGGTCTGCAAGGCCATGGTGAAGAATGAGGCGTTGAGATTCTGTCTTTCCGGAAGTCCGAAAGAAACGTTGGAAATTCCAAGGGACGTGCATACCCCCAGCCTCTCTTTGACCAGGCGGAGCGAATCCAGGGTGACTGCCGCATTTTTTTGGCCGGTGCTGATCGTCATAACCAGCGTATCCACGATAATGTCTTTTTTTTCAATCCCATATTCCGCCGCGGCTGAAATGATTTTCTGTGCAACAGCAGCCCTTCCTTCCGCGGTAGCCGGGATACCGTTTTCATCCAGCGTTAAGGCGATGACCACACCGCCGTATTTTTTAACCAGCGGAAACACGGTTTCCATCGATTCTTTTTTTCCATTGACCGAATTGACAAGCGGCTTTCCGTTGTAAAGCCGCATAGCCGCTTCCATAGCAACGGGGCTGGAGGTGTCAATCTGCAGCGGCAGACCTGTAACGCTCTGAATTCCCTGCACAGCCCGGCTCAGGACGGTGGTTTCGTTAATTTCCGGAAGGCCGGTGTTTACATCGAGGACATGCGCCCCCTTTTCCTGCTGGGAAACCGCCCCGCGCATCAGATAGTCCATGTCTCCTTCACACAGGGCCTGCTTGAGCCGCGGTTTTCCAGTTGGATTGATTCGTTCTCCGATCAATACCGGCTTCTTCCCAAAGCGGACCGTCTGGGAATAGGAAGAAACAACCGTGAGATTTTTCTTGTGGATCGGCTTTGGGCTGATATTTTTGCAGCACCGTACCATTGCCCGTATATAAGCCGGCGTCGTCCCGCAGCACCCGCCGAGTATCCACGCCCCGCTTTCGGCGATCCGCTTCATATCGCGGGCAAACTGTTCCGCCGTGACGTCATATACAATGCTCCCGCTGTCTTCACGCGGAAGGCCGGCGTTCGGATTGATTATAATGGGAATCGAACAGCAGCTCTCCAAAACCGGGAAAAAGCGTTCCATCTGGCTGGGGCCGAACCCACAGTTAAGGCCCAGTGCATCCACGCCAAGGCTTTCCAGAAGGGCAACCGCAGAGGGAATGTCTCCGCCTGTCAGGAGCTTCCCCTGCTCGTCCACGACCACCGTTGCAAAAACGGGCAGAGAAGTATTCTCTTTTGCCGCCAGAACGGCCGCCTTGCATTCGTAGGTGTCACTCATGGTTTCAATTAAGATTATATCTGCACCTGCGCGTTCACCCGCTCTGGCCGCTTCCGCAAAAGCGGAAACGGCATCTTCGAATTCAAGGTCACCAAGCGGTTTCATCAGCTTGCCGGTCGGCCCAATATCCATGGCGACGAGCGCCCCTTTTTCGGCTGCGGCGTCTTTTGCCAGCCAGACACCCGCCGAAACGACTTCGCTGACGCTGTACCCGCTCTGCCCCAGTTTTATCCGGTTTGCCCCAAACGTGTTGGTTTTAAGAATATCAGCCCCTGCGGCAAGGTAGGCACGGTGAATATCTGAAACTGCTTTTGGATGCGTCAAATTCCACACTTCGGGCAATTCGCCTGCCTCCAGACCCATCCCCTGAAGCATTGTGCCCATAGCCCCGTCAAAAAAGATCAGCCGTTTTCCCAGTTCACTCCGCAGATCCATCGTTTGGCTCCTTTCTGAATGGGCATGCCGGCGAATCACACCGCGCACATTTGGAAACGGTGCCGTCCGGCCGGTCACGCGTCAGCCCGATTACGGCCGTCACAGATTTCGTCGGCACCAGCATATACCGCTCCGTCATGGACAGGCCGATACGCCGGGGGCAGTCCAGCACGGCAAGGATTCCGCGCTGGCATTCAATCGGAAAATCCCCGTACCCGGGACTGTACCTCGGCCGCAGAAAAAGATTCTTCCGGGAGGCTTTCTCCGCGATTTTCTGTTCGCATTCATCGCAGTACCTCTCGACCAGGGCAGCGGCGGACGCCTGATATACCGCCGCAAGGCCGATATCCATCCGGCTCATCCTTTCTAGAAGAAAATCGGCCTGTGCGCCGAGGGTTGCCGCAAAAAGGACCGCCTGCCCGCATCCGCGCAGGTGCTTCCGCAGGCTGTTCCCCGGAATCTCTAACGTTCCGATCTGGACTGAGCCGGTGCCCATCTCTAAAGGAAAACAGCGCCAAACGCTGCGAGGCGTACAGGCTTTCCGCAGATCCTGAAGGCTGTCAGAAATCCGGGTTTTCAGGCGGCTGTCCGCTGATTGTTCCGGGCAGCCAAGGTATCGCAATACTTCTTTTTCCAGCATATTTATTGTATAATCCCCGAAAGATTTTCCATAATTCTCTTTGCAACATCCGGTTTATTCATGGCATAAATATGAACCGCGCTGACACCGTTGGCAATCAGGTCAATAATTTGTTCTGTAGCATAGGCAATACCGGCCTGTTCCATTGCTTCCGGCCTGTCGGAAAAGCGGTCAACGATAGCCCGGAAACGGGCAGGGAGCACTGTGCCGGAAAGTGCGCAGATCCGTTTAATCTGCCTGCTGTTTGTTACAGGCATAATGCCCGCAACAACCGGGACAGTGATTCCTTTCGCCAGAACACGGCATAAGAAGCTGTAATAGACGCTGTTGTCAAAGAACATCTGAGTGATCAGAAAATCACACCCGCAGTCAACCTTTTCTTTTAAATAACTGATATCATCTTCCTTATGTTCGCATTCCACATGGCCGTCCGGATAACATGCCGCACCAACGCAAAACCCGCCGAACGATTTGATCTGCCGAACCAGTTCGCTGGCGTAATGATACTGATGAGGCGACGGAAAATTGCTTCCCTCCGGAATATCCCCGCGCAGAGCAAGGATATTTTCAATATGGTTTTCCCTGAGCTTACCGAGCAGAGACGTAATTTCTTCCCTCGTGGAAGACACGCAGGTCAGGTGCGCAAGAGCCGGAACCCCCCGTTTCTGGATCTCCGACGCAATGCGGATGGTATTGCGTGAAGTTCCTCCGCCTGCACCGTAAGTGACGCTTAAATAGGACGGCTTTAAATCTGCAATCTGGCGGACGGCCCGGCAGACCATCTCCCCGTCCGTTTCCTTTTTAGGAGGGAAAACTTCAAAGGAAACGGTAACTTTTCCCTGATTCAGGATCTCGCTGATTTTCATGGTAACCTCCCTTTGGTCCTCATAGTGCAGGAAAATAAAAAATCCCGCCTTCTTTTCAGAAGACGAGAGATTATCCCGTGCTGCCACTTCTATTCGTCCCGCCTTACGGCGAAAGACCTCTCAAGGTACGCAAAACGTTTGCCATACCCGTTTTCTATAACGGGAAACCCCGTCGCAGCCTACATGGAATTCATTTCGGTGCGCCACTCGGAAGCCATTTTCAACAAATCCTCCGCCTGTTCCCTTTCAGCCCGGTTTCCCGGAGAAACATCTCTGCTCGGCATTGGAAAAATTTACTTTCTTCGTCGCTGTGTTTCCAATATCTATAATTTATTATACTATAGCTTATGACAAAAGTCAATTCTTATTCTGACTTAACGATCCTTGTTTTTTATTCTTTATTCTGCGATAATGGAGAAAGATTTTGCAAAGGAGCGCCACTGAAATGAAATATAAAAAGAAAATCATTTTTTCCCTTGCCGCCGCTGCGGCTGCCATCCTGCTGATTGCAGGATACTTCGCCTGGTCGGCTCCAAAGACGCAGCAGGGGAATAAGTCGGTAACAATTCAAGTTGTAATCAGCAGCAAAGAAATCAATCAGACATTTCACTACCGGACAAACCAGGCCTACGTCTCCGGTCTTCTGAAAGACGAAAAAAACGACCTGAAAACAGAGATGCAAAAGGGCCAGTACGGCGAATTTGTCACGGGCCTTCTGGGGGTGAAGGCCGATTCCAAAAAAGAATACTTCAACATAAAAGTGGATGGAAAAGACGCAACCGTCGGTGTATCTCAGCTTCCGCTGGAAGACGGCAAAACGTATACGTTCACGCTGACGGCCTTATGAGCAAAGGGCATTTCTCCCTGCGGGAAGCGGCTTTGATCGGCGTTTGGGCCGCAATGACTTTTGCCGTGAAATTGGTGCTGGCCCCCCTTGCAAACGTGGAACTGGTATCTCTAATGCTTTGCGTTTTTACCGTGGCAATGGGATTCCGCTCAGGGCTGACAGCAGCTTTTGTGTTCACAATGCTGACCGTCTGTGAAAGTGCCTACTACGGAGCGGGAGACTGGATTGCCGCCTATTTCATAAACTGGCCTCTCCTGACTGTACTGACCTGGCTCTTTCTGAAAAACAAGAATCAGGAAATCAGGGCTGCGGCAGTATTAGGGCTGTTTGGTTTTTTCTTCGATCTTTCCTCTGCGGCAATCAAGCTGATTCTGTTCGGCCGTATTTACGCATTGACTTATCTGATCAGCGGAATCCCGTTCGATGCGATCCACGGAGCATCAAACTTCATAACCGGTTTGTTTTTATTCCGTCCTCTTTGCAGCCAGCTGGAAAAACTGCGGGATAAATTTTAACACCGAAACAGCAAAGAGGGTTCCCGAAAATAAATTCTGGGAACCCTTTTTAAATTCATCAACAAAAAACAGACGCAGTCGGTACAGAGTCTTCAGAAATTCTGAAGTTACCGAAGCTCTTCCGTCGGGATATCGTCCATATCGTCAAAAGCGCGGTTTTCTCCTGCCATAGCCCAGATGAATGCATAGTTGGAAGTGCCGCATCCCGCATGGATCGACCAGCTGGGATTAATGATCGCCTGCTCATTGTGCATAATCACATGGCGGGTTTCTTTGCCTTCGCCCATAAAATGGAACACTACATTGTCCTTTGGAACGTTGAAATACATGTAGACTTCCATCCGCCTTTCGTGCGTATGAACCGGCATGGTATTCCAGACGCTTCCGGGCTCCAGAATCGTGCAGCCCATGGAGAGCTGGCAGGTTTCCAAAACATCCGGATGGATGAACTGATTAATGGTACGCTTATTGCTGGTTTCATCAGCGCCGAGCTTGCGGTGAATCGCCTTTTCGAAAGGAATCAGCGTTGAAGGATACGCGCGGTGAGCCGGTGTAGAACACATATAGAATTTCGGGGGATCCTTGGGATCTTCTGCTTTGAACTCGACCGCCTTAGTTCCCATGGAAAGGTACAGCCCGCACAGATGGCCTACTGAATATGAGGTGCCGTCCGCCGTGACAACGCCGTTCCCGCCGATATTAATAATCCCAAGTTCGCGGCGTTCAAGGAAATAATGGACTCCGAAGTTTTTCCAGCAGTCTATATTTTTATCCAGTTTTACGGCTTTCTGAACCGGCATAATCCCCATTGTTACGATACGGTCGACATGAGAGTACACCGCTGTTGCATCATCGGGGACAAATAATTTTTCAATCAGAAATTCTTTCCGGATTTCATCGGTTGTATAATGCTTGAAATCCCTTTGATTAGCAGAATAACGAATATCCAAAACTGAAACCTCCTCTAAAAATTTTACGGCTGTTTGCCAATATAAGCCAAAATACCGCCGTCAACATACAGAACATGACCATTTACAAAATTAGATGCGTCAGAAGCAAGGAATACGGCCGGACCCATCAGGTCGTCGGTTTTACCCCAGCGGGCAGCCGGAGTTTTGGAAATAATGAATTTATTAAACGGATGATCGGGCGTACGAAGCGGTGCTGTTTGCGGAGTTTCAATATAGCCAGGCCCAATACCGTTGCACTGGATATTATACTGGCCGTACTCAGAAGCAATATTCCTTGTCAGCATTTTCAGCCCGCCTTTTGCTGCGGCATAAGCACTGACGGTCTCCCGTCCCAGTTCACTCATCATAGAGCAGATATTAATGATTTTGCCATGGCCTCTCTTTATCATCCCCGGAATAACCGCTTTGGATACAATAAACGGACCATTCAGATCGACATCAATGACCTGCCGGAATTCTTCCGCCTTCATCTCACACATAGGAATGCGCTTGATAATTCCTGCATTGTTCACAAGAATATCAATGCCGCCGAACTCGGATTCCAGTTTCTTAACAAAACTGTTGACCTGATCTTCCTTCGTAACATCACAGACATAGCCGTGAGCTTTAATTCCGGCTTCATCATAAGATTTGAGGCCCTTGTCCACCAGTTCCTGCTTGATATCGTTGAATACGATCGTCGCACCGGCCTGGGAGAATGCTTTCGCAATTGCCATTCCAATTCCGTAAGACGCCCCTGTTACAAGGGCAACCTTGCCTTTTAGAGAAAACTGATCCAAAATATTCATTTTGCTTCCTCCTAATATTTTATATTTCAGCAGAAAAGCGGCTGCTGCCACAGTTCTGCTAATGGGCTAAATTAAAATTTTGCTGCCAGCTGCGGATCCGTGGAACCGCGGATACAAAGTTTGCTTTCCAGCTCAATGTGAAGCGGCTCTGTCTGCTCCCCACCGGAAATCCGTTTCAGCAGAATTTCCGCCGCCCTCATTCCAATAGCATAGGAATCTTTTTGGATTGTGGTAATGCCCGGTGGAATCAAGGACGCCCACTCCCAGTTATCAAACCCGCAGATTCCGAAATTTCTGCCGATGGAACAGCGTTCCAGCCGCATGGCCTGCAACAGACGTATCAAGGTAACCCCGTTTACACAAAAAGCGGCAATCCTTTCCCCAGGGTTCTGCACGATAAACCGATTGAGAAGGACAGCGTAGCTTTCCGCCGTATCCCTGTCGCTTTGAAACGTATACCGGATTCCATTCAAATGATACAGGTCCCGCATAGCATCCAGATATGCCTGATACCGTTCCAGTCTGGGGCTGATTTTGCCGTTCCCAGGCGTAAAAAAAGCAACTTTTTGGTAACCGTTGTGGAACAAATGGCGAATACATTCATACGTAATATGATAGTTTTCTGCCGTAACGGTATCCAGCTTGTCTTTTTGCGAAATGCAGCGATCCGCCAGCACAATCGGCACACCGCGTTCCCGTAAATCGACCAAAAGACTATCGTTCTGACCTGTCGTATTGACAATCAGACCGTCCACCCGGCTGTTCAGGAGCTTTTGAATTGAGTTCCGCTCTTTTAGGGGGCCATTTTCTGAATCAGAAAATAAAACCTGGTACCCGCCCGCATCACAGACCTTGTTAATTCCCTTTAGAAGGATGGAAGAAAACGGGCTGCCGATATCCGCAATGACACAGCCAATGGATTTGCTGCTGCGGGATTTCAGGCTGCGTGCAATGTTGCTTGGATGGTAATTCATCTCTTTGATAACATCCGCGATCCGCTGTTTTGTTTCGGCCGACATATACTCAAATTTTCCATTCAGATATCTTGAAACAGTCGTCATGGATACATGGGCAGACGCGGCGACTTGGGAAATGGTTACATGGTTTTCATTGAATGTATTCATGCCCAGAGTCCTTACTATTCAAAAATGGGGCCAGACAAATAAAACAAAGATTGTCTATCTTGTAAACCGATTAACGAAATCGTTACACTAACTGTATTATAGGATCGTCTTTTTAAAATGTCAACCGGTTTATTTTTTGTTTTGTGTAAATAATAAATATTTACTGTGCAGGCATTGACAGATCCAGGATAAATATGATATGATAAGAATCGCACTGGGAAAACCGGTTGTGGAGAGGTGTCCGAGTGGTTTATGGAGCTAGTCTTGAAAACTAGTGATCCCGCGAGGGACCAAGAGTTCGAATCTCTTCCTCTCCGCCATTTTATCAAATTAGATTAAAGATTCACTTCATGGAGAAATACCCAAGTGGTGAAGGGGCTCCCCTGCTAAGGGAGTAGGTCGGGTAACCGGCGCGAGAGTTCAAATCTCTCTTTCTCCGCCAGAATTATAGCCCGCATGAGTGCTGAAGATCCAGTATTCATGCGGGATTTCTTTATTTTCACATAAGACTGTAAAAAATTAAAAAAGACTATTTCAGACATTTTTATGTGGACTAAAATTCCCCGCCAGCCTCAGCCAGCGGGGTAAGTATCAGTCCTTCAGCTTTTGCCGGAGCCCTTTCTCAATCTTTTAATTCAACAAAGATTTTAGCTCAATTTTGAAATGAATTTTAGAAAATATACATTTAGTACCTGTATTAGGATATATAGCTTTGAAGCGATTCTGGCTAAGATCACATAAAAATAAAATTTTTGATAATATCACTATTTGAAGTAAATCGTAAAGCACTGTTAATACACCGATCTATTAGGGGAAAATCTAACTCTTGCTTAATCATATTATTATAATCAGTAGAGTTCATTCTACAAAACTCTTCCATATATGTTCCAGTTATATTTTTGAAAAAATCATATATAGTACTTAATCGCTCTGTATCACTAAATAGATAATTAAATTTTGCATTTCTAGCATCTGGGTTATCCGATTTAAATGTAGAACCAATGAATCCAATTAAATAATATGATATAGGAATCCTTTTATCTGCACTTTTTTTCTTCTCGGCCTCTGCTTTTGCAAACAATAAATAAATTTCTAGCATTTGATTTGTTGTAAATTTTTCTGATATGTTTAGAGAAAAGTTTTTGTATAAAGGACTATTGGGCTTAAGTACTGAACTTCCTTTTCTAAAAGCTATGTACCCGTTTTTCTCAAAAGCCAATAGCACCTTTAAAAGCTTTTCTAGCGGTACCATAATATCTATTAATCTATCACAAGGTAGTAAAAACCGACCTAGAAACACTTTACTTCTGCTATATAATTCAGCAAGCTTCGCTTTATCATTATGAAATTTTGTCATAAATTCGTTTTTATCGCTTGGTTTAACGAGAAGTAAAAAGCCACGTGAAATAAAATCTGTTTGGAGGTTCTTAAAAAAGTCATGTTTTGATGCAAATGCTTTATCGTTTATACCATTTTGACTATTTGTATATCTAACGATATTCTTTTCCAAATCTTTTTTTTCTATTCTAGTTAATTGATCTAAAACAAATACCTTTACGAGAACATAAGTTTTATTAAATTCTTTTCTCATTTGTTCATTACTGTAATGAGACAAAACCTCAGCAATAGAATTTATAGTTTGACAGCCATTAACGATTTGCGGATTTTTTAATTCAAATCCATAATGGTTATCTAATTTATTTATTGCAAAATGTTCTGAACCACGTAATGTTTTACAGTCTTCACAAATAATTGTAATGCCATTGTTATAATAGAAAAAATTTTCCCTATCACTAGGAGATTTTAAAGTCGTTATAATACCATTATTGATGCCCCTTGTTCCTAAAAATTCACGTATATTTTCTTCAAATATTTCATAATTTTTTTCTAAGGCTTTTTGGTACATATTATACAGATCGGCGACATTCACCATTACATAACGTAAATCAATCATCCAATCCATTCCATAATCTTTTGGACGTACATCTAGTGACGTCGCTGAATATTTAGTCGGCAGCGTTGCTACAAATGATACCTTATTTGTAAAACGGTCTCCATAATATATTGATTTAATGTCTTTAAGCCGATATAATTTTGCACCAACAAACGCTTTTACTTTCTCATTAGAAAAATTAAAAGTTGAAAATAAATCATCCGCAATTTTATTTTGTAAGTTATTGGTTACATAAAAATGAAGCCATATTTTATATTCGCTATCGCTACTAACACGATCGAATATTTTTTGCAATTCAGGTGATCTTTTATAATTGCCCGCAGAGAGAACTTTTAGAGGTGTTATAAGAAAATCAGCAATTTCTTCTCTTGTAATTGAAGTGCTTTCATCATAATATTTATTTTGTATTATAAATAATTCCTTTGTGTCTTCATAATGAACAAAACAATCAATACCTTTATCATTTATATCTGTTACAAAAGTCGGAATCATTTCTTCATCTATACTATATAATTTATTCAGTATCCAATAATTAAATGTAAATGCATTACTAGTTAATCTTTTATCTAAATACGAATAATCTTGTTGAATAAGACGTATATCCTCTTTTATTTGTTGCATAAAGCTATCCATAATTAAAGGCTCATCCTTCCAATCAAAATTATTTTCCAATATTATACGCTTATTTTATGTGTTATACAAGATTTTCATAGTCAAAATTAACGATTTTTATCAGAATAGATAATATAATGTAATTTTTTATCCATGCTCATACATTTTCCAACAGCCTTTTAAATGACCTTGAGATAAAAATAGGCCCTCGGATTGCTCCGGAGGCTGTTGCTTTACAAATCCGCTACTAAATAGTAAATTACTTGACTTAGGTGCTATCTCTCGATCGCTCTAAAGCGCTAAAGTTCACAGCGTAAAAAAATAGGCCCCGGATTGCTCCGGAGGCCGTTGTCATGTCTATCCTGTTTTACGCTGCGCTCTTTCCGCCGTCCGCCTGCGCTGTCCCGCTGATCGCTTTCTGTGCGGCCTGTACCGCTTCGGCTGCGGACTGCAAGGCTTTGGCCGCGTTGTCCTGCTCTGCCTTCGCTGCGGCGGATTTTTCCGCCAGTGCTTCGGACGTTAAGGCCGCTTTGCCTTTGTTGACTTCTCCTGCTACAGCCTGCCGGAGCTGGACAATTTCGTCGTCCGTGATATCCGGCAGCACCTTGTGGATTTCTTCGGTGAATTTCGCCTGAGCTGCTTCAAAGGTTTTCGCCACGCTGGGCGTAATGCGGAAATACTCGTCTACAGCGCCCCACACCTGTTTGGCCACAGCCAACCGCTGGTTGTATGTATCCGCGCCCATTTTGGCGGCGACTGCGTCCTTTTTGCGCTGGATAAGTTTGACGCCCGCGTCACCGAGAGCCTTAATCACGGCCACCAGCACTGCCACAAGGGCCGTGACGGCTACCGGGACAACTGCACTAATAATCTGCTGAACCATAAGTATCACACTTTCTGCCGGGGTTTACCCAGCTATTGTTTTTCAGCCGATTCTATCGGCAATTGATTGACGCGCTCAAATAACCGCTTGCCTGTCCCATTACCGCCCAACGTTGCATATGGTTTATAAAGATAGTTGATGTTATCCATTTCATCTACATTTATTCTGCCTTTTGTCAGGGCAATAGAACAAGCGCGGAAAAGTCCGTCATGGAGCAGTGCAAGCATCCCCTCTTTAATCGCCGCCTGCTCTGCTTCCTGCGCCTTCTGCCGCTTTCGCAGACGGTTGACGGCCCACCCCATCGCACCCGTCAGGGCACCGAACAGGGCGCCCAGCCAATACTTCACAATCCAGTCCCGCACTTTTCCCGCCTCATTTCACGCGAACCATGAACTGTTTCGGCCCGCCGTTGATGTAGATGCCCACGCAGTCGCCGGGCTTGCCGATCGGGACAAAGTAGTAATACCACTTTCCCCCGCCGCTGCTGCGCGGCAGGATGGTTACCTCGTCCGGCGTCCCGGCAGCAACCTTTGGCGCATCTTTACAGATAATTTCCGCCTGATACGCTTTTCCGCGGGCGATCTCGACAGTACCGGATGTGTCGCAGGTGTAATTCGGCGCGGAAACTGTGTTGATGCCCTTATAGCACACATCCATATCGACGCTGCCGGAGATCCCCGGGACGCTTCCCCTGCTGCTCCACTGCCACATATCGTAAGCGTTGGAACGGTCGGTGTTGTCCGGCGTCGCACGGCTGTAAGCCGCGCCCCAGATCAGCAGACCGGCTTTGCGGCAGGCATCCACGTCAATTAAGCTCCGGAGCCATGACGCGCTGGAATAGACGTACACCGGGCAGGTGTATCCTGCTGCGCGGATGGCTTTGCAGATCGTGATAACACGGGCGGTAATGGCCGCCTTGCCCAGACTGGATATTTCCGGGATGGTAACACCATTCTTGCGCGGGTTTTCAACGTCGATCGCAAGGCAGCAGTAAGGCCCGTGGCCATCAATTGCCGCCAGAAAGTCATGCGCCTGCCGGTCAATCGGCGTCGCCCGAAGAAAGTGATAGGCGCCTACGGACAGGCCTGCGGCACGGGCGGCGGTTATGTTGGCGGCAAAGGATGCGTCGGCGAAATTGACGCCCTCCGTCGCCTTGTGGATTATATAGCCGATACCGGCACGCTTGACCGCCGCAAAATCCGGGCGGCCTGTCCCGTTGTAGATATCAATGCCCTTGATTGCCATAAAATCAATCCTTTCACCCTACCGGTAAAAACCGGGGAAAGTTGCCCCCAAAAGAGCAACTTTCCGCAAAATATTTTACGCGGCGTAGTCCTGCCCCGTGATCTGCTCATTTATCCTCCCGCGTTCCAATTGTCAGCACAAAATAATCAAAATTTATGTCTGCGCTTTCCGGATAAGCAGACAGTTCTATTTCACCGTGTTTATTTAAGGCCACTTCTTCTTTATACTCACTCCCAATATTCCGATCATCTGGAACCATTTTTCCAATAACGAACATCGGATCTGTAATCGTTTGAGGTTGCAGAATTTCGTTGTATCGATTTCCCCCCATAACGTAACCTGTTGAACCCGTTATCCATTCCAATATTAATCCGTTGGGCAGTGCGGTATAGCCGCTGGGGCCAAAGCTATGTCCGGGGTCAATAATGTCTGCTGCGGGTGTGCCATCCAGTTCTAAGGCGTTTCCGGCATTGTCAGCATTTACAGCGTTTTCGGCTTTTCCAGATCCGTCACCCGATGCAATACCCTTTGCAATCAACTGAGCCAAAGTAATATTAGCTGACAACGGCAGATCAAGAATGGTTCGGGTCTGCGGAACGTACTTTTTATCTGCGTCCGTTGTCTTCTGATACCCGGTCAGGTCTACCGACGTTGCTTCCCACGCGGAGCCGTTCCAGATATACGCTACTTCCCCGACAAGGTGCCCTTTGCTGTCACCGGAAGGATAGGCGGATTCTAAGGCCGATAAAGTATCGTAGCTTTTGCTGTACTCAAACGGATCTCCCTTGTCGCCTTTGTCTCCCTTTTCGCCGGTGTCGCCTTTTTCGCCTTTCCATGGTTTTCCGGCATCCGCATAAGCCGTTCCATTCCAGCTTTCCCAGTTGCCGTTGTCGCCGTACTGCGGTACATGGTTGGCATTGTCCGCCGCCGTACTGGCTGCGCTCGCGGCACTATTAGCGCCGCTTGTGGCCGTGTCCGCGCTGGAAATTGCCACTTCGGTATCCGTCTGCCGCTTATTTTCGGCAGTGACACGGGATTCCTCCGCTGCCGCCCTTGCCTGTTCTGCCGTTTTCCGCGCTGATTCATTGCTTTCACGGGTGGTTTCGGCATCTGTGCGGGAAGTTTCGGCAGTTTTGCGGCGGCTTTCATTGCTTTGCCTCGTTGTTTCCTGCGACTGCCGGGTGGTTTCATTGGCCTGTCTTGTCGATTCATTGCCCTGCCGCGTATCCTCATTTGCCGTCACCGTTGAAATTGCCGTATTGGCGTTGTCTACGGCGGTCTGCGCGTCGGTTACAGACTTCTCCACACTGTTCAGGGCCTTTACGAGACTGTCAAACTCGTCGGAACTCTCAATGCTGTCAAGATCGGATTCCTGTACCACCAGTGTAAGACCGATCACTTTCAGCACGGAATTATCCGGTTTGGTTATGTAAATCTGCGCTGAAACGTTTCCGACGGCTGCCGTGGCCTGCTGCGGAAGCACAAACGAGGCTTTCCCGTTTGCCGCGTCCGTAATTGTCCCGTCGCTTAAAGTCTGCGTTCCGTCCGGCTTCTTGCAGTACAGCCGCACCGTAGCTCCCGTAAGGTCAATCGGCCTGTCAACGCTTGCCGCGTTAAAAGAGCCGTCAGTCTGCCCGGTGCGGTCAACCAGCGCCGCATTGATTGTCCGGCCTTCCGACTCGCCCTGCACGGCCAGTACCGGCACATAGTTTTGTTCCCACGCGTTTAAAGTAATATCAATATCGGTCATGTGTTAGTCACCCCTTAATATGTTCCGGTAAATAGTCCGTTTTTAAACGACAAGCCTACTTTGTCTCCGCCCGCGCCCATAACCTTAACGTCGTGCGTTTCGCCCGTTTGGCCGTTAATCGACAGGTCGCCGTCCATAGACAGGTCGCCGTCCATAGACAGGTCGCCTAACATAGACAGGTCGCCTTCCACATACAGATCTCTGGTTACTCCGAGATTTCCCTTCACGGAAACATTACCTGTTTGCATACTGCCTTGATACCCGCCGATCTGGATTTCAGATCCGTTCAAAAACATACCGCTTGCTTCTCCACATTCGGGGCCGGTTATTTCCGCCCCTCCGGGAAGCCGCAGATCGCCTTTAAACGTGCCGCCGCTCAGATAAAATTTTCCGCTGTCAAGATCGAGCCACCATGAGCCGTCATTTGCTTCAATCCTGCCAGTGCTGATACAGGCTCCGTCAATTGTCGTGTCGCCGTTTCTCAAATTGGAGATTTTGACAAGGCCATTAAGCTCCAGCTTATCTGCACTGATTTTGATTGCCTCCGGAGAGATATTGATTTCGGCAATCAGTTTCCCTTTGTCGGCTTTCAGCGTGATTTCTCCATTAAGCTGTGTGATCTCCGTTTTGGCTTCTTCAACTCCGGCGCTTGCTTCATCGGCTGTCTGCTGGGCTTTATCTGCCGCTGCCTGTGCTTTGTCGGCCTTAGAAAACCGCTGGGATTGGTTTTCCTCTTTGGATTCGGCGGAAGCATAGTAAGTTTCATTTTCCCCGACTGAAAACTCCACTTTGGTGACGAAGGTCCGGTAGGAATTCCCGCTCTTATCGGTCATATGCAAAATGTCCCCGGCTTCAATGGCAGGATTGGAAAGCGAGGTCGCTTCACACGGGCGGAATGCCGTTCCAATCAGCTTCGTCCCGAGTGTGTTTACAAGGCTTTGCAAATTATCCTGCGCAAGCGGATTGTCCCGGATCCGCAGCACGAAGTCATTTGTGCCGGCGGAATACACGGTATTGGAATCGTCATTCCCCTGAATCTGCACACCGGTTATTACGGTGTCATTGTCGCTGATAGTCAGGTTCACCGGCAGGTTTCCGATATCATAATCTGCATCGCCGGTTTCATACCAACGGATTTCCACAGCGCCGCCCGTATTGCACCGGGCAAAGCACCCGGCGAGCTGGGCGACATAGGAGAGGATTTCCCGGCAGGTTACCGCCGAATCCGACGGGCGCTTTGCAACGGAATAGGTACTGTTTGGGAATGCAGCCGTTGCTAATTTCACACCACATACGGAGCAAACGTCTGCCGCGATCTGCCCCAGCGTTGCCGGATAGCCCAGCGTGCTGCGGGAATAAGGCACATCAAATTTTGAGAGGTTATCCTCAGCCGTGAGCTGTATGGCAGATCCGCGTGCAGGAGCCGACAGCACATTAAAAACACCTTTGGGAATTTTCTCAATGATTTCCCCGTCTTTCCAATGGACCGCAGTTGTTACGCCTACCCACGGTTTTATGACGGCACCCTTAAAATTAAACCGGTTAAATTCCCCTTCGTAGTTGTTCAGCGTCATCTGCAATTCATTGATAATGGCGGAACCGAGTTCGAATGCGCTGGTGTCCGACACGGCATCATCAATCTGCATGGCACCATCAGCCATGATGTTTCGGCTGTCGATTTCGATACCGGTGCCATCGGCAAAATCCACGTGGGCACCGGCATGGAATTTTCGCCTGCTGTGGGTAATGATCTTTTTAAAGCTGTCTGATGTTGGATACATGTTTACACCTCAATAAAGTTAAAGGATACATTCTTTACGATCTGCTGGTCCGGAAGGAGCTGCCCAACCTCAGCGGAGCGGTCACCAACATAGAAGGTGGCCGTCCGCATGGCGTTTCTCTTAATATCGAAATAGGTCAGCCTGAAATTTTGGCCGTCGACATTCCGCAAAAGTACGGACGCTTCCGCAGCGGGCATTGCCGCCCATTTGCAGGTGAGCTTCACCTTTTGGGCAACAAAATCCGTGTGCGCCACGCCGTCCAGGGACCGCCCGGCATCCGGGCCGGAGATATCCTGCAATCCGTATGTAACACTTGCAGGGGTCTTTAACGTTATTCCGTTGACGGCCAGAATTTGTGCTAGCGTCACATGATTTCACCTCTTTAAAGGGCATAAAACAGCGCCGCCCGGTATGGACGGCGCTAAGATTGAAATATTTTCCTTGCTGATGTAGAATAACGTCGGAAAGAAGGGAAAAATTTGACCGAAGAATTCAGGACTTTCAAATGCTGGCGCTATAGAATAAACACAACTATCCGATATGTGTACGAAACCGATTCTAATGGTAATCGGAAACTTATAGGTTCATACTGCTCATTACAACAGCAAGGTAAAAAGTGCTATGGTATGCAGGCAGTAGATAGACCCTGCCCTCTTGTACATCATTCGGAAGAAAGCTTATCAGCCGAAGCGTCTAAAAGTTCATCGCTGTAATTTGTAGGGACACAATAGCAAAAATCTCTAAAGCAGCATTCAGCACAGTGCTGCTTTACTTTTTTGCAATGCCGCTGCAATCTTTTGAAAAACTCTTTGCTGTCCATTTTCAGTTACTTCCTTTCTGCGCCCATCTCAGGCGCTTTCTTGACAAACTTTCTTGCCGTGATAGAATATTGGCGGGAGGGGAATAATGATGGGAGCATATGGAACACCGGAACATTTACCGGGAGAAAATCAAGAGCCGCAAGATCAATATAGTTGTTCCAAAATTAAAAAAAGAGGAATTTTGCATGGAGATTTAAAAACGTGGCAAAAGGCAATTCTAATAATCTATCTTTGCATAGTTGGTTTCTTCGAATTTGCAATGCTTGTTGGCTTAGGAAATTACACCGGCTATATGCCAATAGGGATATTCTCTGCAATTGCTTTTTTCGTCTTAGCCGCTTTTTTTGCTGTCAGGATAAACGCGCATAAAAAGGCATGGCCACTTATTATCTGTTCGTTGATCGCTTTTGTTACATACTTTTGTGAGCTGGGGTCATCTGCCACAAAAGGAGTTACCGCTGTTCCAACAGCAAGTAGTGAATCATTTTCAAGCAATGCCGCAGTTCTAAGCTCTGCATCAGGATCTGCGTCTTCTTCTAAATCCGTATCCTCTCAAAAGCAAGCATCCGGGAAGACATCTAGTCATGCTAAACAAACTACAGAATCACAAAAACTTGTTGATGCTGCCACCCAATATAAATCTGAGTGCCAATCGTTCAAATATAAAAGTGTCGCCAGAAAACCCAATGATTACAAAAGCAAAAAAGCCAAATTTACCGGTCAGGTTAGTCAGATTGAGGAAAATTGGGGATCAGACGTTATTCTTCTTAGTGTGACAAAAGGAGAATATGACACATGGAGCGATAATATTTACGTTGAGTATACTCCAAAAAGTAAAGATGAAAGCCGCATACTGGAAAACGACATTATTACCGTATACGGAGAATTAAACGGAATCAAAACATATACAACCGTTTTGGGAAACAGCGTAAGCATCCCATATTTTACAGCACAATACGTCGACATTTCATCGGAAAGTAAATAAGCAGCAGGCGGATAGAACCGCCTGCTTTTTCAATCCTGCAAAACAGGATGATACCGTTTATTCCGGTTGTTTACTTCTTTTATTATTCGGTTCACAAACGGCTTTCCGTCAACATCCATCCGAAGATTAATCGAATGGCCTTGCTTCAGCGAATGATCTATGGAATGCAGCAATTCGACAGCTTCATCTGAAACGCTGCCATTGCCGCTATTTTGAATTCCTTTGCCAATGCGCGAATATACATCGTCATTTAAAGGCAGAACAGCCTCAGGATATTTTCCTTCACCGGTCATGGTAAACGTCGGACCCGTTACAAGGCCGCCTGCTGCTAATCCCACCGGCGCTAAGGCTGCTATGGCCGGAATAGCCGCAGCTCCGCCGGTAACGGCTATGGCCGCCGCTCCTAGGCCAATCAGATCAACAGCAGCGGGTGCAACCCAGCTTTTATGTGCTATCCAGACTTCATTGATTTTTTTGCCCACCCCGCTCATAAAACCGGTAAACTGCCCCCACATGGCAGATAAGCCCGCAACAAAACTGGAATACATACCTTCTGCTGTCTTGCCTGCATTTTGCATAAGATTTTTTCCAAAATTAACAAAGCCTTTTGAGACAGACGGAATCCAACTGGAAATTACTTTACCTGCTGCTTTTAGGCCGCCGATTACAGCAGTTGGAATATAGGCAAATGTTTTTCGTGTGTTAATCATAATATTATCGCCTATTTTAGTAAAAGCACCGGATGAAGATGTGCCCCATCCCCGAATTGTATTTTTTACTCCAGACAAACTTGTAGCTGTAGAGTTTGAAACATAACTCCAGGATTTTTTAAATATATTAGAAATTGATTGTCCCCACGCTGAAACTGTTATCTGTGTTGATGCTGAAAATTCAAAAATCTTTTGCTTTGCTGCTTGGATAGACGGTTCAAATTTTGATTTGAGGTTAACGGCGGGTGCCGTTGCAGTTTGCATTTCTGGAGCCGTGATCTTTTTCTGATACTCTGTTCTGCTGCTTATGAAATCATTCATTACAATGGCTGGAGCTGTAGCATGTATAACAGTTGGAGCCGTAACTTTTTTTTGATACTGGGATTTACTTTTTAAAAAATCAGCCAATAAAAGTGACGGAACCGTTGGCCGAGCAAAAGTGGGAGCGCGGACTGTCTGCTGATATCGTTTTTTTATTCTGTCATAAACACTTGTATCTGGAGCAGGAACTTTAATTTTTGGAAACTCTGGAATCTTCCATGCCCCTAAGGCTGGCAGTTTGACTTTAGAAAGTTCTTTTGCAGCTTCTGAAGCCTTGTTTTTTACCTTGTCCAACGCTTTCTGTGCTTTGCCGGAGCCATCTTTTAAAGTATCAAAAAAGCCCTTGATCCTTTTTTTGAAATCTTCAAACCCTTTTAGCGCCGGAGTTTTTATAGTTTCAAACATAGAACTATAATCTGGGCTTTGACTTTTGGGACCAGAGCCCCCAGTGATGCTATTAACATCCTTATTAAGGACATTGAGCTCATCAAACCCCATGATCGTACGCTGAAGCTCTTTCACTTTCTTATTGGCACTGCTTGCACTGGTACCTGCTTTATCAATAGATTTTGCATAATCCACATAAGGCTTTTTTGAAATGGTTACCGTTTTCTGACCCGTTATCTGCGCAATAAAAATTGCTATTTTATTCGCTGCCCATGAAATAGCATCCGCTATTCGCACAATTACCGGTGTCAGTGCCTGCAGTGCGGGCATCAGTGCGGCTGCAATGCTGTTTTTAAGGTACAGAGCGCTTGACGCAAGCTGCGACATGGTGCTGTTGGCCCGTGAACTCCCAAGCGCCATATTCTGAAAGCCCTCGGAAATAGATTGAAAGACAAATGACACACCCCGGTAGAGCAGCATACTCAGCAACATTCGACGGGTCATTCTGCCAAAATACCCGCTGCTTTGACCTGCGCGCCGGATATTGCCGCTGGCGTTTTTCATGCTCCGGCTCAGCCGGCCGGTCTTTTCAGCCGCGGCACCTGAAGCATTTCCAGCAGCAGAAATCTGTGCCTGCACTTCGGCAAGATGGGCTTTCAGCGGAGCCGTCTGTGCGTCCAGCTGGTCAAGCTGGGCATTCAGCTTCTGCATCTGCGGGTCGTTGCCAACCATGAAATCAAATGACTGGTCTTTCGTCATGCCGGTAAGGTTCGGAAGGCCGGTATATTTATTTACAATAGCATCCTGCTTTTCATATATGCCGGCCATCTTTTGGTTCAGTTTATCTATCTTCGCCTGCGTCCGGCCAATCTCTGCCTGCAGCTTTTTCAGGTTACCCTGCGCCTTGCTGGTCGTGACATTCACGTCGGCAGCCTTTTTTGGCTGCACACTTGCGATTTTTTCCTTTAGCTTGTCAATCTTTGCCGTCACTTTTTCAGTTTTGGCCGAAATGATAATCTGCAGTTCTTCAACGGTCATGTGCTCCGCACCTCCCTCTGCCGGTTAAATTCTGCGGCATATTTCTGCCACTGCGCCTTGCTTTCCTGCCAGCCGCCGGACGAATCGCCGAATAAGTCCGGGTAGGCGGCGCTCAGCGACTTCGGGTATTTCTTTGGTTCATGGAACATAACGCCGATCAGCTGGGCAAGCTGGTAATCCATCTTCGCCCGGAGCTGTTCCCGGTCACGGGTTTCGGCTTTCCGGCGGCGGTAAAAGGCGTTGATCTCATCCACAACCTCCGGGTAGGTCATGTTCCAGAACCGGCCGGATGGGATACCGATTTCCAGCGCGTCGTCCTTTATCGCAAGGATTGCTTCCGTCAGGCTCCGGTATTGCTGTCCGCCGCCGGACTGCCCGCGTTTTTTTCGGTGTCACCCGTGTCGCCAATGCCGACCTGAGCCAGCAGTTTCAAAATTACATCGACAATTTTCTCCGCGCTGCCTCCGTCGGCAATATAGTCGTCGTACAGATTGCAGACTTCCCTCAGGTTCATCCCGTGGTTGTACGGCTGCAAAGCACCCCACAGAATCATAACGATCACCGTAGCATCCATCAAATGGTTGACCGCCTCGGTCAGGCCCATGCCGAGCTGCTTTTCCACCTGAATGGCATTAAAGGTTGTCAGGCGCAGCCGGTATTCTTTTCCGTTGACTTTCCAAATTACATAAGGCATCTTTCATGCACTCCTTTATAAAATTGGGGGAGGCTTGTGCCTCTCCCTTTTGGCTGTATTTTACTTTCCTGTTCCTCCGGTACCGCCGGCACTTTCCTCAACGTCCGTGATGTTGCTGTTAATCAGCATCTTTACCTTGAACTGCAGCGCGTCGCCCGTGCCGCCGCCAGTCCGCGTTGTGACGACATAAGCCGACCACGAAAAACCGGTGCCGTCCGGGTAAATCAGCTTGAAATATTTGACCTGCCGGGCAAGTTCCGCCGCGCGCAGGGCTTTGTAGGAATTCATCAGCTTATCACCGGATGCCGGTTCCGTCTGCGTGTCATCATTGAAGAACTCAAACTCTGGTTCCCCGAGATCAACGATCCCCGGAATATACCGCTTGTTCTTGTCCTGCATATTGGTAACTTCAATTTTTTCGGCCTCAAACGACATATCCGGAACTTTTTGGAGTCCGTACAAGGTTTTATATGTACCACCTTCGGCATCCGCCATATCAAGATGCGTGCCGAGCATTGCTGTTTCCATCAAAAACCACCTCTGTATATTTTCTTTTCTTTGTTGTCAACCCATCCGGTGAACGGCATCATGTACCGGTGCAAACCGGAAGGGTCTTTCTTCAGCTTTGCGCTGCCGCGGACAAAACCGGCGGAAATCATTGCTGCGCTGACCTGCCCCGCAAGCTGTGCGCAGCGTGCCGGGCTGTTTCCATTCGCCGCCGTATCCCACACGTCAATCTGGCACTCATACCGGGAATACCGTTCTTCACCGAAAAGGACTGCGGCGCAGCTGTTTCCAATCTCCGTCAAAGACACGTAAGGAAAATCAGAATCAATTTCCGGGAAAGCAAGCTGCACCGTACAGATTGACTGCAAGAGGCCAGAAACCTCTTTATTCATATCAATCATTTCATCAGCTCCTCGACGTCTTCCCGGATGGAGTCCTTTACAGCATCGACCGCCTTATCCTTGCCTTCGGCAAACGCCGTGCGCATAAACGGCTGGGGCGGCTGCCCGTGGGACGTATGCCAGTTGCCTTCTGCATCCTGGTACCGCCAGTATTTCTTTGTGGTATGCGGGACGGACGGATCTCCTTTCGGCCCGGTGCCAAACTCCACATCCGGGCCGTATTTCACGCTGGTCCCGGTGACAACCTGATCATTCGATTTTGCTTCCGTGTGGATGCTGTCGCGCAGGTTGCCGGTATCAACCGGGCAATGCGCTTTTGCGCCCGCCTCAAACACAGCCCCGCCTTTCAGCAGGGCTTTCTGTGTGCTTTGCGGGATGCTGCCGCCCAGCTTATCCAGCTTTTTCAGGAGCTTGTCCAGCCCCTTCACCTGAACTTCCAATTTTCATCACCTCAATCAACGCATAAGTATGCGTCATGCGCTTTTTCACGCTGACAACGGTATATTCCGGCTCCGTGGAATCGGCGGTAAAAGCGACGCCCATTCCGCCGAAAATCGGAGCGTCCGGCGCGGCGTGTAGAAGCATCATTTGTTCCGTGCGCGGGCCGTAAAGCTCCACGGTCAGTTTATCCGTCACAGGCAGCACGCTGCACGGGACGGACCCGGCCGGCTGCCAGACGTAGGTATCGCCGACGTAACCGCTCGGGACTTTCACTTTCGAGAACAGCAAGGCGGTTTTATCATTGAAAGCCGCAAGGTCTGCGGCATAAGCGGATAAATCCATCACGGCCACAGCTTTCTGTACTGGGAAAGCGCCTTTTTCTCGGCGTCCGTCAGTTCCCCGGCCGTGTCATACTGTACCGTTTTGTAAGTGAAAGACACATCGCCCTCTTTAAGTCCAGAAAGCGTTTTCGGCGCTGCTTCCTGCCCATATCCCCGCGCCCGGTACCGATTCACAACCATATCAGCCATAAGGCCCTGCTAGCCGGCATCCGACACGTCGGAAAGGCGGCAATATTTTTTTACCTGCGCCGTCACCTTATCGCAAAGCAGATTCAACAGGGCATCCTTGTCTTTGCCGGTAATGCCGAGAAGCGTTTTAACCTGTTCCAACAGTGTCATAGAGCCGCCTTATTTCGCAGGCGGCGCGGCTGGTTTTGCAGCGGGTTTTGCCGTAAGCGCCTTGATGATGTCATCCTTCTTCATAGCATTGCCGAGGTCAATGCCCTTGGCTTCCGCATATGCGCGAAGTTCATCCACTTTCATGCCCGAAAAATTAGGTTTGGCTTCCTTCGTTACCACCGTGAAACCGTCCGCTTCCAGGCGGGCGGCGGCTTCCTCCGAATCCACAATACGGTGGACATTCAGCTTTTTCAGTTCAATCATGGTTTATTTCCTCCTTACGACGCGGGCTTCTGGTTGACCCGTACGGCATCCAGTTTGTTATCCGGCACCCACAGGTCGTGGAACTTACGGTACTCAATCAGCCACGCCTGAGCGCCCTGGTTGGTGATCGGGTCAAAGATTTTCATGGTGTCGGTCTTGCTGACTGCGATCGGCGCGCGGCGTGCGGAAATAATCCAGTTGATATCCACTGCTCCGGCTGCCGGGACGAACCCGCCGACGGTCTGGCCGGTTGTTTTGCCGTCGTTGAACACATAAGCGGTTTTCAGCCGGGCGGAAGGTACACGGAGAATAGGCGTATTGTCGATAGACTGAACCTTCGTTTTGATGCTGCCCTGCGCAAATTCCGTCACATCGAGGCGTTTCTCGATCTTGTCAGCCTGTGCAAGGGCAACTGCCGCCGGGATACTCATTGTAATAACAAGCGGTTCATTTTCACCGACAACATCCTGCACGGCGGCAATGTCTGAAAGAAGTTTTGAAAGGATATCCGATTCTGCCGGTGTATATTCGGATTTGTGGGAAGCTCCCGCAGCCAGCGCGGCAAGTTTCGAATACCGGTAGGCGTCAACTTCCGGGATGACCTTTGTGCGCTGGAATTCCGTTGTGACATTCGCAGCGGCCGCAACAAAGTTTGTTTCATCAACGTCGATTGCATCAAGCTGGAACTTCCGGCCGCGGTCCTGCGTCATGGTGTAAGTGCCGTATTTCAGCGTAACGCTGCCCTGGGTATATCCGTTGTCACGGTCATAATCCGCAAGACCGTCCATATTGATTTTCGGGATTTTGACTTCATTGCCTCCGGAATATTTGACCTGGCCGGCGTTTTTCTCCATCCATCCGGATGTGGCGCCCTCGATCATCTGCTTATCCAGTTGCTGCTGAAAAAGGGTTGCCATTTCAAGTGTATTGATAGCCATTTTTCATCACTCCAATTAAAAATTGCCCCTTGCCGCGGCAAATGCGTCTGCGACTTGTTTTGCTTCCGGCGCGTCGGGGTTCGGCGTGCCGGAATGGAATCCGGTTCCTTCGGGTTTGGTTTCAACCTGTTCAAACAGGTAACTGTCCGATTTTTTCAGGGCGTCCAGTGCGGCGTCGAGGCCGTCAACGGTGCCGTCGTCTTTGAGAGACAGTTTGGACGGGTCGAGCAGGGCCTTAACCGCTTTTGTGTTCTTGCCTTTTGCCTTCGTGATGCCGAAGTCAAGAGCGGCATTGAGGGCATTTTGATTGATCTTGGTCTGCAGGGCTTCCGTATCGGTTTTGTACTTCGTCTGTAAATTGCCGAGCTGCTTTGTCAGATCCTCGTTGCTGCCAGCCGACTTTTTCAGCGCGGCAATGTCCTTGTCGCGGCTTTCGAGCTGCTTTTTGAGGTCGGCAACAGTCGCTTCGGAAGTGTCGAACTTTTCTTTGCCTACATACCCGCCGTCAGCAAGGTTTGCGAGCTTGATTTTGTCGTTGCCTTTGAGTTTTTCTGTAACCTGGCTATACAGTTCGTCGCCCAGTGCTTCTTTTAAATCCATGTGAAAATCCTTTCCGCCGCAGATTTTTTAAAGGCGGTTGACTCCGCCGGGCGGCGCGCTGCATTTAAAGCCCGGCAGCGTAGGGCAAATAAAAACGCCCTGCCGGATGGCGGGACGAAATTTAACGGTTTATTGCGCTTTCAGGATTTTAGATGTAAAATATTGGCAAAAAGAGGTGAAATACCATGCGATACGATACACGTTCTGGATACTGCCCAACGCTCAAAAAAGACTACTCAGTCACTGTGGAACAGCTGGAAACTACCAGTCTTGAAAACACATCAAGGCATTACATTGACGGGCAGTTTGACTGTAAGTATGCTGAAATGCACCAATGCCCACACATTAATGACTGCCCCGTAGCCCATCTACAGAAATAGTCTGCTTGTCAGCCGTTTCAGCGTCGCCTGAGACGGCTGAATCTTTTTGAAGCTTTTCGAGGAATTCCCGGACTGGCTTTGGAAAACGGAATGCGCAATGCTCGGTTAAAGCCATATCCGTACCGTCCAAATGCAGTGTCACAATCGGGCTCTCCCCTGCTTTCTGGGATATAGAATAGTCCAGAACTAAATCAGAAATGTCCTGCCCGTCCACAACCATTTTAGTAAATGGGCTGTGGGCTGCCGTGATTTCAATCTTATGCATATTCATCCTTCTTTCTTAAAAATCTGCATAAAAATACCGCCGTACTATTTCAGCAGGCGGTATTATTTTGTTGGATCGATTCTCTTCGGACACCTTTTGCAGATAGGATACTTTTCAGGTGGAATATTGTCTTCCAGCACTTCCGGCTTGATCATGTTGTCGGCCACATCCTGAATATCCATACAATAACCGAGTTCAATTTTACGGCCCAGCAAAGGGCACTGCACATCATTTATGATCTGGGACATATCTATCAATCACTTCCAACAATCTAAGCGTGTCGGTTTTAAATTCTTTTGAACCATAAGCAGTTTGGACGATACCATCAATGGCTTTCACCCCAATAACGCCATCCTTGCAATAATAATTGTGGACTGTGTTTGGCGTCGGGTACCGCTTCATCATGACCTTTGCCTGATTCATAAATCTGACAGCCTGTTCTTTGGTAAGCCCACGCTGGACTAACCGTCTTTCAGCGTGGCCGCGCCATCCTTTGATTTCAACCGGTTCAGCCGGATAAGCCTTGCCTTTATTGACAATCCCGAGTTTTTCAAGTTCCCGGTCGATCTTTACATACTCAACCGGACGGCCGTTGATGTTACGGACATAATACTTCATGTCATTCCACTGTTCAGGTTCATTATACTTCATATTCTGAAAATCGGCAAGATTATCAGGTGCGTCTTTTCCAATGACTTTCCGGAAGGTCTTCATCTGCTCCGCGTCGGCCTTTCGGTTCCGATATTTCTTCTGCGCCGTTTCAAGGCTGTCGGCGCCGTACTTTTCGCTGATATCCTTGCGCCATTTTTCATAGTTCATATCCGCTGGTACTCTGTAGTTGCGTCCGGTTTCCGGATCCCGCGCCGTGCGGCTGCCGCCATCAGCTTCCGAGCCTGGAATCTTCGGCGTAATGGTGCAGCGGTCGTTCGGGTGCATTGGTGGCAGGTTCACACCGGTCTGTGCTTCCGATACTTTGAAAACTTTCAGGTCCAGTGCTCCGCAGACGGCGCAGGTCCGGGCATCCAGCGTAGCAAGGTAAGTATATTCTTTGACGCCCATTGCTTTGTAGGACTGGATTGCCGCATCGTTGTGCATCCGGTTAACTTCCGTCCGGACAAGCCGCGCGGCAGCGTAAGCGCCGACGTTCATCAGGTCTGACAGCTCCGTGGCCATCTGCTGAATGGACTTTCCCGCCGTGACTCCGGCGTCAATAATCTTTCCACCTTCTGACGCCAGCACGTCACGGTTTTTCCAGACACGGGAAGAATAATTCTCGCCCTTCCATTTGTTCTGGACCGCCTGATTGACAACGGCCTGCAAAAGCGGGGTGACCGTCGTTCCCGGAACATCTGGCAGCGTGTCATACATGGTTTTGTAGTAAGAATCGTCATAGGCTTTCACCAGCTGCCCGGAACCGGCCTTTTCTTCCCCTGCGGCCAGCTTGTCAAGTTCCGCTTCAATCGCCCGGCGCGCGGCCTGCAGGCGGCTGATTCGGTATCCGTAAGCCGGAGCGTTCAGCTTTGCAAGGGTCTCCGCGTCACCGGTTTCTTCATATAATTTTTGGAGATCAGCCATCAGCTCGGCGGTTTCCTGAGCGGATAACAGTTCCCGGGCTTCTTTCTCGCTGATACCCGTATACTTCCGATAATTCTGGAAGATGCGGTCCATCATCCGAACAAGCTCTTTGTCCGCGTCGCCATACATTACGGCAAGCCGTTTCAGCGTGTCCTTTGTGCCGTCGTGCGATTCTGCTTCACGCTGCAAGGCACGCAGCGCCCAGTATTCATCCGACTTCATTAGAATCACTATCCGAGGATTCGGGTTCAAAATCAGGGCACGTATTGCCGTGATTCCAAGTACAATCACGGCCAAAATGGCGTATACAGCAAGTATCAGCAGCGCCTTTTGCCGAATCATCTTTTGCACATCTCATGCAAAGACAGTTTGCTGTTAAATCAGCTAAACAGCCAATATGGTGTTTACCTTTCACGTTCCATCATCCCCCTTATCACCGCCGGGTGGCACGTCATCATTGCCGAACATCTGGCTGCGCCGCTTATCCTGTTGTGCCTGCTGCGCTTCAAGGTCTTTTTGGGCCTGTTCCGCGTCGTCGACAAGCGGATGGTGCGCAAGCAGAATCTTATCGGGCACAAGTCCGCGGGACTGCATAATCATGCTGACCGTCTCCGCGTCGTTTACGATCATCGTCTTATTGACCGTCACAACAATTTTGGAACTGTTGTAATTCGTACCGTTCCGGCGGTTCATATCGTCCGTCAGGAACCAGAACAGGTCTTTCAGAGCCTTTTTCAGCTTGAGGATCAGTGGATTGGCTTTCAGGTTGAGCTGCGTGTATTTGAATTTCAGCGCAACGCCGGAAGGATTGTTTCCAAGCTGTTCGTCGCTTGTATCAATGCCCATGCCAAAATGGTAAATATCGTGCCGGAGCATATCGAGCCACTTGCAGCGCTCCTCCACAGAAAGCGTGACCTGCTGTGCAGTTACGCCGTCACCAGCATCACCGCCCGATACGTTCACGACCTTGTTTATCTGCAGGCGCTTCACGATTTCCCGCGCTGTTTCACCGCCAAACCCCTTGACGATCCAGTACAGCGCCACAAGATCAATCTGGTCATTTGTCGTAGCGCTGGAAATCATATCGTAAGCATCAATCAGGGACTTAATGCCGCAGGGTTGGCCGTTCTCATCCTGCCCGCCGAGATCACTCGTCGCTTCGCTGTTGTTGTAGAGCGGAACCCATGGCACACGCCCCCAGCTGTGCGCTTCCCGGCTTGTTTCCGCGCCGTCAACCGTTGTCACATTCCACCAGTGCGGTGCCGGATTAACCGGATAAGCCGGGTCCAGCAGATAATTGCCGTGGTCATCCTGGACGTAATAGGTCACGTCGTGGTCTGTCCACCATTCGACTTTATACCGCTTCACCGTTTCACCGCTGCTGACAACATCAAACGTATAGAACCGGACAACGTCTTCCAGTACCCGCTGATGTTCGGAATCATAAAAAGCAACGACCTCATTTGCCGGCACGACAATGTAATGCAGGGAGCCGTCCGGGTCGTAGTACGGATGCACCCAGCCGACGCCCTTTTTTGACGCTTCCTTCACCCAGTCCGTCAGCATATCCGGGAATTCTTCGTCGGTCGTAATATTCGTGACGGCCGTTTCAAAATCTTTGTCATCTTCGACGCTGACGGTCGGCGGCTTTCCGACTATGTACCCGACCTTCTGGTCGACCAACAGCCGGAAAAACGGGTGGATGTTGTGCATATTCGAATTGTTGGAATTCGTGATCGTCTGGGCTATTTCATGGTCTTTCCCGTCGTCGCTGTTCTCGGCGAGAACCTTATCATAGACAACCGACTGCCGGAAATCATGGTTCAGGATATCGTGCCGGCCGGCGTAATAGCGCTCGCCGACAGCCATAAACCTCTGCTTTTCATCTACAGACCAGTCACGCAGAATCAGCTTGATGATCTCCGACTGATTCAGCCTGCCTTCAATGGTCAGTCTGGCTTTTATCAGGTCTAAGTCGCTTATGTACATGGGTTACACCACCCTCACATTCTTCATATCGTCTTCCATAGCATAGCGGACCGCGTCGATTGCGTGGTTGTTTTTATCAGGGTAACCGGCTTTAAAATTCCCGTTTGCGTCCCGTTCAAGCTCATACCCAATAAACTCCCGTGCGGCGTTTGGGCAGCGTTTATCGTCTATAATGATTTCATCAAGGCCCTGCAGCCAGTGGATACCATAATCCACACTGTCAGGGCCTTTCTTCGCGCCGCGGACCCGCAGGCCGTAGCCCCGGACTTCAGCAATGCTTTTCGGTTCTGCGGAATCACAGACAATATCTTTGCCCTGCCCACCGTGCTGCTTTACCTGTTTAGCCGCTGCAAAATTCGTAAGGCCGACTTTATAAACTTCGTCATAAATCAGCAGGCGGCGCTTCTTGCGGTCATATCCGCAGGCAGCAAAGCAAAACGGATCCACTGCGAAGCCCCAGTCAATCCCAAACCTGCGGCGCGGTACCATGTTAATCTCGGCATCGGTAATTCTCCGGATTTTTACGTTGGTGAACACTTCGCCGCCTGTGCCGGTCGGAATGCCGAGATACTCGTGCCGGTATGCGTCCGGATTAACCGCTTTAAGGTGTTCCGCCTCGATAATGAATTCATTACCGAGCCATTTCTGCGGCACGGTCAGGTAGGTGCTGTGATGTTCCACCATGCCCGGCTCTGAAAATGCCGTCGGGTCATTTACCCAGGAGCGCTGACTCCGTGGCGGGTTAAAAGAATAAAAGACGGTGAATTTCTCACCGCCTCTCAAAACAGACTGCTGTATGCTGCGTATTTTCTCAGGGCCTTCAAACTCGTCCAGTTCCTCGAACCACAAGTATTTGATGTATCCGCGAGGCACTTTGATTGACTTAACCTTCATCGGGTCATCAGCCCCGCGGAAAAGGATCTGCTGCCCAGTCGGCTTGTAGGTAAGCCGCAGCGGCGACAGGGACGCCCGCCATAAATGCGACACACCGAGTTTGTCAATTGCCCACAAAAGTTGTGTATAAACGCTGTCTTTCAGGTCAACGCCATAGCGGCGGAGTACCAGAGCATTTGTAAATTTTCCCGCCGCAGCGTCCCGCATAATACCAAGCGGTGTTTCTGTGCCGGCAAAGGAAGACTTACATGAACCACGACCTCCGGCCAGTTTATAAAACGTGTGGCTGTTTGCTGCAACATCACGGTGCAAGCTATAAAAGGACGGGGCAATCAGATCAGTCAGCTTTACCGTTTTCGTCTGCCTGCTTGTCTGGAACATCGTCGACAATCTGAACCACCCCTTCACCCGAAAGATTTACGTTGTCGGTGAATAGCCCCAGCCGCTTTCCGAGAAGTTCCAGCGCTTTCAGCTTATCGTGCATCTTGACCTCGCGCTCAACGCCGGGGCCGTCCTTTGTCGGAATTGTCTTCACGCGGACAGAAGCCACGGCGGCGGTATCGTCACGGACTGCATCAGGCTTGACCGTCGCATCGTCATAGTTGACAACATCCTGCGAATTGGCGAAGGCGACACGGGCAAGCTCCCGGACAACGCGGTCGGCGGTGACACCCGTGCGGCTGGACTGGGCGGCTAGGGACTTGTCAATACGTGCGCGAATCTGGGGTTTTCTCAGGTTCTCACTTCCAATGTCAGAAGCTGCTGCCGGGCTGTATCCTGCCCTGATTGCCGCCTGCGTCGCGTTCAGGTCAACGAGGTATTCCTCGCAGAAGCGTTTTTGTTTGTTCGTCATGGATGTCGCCACCTCGTTTCACAGTTTCATACAGGCACCGCGGCAGCATGCACACCCACGCCCCGGTACGCCTGTAATCATTCCAGACACATTTTGGACTGCACACTGCCGGTCACCTCCCGAAAATTGGCATGAAAAAGGACGGCCCGAAGGTCGCCCACACGATATTGACAATCTGAAATTTAAAAATACAACATGTTGATAACTCGGTTGAATGTGTGGAAAGAATGGACGCCCAAGAAGGGCGTCCATTCTTGATATCAAAACTAATTATCACTAATTATCAAACTTGCTCAAAAGATTAAATCTCTTCGTAACAATAAGCAGATTTAAAACAAATGAATAAAACAAATAAAATATTATTGTATCTAATAGCCACTGCAATCCTAAAACCATTCTACCAATATGACAAAATACAAAATTACAACTGTTGAATGTTGGCTTTATAAAACATAATATTAACAATACAATGCTCAGCAAAATCTCATAATTTATAACACTTACCGTTTCATGATGCACTACTTTAAATTTTTCGTAACGACCTGCATCAATTTTCTTGTTGTCTGTTACCTCCTTATCCTTTTCACTAATTGTCCCAAGATACATATACAATGTTGCCGTTAGAACAGATACTACTATACCAAGTGTATTTAATAAATTGCTCCCATAATCAGACTTTGGACTAGCTGACAGTTCTACAGCTAAATGCAATGATGACGCTAACGAAAGCGGAATCGGGAAAAGTAAAAAGAACAAAAAGTGTTGGTATTGAACTTGACCATCGATTTCAAATATTTCTCTATATTGTTTACAAATTTTCCAACAATTAATATAAGATGCGCCATTAAAAAGTGTTGAGTATAGTAACAAAAAAATGACTGATACTACAATCCAAAACCATGGTTTTAATAGTATCACTGAACAGATCTATTCTAGGAATTTGTGTTCCTATACATTTTCTCGTTTGGAACATTCCTTTTAATGCAGTCCTTAAATTAGGGAATTTAGGCCTAATATAAATTCGTTTTTCTCGCTCACAATAATTCAATTCTGATCTGTCAGGGTTTTCAAAATATTTTATAAGTTTTAATTCGCGAATTGGTTTTGTTTCAATGAGTCTTTCTACAACATCACAATCTGAAATATTATAAATTTTCATTGTTACTTCATCATCGTTATAAAATTTACTAAAGCTTTTAAAAAATAATGACTGCGCACTATAAATACCTTTATGCTCTAATATTATCATTCCTTCAATGGAATTTGGGCCGCACGGAATTGCAACAAACACATTGAAAAAATTCATTCCCGCTTCATCGGGCATTTGCAAAGACGTAATTTCGCCATATGAATTACATATTACCCTAAAATCTCCTTTTTTTCCTCCTAAAATGAGAAAATGAATATAGTTATAGTCATCTCTCCCATTACTCTGTTTCGTTTTAGTTTCATATTTATTCCAATATAAGAAAGTATAATCCGATTGCTTTTTATCACTTTCATTAGCACTATCTTTATTGATTAAGATATTTTTATCGCTTTTATTGGATACTAAAAATCTATGGTCTGCTTCCTCACGAATTCTAACAGAATGATTATTTATATAATCTGCAAGGACACCAATAATTCCTTTTTCTCTGAATGAATTCAAAGCTATTGTTTGAGCTGTATTATACTTTTTATACATTTTGAATTTATGGTAAGATATACTAGTGTTTGACATAATATTCCTCCAAATAATCCATTAATTGCATTATAGTACAATTAACGTCATATTGGAAGAATAATTTCAAAAATTCGCTAAAATCTTTCGTTTTTAAATTGTCTTCATTATATCCGTTTTGAAGCAAATATATTGTTCCATTCAGACGAATTCTATAAAAAGTCCCCGTACTCTCTACCAAGCGCCCTGCACAGAACGCAAGGCTTTGGAGAGATACAGGTTTTTTTGTATCACCGCCCGGCTCTGCCCCGGCAGGCCCCGGTCTGATTCCGTGCCCGGTGACATATTAACGCGGCCTGCTGGAGTCGAACCAGCGTCTGAGTTATTGGGATACCGACCGCCGCATATCGACGCCGCCCGCTGGGAACAGGCGGCGCATAGGAGAAAAGAGTGTCAGCCTGGTACTCATGCCGCCCCAGGCAGGCGACTGAAAATCGTAATCCGTTTTTACAATTTCCTACTTTTCATTATATGGGTACATTAGGGGACAAATGGGTACATTTCCAAAATCTTTTCAAATATTGTTTGTTGGCGTCCATACTTTTTCCTGTTTTATGCGCCACTTTGCACCAACCCCATCCTTTCCGGTAATGCATATCCAGCAACGTTTTAGCGCGTATATCCGTAATTTCGTCTATAAAACCGTCTATGGCACTTTTTCTTTGTTCAAGTAGTTTCACCTCTTCCCGTGTTTTCTCGTCGTTTCGGACGCCGTGGAGCGTAATAGAGTGGCTTGTGTACGGATATTCGTCGGACGAACCTTTTACAGAATCCGTGACGATTGTCGTTTTTAATTCTTTCAGCCGGACGACGATATCATGATATTTTTCAAGGCTGACTCTGGTCATAATTTCCCTTCTTTATATTTTGTTTTTACATTTTGTTTTTTTGCATTTTGCTTGACATGCTTGACACATGATATAATCATGTGTATAATATGGTTGTGCCATGATAACATCATAATTTTGGGAGGTTATTTTATGTCAGTAAAAGCTCACGTCGTAATTCTTCATGAAACCTCACGTTCCTTTACCAATGAATGGTCCCTCTGTTTTCAACTGTGTCGGTATGAATATACTGATGGCTCTGAACAGAGCGGTTATCGCTTCATTTGGAGACGCCAAAATAATAATTTACAAGGTGCAATGGGGCAAGCAAGAATTCCTTCGATCGCCATCTTGCTAAAATTGGTTAGCCAAGCGATGGATGAAGGTTGGGGGAATTTTGTCGGTGAAGATGCGAATATTGAAATAAAAGCCCCGAATAATTAACCTTACCACCCATTTTTGGGTGGCTTTTTTTATTTTCTCCCGTCAAATATTATCATCATCTGCTTACACCGTTCACAACTTTCCAATTCAACTTCTTTCGAATAGCCGCCCAACTCGACCCGCATTTTACAGGTATCCCTGTAAATCCCGTCCCAGCGCATCCATTCTGCAAACTTGTCAAGCAGTTGCGCCTTTTCATTGTGGGCCTGCTCCCGGGTAACCTGCCCGGCCCGGACGCTTTGATGCAGCCAGCGGAACGCCATAAATAATAATTGCTCCGGATATTTCAGGTGCGGCGGAAGGTCTTCGTTATGCATCGCATGGATCTCAATCTGCTCTGGATCCAATCAGTTTCACCGCCTCATCCACAGACCGGGCAACACCGGCTATGTATCCCATGGACCGCATCAGATTAAGAAAATTCTTTTGTTCCGGCCTGAGGCGGCCTGATTCATTTTTTGTTTCGATAAAAGCGACTTTACTGGGAGCAACAAAAAGCAGATCGGAAAAGCCTGCCGGAAGCCCGTCAACGCGGCGCAGATTAATTAAAACCGGTTTATTAAACTCTTTTGAATAAACAACTTTTCCCTGCCAAAATTCACCGGAATTGGTGCGAAACACGCGGCCCTGCTTTGACAATTCACAGCGTATTTGATTCTGTATTTTAGATTCAAGCATCTGATAATTTCTCCTTCCAGTATTCAACGAAATATATTGTCCGCTTTCCATTTTTTTCTTTACCTTGCCGAACCGTATAACCATTCATTGCCAGAATCGTTATAACGGTTTCACGATCGGCGGGCTTGAAAATATAAAGCTTGTTTTTCATGCCCGGATCATCCCTTTCGAGCGGGCGTAGTAATATCCATACCCCGGTTTTTTACCGTTCTGCTTGCACCATGCCATGACTTCACTCATATTCCGACATTCGGAAATATCTGATTTTTCATGCACGGCCGCAGCGGTTTTCTGCCGGTACTGACGTTTGATTTCTTCCATGTGAATTTTCTTGATATTCCTGATTTCCTGACGGGTCTTTTTGATTTCAGCGCCGCAGTTTGGGCAGTGATCCGAACCAGACGGAAATGTAAAGAAACATTCTGGGCACTGTGTAACTGCCAAAGTGCCATCTGCTTTGTATTCCTTATGCTGGGGTAATTTGCTGTCAAGCGACCATTCCCGCGAATCGTCCGGGAGGCCGTGTCTGGTGTAATTTCCAACGTGGTCCAGTATAATTGCCGTTTTTCCGGGCTGCGGCCTGAGAGCCCGTCCGGCCTGCTGAATGGCAAGCGCGGTGCTCATAGTCGGCCGGAGCAGGATGCAGCACCAACAGTCCGGCACGTCGAATCCGACGCTGATTAAATCGACGTTGCATAAAATCTGAATTTTTTTGTCCCGGAAGTCCTGAACAATGCGGGTCCGCTCTGCTTTAGGTGTGTTTCCGTCAAAATGGACCGCATTGATGCCGGCCTTTTGAAATTCCTCAGCCATGGCCATGGAGTGCTTGATTGATGAGCAATAACAGATCGTCTGAAGCCCGTTGGCATATTTCCGATAATTCCCGATTACATCTCCATAAACCGCCCGCTGCATTAGCAGCTCCGCCGCACTTTCCGGGTCAAAATCAGATCCTTTGCGTTTCAGTCCGGACAAGTCGGCAACGGATGGGGCAAAGTACCGATAATTGCTCAGATAACCTTGCTGAATCAGCTCCCGGGTGGATATTCCGACAACCATGGTGTCATAGGTAGTACCAAGCGGTTTTCCGTCCAATCGGCACGGTGTAGCCGTAAGGCCAACAATATAGACATCCGGATATAAATTAATCAGCTTTTGCCATGTGGCTGCCATACTGAAATGTGCTTCGTCAAATATGATAAAATCCGGTTTCGGATATCGTTCCGGATGATTTGCGTATGTGGCTACCATGCCAATATGGATTGTCCTGAGAGGAATTCCAAATCGTTTGAATGTTGCTATGGTTTGATCAAGCAGTTCTCGCCGGTGTACCAGAAACCACACTGTTTTTCCGCGCGCCTGAGATTGTGATGCCATGTAAGCAAACAAAACGGTCTTTCCGGCCCCGCATGGAAGCACAACAAGTGGGCGGCGATAGCCGGATCGGAATGCCTCACGGGTACGGTGCAGCGCGTCAGTTTGGTATGGGCGTAATTTTAATTCTTGCAATAGTATAATCACCTCATTTTGTGGCCGCCGTTCCCATGCTGTTCCCAGTAGGTGGGAACAGCCGCGAGCCGCATGAATACTGATTTTTTTGTGCGTTGTTCCCGATGTTCCCAGTAAATCTCCATTTATGTCCTTTAGAGAGAAAACACTTTTTATAACTAAAAAATGTGTTCTAAAAAATACGGGGGTGTATTGCGGAAAAAGTGGGAACAGTGGGAACATCGGGAACATTTTTTTAAAACGGAAAGTCTTGATCTGGTGAAATTTCATTTTCAGATTCGAGTATTACCGCAACACACCGGACGGCCGCAACCCCATTAATCCTCTTTTTCACGGTGCTTCGGCTGGTGTCTCCCTGCAACACAAGCTTCCCCTTCTTCTTCATCCAGCTCCGCAGCGGTCGCGGGTCAAAACCGCCGTCACGGCAGGCATTGTCAAAAACCGTAGCGATAATATAGGCCACATTGTTCTCGATCACGCCGTAAACGTCGCCTCGGTCGTCTTCCGACTGACCGCGCATTTTGTTGGCATTCTGTGCTATCCAGTCGCAAATGTAATGATATCCGCGCTGGCCGATATTGACTTCATCTTTCGTTGCCAGGAATTTTGAAATGTCCTTTGCCGTCAGAGCCTGCCCATCCTGAAAAATCCACTTAGTTGCCAGCGCATCGCCGGTCAGAATTGCCGCCGCGGCCATTGCCTGTTTTTCTGTGGATTCGCCTTCGGACAGTTCCTTGAAAAATTTATTGTAGGTATCCTGGGCAATCTGAATATTCAGGCCGCCATCGTCGGTATACAGTTTGTCTACAAACTCTTTCCCGGCGAACCCGTAATTTTTGTAGAGCAACCCAACCAGTGTATTACCATCCGTAATGATCGGCCGCTCGGGACTGCATTCGATACTGATAACCCGGTTAATTGCCCCGGCGCCGCTGCTGTCTGTGGTTATGGGCGTTTCGCCGGTCGTTATGATGCAGTTCGCCCAGGTGGGCGTCTGGTCAATTCCACCAAGCTTATTCCCCCGTGTGCGGCCGCGCCCTTCGGAAAGCAAGTACACAATGTCAAACTTATTTTTTCCATGGGAATCTTTTAGAAGCTGAAGCTCGTCGATCATATACGGCAGGTGGTTAAAAAACGCTGCCGTGCGTTCCAGTCCGACCTGCGTCGCGTTAAAAGTCTGAATATATGCTTGCCCCTGCCAATGCGGATCGCCCCACACAGAGGCGGCCACCATTAAAGCAACGGTCTTCCCGGATCCGGACTCTCCCGACCAGATATGGACGAAAAATGGATTGATATTAAGCGGTGAAATCAATACGCTTGCAAACGAGGCAGCCAGAAGGATGCGGAGCTCCACATTTGTCCCACGAAGACCCTGCATCAGCTTGACCCAGTCATCGCGGCTGCCCTTGCTTTTAATCGCGGAATATGCATTTTTGAGGTTATCGTCACCATCAAAAATAATGCCGTCAACGTAGGGAGAGAAACCGACGTCCTGAATCATCCCAAGCCTGCTGATACTCTGAATTTCCGGGATAATGTCAAGGTTCAGATTTTCAAGCTGAAACAGATAGTTTACCAGGTATTTTGCCGTCTCGCTCGTTACTGCAATCCCACACTCCGCCAGCTCGACGATTTTTCGGCTGTTTGAAGTGACGCTTTTTGAAAAGATCCTCCGGCGCCACTTTTTGTCGCCTTTGGTATAGGCCAGTTCGAGTTTTTCCTCTCCGGTATCAATATTGACAATCCGGCGGGTAATGGTGATCGGGTTTGGGCAGGCAAAAATCGTGCCGTCTTTATCAGTATCTTTCGTAATGCCAAAATCGTTTGCAACCCAATCCCCGGAATCCAAAGTAATAGGCTGCTTCGTAAAATCTGTCATTCGCACTTCATGCAGTCTGGGATTTTTTCGTGGGTTTAAATCATCTTTGTATGCTTTAAGGCGCTTATTAAAGCTGGAGATACTAAGGCCAACGCTGGAAGCATATTCTCTAAGTTCGTCTTCTTGCACTTGCCTTTCCAGAAAATCATCAATCTGCATCAGGTCCGCGTAAGGTTCCGAAGTATCGAAATCCTCTTTTTTATAAGTAAACGGCATTGTAAGGCATCACATCCAGTCCAGCTTTCAAAAATTTAGAACGGCAGGTCATCATCAGAGGGAGTCGGGATTTCTTCAAATCCGCTATTTGGGCTATTGCTTCCATCGAAATAACCAACATCAGCGGCTGAGTAATTACTTCCAGAATAGGCTGGCTTTTCATCCTGCGGATTTGCTTTTTCCGGCTCCACCCACGCAGGCAGCTTCTCCTGTTCTTTCTTTTTCAGGAAGTAATGTACCTTCGCCTGCGGCTCCCCGTCGTATTCCTCGTGCTTCACCTTGCAGGCGCCGACTTTGCCCTTCCAGTGCTCAATGTTGAGATCGCCCGGGGTAATACCGAATGAATCGAAAATAGTGCCGAGCTTTGCGTTTGTGAGCTTTACATTGTCAGGCATAAACACCATGTAGTACCACAGTTTTGAATTGCTGCCGGACACATCCAGCGTTAGAACGTACATATCATTGCCGGCTTTTGACTGCTTTTCTTCCACGTCCGCAATGCGGACCCGGTATTTGCCAGCGGGAAGGACGCCATAATCGTCAGCATCATAGTCGTCAGAGTTATATTTCCAATCTTTCATGATTATTTATCTCCTTCCAGCCGTACCGGCAGTACAAGTTTCATATCATCATCATTTGTGCGAATTATCGCAGGCGAAAGAGACCCGCGAAATTCCAAAACAACTGGTTTCCGAAACGAATTGCCGCATGACGTTTTTGCTTCCTGCAATGCCGAAATCAACAGATTTCCGTTAAAGCCAATGCGCAAGGCAGGCGCCCCATCCGTTGCATTTTTAACAGTTTCTTTGTAATCAAGAAAATCATCGTGTGGCTGTTTGTACCCAACAATAGATCCGTTGACTTCAATGAAGCATTTGCTATCTTTTAGCTCTATTGTTGCGTTATCATATTTTGAGTAAGAAGGCGGAAGCTGTGGCTTTATGTATGCTGTAAAGTCCTCATCAATATCACTGCACACAGCATGTTCAAGGGAAAGTCGGTACCCGTCGGTTGAAATCGCAGTTACACGGCTGAATTCTTTAGAAAATTCCAAACGAATAAACCTGTATATTGTTTTTGCACAATTCCTTTCCACAAATTTTTCCGTCGCAGCAATCAAGCGCTTGAGGTCATTTGCGTTTATAGTAGCTTTCATGCCTTCACGCCCTTTCCGTTAAATAGGTCTTCCGGCATACATGATTTCCGGCAGAAGAGCTGATCCTTCGCATAAAGCTGAGGTGTCCCTTCGAGGATGTAGTACCACTGCTTTTTCCCGTCCTTTTCGACGGTATTTATGTAGGCCACGATATTGCACAGGCCGCAGATATTGTCCAGGATTTTCGGTTGCAGCTTCGGCGTAATACGGTTTATTTTTGTGCCGTTGCTTAGAGTAACTTCTCTGTCGTCGTGCCACGCCGTGAAAATAACGTTTGTGCTGACCTGCCCCGCTTTGCGGACCAGGCGCTTGAGCGCCTGGTAAACGCTCTGGTAAGCCTGCCGCATATCTTTGAATTTGCCGCTGGCATCCAGTTCGAGTATCCACATATCGAACAGGTCGGAAAGGTTGTCCACAATAATGCAGTCGTATTTTTCTGCACTGACAGCATTATCAAATGTGCTCAGGAACTGCTTAATGCTTGCCAGATTTACGGTTTCCAGATTCGGGCGGTCAAAGTTCCGCAGGACAACTGCGGAATTGTCGGAGCACAGGAGAAGATTCTTCCCCCGCTTGCCGATCGCCACACGGGTTGCATTAACCGTTTTCCCGCCGCCGGACGGGCAATAAACTAAGGCATTAGCCATTTTAATAAACCCCTTTCATAGCATCCAGCTCTTTCTTGCTGTACCCGGCTTCCTGATAGTCAATAGGGCCGGTCAGCTTTTTCGTCGCCTTGCAGTAGTCGCAGATTCCGCACCGCTCCGGTTCTGCTTTGCCGGCCTTTACGTCAAGAAAATGCGGCAGCAGTTTCTGCACGTTTTCAAGGCATTCATCCCGGCGCCATTTCGGTATGTGAATCAGTTCCAGGTTCGGCACGTCTTCCTTTGTGGCAACCGCCAGATAGGTTTCGAGGCCATTGCCCTCTACTGCGGAATAGACGGCCATTTGCAGATCATATTCCCAGTGCTCAACGAACGAAACGCCCATAACCGGCTCAATGCTCCGCATACATTTCAGGTCAACGATTTTATCCCCGGGAAGATAACTGTCAATTTTGATTTTCCATGGGGTCCCGAATAGCTCGGCGGTTTTGATAACCTGCTTCTGCCCGCTCATGTACTCCATGAAAAGAGGGTCGGACTCACAGCGCTGGATAATCTGTTCGGCTTTTATGTAGTCAGCTTTAAGACTGCCGTCACGTTTAAAAATTTCCGGATGCTGTCCCTTGAATACCGGTAGAGTACCCTCAAAATAAGCATCCACATAGGAGCCGACAAGCAGGGCTGTTGTTTTCTGCCGGACGTATTCACCCCGGAGTTCCGCCATAGCGGCGGCCTCACAGCGCTCAAAGCTCTTGAACTGGGACACGGACATATAGGCTTCGTTGGCCTCACGGGAGTAATAATTTTCGGCTGCAAGAATCATTTGTATAATCCTTTCTAAATATATGGCGGCGGTGCTGCCCGCCCCCCTGCATGTCAATGGTTACGCCAGAATGATGACCGACTGGTCATCCAGCTCTTTAGTGAGATAGTTCTTAATGGATTCAATCGCTTCATGCTTCCATGCGGCGCCGTCGGCTTCAAACAGTGCGGCCGTCACACCCACCCGGTCGTCCTTTTGGAGCCGGAACACAAACGCGCTCTGCGGCTGGTCGATTTCGGTAAAGGCCCGATAGGGTTTTAACATAATCGGATTAGGGACTTCTTTGCTGATTCCCAGCGAAATACCGCGGTTCGCCGTAATTTTCTGTGTCACGCCGTTATCTTCCTGCTGGACGCCGGAATCAGATTTTACACTGCCGATAAACTGGAGCAGTGCTGCCGTATTGTCATCCTGCTTGAAAAGGGACTGCACATTGATATTGAAGTCTTCGAGTGGCATAAACTCTCCAAACCGGAAGCCACATTTTTCAGCGCAGGCATGAATCAGGTAATCGCGCCGTTTATCGGAATTAAGTTCCCGGTACAGGTCAACCGTACCGTATTCGGCAATATGGATTACAAATTTATTTGCCGGAAGCGCCGCAGAATCCGTACTGGACGTTATGTAATCCACGATAGAAGTCAACGTCGAGGTTTTGAGAGGCTGTGCAAGTGCTTCTTGCGGAAGAATTGACATTTCCTTGTCCACAAATTTGCGCCCGGAATAGTCAATTTCGTGTGGGGCGTCCATTTCCTGCAGCTTTTCAATAAAGTCTCTCGTCATATCCATAATTCAAAATCTTCCTTTCAAAATTTGTTTTAGGCTTCGTTCTTAACCATGCGGAGTACGGGAGGTTCGGCTTGTTCGGATCCGTTAATGGCTTGCTGTCCGGGAATATTGGGTACCATTTCAACAGCTTGCGTTTTGCTGCCTTCACCGGTAATGTAAAGAGTTGTATTAACCGGATTAGTCGGCTCGAGGTGGGACTTTGCAATAACGCTGACACCAATCTGCTGCCGCTCTGAATCCGGCTTAAATTCAACGGTCAGTGTCAATGTGCGCTTTTTAGTTGGGCTGGTGTTAACGTCCTGAATGTTCTCAATGACTTTTGTCATCTCATAGTCGGCACGTTCCAAAATGGCCCCGTTCGCCATTTCGAGGATTGACTTCTGATTTTTGATGTCCATAATATTTCCTCCTTTATAGCTCAGTTACTTTGAGCTCATCGTCGTTAGTCGTTCTCGTGGCTATAAATTGCAACCCCTTAGCCTTGCACTTTGCGTACAGTGCCGCCCGGCTCTTATCGTCCAGACGTTCCGCCCCGTCGATCAGGATGATTTGCAGGCCCTTCGGGTTACTGATTGCCACATCAACGCAGAGGTCAAGTTTTTCTCCGTCGGACAGGTTCGAGAGCGGCAGCCCATCCACAAGCGGTTTTCCGTCCTTGACCGATAATCCTTTGATTGGGATTTTTGCTTCTTTGAGGATCTGCCCCGGCAGTTTCCGGGCAAGTTCGATTTTCTCGGTCAGGGTATCAGCATTAGCCTGTAACTTTTCAACGTCGCTCTGCATACCCGTCATCCGGTGATATTCGTTCAAATACCGCTGCATATCCTTAGCCGTATTGATTTCGGCGGTCAGGGTCGATACGTCGGTAATCGGTTCGTCGGCATACTGCGCCGCTACCCCAACATTGCTGTCCAGTTTGGCTTTTACGGCTTCGTAGTCGGACTGCGCAATCTTGATTTTGTCGTCTTGCTTCGCTTCCAGCCCGGACAGCTTGTCCTGCTCAGCCTTGATTTCCGCTTTCAGGCGCTCAATAGTGGAGAGGATTCCCTGCCGCTCATTTGCAATCGCGTCCTTTGCGGCAAAAATTGCGCTGTCCCGGTCGGCTTGAATCCCATGGAGCTTGTCGTCATAGGACGCCTTATAGTCCTTGCATTTCTGGATTTTGGCATTCTGGGACCGGATCTTTTCCAGTTCCGTAACCTTGCTGACGAGATCATAGGCTTCCCACTTTGCCGCGTCGTAGTGTTCCGGGATTTTTGCGGCGAGATCCTCAATGTCTTTTTCCTTGTACCGCCTTTCGGAGTTGATCTCCTGCCGGGTCTGGTAATACACCCCGTTGTCAGCCTGGATGTCGTTCAGCACCTGCAGGATGTTCTGGTGGTAATCTACTTTCGGCGGGATTTCCCCGAACCAGTCCTGAATTGTCTTCATGTCCCATTTGTAGTCGATCAGGTTGAGGATGATCCGGTTCTGTTCGTCAATAGGCTTCCGGATGAACTCGACCGGGTTCAGCTGCAGCGGCGTGATGATATCGTCCAGGAACGTCTGCGGACGGGGTACGTTCAGGCCGTTTTCTTTCAGGTTGAGACTGGACGTGCTCATATTGGCCTTGCGCTTGCGGTCGATTTTCAGGCCGGTATCGGTTTCAATGATGATTTCCGCTTCGTCTGCGCGTTTGCGGATGCGTTCAAGCGTGTCACAATAGAGTTCTTTTTCACGAGGCATCCGAATCACCGCTTTTTGCTGTTTTGCCTGGGGAAAGAGACGGCAAAACAATATTTGCAGTAATGTTAAACAGGCTTGTCTGCTCAAATGGGTTATGCTTTACAAAGTTCTCCGGAATTTTGATGTTGAACTGTCTGCATAGGAGTTCTGCCATTTCCGCTATTTTTTCCGGCAACTGTCCGTTCTCTTTCATGATGGACCGCATAACTTTCAGAAAAGATGCAACCTCACCGAGGGACGTTGCTTTTGGAGCATAGCCACTGATAGAATATGCACCGGTTTTGCGGAGAGTGGGAAGAACGTCATGCGTTATCCAACGCTTGAACGGCTTTGCTTCTGGTTTTTTGCTCCCGAGTGTCAGACTGTAAAGGCCGGATTCGGAAACGATTGACATTTCCTGCGAACCGCCAAGGGTGGGAATTGAATTCGTACCCTTTTCATCATCATCAAGTCGGGCAATCGATTTGGAAGTGTCTCCGAGTTCAAGAACGTTGCACACATCTTTTGCCACAAACCACGGCTCATTGTTAATCATGAGGCTACGGACTTCGTTGCCGTGATAATCGAACGGGATAATTTTGTTCATACTGTTTTCCTTTCTATCTCCATAATTTCTGAAATTGCATTCAAGATTTTTTCATTATGTAGCGTTCCGCGCAGGCACTTTGAAATTTGCTCATCATAGCAAGTTATTCCTTTTGCGCGAATCTTGTCGCCAAGGCTGGTTATTGTTTGGTCGTCAACGGCCAATTTAATTTTTACAGCTTTACCAAAAGGTGTAAGCATATGCTGTTTTCGCAAGTAATTTTCCTCCTTTCAAGATTTTTATTTGTCATACTATTGACAAATAAGTGATATAATAGTATTATTACTTACTGTAAGGAAGAAATGAATATTACGCCCGCTTAAAGTAGCATTTTAAACGGTAATTTCAGTATGTAATTTACTTGTCTGTCACTTGTTAAACACATTATAGCAAGTATTTTACTTACTGTCAAGCGTATTTTGAAATTTTGAGAGGATGTAATTATGAACACGCTTGATAAAATCTTATCTCTTTTAAACGAAAGGGGGGTCGAACAACAAGCTCTTGCCGATTACTTGGGAGTTAATAAACAGGTGATTACAGATTGGAAAAGTGGAAAATCAAAATCTTATATTAAATATATTGGAAAAATATCACAATATTTTGGTGTTTCTTCCGATTATTTGCAAGGCATTCAAACTACGAACGAAATGACAGCCCAAAATAGTACAGAAAGAAAAGTATTGCTTCTTGCCAGAAGAGCAGCAGATATTCCCGATGAACAGCGTGAACGGATAATCAAAAATTTTGAAGATAACATTGATCTTTATTTGAAGGCCAAAGGTGTCTCTGAGGAGGAACTTAATCGTTGAAACCTGACTTTGATAAATGCGAAAAAGCGGCCACAAGATTATTGCTTAAGCAAAATATTCATAGTTTGCGCATAGATGTTAGATCATTAGTTTATGATAAAAAAATATTTTTCGATTCTATCCAAAATTATTGTAAAGTTACTAATGCTTCATTATCAGAATTCATCGGTATTTGCAATGGAGCCTTAAAAGATGGGTTTACTTTAGAAAGAATAAAGAATTGCTCAATTATTTATATTGTTTTGTATAATGACGAAATAGGCAATAGGGAACGTTTGAATTGGACCTTGGCACATGAAGTGGGACATATTTACTTAGATCACAAAAGTGATGGCCCTCAGCAAGAAATTGAGGCACACTTTTTTGCTACTCAATTGCTAATGCCAGAGGTTGTAATTTTATATTTAGCTAGAAGAAATAACGGCATAGGTGCGGAGGAACTGTGCGATTTATTTGACGTATCATTTGAGGCAGCTTGCAAACGAATTAATACTTTGAATCATAAATATAGCTACTTTTACGGGCAAGAAGAAAAAGAACTTCTTTCCAAATATAGTCCTTTAATCAACAATTCATTATATCCGGTCTATAACGCAATTTAATAAAAGCCTTTTTGCTCCGAATACGAGAGCGGCTTTTTTAAAATGCTATATGAGGTTTGTTATGCCAAAAAGCAAAATCACGGATGGCCTACGCCAGAAGAAAAATGGTGTCTGGGAACGTGCCGAAATCATTGATGGAAAACGTCGTTGGTTCTCTTCCAAAGACCCAGAAGAAGTCTGGAGAAAACGCAATGCAGCACTGGGAGCCGCAGAAACTGAACAGGAGGAAAAGGACAAGGGTCCCTTATTTGAAGAAGTTGCAGATGCTTATGAAGAAAACGTTTATAATATGAAATACGGCACTCAAAAAGTCTATCTTCCTGCAATTCGCCGGGCAAAAGAGCGTTTCGGCAACCGTCGAATTAAAGAAATTGAACCTTATGAAATAGCCGAATTCCTGAAATCCCTCTCCAGTATGGCGCGTACAACGGTCCTCAACCAGAAAACAGTGCTCAACGCAATATTTCAGACCTGGATAAGTAGTCCCAAATGGCATGGAGACCATAATGCAGCCGAACTTGTGACAGTACCACATGGGCTCCGGAAAGGCAAACGAGAGCCACCTACAACAGATCAGGTCAAAATTGTAAAAGATCATCACATGGATTCGGACGCACTACCCGCAGTTGTCTACTTATGCACTGGGGAACGAAAAGGTGAGGCCTGCGGGATCCAGATGAAAGACATTGATTTTGAAGCCAGTACAATCCACATCACAAAGCACATTGAGTTGCGGGGAAATAAGCCGCATATGCTTGATGGGGCCAAAACGCCTGCAGGAGTGCGAAAGATCCCCCTGTTGCAAATGCTTCGGGAGGCGCTTGAACCATTGCGCAACAAACCACCGGAAACATATATCCTTGGCGGTAGACAGAAACCGCTTTCTGGCTCCCAGTACAACCGTATGTGGGTGTCATTCTGGCGAAAATATGGTATGGCGCATTCAATTCACGGGAAACAACTGAAAAGCATCTGCGTAACGGAGTGCCAAAAATTACAAAACGCACTGTTTGGACGGCAGACGTATGTGCGCACCAGTTTCGTCATGAGTATGTCTGTATGCTTGCTGAAGCTGAAATTCCAGAAGCAATTGCCATTCAGATTGTCGGCCATGCGAATGCGAAAATGATTCATGAAGTCTATATGAGCCTCAAACCAGAAATGATTAATAGCACCAGAAATCGCCTTGATAAGATATTATCCATAAATAGTGTGGACTAAATGTGGACTTTTACATATTTTTGCCTATTTTACTATATTAAAATTGAGTTCAAATCTCTCTTTCTCCGCCAGAATTATAGCCCGCATGAGTGCTGAAAATCCAGTATTCATGCGGGATTTCTTTATTTTCACATAAGACTGTAAAAAATTAAAAAAGACTATTTCAGACATTTTTATGTGGACTAAAATTCCCCGCCAGCCTCAGCCAGCGGGGAAAATCGTATTAATTTTTAATCAACAAACAGGCTATCTTCCATTTTTCTGATTTTTGTTCTGACGTTGTCAACATTTACAGTAATTCTGTCCCCTCCTTTTGGGATTGCTTCGCGCAGAATATCAACAAATTTTTTTTGAACTCCCGGCACAGCCGGGAGTTTTCGTTCTACAATAAAAGAGAGCTAACTGATCAGTTAAAATCAGTTAGCTCTCTTTATGAATCTTGGAATCGGTGTTGCCAAACCGTTGCCATCGGGGACCTTGATAAGCCGCAGACCCGCATAACTACTGGGCTTTACGGCCTTTTTAAATCATTCCCACTCGATTGTGGCCGGGGGCTTGCTGGTAATATCATATACCACGCGGTTGACATGCCGGACTTCATTGATAATCCGGTCGGAAACACGCGCAAGGACATCGGCTGGAATCCGAGCCCAGTCCGCCGTCATAAAATCAGACGTTGTAACGCCGCGCAGGGCAACCGTGTAATCATAGGTGCGGTCGTCACCCATGACTCCCACACTCCTTATGTTCGTCAGCACAGCAAAATACTGGCTGATTTTTCGGCGGAGCCCCGCTTTGCTAATTTCATCCCGGAAAATGGCATCGGCGTCTTTCAGAATGTTCAGCTTTTCCAACGTGATGTCGCCGATTATGCGGATAGCCAACCCGGGACCGGGAAACGGCTGACGCCAGACAAGGTTTTCAGGAATTCCAAGCTGGGTACCCACTTTTCGGACCTCATCTTTAAATAGATCCCGCAGAGGCTCTACCAGGCCGGTAAAACCAATATCTTTGGGCAGCCCTCCAACATTGTGGTGACTCTTGATGACAGCCGCGTCGCCTTTGCCGCTCTCAATCACATCCGGGTAAATGGTTCCCTGGCACAGGTAATCCACTTTTCCGATTTTACGGGCTTCCTCCTCGAACACCCGGATAAATTCTTCTCCGATAATTTTCCGTTTGCGCTCCGGGTCGGTCACACCTGCCAGCTTGGACAGAAACCGTTCCTGTGCGTTGACCCGTACCAAATTGATATCAAACTGCTTCCGGAAAACATTTTCCACCTCGTCGCCTTCGTCTTTCCGCAGCAAGCCGTGATCCACAAAAATACACGTCAGGTTTTTCCCGACCGCTCGGTGAACCAGCACAGCTGCCACCGAGGAATCGACCCCGCCGGAAAGGGCACAGATCACTTTTTTATCTCCGACTGTTTCCCTGATATGGCTGACTGCGGAATTGATGAAGGATTCCATCTTCCAGCTGCCGGAACAGCCGCAGACCCGGTACAGAAAGTTCTTAAGGATTTCATTGCCCAGAAGAGTATGCTCCACCTCTGGGTGAAACTGCGTGGCATACAGGCGTTTTTCCGGATTCTCCATGGCTGCGCAGGGACAGCTGCCGCTTTCCGCTGTGATCTGGAACCCGTCAGGGACATGAGCAATTGACACGGTATGGCTCATCCAGCAGACAGACTGTTGTTTGAGACCTTGGAAAAGCTCCGAATCCGTATGGAAACAGACTTCCGTCTTGCCGTATTCCCGGGCTTTGGCGCTCTTTACCGTCCCCCCGAGTTCGTAAGCCATCAGCTGGGCTCCATAGCAGATCCCAAGAATCGGAATGCCCAGCTGGAAAACTCCCGGATCACATTTGGGTGCATTTTCGTCGGTTACCGTCTCCGGGCCGCCGGAAAACACAATTCCACGGTACCCGGACGCAGCGACTTGTGCGGCCGGGGTGCGGCAGGATTTTATTTCGCAAAAAACATGCAGATCCCGTATTCTTCGAGCTATCAGCTGGCTGTACTGGCCTCCAAAATCAAGGACAAGGATGGATTCATTGTTTTTCATACGGTTTCCTCTCATTCCACAGTAACAGATTTTGCAAGATTGCGCGGCTTATCAATATCACAGCCCTTCAGGGAAGCAACATAATACGCAAATGCTTGCAGGGGAAGAACGGCCAGCGACGGAAGCATCATCTCACAGGTCCGAGGAATATAAATCGCGCAGTCCGTTTCTTTTTCGATCTGCTGGTTGTCTTCAGTCGTTACACCGAGAACAACAGCTCCCCTTGCCTTTACTTCTTTCACATTTCCCATCATTTTTTCAAACAGTTTCTGCTGCGTTGCAAGGGCAACAACCAGCGTGCCTTCTTCAATCAGTGAAATGGTTCCATGCTTCAGTTCACCGGCAGCGTATGCTTCCGAATGAATATACGAAATTTCCTTCAGTTTCAGCGAGCCTTCCAGCGACATGGCATAGTCCAGATTACGGCCTATAAAGAAAATATCATTTGACCGATAAAACCGCCTGGCAAGCTGCCGGACATGATCCCGGCCGGACAGCGTTTTTTCAATTTTATCCGGAAGAGCTTCCAGTTCAGAAATATAATGCCGATATTCTTCTGGTTTCATGGTGCCGATTTTATCCGCAATGTAAATCGCCAGCAGATAAATAACCGCCAGCTGTGTACTGTAAGCCTTCGTGGTAGCGACGGCAATCTCAGGGCCCGCCCATGTATAAATTACATCATCCGATTCGTTGGCGATCGAGCTGCCTACAACGTTTACAATAGACAAAGTCCGCGCGCCAAGACGTTTTGCCTCCCGCAATGCTGCCAGGGTGTCTGCCGTTTCGCCCGACTGACTGATAATAATGACGAGCACCCGGTTATCAACAACAGGAGCCCGGTATCGGAACTCGGAAGCAACATCCACCTCAACCGGAATCCGCGTATACCGCTCCAGAATATATTTTGCCACGACCCCCACATGATAGGCCGAACCACAGGCAACGATAAAAATTCGGCTCAAGTTCCGGAGCTGCTCCTCTGTCAGCTGGATATCGTCCAGAACGATCCGCCCGTTTTTGATCCGAGGCGAAATGGTGTCACGGACGGCTTTCGGCTGCTCCATGATTTCCTTAGCCATAAAATGATCGTAACCGCCCTTTTCGGCAGCGGAAACATCCCAGTCAATATGGCACGGCGTTTTCGATACAAATACTTTTTTAGGATTATAAACGGTAACACCTGTTTTTTCAACGACTGCAATCTCATTTTCTTTCAGGCGGTAAATATCACGCGTCTTCCCCAAAATAGCAGGTATATCCGAAGCAATAAAATTTTCACCCGTCCCAAGGCCTACGATCAGCGGGCTGTCCTTTCGAATACCGATAATTCGATCCGGCTGATCCCGGCACAGAATACCAAGCGCGTACGATCCCTCAATCTTGCCGATTGTCCTGACAACGGCGTCGAGCAAATCCCCTTCATAAAAATAGTCTAAAAGCTGCACAATCACTTCCGTATCCGTTTCGGACACGAATGAATATCCCTTCTGAATCAGAGAATTTTTCAGGGACAGATAATTTTCGATGATGCCGTTGTGAACAACGGCAAATCTTCCGGACGAACTCAGGTGAGGATGCGCGTTGACATCCGAAGGTTTCCCGTGCGTTGCCCACCGTGTATGGCCGATTCCAACCGTTCCGGCAAGATCAGCGCCGTTATGAATTTTATCTTCCAGTACTTTCAGCCTGCCTTTTGTTTTGACAACCTGAATGGATGTTCCGTCATATACTGCCACACCTGCGGAATCATATCCGCGGTACTCCAGCTTCTCCAGCCCTTTCAACAGAATAGGAGCCGCCTGATCATTCCCGACATACCCAACAATACCGCACATTAAAATGCACCTCTTTCAGCAAAAGAATCTATAAAAAGCAACAGGCGCCGACACTAATGCCGGCGCTTCTTTGCTCCCATTCCAGTTTACCGATAGATAATATCTTCCCGCGAAGGCCCATTGGAAACGATCCGGATGGGGACGCCGATCCCCTTTTCCACAAACTCGACATACCGTTTGGCGTTTTCCGGCAAATCCTCATACTTTCGGATTCCCCGGATATCGCACTTCCATCCCGGAAGTTTCTGGTACACCGGCTTGCACCGTTTCAGCTCTACGGTAGTCGGGAAAGAATCAATCTGCTTCCCGTCCAGCTCATAAGCTACACAGACCGGAATCTCATCCAGATAGCCGAGGGCGTCCAAAACGGTCAGCGCAGCGCAGGTTGCACCCTGCACACGGCAGCCGTACCGAGAAGCGACAAGGTCAAGCCAGCCCATCCGGCGCGGACGGCCCGTTGTGGCGCCGAATTCGCCGCCGTCGCCGCCCCTGCGGCGGAGTTCGTCGGCTTCTTTCCCGAAAATCTCACTGACAAACTCCCCTGCGCCCACAGCGCTGGAGTAAGCTTTTACTACGGCAATAATATTTTTAATCTCATAGGGAGGAATCCCTGTGCTGACTGCACCGTACGCTGCTAGAGTATTCGAAGATGTCACCATGGGGTAAATTCCAAAATCCGGGTCTTTCAACGCCCCCAGCTGACCTTCCAGAAGGATATTTTTGCCTTCTTTGACCGCACTGGATAGATACTCGTAGGTATCCGCGACATACGGAGCCAACATCTCTTTGTACTCCATCAATTTCTGATAAATCTGGTCTGCGGAAAGTTTCGGCTGATGATACAAATGTTCATACAGAACATTTTTCAGGGTAACAACACGGTCGATCTTTTCGCGCAGATAGTCTTCGTCAGCAAACAGCTCACTGACCTGAAAACCGATCTTGGCGAATTTATCAGAATAGAACGGTGCAATGCCGGACCGCGTAGAGCCAAACGAATGCGAGGAAAGCCGGGCTTCCTCATAGGAATCCAGCTGAACATGATACGGCATTAAGATCTGCGTCCGGTTGGAAACCATGAGCTTCGGCTTCGGGACACCGCGCTCCAGCAGGCCGTTCAGTTCCTGGATAAATTTTTCAGGATTCAGCGCAACCCCGTTGCTGATAATATTGGTGATATGGCTGTGAAAAACACCGGACGGGAGCTGATGCAGGGCAAATTTCCCATATTCATTGACAATGGTGTGACCCGCATTGTATCCGCCCTGAAAACGTACGACTATATCGGATTTGGCAGCTTCAACATCGGTAATTTTTCCTTTGCCTTCGTCGCCCCAGTCCGCTCCAACAATAGCTGTTATCATGATTATAATCACTCCGCTGTGCCGCTATCGAACCTGCAAAACCGCCCTTGCGGCAAAATTAGGCGATTTTGAACAACCGTTTAATCATAACATAAATAAAGCCGAAACACAAATTAAAATAAAACCTGTCAAAAAAATCAGACACTGATATTTTCTTTCTCGTCCGCAACATCACGGTACCGGCAAAGGACAGGCCTGACTTCTCCATCCAAAAATTCATCTGTCTGTTGTGGGGCCCGCCCTACAAAGTTTTCCGGCCGGACAATGCGGTTCAGTTCTTCGCGCGTTACGCCGAATGCGGAATCCGAGGCAATACGATCCAGAAGGTCATTTTTGCCGCCTTCCTCTTTCACGACACGGGCCGCCGCCATAGAATGAACACGGATGCGCTCATGAAGTTTCTGGCGGTCGCCCCCGCGCTTGACCGCATCCATCAAAATATTCTCCGTTGCCATAAACGGCAGTTCGCTTTCCAGGTGGCTGCGGATCACTTTGGGGTACACCACCAGTCCATCCGCCACGTTGCCGTACAAGTTCAGGATCCCGTCCACAGCAAGGAACGCCTCCGGGATGCTGATGCGCTTGTTGGCCGAATCGTCAAGAGTGCGCTCAAACCACTGTGTTGCAGCGGTGATGCATGGATTCAGGCTGTCTACAATCACATACCGTGCAAGAGATGCTATGCGCTCGCTGCGCATGGGGTTGCGCTTGTATGCCATGGCAGACGAACCGATCTGGTTCTTCTCGAACGGCTCCTCCACTTCCTTCAGGTGCTGAAGAAGGCGGATATCGTTGGAAAATTTCGCCGCACTCTGTGCAACACCGCTCAGCACGGCCAGCACGCGGCTGTCCAGCTTGCGGGAATACGTCTGACCGGAAACAGCGTAGCATGCCTGAAAGCCCATCTTTTCCGCAATAATCCCGTCCAGGCGGCGGACCTTCTCCTGGTCGCCGTCAAACAGCTCGAGAAAGCTGGCCTGCGTGCCCGTTGTACCCTTGGAGCCGAGCAGTTTCATGCCGGAAAGAACATATTCCACATCTTCGAGATCCATCAGCAGATCCTGGATCCAGAGAGTGGACCGCTTCCCGACGGTCGTCGGCTGGGCCGGCTGAAAATGGGTGTAGGCAAGGGTGGGAAGATCTTTATATTTTTCGGCAAACCGGGAAAGGATGCGCACGGTGCCGACGATCTTGTCACGGACAAGCTGGAGCGCCTCCCGCATCAGGATAATATCCGTGTTATCACCGACATAGCAGGAAGTTGCGCCCAGATGGATAATCGGCTCCGCTTTCGGGCACTGGACCCCAAAGGCATAAACATGCGACATTACGTCATGCCGCACAACCTTTTCACGCGCTTCGGCCACATCGTAATTGATATCATCCTGATGGGCTTTCATCTCGTCGATCTGTTCCTGCGTAATTGCAAGCCCCAGTTCCTTTTCTGCTTCCGCAAGCGCAATCCAAAGCCGGCGCCAGGTGCGGAATTTTTTGTCCGGCGAAAAAACATGCTTCATTTTTTCGCCGGCATAGCGGGAGGAAAGCGGGGATTCATAGCTGTTCTTCAATTCCATGCCTCCGTTGGTTTACAGCCGCTTAATCGGCGTACAGTATTCATAGTCTTTCTGCGCAACCAGATAATCGGGGATCTCAGCCGGATAGTGTCCGGAAAAGCAGGCGTCACAGTAGCCTCCGCATTGCCCTCCGAGCATTTTCGGCAGGTTTTCCAGCCGCAGGAAATCAATGGAATCAGCATAGCTCATTTCTCCGATCTCCTCAACACTGTGATGGCAGGCAATCAGTTCATCTTTCGACGGGATATCCGTTCCGAAATAACAGGGCCACATGAACGGCGGCGAACTGATACGCAGGTGAACTTCCTTTGCGCCGCACTCCTTCAGCATGGAAACGATGCGGGCACTTGTGGTTCCGCGGACAATGGAATCGTCCAGCATGATAACGCGCTTACCGCGCACGGCGGTAGAAAGCGCGTTCAGTTTGATGCGGACGCTGCGTTCGCGTTCCGACTGATTCGGCTTGATGAACGTGCGGCCGATATAGGAATTCTTGACGATCCCTTTCTGGTAGGGGATGCCCGATTCTTCACTATAGCCGATGGCGGCGTCAATGCCGGATTCCGGCACGCCGATCACCATATCGGCCTCCATGGGTTTCTGGCGCGCAAGAAGGCGGCCGGCCTCTTTACGCGCCTCATACACGCTGATCCCGTCGATCGTGCTGTCCGTGCGTGCAAAATAGATATATTCAAAGATGCAGAGAGATTTCTTCACGGAAACCGGGTCGTAAATGTTGCGCAGGCCGTTTTTGTCGGCAATTACAATCTCTCCCGGACGAACGTCGCGGACAAATTCCGCGCCGCAGGCGTCCAGCGCGCAGGTCTCCGAAGCGAAAACCCAGCAATTGCCGACTTTGCCGATGCACAGCGGACGGAACCCGTGCGGGTCGCGGAACGCAATCAGCTTCTGGGGACTCATGACGACCATGGAATATGCCCCTTGGATCTTCGGCATCACACGGTGGATGGCCTCTTCAATAGACGGGGCATTCACGCGCTCGCGGGCAATCATGTAGGCGACGACTTCGGTGTCGATTGTCGTCTGGAAAATGCAGCCCTGCCGGGCCAGCTTCTGGTGAAGTTCATAGGCGTTAGTCAGGTTGCCGTTGTGTGCAATTGCCAATGTGCCCTTCACATAGCGCATAACCAGCGGCTGGGCGTTTTCGCGGACACTGGCACCGGCAGTGGAATACCGCACGTGCCCCACCGCCATCTGCCCGATCAGACGATCCAGCGTTTCATGGCTGAACACCTCGGAAACAAGGCCCATGTCTTTGGAGCAGGAAATAACACCGCGGTCGTTCACAGCAATTCCACAGCTTTCCTGCCCACGATGCTGGAGGGCCAGCAGTCCGTTGTAGGCGGCATACGCAGGATTTACGGAGCCGTCGGAATAAATCCCGAAGACACCGCATTCCTCGTGAAGATGCCCTTCCTTTGCTCCGGAGACTCCCCGGCTGTGCATCCGTTCTCTTTTCATTACAGGCCGATCCTCTTCATAACTTCTTGATAGGCTTCCTCAACTCCGCCAAGGTCACGGCGGAAACGATCCTTATCCAGCTTTTCATGGGTATGGACATCCCAGAACCGACAGGTGTCCGGTGAGATTTCGTCCGCTAAAATGATTTTTCCGTGATAGCGGCCGAATTCCAGCTTAAAATCAATCAGCTCAATATTGGCTGAGAGGAAAAACTCGCACAGGATTTTGTTGATCTTCATAGCCATCTCGGAAATCTGGTCAATTTCTTCTTTTGTGGCAAATCCGGCTGCCAGAATGTGGGTTTCATTGACCATAGGGTCACCCAGCTCGTCACTCTTATAGCAGAATTCCAGCACCGGGCACTTCAAGGCCGCGCCTTCTTCCATACCGAGGCGCTTTGCAAGGCTGCCGGCAGCCTTATTGCGGACAATAACCTCCAGCGGGACGATCTGCACTTTTTTAACCAGTGTCTCGCGGTCGCTCAGCTGTTTGACAAAATGGGTAGGAATACCCTTTTTCTCCAGGAGCTGGAACAGGTAATTGGACATTTTGTTGTTGACAACACCCTTGCCGGTGATTGTCCCCTTCTTCAGTCCATTGAATGCTGTGGCGTCGTCCTTATAATCGACAATACAGAAATCGCTGTCATCCGTGGCAAAAACTTTTTTTGCCTTGCCTTCATAAAGCTGTTCTTTCTTTTGCACTGTTTTTTCCCTCCGGTTTGATTCTGTTTCTCTTTTTATATTTTTATCCGGGCAAAAGGTGCCCGGCCGGGAATCAGATAAAATTCAGGAATGAGGACACTTTGGTGATATCAACAACGGAAAGCTGGGTGGTCTGCACATGGCGCGCACAGGTGAGAAAAGCGTTCGCGGTATCCAGTGAGGTAAGACAGGGGATGCCGGCTTCCACGGCGTTGCGGCGGATTTTATAGCCGTCACGGTGATGGGCAACGCCCTTGGACGGTGTGTTGATAACCAGATGAATTTTGCCGGAAATGATGTGGTCGAGAATATCCGGCTTTCCGGCGCCAATTTTGTGTAGCCGAATAGTGGGAATCCCGTGGTCGTTGAGGAAACCCGACGTTCCGGCCGTGGCAAAAATCGTCCAGCCGAGATCGTAAAGCCCCTGCGCAATCGGCAGGACTTCTTCTTTGTCGCTGTCCTTCACCGTAATAATCACGTTTCCTTTGTCGATTTTATGCACGCCCGCTCCATAAAATGCCTTGATGAGCGCTTCGTCGTAGGTCCTGGCGACGCCCAACACTTCACCGGTGGACTTCATTTCCGGCCCGAGATTCACATCCTGGCCGTACAGTTTTTCAAACGAAAAAACGGGCATTTTAACGGCTACTAAATTCCGTTCGCTCTGAAGGCCGTAATGATATCCCATTTCCGGCAGGGTTCTTCCAAAGAAAGTGCCCACGGCCAGCGGAACGATCGGGATGCCTGTCACCTTGCTGATGTAAGGCACCGTCCGGGAAGAACGCGGATTGGCTTCGATCACATAGACCTGATGATCCTTCACGATATACTGCACATTCAGGAGGCCGACAACTTTGAGAGCCTTTGCCAGACGGCGCGTGAATTCGACGATCCGGTTCTGCATATCCTTTTCCACACCGATCGCCGGATAGACCGAGATGCTGTCGCCCGAATGGATGCCCGCGCGCTCGATGTGCTGCATGATACCCGGGATCATGGTGTCGGTCCCGTCACAAACGGCATCCACCTCAACCTCGGTTCCCATAATGTACTTGTCAATCAGAATAGGGTGTTCCTGCGCAACGCGGTTGATAATTCCGATCTGTTCAATAATGTCCTGGTCTGAATAGGCGATCTGCATTCCCTGCCCGCCCAGCACATAAGACGGGCGAACCAGAACCGGATACCCAAGATCATGCGCGGCTTTGATGGCTTCGTCACAGGTAAATACCGTGCGGCCGGCGGCACGCGGAATTCCGCACTGGCTGAGGATTTCGTCAAACCGCTCGCGGTCTTCGGCGGCGTCAATGCTGTCGTAGGAACTGCCGAGAAGCGGGACGCCCATCTTTTCAATGTCTCCGGCCAGCTTAATAGCCGTCTGCCCGCCAAACTGCACTACGGCGCCGTCGGGCTTTTCCAACTGGACAATATGCCGCACGTCTTCTTCGGTGAGGGGTTCAAAGTACAGCTTGTCTGCCACGTCGAAATCCGTGCTGACGGTTTCAGGGTTGTTGTTGACGATAATGGTTTCATACCCCAGCTCTTTCAAAGCCCAGACGCTGTGGACAGAGCAGAAATCAAACTCGATCCCCTGCCCGATCCGGATCGGCCCGGAACCGATAACCAGCACTTTTTTTCGGTCAGACTTCGGCTGCGACTCGTTCTGATCGGCGCCGTAGGTAGAATAGTAATACGGCGTTGCGGCCTCAAACTCCGCAGCACAGGTATCCACCATCTTATACACGGGATGGATAGCCCATCTGTCCTCCAGCGAACGGATTTCCTCCACGCTGATCCCAGAGAGGCTGGAAATGGTCTTATCGAGGAATTCCATTTCCTTAGCCTTCCGGAGAAGGGGCTCATCCAGAGGACCTTTTGCAATTGTTTTTTCCATCTCGATAATATTTTGGAATTTCTGCAGGAACCACAGGTCGATTTTTGTAATATCGTGAATCTTTTCTTTGGAAACACCGCGGCGCAGAGCCTCCGAAACCACCCAGAGCCGGCGGTCATCCACCACGTGCAGCCGTTTTTCCAGGTCGGCGTCGGAAAGTTCCGAAAGCGTGCTGTCTATCAGGCTGTACGTATTCTGCTCCAGGCAGCGGACAGCCTTCATCAGCGCTGCCTCAAACGTGGGGGCAATGCCCATCACTTCGCCCGTCGCCTTCATCTGCGTGCCGAGGATGCGGCGCGCGTGGATGAATTTATCAAACGGCCAGCGCGGGATTTTGACAACGCAGTAATCCAGCGTAGGCTCAAAACAGGCGTAAGTCTTTTTCGTGATGGCATTCGGGATTTCGTCCAGCGTATAGCCGAGCGCGATCTTGGAGGCTACTTTGGCAATCGGGTAACCCGTTGCCTTGGAAGCCAGCGCAGACGAGCGGCTGACACGCGGGTTGACCTCGATCACAACGTACTCGAAGCTGTCCGGGTTCAAGGCAAGCTGCACGTTGCACCCGCCTTCGACCTTCAGCTCCTGGATGATATTCAGGGAAGCGCTGCGCAGCATCTGAAGCTCTTTGTCCCCCAGCGTCTGGCACGGCGCCACCACAATGGAATCTCCCGTATGGACACCCACAGGATCGATATTTTCCATATTGCAGACGGTGATGCAGTTTCCGTTGTGGTCGCGCATCACCTCGTACTCGATTTCCTTCCAGCCGGCAATGCTGCGCTCAATCAGTACCTGATGCACGCGGCTGCGGTGCAGTCCGACGGCTGCAATATCCCGAAGTTCCTCTTCGTTGTTGGCAAAGCCGCCGCCGCTTCCGCCGAGCGTATATGCCGGGCGCACGACAACCGGATATCCAATGGTCTTTGCCGCTTTAACACAGTCTTCTAGGTTTTCTGCGATCACGCTGCGGGCGACCGGCTCGCCGATCCGTTCCATGGCTTCTTTGAACAGCTCGCGGTCTTCCGCCATCCGGATGGTGTCGGCGCTGGTGCCGATCATCTCCACATGGTTTTCCTTTAGAAACCCGGACTCCTCCAGTTCCACCGCAAGATTCAGGGCGTTCTGCCCACCCAGGGTGGGAAGGATGCTGTCCGGGTGTTCCTTTAAAATCACTTTCTTGACGGTTTCAACGGTCAGCGGTTCAATATAGACCTTGTCCGCGATTTGGCGGTCGGTCATAATGGTAGCCGGGTTAGAGTTGATCAGGATGACCTCGATCCCCTCTTCGCGCAGCGCGCGGCAGGCCTGCGTGCCCGCATAGTCAAACTCGGCGGCCTGCCCGATAATGATCGGGCCGGAACCAATGATGATAACTTTTTTAATGTCGCTCCGTTTGCTCACAGCCGGTCCCCTCCCATCAGGCTGATAAATCTGTCGAACAGAAAGCCGGTGTCCAGCGGCCCGGGCGAGGCTTCCGGATGGAACTGCACCGAGAAGACACGTCCGTTTTTATAATTCAGCCCTTCAATGCTCCTGTCGTTCATGCTGACGAAACTGACGTCCGCTACGGAAGGATCAACGGTCTTTCTGTCCACCACATAACCGTGGTTCTGAGACGTGATATAGACACGGTTCTTTGCCAGCTCTTTGACCGGATGGTTAATTCCGCGGTGGCCGTATTTCAGCTTGTACGTGTCAAACCCCTGCGCCAGGGCCATCAACTGATGGCCGAGACAGATGGCAAACGTAGGCACTCCGCTTGCATAGACACGCTTCAGCTCTGTGATCTCCTTTTGGCAGTCTTTCGGATCGCCGGGGCCGTTTGTCAGCATGACACCGTCCGGCGAAAAGGACATCAGATCCTCCAGCGTGGCATCGTGCGGAAAACGTTTGACCGTACAGCCGCGGGAAACCAGGGAACGGATAATATTGTTCTTTGCGCCGTAATCAACCAGTGAAACTTTTACAGGGCCGTCGCCGTAAACGCGGGGTCCCCGGCAGCTGACCAGCGGAACGGCCGGCTCCATGCGGAAGCCCGCAATCTTCTTTTTCATGGCATCCCGGTCAACGGAATCCCCATAGGCAACCATTCCGCGCATTGTCCCATTCTCGCGCAAAACCCGGGTGACGGCGCGGGTATCCACACCTGCCATCCCGGGAATATGGTTGTCCTTTAAAAATGTATTGAGATCAACATCGCTGCGGAAATTGCTTGGAATTTCCGAAATGCGGTGGACAATGTAAGCCGAAAGCCAGGGGCGGACGGATTCCACGTCGTCGTAGCAAACGCCGTAATTGCCGATAAGCGGGCAGGTCATGACAACGCCCTGCCCCGCATAGGAAGGATCCGTCAGCAGCTCGGTATAGCCGCACATTGCACTGTTAAACACTACTTCGCAGAGGGTGTCGTGTTCGTCGCCGAACCCCGTCCCTTCAAAGCACATGCCGTTTTCCAGCATCAGGAATGCTTTCATGAATTCACCAACCATCCTATCCTATTCAAACAGCCTGCGGAAGCACCCGATCACTCCGCAAACGCTTTGCCGATACGTTCCACTGCCTTCTGGGTATTCTCCCGGGTGTTGAAAGAAGTCAGGCGGAAATAGCCTTCCCCGCAAGGGCCAAAACCCGAGCCGGGCGTTCCCACAACCGCCGCCCTCTCGAGCAGCCGGTCGAAGAATTGCCAGGAGGTGAAGCCATCCGGAACTTTCATCCAGACATACGGGGAATTAACACCGCCGTACACTTCAAACCCTGCTTTGGAAAGTCCTTCACGGATTATTTGGGCATTAGCCTGATAATAGGCAATATTTTTCTGCACGCCGCGCCAGCCATCTTCCGAGTAAACCGCTTCTGCTCCGCGCTGCACAAGATAGGAAACACCGTTCATCTTGGTGGACTGGCGCCGTTTCCAAAGCCCGTTGAGAGACACGCCGCCGAAAACGAGCTCTTTTGGAATCACCGTAAACGCGCACCGCACCCCGGTAAACCCGGCGGTCTTTGAAAAGCTGCGGAATTCAATCGCACATTTTTTAGCTCCGGGGATTTCGTAAATACTGTGAGGCATGTCCGGATCGGTAATAAAAGCCTCATATGCGGCATCGTAGAAAATAACCGACTGGTTCTCCAGCGCATAATCCACCCATTTTTTCAGATCCGCGCGCCCGATCCCCATTCCTGTGGGGTTGTTGGGAAAACAAAGATAAATCATATCCGCATGGCAGCGGGGAATTTCGGGAAGAAAGCGATTTTCTTTCAAACAGGGCATGTAGACGATTTTGCTGTACCCTTTTCCCTCAATATAATCGCCTGCACGGCCGGCCATCACGTTGGAATCACAGTAGACCGGATAGACCGGGTCACAGACGGCAACGGTGTTGTCTACGGCGAAGATCTCACCGATACTGGACGTGTCGCTTTTTGCGCCGTCACTGACAAAAATCTCGTCGGGCTGAATATCAACGCCGCGGCTTCGGAAATCGTGCTCGCTGATGGCTTCCCGCAGAAACGGATACCCGGCTTCCGGCCCGTACCCGCGGAACGTCTCCTGCCTGCTCATTTCCTCCGCGGCTTTAACCATGGCGTCTACCACTGCGGCGGGCAGCGGCCGTGTCACATCACCGATCCCAAGCCGCAGGATCTCCGCTTCCGGATAAAGCCCGGCAAATTTTTTGACCCGGTTATCGGTCTCGACAAAGAGGTAATTTGCCGGGAGTTTTGCAAAGTTCTCATTAATTTTCAGCAAATTTTGCACATTCCCTTCCTCAGTGATTCAAAATTACCGGTTCTGAGCCCTTATTATATCAGATTTCGACGGTTCCGTCAAAGACAAATTCCGCTGGACCGCGCATAAAAACGTGCCCCGATTTTTCGTCCCAGCGGATTTGCAGGCTGCCGCCTTTCAGATGGACAGTCAGGCTGCGGCCGGTTTTTCCGTTCAGGATACAGGCGACGGCCGAAGCGCAGGCGCCCGTACCGCAGGCCAGCGTTTCACCGGAGCCGCGCTCCCAGACACGCATCCGAATTTCATCGGCACCGAGGACCTGCACAAACTCAGTATTGACCTGCTGGGGAAAAGCGGCATGGTGCTCAAACAGAGGACCGATTTTCGCCAGAGGGATGGAATCAACATCGCCGGTAAAAACGACGCAGTGGGGGTTGCCCATGGAAACGCAGGTCACCCGGTACTCCTGCCCGCCAACTGCAAGAGGTTCTGCCACAGCCTGCATTTTGGGGAAAAGCGCCGGAATTTTACCCGGTTCCAGAACCGGCTCGCCCATATCGACTTCCACGGAATACACTGTCCCGCTTTGAACATCCAGGCGAAGTGTTTTTATTCCACTGAGCGTTTCTACCGTGAGAACATCTTTTTTTGCGATCCCGCGCTCATAAACATACCGCCCCACGCAGCGGATCCCGTTCCCGCACATTTTCCCCCGCGAGCCGTCCGCGTTATACATATCCATTTTACAGTCGGCAGCATCCGACGGCTCAATCAGAATCAGCCCGTCCGATCCAATGCCGAAATGGCGGTCGCTCAGCCGCCGGGAAAGGGCGGCGGGATCTTCCACATGCTCTTGAAAACCATTGACATAAATATAATCGTTTCCGATTCCCTGCATTTTGGTGAACTTCAAAGGAACATCTCCCCTATCCGTTTAAAATAATCATGGCGGTTTCCGCCATTTTTCGGCCCGTATCCATACTTTTTTTCTGGATCAGGCGGTGAGCCTGCGGCTCCGTTAAATTGTTTCTCCCCATCAGCAGGTTTTTTGCCTGCATCAGAATTTTCTTCTCGTTATAATTTCCGCTTTGAATTTTCTTCTTAATTGCAGGAGGAGTCGGATCTGCAAGGTTTAAAAACATGTTTACCGTGGAGATCAGATCCATCCGTCGAATGGGAAGCAGAAGGCTGGCGGATTCCAGCTGGCCGAGCATCCCGGCCAGCTGCGGCCGGACGAGAAAGAGAAAATCGAAGGCAGGGCCGACGGTACGCGGCAGGCCGACGGCGGACATATCCCTCAGTTTAACGCTGCAGACCGCGACCCCGCCGTGGTAATGCTGATTGGCAAAATGGATCAGCTGCGCGCCGCTGGTATAGATGCCGCCCACATACAGACCGCTGGAATGAAGGACGGAGGCGATTCTTTTCGCATAATCCGGATTTGAATTTGCCACTACAATGCTGCCCATACCGATCGCCCCACAAAAAGGATTTTTCCATTCCCGCTCGTCTTAAAACCTGTTTAAATAACGGTTCAATTCCCATTCCGTCACTGTGGTAGAGTACTCGTTCCACTCTCGTTCCTTCGCCTCTGCATATTTTTGATAGAGGTGATCTCCCAGTGTCCGGCGGATGAGGGGATCTGCCTTCATCTCGGAAAGCGCCTGCGCCAGATTTTCCGGAAGACTTTCAATCCGGTGCTTTTCACGGATTTCCGGCGGCATATCGTAGATATTGGCAGAAACGGCAGGAGGGGGCGTAAGATCGTTCTCAATACCGTCTAGGCCCGCTTCCAGCAGCAGGGCAAACGCAAGATATGGATTACAGGATGGATCGGGGCTGCGGAGCTCAACCCGCGTCCCTTCCCCCCGGGCCGCGGGAATGCGGATTAAGGCGCTGCGGTTGCCCAGCGTCCAGGCAACATAGCAGGGTGCTTCAAAACCGGGGATCAGACGCTTATAGGAATTGACAAGCGGATTGGTCACGGCGCAGATCGCCTTGCTGTGCTTCATGACGCCGGCGATAAAATTCATACCGACGCGGCTCAGGCCCTTCTGGCCGGATGGATCGAAAAAGGCATTTTCCCCATTCCGGAAAAGGGACATATTAATATGAAGGCCGGAACCCGCCCGGTTTTCGACCGGCTTCGGCATAAACGTGGCACACAGGCCGTTCGACTCGGCGCAGTTCTTCACCACCAGCTTAAATGTCATCAGGTTGTCAGCGGCGGAAAGGGCTTCGCTGTACTTAAAATCAATTTCGTGCTGAGCAAAGGCAACTTCATGATGGGACGCCTCAATTTCAAAGCCCATTTCTTCCAGGTTCAGACAGATATCCCGCCGGCAGGACTCCCCGAGATCGGAGGGCCCCAGATCAAAATAGCCCGCCGTATCATGGGTTACTGTGGTCGGGTGGCCGAACTCATCCGTATTGAACAGAAAAAACTCACACTCCGGCCCAACGTCAAACGTATATCCCAGCCGGGAGGCGTGGGCACGGGCTTTCCGGAGAACATAACGCGGATCTCCGGGGAATGGGGATCCGTCCGGCAGATAAATATCGCAGATCAGGCGGGCAATCCGGCCGTTCTGCGTATTCCACGGAAAAATGGTGAAAGAGCTGAGATCCGGGTGCAGGTACATATCGGATTCCTCAATGCGGACAAAGCCCTCGATGGAAGAACCGTCGAACATACACTGATTATCCAGCGCTTTTTTCAGCTGAGACGGGGTGATGGTGACATTCTTCAGGGTACCGAGAATATCGGTAAACTGCAGGCGGATAAAACGGATATCCTCCTCGCTGACAATCCGGACAATATCTTCCTTTGTATATGGATCCAAGCCAATCCCCCCCTAAAAAAATAATAACAAGGATTTGCCGCCGATAAAGCCTCCCTGTTATTGTTTAAAAGATCTCTTTTCTTTTATTTTATTCTATTTTAAGGATGCTGTCAAATCATTTTCTAAAGGCCGGTTTTGACCCGCTAAAAAGCAAGGACCGGCCATAAGGCCGGTCCTTGCTTTTGGGGAGGAGTTGTATTGAAAAGGTGTGGCAGTCCCTGCCACGGAACTTATAAGCAACCTTCTGCGGAATTTCGTTCCGCTGTTTTCATTATAGGACCGGGCTCCGAAACTGTCAATCCTTTAATGGATATTCCAGCTACATTCTACTCTTTGTATAAAATGGGTGAGCCTGTTTTCTTTTTTTCGTGATGATTTTTGACCTTTTTGGACACGTGTCAAAAAAATTCATTTCTGCGCCGGCACAGGTGCCCGGACGCAGCCGAAACATGTATTGTATTCCGGGATTTACAATGGTACACTTAATACAAAAAACGAAAGACCTGCGGAGGTACCGATATGGAACTGAGAAAAGACCAGACTGTTCAGCTGGAAATCACGGGATACAGCGCGGAGGGCAGCGGCGTGGGAAGATACCAGGGCATTGCCGTTTTTGTTCCCCTCGCCGCAGCCGGCGACCGGCTGAAAGTGAAAATCACTCGGGTTGCAAAAAACTGCGCTTATGGAAAAATAGAAAAAATACTTTCTCCGTCGGAAGACCGCATTCCAGCGGACTGCCCGCTGTTCACACGCTGCGGAGGGTGTGTATACCGGCATATTTCTTATGAAGCGGAACTTTGTGCCAAACGGCAGAAAGTACAGGATGCCATGGAGCGCATCGGCGGCCTTCACTTCACTCTGCTGAATCCAATTGCGGGGGCCGAACAGCCGGATCATTACCGCAACAAGGCACAGCTCCCCGTCGGCATCAGACCGGATGGAGAAATCAGTCTGGGCTTTTATGCCGCACACAGCCACCGGATTGTAGACTGCGGAAAATGTTTGCTGCAGCCCGCGGAATTTGCAGCCGCGGCGGAAGCCTTTCGGGAATGGGAGCGTCGGACGCGTGACAGCGTTTACGACGAATCTACCGGGAAAGGACGCCTGCGCCACCTGTTCCTCCGGAAGGCGGAAGCCACAGGCGAAATCATGGTCTGCGTGGTTGTCAACGGAAACGGCGTACACGACGAACCGAGCCTCACTGCCCTGATGCGGGAAAAAGTTCCCGGCCTGAAAAGTATCATTATCAACAGCAACCGGGAAAAGACCAACGTGATTCTGGGAAAAAAATGCCGAACAGTCTGGGGGCAGGATTTCATCACAGACGAGCTCTGCGGCCTGAAATTCCGGATTTCCCCCCTTTCATTTTACCAGATCAACCCGCGGCAGGCAGAACGCCTATATGCCATTGCGGGGCAGTACGCCGGACTGACGGGAAATGAAACCGTGCTGGACCTTTACTGCGGCACCGGGACAATTGGCCTTTCTATGGCGAAAAACGCCGGACGCGTCATTGGGGTTGAAGCTGTAGAACAGGCAGTGGAAGACGCCCGGAAAAACGCGGCGGAAAACGGAATTCAGAATGCGGAATTTCTGTGCGCCGACGCGGCAAAGGCGGCGGACATGCTGAAAAACCGGGGGGAAAAACCGGATATTGTGGTTTTGGATCCGCCGCGCAAAGGCTGCAGCGCCGGTCTGATCGACATCGTCGCGGCCATGGCTCCGGAACGTATTGTTTATGTTTCATGCAATCCCGCAACGCTGGCCCGTGACTGCAAGCTGTTTGCACCCAAAGGGTACAAAACCATGGAGGCCACCCCTGTTGACATGTTCCCCCGCACGGCGCATGTTGAGACGGTAGTATTGATGTCAAGGGTAAAAGACTGATAAGTCAAGAAAGGCTTGATTCCAGGGCGCTTGCGGGGTTGATGACTCATTCGGCTGACCGGAGCAA
>DHNW01000004.1 GCA_002407675.1 Ruminococcaceae bacterium UBA5406
CCGCGTACTTTGCCAACTTTCGTTCAAGATCGAAAGTTGGAGCCTGTCCGGCTTGAGGACGAAGAAGAAAATTAACTGAAACCCTTAAATAAGATGAAATATTCTCATATGGGATAAAAATAAATTGCTCTCAGAATACCAGGTCTTTTTCCGGTATATTCGGGGGCTTGCTAAATTCTGTTCTGCGCGAAATAAACAAGGCGGGAATCTGTATCATAAATAATGTAAAGCAGATCATACACATCGTAAGCAGATTCCGTGTCGTTTTCCGATATTGTATAAATATTATTGCTGCTATGCTTTGCAAATATTTTCCACTGGTACTTGTGGGAAAAATCCGGGCAGTTTTGTTTTTCCACCTTTAAGTCATCCAGAATTTCCGTTACTTTTTTCTGCAGGATTGAATTTTTCCGGCTGTATGCGCCGTTAAAAAAGGGCAGGAACTCCCCTTCGGGGCAGGAATAAACCGTATACTCGTACCCGTCGCCGAAAAGGTTGTCTTCCGACCGGGCGCCGTATTGTTTTTGAGATCACATGGGATGCTGATATGCCAGTTTGATTCATATGTTTTCGCATCGGATCGTGAAAATAAATCCATTGCCGTATAGACGCCCAGCACAATCAGGAAAGCCGCCGAAAAGATTAAGATAGTCCGCTTTGTCTTTTTTCTCATGACTTTCTCCTTGTCCTATGTTGGTGTAATTAAGGAAAATTCCAGATGTTTCTAATTCGTATTGTATGGTTGGATTTTCTTTTTGTCAAATAAGCGCCTCCGGCGCAGAAAATCGCACCGGGGGCGCTGTTTTGCCGGCGGACAGCCGGTTGCCGGAACTTACCCTGGGCGGGGGCTTTCCGGCGGAGCCATTTTTTCACAAATTCTTATAAGTCTCCTCACAATATGCCGGTCAAAATCCGCCTGTCCGGAAAGGCCGCCTGCCGCCGGCGGGGCGCGCATATATATAAAGCGGCGCGCCCCGCAGGGCAACAAAAAAACGCCTTGTACGGAATTTTCTCATTCCATACTCAGCGCTGTGTGCAAAAGCAGGCTGTCATTCTCCTTCCCCCCTGTACAAAAAACCAGAAAAGAAGTATAATGAACTTGCATTGCGCGGCAGAAGCCGTTGCGTATGGAGGTCATCTCTCCGTATGCAGGGGGCGGGGTGTTCTAGCACCCCGTTCCTGCTATGCATTTTTTATTGTCCCTACATTTCCCATCATACCACCTTTTGGAAGAATATTCAACTATTTTTTGCGGCAGGCTGCCGCTTCCGGCGGCCCACCCCGCGGCCCGGTGAAAACCATCCGTTTTCCCGTAGCATCTCGTCAATGAAGACCACAAAGTTGATTGGTATCCCATTGCCTGATGGGAGGTGCCAAGAGGTGCAGGGGGGAGCGATTAGGTGCCCCTTCCGCCGGGAGTTCACAGCTCCCCCCTGCGCGCGCTTTCCATCCTTTCGCGCAAGACCGAAAGGATGGGCCTGCACGGCTTGAGTGCAAAGAAAAAATTTACTGAATTAAAAAAATTTTAAACAATAAGATAAAAGTTGCTCTCCAGAGGGCAACTTTTCCCTGTTTTTACGGGTAGGGTGAAAGGACATATTCAATAATCCAGTTTGTATAATATAGCAAAAAAAATACACATATCACATATTTGCGGAGCGCTTCAGGCGCTTCCGGAAGGAAATCGCTTCGGATCTCACTGGTTGAACGGTCAGGCCGAATGTTTCCACCAAATCCGGGCAGATGGTTGAAAATCCTGCACTGTACAAAATGCGGTGCCGGCGGTATAATGAAGAAAAAATGACAACAAGATAAAATTTAAAATACTTATAAGATCGGTATGATTGGAAAAGGGGAAAGAAGTTTGAAATACGATGCCGGAAATCTGGACGTAGCGGTTGTTGGTGCCGGCCACGCCGGAATCGAAGCTGCACTGGCGTCGGCGCGCCTTGGGTGCCTGACCGCCGTTTTTACGATTAATATGGACGCCGTTGGAAACTGCCCGTGCAATCCCTCCATTGGAGGAACCGCCAAAGGCCACCTTGTCCGTGAGATTGACGCGCTGGGCGGCGAAATGGGGCGCACAACGGACGAGTGCTTTATCCAAAGCCGGATGCTCAACCTCGGCAAAGGCCCGGCCGTCCATTCTTTGCGCGCCCAGATCGACCGGCGGGAATATGGAAAGATCATGAAGCATAAGCTGGAGCTTCAGCCCGGATTATTATTGAAACAGGCCGAAATTGTGGAAGTCACGCGCGGCCAGGAAGGCCGCTGGGATGTAACAACGCGCATGGGTGCCGTTTACCATGCGAAAGCTGTTATATTCGCCACGGGAACTTATCTCAGCGGTGAAATATTCGTCGGCGAAGTATCATACAGCGGCGGGCCGGACGGGATGTTTCCCGCGGCATTTCTCTCGGATTCGCTCCGCAAGCTCGGGATTCGGCTGCGCCGGTTTAAAACGGGCACACCCGCGCGCGTCCTGAAATCCAGCATTGATTTCAGCGGCCTTGAAAAGCAGGAAGGGGACAGCCCCGTTGTCCCGTTTTCCTACGATACAAAGGAACCCGGCAAAAACCGCGCCGCCTGCTATGTTTCATGGACCAATGAGCGGACGAAAAAAATTATTCTGGATAATATGAACCGTTCCCCTCTTTTTACCGGCGGCATTACGGGAATCGGCCCGCGTTACTGCCCAAGCATTGAGAACAAAATCATGCGGTTTAAAGATAAAAAGCGCCACCAGCTTTTTATTGAGCCGTGCGGGCTCGATACGGAAGAAATGTATTTGCAGGGAATGAGCACGTCCCTTCCGGAGGATGTCCAAATCGCGTTTTACCGCACGATCCCGGGGCTGGAACATGTTCAGATCATGCGCACTGCTTATGCGATTGAATACGACTGCGCCGATCCGGTTCAGATGAATGCGGCGCTTGAGTTTAAAAAATTCCCCGGCCTGTACGGCGCAGGGCAGTTCAACGGAAGTTCCGGGTATGAAGAGGCTGCCGCACAGGGGATTGTGGCCGGGATCAACGCCGCGCTGAAAATCAAGGGCCGTGAACCCATGATCCTTGACCGGGCAAGCAGCTATATCGGCACGCTGATTGACGACCTCATCACAAAAGGGACGAATGAGCCGTACCGCATGATGACTTCCCGCAGCGAATACCGGCTTGTCCTTCGGCAGGATAACGCGGATGAGCGCCTGACGCCGATCGGCCGTAAAATAGGCCTGATATCAGACGATCGCTGGCAGCGTTTTCAGAAAAAGGAAAGCCAAAAGCAGGCTGAGATCCAGCGGGTGAAAAATACAGTTCTTCCGCCTTCCGACGCGCTGAACAGCATCCTTGTTTCACATGAAACAACGCCTGTTTCCACAGGCGCAGTGCTTGCCGATTTGATCCGTCGGCCGCAGCTGAACTATGCGTCGCTGGAGCCGGTTGACGCCGGCCGGCCCGATTATCCGGCTTCTGTTTTTGAGAATGCAGAAATTGAGCTGAAATATGAAGGGTATATTAAGCGCCAAAAAGCGCAGATTGCGGAAATGCGCCGCCTTGAAAACCGGCTTCTTCCGGAAGATATCCAGTATTCTGAAATTACCGGCCTCCGCAGGGAAGCACAGGAAAAATTACAGGAAGTGCGGCCCGCCAGCCTTGGGCAGGCGTCGCGTATCTCCGGTGTCAGTCCGGCGGATATTTCGGTCCTGATGATCTGGCTCGGCCGCGTGGGAAAGGGGAAAGCCATATGAATGACGCCGCTTCTTTATTTTCATCCTATTCCCGTTCGTGTGAAATTTCTGTAAGCGCCGAGCAGGAGGAAGAATTCCGTATTTACAGCCGCCTTTTAACAGAATGGAACCAGAAAATCAACCTGACTGCTGTCACCGATCCAGAAGGGATTGCCGAAAAACATTTTTTAGACAGCGTATTGATTTTAAAATATTATACCCCGCCGGAAGGCGCAAAAGTCATAGATGTTGGAACCGGGGCAGGGTTTCCCGGTATTCCCCTTAAAATTTTACGCCCGGATTTAAAACTGACACTTCTAGACAGTTTAAATAAACGTCTGGTTTTTCTTGATACGCTGCTGAAAGAGCTGAATATTTCCGCCGAACTCGTTCACACACGGGCTGAAGAGGCGGCCCGCCGCAGGGCATACCGCCGGCAGTTTGATTTTGCCGCGGCGCGGGCCGTAGCTTCCCTGCCGGTTCTGTGTGAATACTGCCTGCCGTTTTTAAAGCAGGGGGGCGTTTTCGCGGCGATGAAAGGGCCTGAGCCGGAAGCAGAACTGAAAAGCGCAGAATATGCAGTCCATCTGCTTGGGTGTGAGTTGGCAGAAAAGGAGATATACCGCCTGCCTTCGGGAGACGGGCGCAGCCTTTTGCTGTTCCGGCGGACGGGCCCGCTTCCGGCAGCTTATCCGCGCCATGGCTCAAAAATTGCAAAAGCTCCGCTGCAAAAAGAGAAAAAAAATTAAATCGTTCCCATAATCCAACAAAATTCTTCGAATCCACGTGGTATGCTTGTCCCAGACACAAAAACAAGGAGGGCGTCAGACGTGCTTAGAAACGAGAAGAACAGAGTTGTAGAGATCGGCCTGAACCGGATCGTTCCCAATCCGTCTCAGCCCCGCCGGATATTCAATGAGCAGGAACTGCGGAATCTTGCGCAGAGCATCCGGGTCAACGGGCTTATCCAGCCGCTTGTGGTCCGCCGGATTGCCGGCGGCTACGAATTGGTTGCGGGTGAACGGCGCCTCCGCGCCTGCCGTTTAGTCGGAATGGAAACAGTTCCGTGCCTTGTCAGTGACTGCTCTTCTGATGACAGCGCCGTAATGGCCATGACCGAAAATCTTCAGCGGCAGAATCTCGATATGTTTGAAGAAGCGGAAGGAATTCGAAAGCTGATCGAAACATGGCACGTTACGCAGGAAGAAGCCGCGTACCGGCTTGGGAAGAGCCAGTCGGCTGTCGCCAATAAGCTGCGGCTGCTCCGTCTTTCTGATGATGAGCGTAAAAAAATCACCGCTGCCGGCCTGACAGAAAGGCATGCCCGTGCCCTTCTGCGAATTGAAGATGACAGCAAACGCCGGAAAGCACTGGATGTGGTGATTGAGTGTGGATATAATGTCCGTCAGACTGACGATTATGTGCAAAAACTGCTGGATAAGAAAAACCAAGGCAGACAGAAGCAAACCTTGATTTTGAAAGATGTCCGGATTTTTTTTAATACGATTTCTCATGCTGTGCAGACAATGAAGCAAAGCGGAATCCAAGCCCAGACGCTGAAAAGCGAAACAGACGAATATTTTGAATGCATTGTAAGGATTCCCAAAAAGGAAGCTGCCGGTGGCAGAAAACCCGCTTAAATTTGATTACAAGTATTTACTCCTATTTCCCTATATTATTTCCCGCAGAGGGGCCGGATTTTATCCGGCCCCTTTTGCGCGTGATTTTATGGCTGGGTTACATTATAATCTCCGAATCAAAAAACCTTTCCTGAAATTCGGTCAGGGCTTTAATTTGCTCTTTGCTGTAGTTTTTCTGTTTACTCGAAACAACCAGTTTGTCTTCTGAGTCATTTTTCCGGTGAATCACCGCAGCCACTTCACCTGTAAATTCCTTAAGAGGGAGAAATTCACCAATGATATAAGCGTCGATCTCTTCGCCGTCGCCGGAAACTGTGCCCGGAAGATAGCCGTAATTCAGAGGATAGAGCATATCATGATGTTCCGGATGACGGCTGCCAAGCGGGCGGTCAATCGTAACATGGACAGTTTTGTGAAGGTAATTGGTTAGCATCTTCTGCTCCCCTTTTCTTATTAATCGGATCATTTCTCTATTATACCCCATTGTTTGAAGAGAACAAACCTCACAGGCAATGTTTCACATGAAACATTGCCTGACCTAGGCAGCAGGAAAAGCCGAAAAACGGAAATATCCCTTTCCTTCCGGCAAAAGGCGTGCTATAATAAAAACAAACTTTCCGGGGAAAAGTGGGAAGTGCCAGGCGGCCTGCCATGCCGCAGAATGGGGGAAAAGGGTTGGGAAAAATCATTGCCATTGCAAACCAGAAGGGCGGCGTGGGTAAGACAACAACTTCGGTAAACCTTTCGGCCGCAATGGGACTGAAAAACGTCAAAACGCTGCTGGTCGATATTGATCCGCAGGGGAATTCCTCCAGCGGAGTTGGCGTTGACCGCAGAAAGCTGAAAAAAACAACATATGAAATGATGATTGGGGGAGCATCTGCCAAAGATGTTCTGCTCCACACGGAATTTACAAATCTGGATTTACTGCCTTCCAGCATGGATCTTGCGGGCGCCGAACTGGAGCTGGTTGATATCGAGCACCGGGAATTGCGCCTGAAAGAGGCTTTGGCACCGGTGGCGCCGGACTACGGCTGTATTCTTATCGACTGCCCGCCGTCCCTCGGCCTTATCACAACCAATGCGTTAACGGCAGCAGATACGCTTCTGGTGCCAATTCAATGTGAATATTATGCGCTGGAAGGGCTTTCGCAGCTGATGAACACCGTGCGCCGGATTAAACGGAGTTTTAACGGGCGGCTTGATATTGAAGGAGTTTTGCTGACCATGTATGACGGGCGGCTGAATTTGACGCAGCAAGTTGTAGAAGAAGTAAAAAAGTATTTTCCGCGCAAAGTCTTTGGAACGGTTATCCCACGGGCTGTACGCCTTTCCGAAGCACCCAGTTTTGGAAAACCAATTCAGTATTTTGATAAATTTTCCCGCGGAACGCAGGCGTACACTCAGCTTGCGGAAGAAATTATCCGCGCAAACAGGAGGCGAACGTAGTTGGCCAGAAAAAAGGGCGGGCTCGGCAAGGGCCTTGATGCAATCTTTGCGGAAAATGATACGGAAGAAGAACGCACGGCTGTCCTCCTGAAGACAAGTGAGCTGGAGCCGAACCGCGATCAGCCCCGAAAGGAATTTGACGAACAGTCGCTCAGCGAGCTTGCGGATTCCATTGCCCAGCACGGAATTTTGCAGCCGCTTTTGGTTCGTCCCATCGTGGGGGGCGGGTACCAGATTGTCGCCGGCGAACGCCGCTGGCGTGCGGCACGGATGGCCGGCGTCAAGGAAGTCCCCGCCGTGGTAAAGGAAATGACCGACAGCGAGGTCATGGAATTTGCATTGATTGAAAATCTTCAGCGTGAAGATTTAAGCCCGCTGGAAGAAGCGCAGGGATACCGGTCCCTGATGGAAAGCTATGAGATGACCCAGGATGAGGTCGCCAAAACCGTCGGAAAATCACGCCCGGCCGTGGCCAATGCACTGCGGCTGCTGAACCTTCCCAAAAATATACAGAATTTGGTTGGATCGGGGGAAATTTCCGCAGGGCACGCCCGCGCGCTTCTCAGCTTTCCTAATGAAAAATCCATGATGGAAGCGGTAAAGGCGGCTAAAGGCGGAGCTTCTGTGCGGGATCTTGAAAAAATGGCCCAAAAGGCAAAATCTCGTCCGAAAAAAACAAATCCAAGGAACCAGATTCAATATTATGAAGAAGCGGAATTGGCTCTGAAAGAAAGCATGGGCCGCAAAGTCCATATAGCCGGAACAAAGAAGCGCGGCGTCCTTCAGATTGAATTTTACGGAGAAGACGATCTCGCAGAGCTTATTAAACGCTTTGAGGAATAAAGCGCTGTAAAAAACAAAATTACAAAGTATCATAAAGTATCATAAAATTTTAAATTGCCCGCAGAATAAGCGGGACGAGGAGCCGTAAAACATGATTGATATGAAATTAATCCGAAAAGATCCAGAGAAAATTAAAAACGGCGCTAAGAAACGCAACTTTGACGCCGACAAAATCATTGATGATATTCTGCAGATCGACGCGCAGCGCCGGGAGGCTATAGCCCGTGTGGAGTCCATGCGTGCCGAGCAGAATGCCGCAGGAAAAAAGATCCCGCAGATTAAGAAGCAGGGCGGCGACGTTTCCCAGCTTATGGCAGATATGAAGAAGCTTTCTGCCGAAGTGAAGGAGGGCGGAAACGAAGTTTCCAAAATAGAAGAAAAGCTGAATACACTTTTGGCTAATCTGCCGAATATGCCGGATGAGGATGTCGTGGCAGGCGGAAAAGAAAACAACCGGCCGCTTCATTATTTTGGCGAAAAACCAAAGTTTGAAGGATTTACGCCGAAGAACCATGTTGAACTCTGTGAAAGCCTGCACATGATCGACTACGAGCGCGGCGCAAAGATTGCGGGCGCCGGTTCCTGGATTTATTGCGGCATGGGCGCACGCATGGAATGGGCGCTCCTCAATTTCTTTATTGACGAACACCTGCGTGACGGATATGAACTAATGCTGCTTCCGCATATGCTGAAGTACGAGTGCGGCTATGTTGCCGGCCAGTTTCCAAAATTCACCGATGAAGATTACTGGATCGCCAACCCCACCAGCAGCGACAAAAAATTTCTGCTTCCAACGGCAGAAACAGCGCTTGTCAATCTTCACCGGGATGAAATCCTTTCAGAAGAGGAACTGCCCAAAAAATACGTTGCTTATACACCGTGCTATCGACGGGAAGCGGGAAGCTACCGTTCCGAAGAGCGCGGCATGGTGCGCGGGCATCAGTTTAATAAGGTGGAAATGGTACAGTACACAAGGCCGGAAGATTCCGACAAGGCTTTCGAGGAGCTTGTCGGGAAAGCAGAGCGGCTGGTGCAGGAACTGGGGCTGCACTACAGGCTGAGCAAGTTAGCGGCAGGAGACTGCTCTTTCTCGATGGCGCGCACCTATGATGTGGAAGTTTGGATTCCGAGCATGAAGATTTATAAAGAAGTCAGCTCTGCCTCCAATGCGCGGGATTATCAGGCGAGAAGGGGAAATATCCGTTTCCGCGGAAAAGACGGTAAAATACAGTATGTGAATACGCTGAACGCTTCGGGGCTTGCGACCAGCCGTGTGCTGCCTGCCATTGTGGAGCAGTACCAGAATGCAGATGGCAGCGTGACCGTACCGGAAGTCTTGCGGAAATATATGGGAACGGATGTTATCCGCCCATGAACGAGGATTTAATTGCAGAATATACCCGGAGCCTGCGGATCCCAGTCTATGACGTAGGACCGAAAAATACACTCAAATTCGGTTCTGCACTCCGGCTGGTGCAGGAGACCAGCGAACAGCATCTGGGTCTGACGCATGTGAGCTATGAAGAACTCCGCAGCAAAGCGGGGCTGGTATTTTTCATTATTTCTACGCGTGTCAAAATTCACCGAATGCCGCTGCACAGCGAGAAAGTTGTCATTAAGACGCATCCGCGCGGCCGGGGCGGCGCACAGTTCTACCGAGATTTTAAATTTTATGCCGAAGACGGCTCTTTGTTGATTGACGTTATGCAGACGACGATTCTGGCGGACGCCGAAACGCATAAAATTCACCGGCCGCAGGAACTCCGGCCATTTGGAATTTATCCGGAATTCAATGTCGAACAGGAAGAGCGCATGGAACGGTTCCGGGTGCCGGAGAGCCTGCCGAAAGCAGGGGAACGGCGCGTTTTCCATTCGGATCTTGACGCGAACGGTCACATGAATAATTCCGTTTACGGCGATGTGGTTTCGGATTTTATTCCGGATTCTATCCGGGATCGGGCTGAAACGGTTCAGATCAATTATACATCGGAAACACCGGAAGGCGATGTGCTGAAAATTATTGCCGGTGAAGAAAACGGATATTACCTTATGCGCGGCGATAACGCGGCAGGAACCAGTTTTACGGCGCGGGTGAAAACAAAAGAGCAGGAATCAACGGATGCGGCAAAATAGCCGGACGGATCTTGTTTTTCGTTAAATAAAATGATATAATAAACTTTATATAATTTAATAGCTGGATGGGCTGAGGCCTATCCGTATGGCAATGAGGCTGAAAATGGAGGAACGGCATGTTAAATACGAACTATAAGGAGAAGTTTGTAAAAGAGGCCCTTACGTTTGACGATGTTCTGCTGATTCCCGCAGAATCGCATGTTCTGCCCAAAGAAGTTCAACTCGGTACGCAGCTGACGAAAAAAATCCATCTGAATATTCCGCTTATGACGTCTGCGATGGATACGGTGACAGAGACACAAATGGCGATAGCCATTGCCCGTGAGGGCGGAATCGGAATTGTTCACAAAAATATGCCAATTCAAAAACAGGCAGACATGGTGGACCGTGTAAAGCGTTCTGAAAACGGCGTGATTGTGAACCCCTTTTACCTTTCGCCGGAACATTCCGTTCATGATGCAGAAAAAATTATGGCCCGCTACCGGATCTCCGGCGTGCCAATCTGCGAAGACGGCCACTTAGTCGGGATCATCACAAACCGTGATCTGCGGTTTATGGAAGGTTCCGATTTTGACCAGCCGATTTCCAACGTTATGACCCGGGAAAACCTCGTTACGGCACCGGTTGGCACGACACTGGCCCAGGCGAAGGATATTCTTCGCCGCCACCGCATTGAAAAGCTCCCTATTGTGGATGAAAAAGGGATGCTGAAGGGCCTGATTACGATCAAGGATATCGAAAAAGCGGTGCAGTACCCGAATTCTGCCCGGGATGAAGACGGCAGGTTGTTGTGCGGCGCAGCTATCGGCGTCACAGATGACGTTTTGGATCGGGTTGCCGCCCTTGTAGATGCGCAGGTTGACGTTGTTGTGCTGGATTCTGCGCATGGACATAACAACGGCGTGATCAACACCGTCCGGAAGGTCAAAAAGGTTTACCCGAATCTTCAGCTGATTGCTGGGAATGTAGCAACGGCAGAAGGAACTAAAGCCCTGATCGACGCAGGCGCAGACTGTGTCAAGGTAGGCATCGGGCCCGGCTCTATCTGCACAACGCGGATTGTAGCCGGAATCGGCGTGCCGCAGGTAACCGCCATTTACGATGCGGCCTGCGAAGCTCAGAAATACGGCATTCCTATCATCGCGGACGGCGGCATCAAGTATTCTGGCGATATCGTAAAAGCCCTCGCTGCGGGCGGGGATGTCGTGATGATTGGTTCGCTGTTTGCAGGCTGTGAAGAATCACCCGGAGAGACCGAATTATACCAGGGCCGCCGGTTTAAGGTATACCGCGGAATGGGCAGCCTGGCAGCCATGGGTGAAGGCAGCCGCGACCGTTACTTCCAGCAGGATGTCAAAAAGCTCGTTCCGGAAGGCGTCGAAGGCCGTGTTCCTTATAAGGGGCCGCTGTCTGATACGGTTTATCAGCTGATGGGAGGCCTTCGTTCCGGAATGGGATATACAGGCTGCGCGGATGTCGGTGAACTTCATACCAAAGCAAAGTTCTGCCGCATTACAGGTGCAGGCTTGAGGGAAAGCCATCCGCACGATATCCAGATCACGAAGGAAGCACCGAATTACTCAGTCCGAAGCTGAAAAGATTGTTTCGGCTTGCCGGATTTCGGGAAGAATTGACTGAATTTTAAATTATTTTTTAAATATCGGTTGACAAGCACATAGGAAATAGGATATACTTAATAAAGCTCCGCTGAAATGCGGAGCGGTTATGGCGGCATAGCTCAGTTGGCTAGAGCATTCGGTTCATACCCGAAGCGTCGTTGGTTCGAATCCAATTGCCGCTACCAAATGGCCCGGTGGTCAAGTGGTTAAGACACCGCCCTTTCACGGCGGTATCACGCGTTCGAATCGCGTCCGGGTCACCAATTTTCAGCTTGCGCAGAAAATGCGCAAGTTTTTTGGACGCATAGCTCAGCTGGTTAGAGCGCTCGCCTCACACGCGAGAGGTCTTGGGTTCGAGTCCCGATGTGTCCACCAAGCGAAAACCCGCATGGGTGCTGGAATTTCCAGTATCCCGTGCGGGTGTTTTTTGGTTCTTTGTCAAAAATCGGGGCAGCCTCAAATGGAAGCAGTGAAAGAGAGCGGCATAAGGGTTACGCCTAATTATTTTGCCAATTCAAATAAAAAAGAGCCCGAAACACATCCAGGCTCAATCTGTTGGTGGACGTTATAGGACTCGAACCTATGACCTTTCGCACGTCAAGCGAACGCTCTAGCCAGCTGAGCTAAACATCCATAAATCAAACAATATATACTATACCACATAGTTGAAAAAAAATCAAGGAAATCCTTTCAGGCCGTCTGAACCCCATCATAAACGGTTCCCGGCGCGATGGATGGGTTTCCGGCAGACCGGTTTCATGCGGCGGCAAACGGCACCGCCGCATGGCGTATCTGATTGGAGCGGTCCGTCACGGGTGAGTGGATAAAGCTTTCTTATATTTCAGCCGGGTGGCGATTCCGCCGCGGATATGCCGCTGTGCTTTATTGTATTCCAGAACGACTTTTACTTTCCGATACAGCTGTGGATCAATATATTTTAATCTCTGTGCGACGTCCTTATGTACGGTAGATTTACTGACGCCGTACTTTTTAGCGGCATTCCGAACGGTGGCTTTGTTTTCAACAATATATTCGCCAAGCGCTACTGCGCGTTCCTCAACAATACCTTTCACGGCTCCACCCTCCAAACAATTCCGATTGTTTTATAGATATGCTTGAAAAGATGGAAATAGTACAAGGCAAAAACCAGAAAGCGCACGTAGAAACGGCCGTCCTGCAGCAGAAAAAGGCCGCTTCACCCGAAGGAAAGCGGCCCTTGAAACCTGCGGTGTGCCGAAGGCCGGATCAGTACAGGCCGAATTTACCGTCGCCGATGCTGATCAGGATATCTTTTTTCTCACTGTAAGCGTCGAGAATCATCTTGTGGGTTTCCCGGCCGTATCCGGATTTCTTGTAGCCGCCGAAGGAAGCCCCGGCGGGGATATTGTCGTAGTTATTGACCCACATCCGTCCGGTGTGCACGCCGCGTGCCACCCGCAGGGCACGGTTGATATTGTGGCTCCACACGCCGCCGCCGAGCCCGTACTCACTGTCATTGGCAATACGAATGGCATCTTCTTCGTCTTTGAACGGAATAGCCACCAGCACAGGGCCGAAAATTTCTTCCTGCGCTACGCGCATTTTGCTGTCTGCGTCCGCCAGAATCGTCGGCTGCATAAAGCTTCCTTTGGCCAGCTCGCCTTCTGTAATCCGCCTGCCTCCGCAGACCAGCCGGGCCCCTTCTTTCTGCCCGATTTCCACGTAGTCCAGAATTTTGCCGAGCTGCTTTTCATTGATCTGCGCGCCCATAACGGTGTCCTTTTTCCAGGGGAGCCCGACTTTAATCCGGTTAAACGCGCCGGCCGCGGCATCCAGAAATTTATCGTAGACATCCTCCTGGATCAGAGCGCGGGAACCGGCGCAGCACACCTGCCCCTGGTTAAACAGGATTCCCATTTGCAGCCCTTCGATTGCTTTGTCCCACGGCATGTCATCAAAGAAAATGTTGGCTGATTTCCCCCCTAGCTCCAGCGTAGCCGGGATCACTTTTTTAGCTGCCGCTTCCGCAACCGTATACCCGACCGCCGTGGAACCCGTAAAGGCCAGTTTGCGGATATCCGGGTGGTCCAGAATGTACTGCCCGGTGGTTGAGCCGCGGCCGGTAACGATATTGAGCACGCCGTCCGGCAGAACCTGTGCCATCAGCTTTGCCAGTTCCAAAAGGCTGACGGGTGTGGCGGACGATGGCTTCATAACAACGCAGTTGCCAGCGGCCAGAGCGGGGGCCAGTTTCCACGCAGCCATCAGAATGGGGAAGTTCCAAGGGATGATCTGTCCCACAACACCAATTGGCTCCCGGATAATCAGGTTCAGCATATCTTTGTCGAGGTAATTGGCTGTGCCTTCGTCGGCCCGGATGCAGGCCGCAAAATAACGAAACTGATCCGCGCTGTAGGGAACGTCGATATTTTTCGACTCACGCAGCGGCTTGCCGTTATCAAGAGTTTCAGCCATAGCCAGTTTTTCGGTGTTTTCGTCAATCAGGTCGGCAATTTTGTTGAGCATCCGCGCCCGTTCCGCCGGGCTTACATACTGCCAGGTTTCAAAGGCTTTCCACGCGGATTTTACAGCCAGATCCACATCCTCCTTGCCGGCTTCTTCGCAGGTGCACAGGTATTCGCCGTTGGAAGGGTTATAGCTCTGAAAGGTTCTGCCTTCTGTGCTGTCAACCCATTTTCCGCCGATGAACAGCTTGTAGCGGTCATCTATGTACTTCGAGTATTTTCCCAACCGGAAGACCCCCTTCTTCAAAACAGAACATTGTTAAAATATTGTCAACATAATTCAATCACGATTATTCATGATAGTCAAAGCAAATAATGTATAATTATAAAGAATAAATTTATGTATATTGCTGCAATTATTGACATATGTCCAGGTCCTTTTTTGCCGGAGCAGGATGCAAAGTAATCCCATCGCAATGTAAAAGAAAAGGCAGAGAAACAGGACTTTTTCCTGTTTCTCTGCCTTGCATTTTTAGAAGTCCCTCTGCCTTACGGCCTGCGAAGCCGCGGCACTACGAAGACGGCCGCAACCCAAAATGCTTCAAACAGCGCCAGCGCCGTTACCGAAAGCTGCTTGAGGCCCGCGTAGCAGGTGAAAAACGCCGTCAGTGCAAATCCGAGGGCAGCCCCTGCTGTTTGAAGGGCAACGGCTATGGAGATATTCCCTCTTTGGCGTACGCACGCGGTTAACAGCCGCATCATGGAAACCGTGCGCCCCTTTGTTGCCACCAGCGCCGGGGAGCGCTCCGGTGGAGAAGCCTGAAGGCTGGTATAGACATTTCCCAGCTTTTCCGGCAGCACAACGGAGGAATGTTCGCTTATGCCGAAACACTCCGACAAAAACTCCGGAGTAATGTTCGGGTCGCGCGTGCGCACAATCAGGCTGATCCCGTTGTATTCCAGCCTCCTGAGTTCCGTGGCTCTCCTCCGGTCGGAGCGGTAGGAAACAAGGAACATGGCCACGAGAATGCCGCCGGATGCAAGGTAAACGGGGATTTTCCCCGCTCGGATATATTTTTCCTCATAGCGGAGCGGCGGTGCGTCCACCCCGTGCTTACCCAGCAGGCGCCGGTTGCCGATTAAGATTACATGATCCCTGACGGTTCCGGAAATCCCCATCCCGTCTTCATAGGCAGGGCGCTCCACCTGCGGCAGAACTTCATTCCGGCTCTTGATAATCTGGTTGAACAGGTCGTTCAGAGTTCCGCCCGCCACCGAAGTCAGAGCGGTGGCGTCCAGAATCGCTTCGTCGATCCGCTGCCCTTCAAACGTCTGGATGCCGTTCAGGATAACCGTCCCGCGCGGGAACAGGTCGGTAGCGTCCATCATAACAGCGTTGGTCTGGCTGAATGCATCCACGGCAGGCCATCCGGCCGCCATGCCCCCGTACCTTGAGGCGATTTTGTTCAGGCGGGCCAGCGGCAGGTTGACACTCAGCATGTTTGGGAACGGAACGCAGACGCATGCCGAAGCGGCAAAAGCCGTCAGAGCTGTTCCGGCATCTTTTGAGAGTACGGCGGCTACAATGCAGAGCGCCAGGCTGGCAATAAACCCGGCGGGCGCGAGAGTTTGGGAAGAATGGTCGCTGGGGTCCGGCGCATAAGAAATCCTGAGAAAATTCCGCAGGAACCCGGTTTTGGTCTGGTAGGCAATTTTCGGCTCGTTAATCTGTGTTCCCTGGGACAGCCGCAGGGCGGTGTTGTAATCGCTGTACATCTGCACCGAGTATTTCTGCCCGGGGGAGGAAACAAAGCGGAAATTCCGCAGAATCCGCCGCATCATGCTGAGTTTTCCTGCCGTGTTAAGGAACAGCGCCGCGGCCGCCAGGGCCGAGTAAAGATGAAAGCTGTCCGGCAGGCCCGAGATGAGGTAAACGGCATTCTGGATCAGCGCCGCGGCCGCCGCCACGGCAACTGCACTGTCAGAGTTTGCCTGAAAGGTGAACAGGCCCCGGAACCCGTTCGCAATCGTCTGGATGCAGAACCCGCAGGAGATCAGCAGAAAAATCAAATGGATAAACAGGAAGGCCTGCACGCCGTACAGGCTATGTAGGCCCGGCGGAAAAATCGCCGGGTATTCCCAGATCACGCTGAACCCGAGCAGAACGGCCGCACACAGGCCCGTAACCACCAGGCGCAGCGTGAGCCCCCTAACTTTGGAGGAAAGGTCATTCAGAATCGACGGAGCGTCGTCCGGGTTCTGGTAATCGTCCAGTTCGTCTTCGTATTTCAGCGGGTTTTCCGCCAGCGGGGTGGTATCCTCGTCGCTGCCGAACAGGCGGAACCCTTTTTTGCGTTTGGGTTTTTCCGGCGGTTCACTTTCCGGCTGCCCGTTTTCCGGCGCAGAAAATGGAATCGGTTCCTCCGGCGGCTCCGTCACGGGCGGTTCCGTTTCGGCAGGGGGTTTCTCCGGTTCCTCGGCGGGAGGCTCCTCCCGTTTTACGGCTTCCGGTTCCAGCTGCTTTTCCGCATGTTCTTTCGGGAACGAGATCGGTTCCGGTTTTTTAGATTCCGGAACGGCGTAGGCCGCAGCTTCTGCGGCCAGGGCGTCCTCGATTCCTTTCAGCTCGATGACGTGCAGCGGGGGGGTCACTGCACGGTAGGGCGGAACCGGGCGCCGGTCCGGTTCTTTTTCCTGCGGGGGAAGCGTGCCTTCCTCTTTTACGGGCGCAGGGGCCGCCGCCGGTTCCCGGATGGGTGCAGAAGGCTCTTCCGGCGAACATTCTGCCGGCTTTTCCTTGTTTTCCGGCTCCGGCTTTTTTTCTGTTTTCGGCGGTTTCTCCGGCTCTTTTGCTGTTTTAGGGCTTTCTTCTGCTTTTAGTGGGCCGGGCGGCGGAACCTCCGGGCTCTTCGGTTCGGCGGGCGGCTGTGTCAGCGGGGGCCGGATTTCTGGTTCCCGTATGGGGCCGGGCTGCACAGAAGGGGGCGCGGGCGGTTCCGTCATAGGCGGCTGCGCCGGGCGCGGCGGATTGCCCGGGGTTTCCGGCCGGGGGCCGCTTTCCTCAAGGCCGAACACGTCTTCCGAGTTCAGCCCGGCGTGCTGCATGATCTTTTCCAGCCTCTCATGGCGTTCCTGGCGGATTTTCTGAACCGTATCCGCTAATTCCGGATCTTCCTCCTCTTCCGGCCCAAACAGGTAGGGAAAACTGGAATCCGGAGCGGATTCCTGCGTTTTCGGCTGTTTTTCTTCTGCTTCCGATTTTTTCTCCGGTTCTTCCTGCGCGGCGCGGCCGCCTTTGGCGGCCTCCGCGTCGGTGTGAAGGGTCGATTCATATTCCCGGCGGTATTCCTCCAGCGGTTTCAGCTGGAGACCGTAGTAGATATCGTCTTCCATCTCCTTGGTGGAGTCTTTGCTTTTTTTCCGGTGGAAAAAAGAAAAATGCTTTTTCTTCTTCGTCTTAACCGGTTCGGTTTCTTCCGGCGGGGTTTCGCCGCCTGCCGACCGATCCAGCGCTTCTTTGGCGCTTCGGGCAATCTCGTCGGGGTTCAGCGGCATGGAGCCGCCTGTCCCGGAAATCCCGGCGTCCGCCGCACCTTTATCCGCAGCAGTTCCCGCCGGCCGGGTTTGTTCCATTTTAGCCGCGCCGCGTCCTTCCATTATATGGGCTTCTGCCAGAATCTCGTCAACAGAATAATCGCTTTGCGGAATCTGTTTTTTCTCATTCATGCTGATCCGCTCCCGTGTTATTTTGCCTGAATGCCGTTCCGCTGCCGTAGAATTTCATAACAGATAATCCCGCATGCGACGGAGGCATTAAGCGAGTTTATCTTGCCCATCATTGGCAGCGATATCACAAAATCCGCTTTTTCCCGGACAAGACGGCTTACGCCGAATCCCTCTGAGCCAATTACCACCGCCGCAGGCCCGGAAAAATCGGTTTCGCACCAGTTCTGCCCGTTCAGATCGGCTGCATAAATCCAAACGCCGCGCCGTTTCAGTTCATCTATGGCTGAAGGCAGGTTCACCACCCGCGCCACGGGGACGTATTCCACGGCTCCGGCGCTCGCTTTTCCAACGGCCCACGTCAGGCCAACGCTCCGCCTCTTGGGGATGATAACCCCGTGTGCGCCGGAACATTCCGCCACGCGCAGCACCGCCCCCAGGTTGTGCGGATCTTCCAGCCCGTCGGCAATCAGGATAAAGGGGGGCTGGTTCCGTTCCTTTGCCAGGCGGAAAATGTCATCAATGGTGGCGTATTCTTTTGCGGCGGCTACGGCTACTACGCCCTGGTGATCCGTTCCCCCGCCCATGTGATCCAGCTTCTTAGGGTCGGTTTCCTTCACCGTCACTCCGCGCTCCTTCGCCTGGGCAATCAGCGCGCAGATACTGCCCGTGCGGCTGCCGCGCGCCACATACAGGCTGTCAATTGCCCTTCCGCTCCGAAAGGCTTCGGCAACAGCATTTCTTCCCGCTATCATGCCCTCTGAGGGCATGTCATTTTTATCCGCCATATATATGGAAAACTCCCTGTCTTTTATTTTTCTTCATTATATCACAAATTCTTCCCATTCGACACAGCATGGGGAGGAATTTCGACGAAATACCCGGTTTTCCAAAAATCTTTCTTTCCATGGTTTTCCACAGCCTTCAACCGGATTTTGCACCGGATTTTTCCACCTGTTTATGAATTAAAAGAATATACAGTCTGTTTTTCCCTGCCGCCATGCCATTTATACCGGACGTATTTGCATTGGTTGACATAATCACGTGGAATACGGGTTAATTTGCTGTTGAAAACTCGGTTGAAAGTGTTGATAAGTCCAGTCCAGGAGGAAATGGGGCCGGTTGATACATAAAAAGTGAATAATTTTTATGTCAACCAGCGAAAACCGTTTTCATAACTTTCCGTATTTTCCGCGGTTGAGGGCGTGCCGTGTTTATGATATAATTTCCCGGAAGGGGAAATCGCGGATGAATTTTGAAACGCTTGCTCAGACGCTGGACTGCGGCCAGTGCTTTCGGTGGAGCCGGCTGCCGGACGGATCGTGGGAAGGCGTGGCCGGCGGCCGGTATGTACGCCTTGCGGGAGAATCATTGTCCCGCACCCTGCGGGATCCGTTCTGGGCGCGTTATTTCGACCTGGACCGGGACTATGCCGGAATCCGCGCGCAGCTGAGCGGGCTGGATCCCGCGCTGGCGGAGGCCGCGCGTTTTGCTCCGGAAATCCGCATCCTGAATCAGGAACCGTGGGAAGCGCTGTGTTCGTTCATTCTGTCCCAGTGCAACAACATTGGGCGCATCCGGGGGCTTGTCGCCCGCCTCTGCCGGCTGTACGGGGAACCGATCGGCGGGGGGCACAGCGCATTCCCTGCGCCGCAAGCTCTCGCCGCCCTGCGGGAAGAAGATCTGCGGGCCGCCGGATGCGGCTTCCGCGCGCCGTATGTACTGGATGCTGCGCAGAAAGTTGCGTCCGGTGAACTGGATCTTGAAAAGATCCAGAGCCTGCCGCTCGGCTCAGCGCGCGCCGGGCTGATGTGCATCCGGGGTGTGGGCCCCAAAGTCGCAGACTGTGCGCTCCTGTACGGCATGCACCGGCTGGAAGCTTTCCCTATGGACGTGTGGATGAAGCGGACCATGCGGCGGATGTTTCCCGGGAAAAAGCCATCCTGGTTCGGTCCCTACGCGGGCATTGCCCAGCAGTATCTTTTCCATTACAGCCGGAACCATCCGGAACTGTTCCGGTAATTATCAAATATTTAACAAACCGGCTTTAACTTTCCGGAAGAGTGGGGTATAATAAAGACGAAGTTAAAAAAAGATTAGGAGTGAATGCCAATGTCGTTGGTTAATACAAAGGAAATGTTCAAAAAAGCCTACGCCGGCGGTTATGCGATCGGCGCATTCAATGTCAACAACATGGAAATCGTGCAGGGCATTACCGAGGCAGCGGCCGAGCTGAAAGCGCCCGTTATTCTTCAGGCGTCCGCAGGCGCCCGCAAATACGCTACCCATACCTACCTTGTAAAATTGGTGGAGGCCGCGGTGATTGAACATCCGGAGATCCCAATAGCCCTTCACCTCGACCACGGCCCGTCCTATGAAGTCTGCAAAGACTGCATTGACGGCGGCTTCACTTCCGTTATGTATGACGGTTCTTCCAAGCCGTACGAAGAGAACGTGGCAGAGACCCGCAAAATTGTCGACTACGCTCATAAATATAATGTCACCGTAGAAGCCGAACTCGGCCGGCTGGCAGGCATTGAGGACGCGGTAAATGTCAACGCGGACAAGGCCCAGTACACCGATCCGGGCCAGGTGCAGGATTTTGTCAAGCGCACCGGAGTGGATTCTCTGGCGATCGCGATCGGAACCAGCCACGGCGCTTACAAATTCAAGCCCGGCCAGAAACCCCAGCTCCGCTTTGATATCCTCAAAGAGGTATCCGACCGTCTGCCCGGTTTCCCGATCGTCCTGCACGGTGCATCCTCGGTTCCGCAGGAATTCGTGAAGATGGATAATCAGTACGGCGGCAAAATGCCGGACGCGATCGGTATTCCGGAAGAGATGCTGCGCAAGGCGGCCACCATGGCGGTCTGCAAGATCAACGTCGATTCCGACCTGCGCCTTGCTATGACGGCCACTGTCCGCAAATGTTTTGTGGAGCAGCCGGACGTATTCGATCCGCGCAAATACCTCGGCCCGGCACGCGACGCCATCAAGGCTCTTGTAGAGCACAAGATGACCGACGTTCTCGGCTGCGCAGGCAAAGCGTAACGGATTTCTTGATTTAGGAATTCGCGGGCGGAAGCGGTTTTTCACCGTTTCCGCCCGCTTTCTGTTTTTTTGCAGGCAACCGCCACGTCTTTTCGTGGATGCCGTTTCATGAACTGAAAAACCAGTACCTGTATCCGGAGTTTATCAAAGAAAGTATTTTTCACCTGCCCGGCCATGTGGAACTGCGGGCAGAGTTCCAATAAGAATGAGCAAAAGATATTAGCACTCTTTGATATAGAGTGCTAATATTTACAGTTTATTCATATTATTCAAACAATTCGTTTACAAACTCCTCCTATACTAAAATCAGTCCGAAAGGGAAAGAGAGAAATCCCCGGAAGACAAAATTACAAATACATTTATTATTAGGGGGTTTTAGTATGTTTGATTTAATTCCTTTTGAACACAGGAACAGCGGATTGTTCAATGCTTTCGATGCCTTCGACCGGATGATGGACGACAGCTTTTTCGGGGGATTCGAAGGGGATTTCACTCCCTGCCGCACAGATATTATTGATAAAGGCGACCGGTACCTCCTGCAGGCCGATCTGCCGGGATTCAAAAAAGAGGAAATCAATATCGGTATTGAAGGCAACCAGCTTACCATCTCCGCCGAGCATAAGGACGAGCAGAAAGAGGATAAAAAGAATTACATCCGCCGCGAGAGGAGATATGATGCTTTGAGCCGCAGCTTCGATATTGAAGGGATCGACCCGAACAAGATCAGCGCTTCTTACGACAACGGCGTTCTGGAGCTGAGCATCCCGAAACCGGTGGAAGAGCAGACGAGTTCACGGAAAGTGGAAATCCAGTAAAAGCCGCCAAAGGACGCCCGAAGAACGGGCGCCCTTTTTCCGCCGCGCGGGAGGCATGGGCAAAAATTATGCGGTCAATCCGCTGAACCGGCGCGGGAATTCGAAAAATTTAAAAATTTTTTCAGAAAGTTGCCTTCTGCAGGGCAGCTTTTCCCCCTTTTTGCGGGATATATGAAAGGCGGTGTGCTTGAGCCGCCGGGCTTTCCCATCCGAAGTCGGCCGGCGCCTTTTTTCACAATTAGTTTACAAATAAGAACTTGACAACAGGGAAAAGTAATGGTACTCTATAACGTAGAGTTAGCACTCTTAATGACCGAGTGCTAAATTCAAAATCAGCAGGAAGGGAACAGGATTGGAACTGAGCGTAAGGCAACAGAAAATTCTTACGGCTGTGGTTGAGCTTTACATTGCCACAGGCGAGCCGGTGGGATCAAAATCGCTCTGCGAAATCCTCGATTTTCACGTGTCTTCGGCAACGGTCCGCAATGAGATGAGTACGCTGAACGCCATGGGCCTGCTGGAACAGCCGCATACGTCGGCAGGCCGCATCCCGTCGCAGAAGGGCTACCGTGTGTATATCGACTCGCTCATGAAGCGGAAGCCGATTTCCAAAAAAGAAGAGCGGTATCTCGACAGCCTCATCCTCCCCGCGGCGTACGACCCCGAGAAACTTTTAAACGGCGTGGCCCGCATCCTCGCGTCCATGACAAAATACGCGGCGGTTTCCACTACGCCCAGCGGCAGCGACGGAGTCGTCCGCGCGGTGCAGCTGGTGCAGACCAGCCGGCGCACGGCCATGGCGATCCTCATGACTTCGGCGGGCACGATGAAAAGCCGGGTTTTCCACTGCGACTTCGACCTTACGCCGGAGATCCTGCGGGTGTTTTTCCGTCTTCTCAACGAAAAGCTCATGGGCGTTCCGGTTGCGTCGGTCACACCCGCCTATATGCAGTCGCTGGCGGCTTCGCTGGGCGAAATGGCCATGATGATGAGCTCCGTACTGATGGCCGTGGCCGACGCGGCGCAGGAATCCATGCGGTCGGAAGTTTGCTTGAACGGGGAAGTGAATCTGCTGTTTTACCCGGAGTTCGGGCAGATGCAGCTCCGCCGGATCATTGATTTCCTGTCCCGCCCGGCGGATCTCTGCCGCCTTCTCGCCCGGCAGGACGGCGGGATGCGGGTCATCATCGGCCGCGAAAGCAAGCGCCCGGAGCTTCAGAATTCCAGCGTGGTGGTTTCCCACTACGCGGTCGGCGGGCGTGACGCGGGGGCTATTGCCATCATTGGGCCTACCCGCATGAATTATAAGAAGATTTTATCAAATATGGAATACCTTTCGGATTCGGTCGGGAAAATTTTGACCGAACTGATGGATCTGGATTAAGGAAAGGAGACGGTCCTTTGAGTCAGGAAAAAGAGGAAAACGGAATGCCCCGGGGCGGAGAAAAGCCCGGCGCGGCAGCCGAAAAGCAGGAGGCAAAGACGCCGGAAAAACAGCCGAAGGAAACCGCGCCGCAGCAAGGGAAGGCACAGGAGCCAAAAGCGGAAGATGCGCCGGAAAGCCTGCGCAAAGAACTCGGCGACACCCAGAAAAAGCTGAAAGCTACCGAGGAACAGCTTGCCAGTCAGAAAAACCTGCTTCTGAGGACCGCTGCGGAATATGACAATTACCGCAAACGGACGCAGCGTGAAAAAGAAACCGTTTATGCTGATGCTACGGCAGAAGCGGTGCGCGAGTTCCTTTCCGTGCAGGATAATCTCGAGCGTGCGCTGAAACAGAAGGACTGTGCGGCTGATGATCTGCGCAAGGGGATCAAAATGGTCTGCCGGCAAATGGGGGATGCCCTTAAAAAACTCGGCGTGACCGAAATGGGCAGCGAGGGTGAAACATTTGACCCGGCTCTGCACAATGCGGTTTCCCATGTGGAAGACAAAGACACTGGAGAAAACACCATTACCAAAGTCTTTCAGAAAGGCTATCAGATCGGCGGCAAGGTAATTCGGCACGCCATGGTGCAGGTAGCGAACTGAAAGTTCATATAAGTCATATATTGAAAAATGAATTTAGCTGGAGGTAATTTATATGTCAAAGACAATCGGCATTGACCTTGGCACAACCAATTCCTGTGTGGCTGTCATAGAGGGCGGCAAGCCTGTTGTAATACCAAATTCGGAAGGTGCGCGCACGACGCCGTCCGTCGTTGCATTTTCTAAAACCGGGGAGCGCATGGTCGGCCAGGTGGCAAAACGCCAGGCAATCACCAACCCGGACCGCACGATTGCTTCCATCAAAAGAAAGATGGGTTCGGATTATAAAGTCAGCATAGACAGCAAGAATTTTACGCCGCAGGAAATTTCGGCCATGATCCTTCAAAAATTGAAGGCGGATGCAGAAGCGTACCTGGGCGAAACCGTCAGTTCGGCAGTAATCACCGTACCGGCCTATTTTACGGATGCGCAGCGCCAGGCGACCAAAGATGCCGGCAAGATTGCCGGACTGGATGTTAAGCGCATCATCAACGAACCGACGGCTGCGGCACTTTCCTACGGCATTGACAAGGGCGAAGACCAGAAAGTGATGGTTTACGACCTCGGCGGCGGCACGTTTGATGTTTCTATCATTGAGATGGGTGACGGCGTCCAGGAAGTTCTCGCCACGGCGGGCAACAACCACCTCGGCGGCGACGATTTCGACCAGCGCGTCATAGATTGGATGGTTTCCGAATTTAAAAAGTCGAACGGCATTGACCTTTCCGGCGACAAAATGGCCATGCAGCGCCTGAAAGAAGCCGCCGAAAAAGCGAAGATCGAGCTTTCCGGCATGACCTCCACGCAGATTAATCTGCCGTTCATTACAGCAGACGCAAGCGGCCCGAAACATCTGGATATGACCCTTACCCGCGCGAAATTTGATGAGCTGACCGCCGACCTGGTTGAAAAGACCGTCGGCCCGGTTAAGCAGGCGCTTTCCGACGCAAGCCTCAGCTTCAGCGACATCAGCAAGATTCTGATGGTCGGCGGTTCTTCCCGGATGCCGTCTGTGCAGGAAGCGGTCAAAAAACTTTCCAACAAAGATCCGTTCAAAGGGATTAACCCGGATGAATGTGTTGCTATCGGTGCGGCCCTGCAGGCCGGCGTGCTGGGCGGCGATGTGCAGGGACTGCTTCTGCTGGATGTCACCCCGCTTTCTTTGGGCGTTGAAACCATGGGCGGGGTCATGACGAAGGTCATTGACCGCAACACCACGATCCCGACCAAGAAAAGCCAGGTTTTCTCCACGGCCGCCGACGGCCAGACCGAAGTGGAAATCAACGTCCTGCAGGGCGAGCGTGAGTTTGCCCGCGACAACAAACAGCTGGGCATCTTTAAACTGGACGGCATCCCGCCGGCTCCGCGCGGTGTCCCGCAGATCGAAGTCACATTTGATATTGATGCCAACGGCATTGTAAACGTCTCAGCCAAGGATCTCGGCACCGGCAAAGAGCAGAAGATTACCATTTCTTCCAGCTCGAACATGAGCAAGGAAGATATCGACCGGGCCGTGAAGGAAGCTGCCAAGTATGAGTCGGAAGATAAAAAGCACCGCGAAGAAATCGACAAGAAGAACGAAGCCGAAAATCTGTGCTATGCGGTGGAAAAACTGATTAAAGACAACGGCGGCAAGATTTCTGATTCCGAAAAGACGGATCTGAATTCCAAAGTTTCTGCTCTTCGCGCAGCCATTTCCGCCAATAACCTGGATGACATTAAATCCAAGAGCGACGACCTGCAGAAGGCAATGTATTCCGTCAGTGAAAAACTTTATAAGAATGCGGCACCGCAGCAGGGTCCCCAGGCTGGTTCTCAGGCCGGTCCTCAGGCAGGTCCTCAGGCAGGTCCGCAGCAGCCGAACGGCGGCGCCGCAAAGGATGCAAACGGAAACACCGTCTACAATGCCGAATACAGGGACGTTGACGATAAAGATAAAAAGTAATTTTGGAAACCCGCCCGTATATTCTGCCGCGGCGCCGCGGCAGAAGGGCGTTCATATACAATGCGTTCAGGGCAGCCCGTCCGGCTGCCCTGCGCGCTTAATCTCCGGGAGTGATTTGCTTGGCTGAAAAAAGGGATTATTACGAGATTTTAGGTGTGCCCAAAAACGCAACAGATGCCGAGATCAAAAAAGCATACAGGCAGCTTGCCAAAAAATATCATCCGGATCTGCACCCTGGCGACAAAGACGCCGAATCAAAGTTCAAAGAGGTCAACGAAGCCTATGAGGTGCTTTCCAACAAAAACAAACGGGCACGTTATGATCAGTTCGGCCAGGCGGGAGTGGACCCTAATTTCGGCGGCGGCGCAGGGGGAAGCCCGTTCACCGGCGACATTAATATTGATGATATTTTTAACAGCGTATTTGACGGTTTTGGCGGTTTCGGCGGCTTTAGCGGCTTTGGCGGAAACACCCGGCGGCATTCCGCAAATGTTCCGCGGCGCGGCAGCGACAGCGAATCGTCCGTCAGTATCAGCTTTGAGGAAGCGGCAAAAGGCTGCGTAAAAACAGTTTCTTACGATCAGGTTGCCGCATGCTCTGACTGCCACGGAACGGGCGCAAAAAGCGGAACTTCAGCCCGGACCTGCCCCCAGTGTGGCGGCAGCGGGCAGGTTCGAGTCAGCCAGCGCACGCCGTTCGGGGTTGTGCAGACTACCCGTACCTGTGACCGCTGCGGCGGCTCCGGCCGCGTGATTGACACCCCGTGCCCCGTTTGCGGCGGCAACGGGCATGTCCGCCAGCACCGGACTATTGAAATCAACATTCCCGCAGGAATTGACAATGGGCAGATCCTGAACGTAAGCGGAAAAGGGAATACGGGTCTGAACGGCGGACCAAGCGGTGATCTGCATGTTTCTGTCAGTGTTCGGCCGCACCCAATCTTTGAGCGCCGCGGCAATGATATCTGGTGTGAAATGCCGATTACCTTTTCTCAGGCGGCGCTTGGCGCCGACGTGGTCGTTCCAACCATTGACGGCCGGGTGGAATATCAGGTTCACGCGGGTACACAGCCGGGCGATGTGTTTAAGTTGAGGGGTAAGGGAATCCCGAAGCTTGGCAGCAGAGGGCGCGGTGACCAGTATGTGAAGATGACTGTTGAAGTTCCCAAAAATCTTTCGCAGAAACAGAAGGATATCCTGCGGGAGTTTGAAAGCGTCGGGGAAGAACGGAACTACCAGAAAAGAAAGTCCTTTTTCGATAAGATAAAGAATATGTTTGGCGAATAAGGCAGAAAGAACGCGGTATGAAAAAGCCGCCCAGGAGTAAAATCCCGGGCGGCTTTTCTCCCCCTTTTGCAAAATTTGTTTATTTACATATAGCAGGAACCATATTATAATAAATAATCAATACAGAATACAGATACTTTGGTTTTGCGGTGAATCGAGCGGTTTAAAGTTCTGCCGCAAAAATCACGGATGTGTGTTAAGATTGGAAGAGATTTGCAGTGAATGTTCTTGTAATTGGATGCGGCCGCCTGGGTTCGCGGCTTGCGGTTATTTTGGATTCACACGGACACGACGTTGCCGTGGTCGATGAAAACCCAGATTCGTTTCATAATCTGGATAAGAATTTCAACGGCGTCACCATTGTTGGAATGCCGATGGATATTAAAGTGCTGAGAAATGCTGGAATTGAAGGATGTGACGCGGTGGCCGTAGTGACCCCAGACGACAACCTGAACATTACCGTTTCGGAAATTGCCCGCCAGTTTTTCGGAATTGAAAATGTAATTGCCCGTATTTCAGATCCAAGCCGTGAGAATGTGTTCAAGCAGTTTGGCCTGAAAACAGTCTGCCCAACAAAATTAGCGGGTGACGCGATGTTCACGGCCCTGACAATGCCTTGGAAACCAGAAAATATAACGTTTGGATCCGCCACCGTGACTTTCCATACCAGAGACGTCAGCCAGGGCTATGCGGGGGTAAAATTGGAGAAAGTGACCGGCGGTTCGGGGGAAACGGTTTTTGGAGTTGTCCATTCGGATGGCCGGATGGAGCTTGCAGGCACTCCCGGAGTGAAGGATATTGTCCTGAAGGATGATGACCGGGTGCTTTTTGCAAAGGTCATTGACTGAAGGAAATTCGGAGGATGAAATGAGAATTGTAATCGTCGGCGGCGGAAAATTGGGAAATCAAATTGCCGCTAATATGCTGGAACGCAAATACAGTGTCCGGTTGATTGAAAAAGAGAAAGCAAAATGTATGCGGCTTGCCAACAGCCTTGGGGCCGAAGTGATTCACGGCGACGGCACAGAAATTTCAGTTTTGGAAGAAGCGCAGACGGCGGACGCCGACTGCTTTATTGCAGTGACAGGAAGCGACCAGGACAATCTAGTTGCTTCGCAGCTGGCCAAAAAACAATTTCACGCCAAGAAGGTCATTGCCCGCGCGAACGATCCACGGAATCTGGACGCTTTGCGAACCCTGGGGCCGGATATTGCCGTCAGCAGCACCGAAATCATCACGAACATGATCGAGCAGGAGATCGACAGCGCCCAGATGCATCTGCTGACCACTCTGAACAAGGGCCGGGCTGCCATCAGCGCGATTACCCTTCCGGCCGATACGGCTCTGGACGGGATCGCCCTCAAAGATGTGCTGCTGCCAAAAGGATCCCTGATTATTTCCATTGTGCGGGGAGAAACGCTAATGATCCCAAACGGTTTGTCTACCTTCCGTCCCGCGGATGAGATTGTCGCCGTGTGCCTCAACGGCAGCCAGAAAGATCTGCTTAAAATTCTCAGCGCTAAAAAAGATCAGCCGTAAACGAACGGTTTTGATCTATTTCCGGATAAGCTTCTGCGTTTTTTCTGCCGGATTGACCTGAACGTTTTTCCTTTCAGACACGTATAAAAAGGACCTTTTTCCAATACAATGACAACGAAAGAAAAAATTCGCTGCGGGAGTGATTGGATTGAGAACTTTGCGGCAGGGCGCGTCTGGAAGCGACGTTTTGGAAGTGCAGTCCGTCCTGAAAAAAATCGGGCTTGACCCCGGCGCGGTGGACGGGGTTTACGGGGAGCAGACTCAAAAAGCCGTTGCCGAATTTCAAAAACAATTCGGCCTGACGCCGGACGGCATCATTGGGCCGCAGACTTGGCAGGTGCTGGAGCATTTCTTACTGGGATACGATTTTTATATCATCCGCCCCGGCGACACATTTTACAGTATTGCGCAGAAATACGGAACGGATCCGGCGGCTGTCGCAGTGGCTAACCCACGCGAAAATCCCGACAGTCTTGTAGTCGGCAGCCGAATCGTTATTCCATACTCGTTTGACGTAGTTCCTACGGACGTTAGTTTTACCTACGAAATCCTGATGCACAGTATCGAAGGGCTGAAAAAGCGCTACCCATTTCTGCGCGTCGGAAATATCGGCGCCAGTGTGCTGGGAAAAGCCCTGTACAGCCTGCGCCTCGGCACGGGACCGAATCAAGTTTTTTATAACGCGGCGCACCACGCATTGGAGTGGATTACGTCGCCTTTGCTGATGAAATTTGCGGAGGAGTACCTCAAAGCGTATGCATTTGGGCAGAAAATCGGAGAATACGACTCGCGGGAACTTTGGAATTCTGCCAGTATCTGGCTGGTCCCAATGGTAAACCCGGACGGGGTAGACCTTGTTTTGAACGGGCTGCAGCGGAACAACCCCTATTACAGCCGGCTCATCCGCTGGAACGGCGGCAGCACTGATTTTTCCAGCGTATGGGAAGCCAATATCCGCGGTGTGGATCTGAACCACAATTACAATGCCGCGTGGGAACAGTCCAAACGTGCGGAAGCGGAGCTTGGGATCACCGGGCCGGGGCCGACACGATACTCGGGGCCTTATCCCGTATCCGAGCCGGAGACCCGCGCCATGGTCCGCTTTACCCGCAGCCACAATTTTCGCCTTGCCGTTGCTTACCACACGCAGGGGCAGGTCATTTACTGGAATTTCATGAATCTTGCACCTGCGGAAGCAAAGACAATCGGAGAAAACATGGCCCGCATCAGCGGTTATTCCCTAGAACAGGCAACAGGCGTGGCATCTTACGCAGGCTACAAAGACTGGTTTATTCAGGAGTACCGGCGCCCCGGCTATACCATTGAAGTGGGGCAGGGGAAAAACCCGATTCCGGTTTCCCAGTTCGATCAGATTTACCGTGAAAACCTCGGCGTCCTTCTCTATGCCACAACAGTGTGACTGTCTTCGTTTTTATTCTCCGAAAGTTTTTTGCAGAGGCCGTTAAGCTCCTCGGCAATTTGATGGATTTCGTTGATACAAGTTTGCAGTTTTCCAATGCTGTCCGAATCTTCCATCAGTTCCTTCTGCGTCTGCGAAGCATGGGTATCCATTTCCTTCATGGAAACGGAGACGCTGTCCAGAACGGTATGGGCGTCTTTCGCCTTGCCCGCGTTGTCTTCTGAAAGGGTGTTCAGTTCCTGCGCGATCACGTCGAATCCAGTGCCAGGCGATTCTGCCGCTACAATGGAGGCGTTAAAACTGAGAAGCTCCGTCTGCATGGCAAGATTTTCAATAAATTTTACAATAGAACCGGTCTTATCGAGGTCGCCCTGAATCTTTTCTCCCGATTTAAGAAGTTCGGCAAAACTGCCGTGCAGGCTTGAAACATGTTCTGCAACCTGGCGGGCCGAGCGGTCTGCCTCTTGTACCTTTTCGTATAGTTTGCGGTAGGACTGTATCAAATGCGAGAGATATTCAGACAGGGATGCTTTTTGGTAGCCGACTTCAGAAAGTGTATTCGCGATTAGGTAAAGCAGCTGAGCAGCAGCTTCGATCTGTTTTTTGGGAACAATCTTTACTTTAGAAAGGGCTTCCAGGTACTTTTCCTCATCCACGCCGATTTCGCGGGCAATTTTCCGGAATTTTTCGGGATCCGGTTTTTCCGGGAGCACCTGCCCGCCGACAAGCGACCCGACCTGCCGCCCCCGTACCATAATCGGTGCGGCAAAGTCCATTAGCCCGGCATGACAGTAATACACTGCTGGTTTATGGCTTTGCCCGGCTTCTCGGCCTCCTTTCAGGTCGCAGCTGTTGCATCGCCGATAGCCTTCTTTGCTCCCGCGGGTCAGCTTTACGCAGAAATCAGTAGGATTGCTCAGTTTGGTAACGTCATGATTCAGATCGACCGCAAGGGCGGCCATCCCGGTGGCACTGGAAAAAGCATCCTGAATGGTTTGCAGCGTTTTCACATCAATTACGTCAGATAATTCAAATTCTTTCATCGTATACACCTCCGAATACGGTACTCTTATTCTATATATCGTCATAATATATAATAAATTTACATATAAAAATTATAATTTAACAAATCTGCCCCGGGGATATCCCCGAGGCAGATCCCTTTCTGAAAATATCAGATGTTTTAAATTGCGCTTTCTCCCCGTTCACCCGTACGGATGCGCATAGCTTCCTCTACGGGGAAAACGAAAACTTTTCCGTCGCCGACCTGACCGGTTGAAAGCTGGCTCTGAAGGTCTTTCAGAACGCTGCCGACTGAGCTGTCTTTCATGACGGCAATGGCCATGATTTTTGGAATCAGGTTCATGTTTAGTTTCATTCCCCGGTAATCACGCAGGTCACCTTTCTGTTTGCCGCAGCCCATAACGCTCAGCACAGTTATTCCGCCGACATTGTGCTGGTTTAGGATCGCTTTCAGTTTTTCGAGCATCTCCGGGCGGATAATGACTTCTAGCTTTTTCATAGTTGATACCCCCTGTTTCAATTTAATACCGGACGATACTTTACAAAAAAAGCCGGCCAAATCAATTTTTGATTCGGCCGACTTCTTTGTCGTATGGAATAAATACAATTCTTTTTCTTAAACTTTATTATATCGCCTCTTTCCCAGAATTTCAATACCCAATCTTTTTTGGCTCTATAATAAATGTTGGG
>DHNW01000006.1 GCA_002407675.1 Ruminococcaceae bacterium UBA5406
TTGTACCTCATTCAGCCAGCCCGCGCCGTCAATGCCGCAATACTTTCGGGCTTCGTCCGCAATTTCCATGGCGCGCGGATAAGGCGGTATATCCGCTGTCAATGTGATCTGACGCGAGTACATGGCAAGCCGATCAATTTTCTGTACACGCAGGGATGCAGTGACGGGTTTTACGTCGCGCAGCACTGTCTTTGCCATGTCTTCAAGCGCCGTATCTGAGCGGATGAAACGCTCATCAGCAGCATCAGGCGGATTGATTGCAGATCGGAAATATCGCGGCGCGATATTTCCGGCAGCTCCCTGGGTCACCATTACCGGGCACCCAAATTCTTTACTCAGAGTATCCCGGACAGTGCCAAAATAATCTGGGGAAATGAGGTAGTTATCCGCTTTCAGCACATTATTATGCGCAGTCAGCCGAAGCAGCAGAAGCTTCAACTTACCGCTGGTGGAATCGCAGATTTTCAGAATGCCGATTCTCCGGTCCAGTGCACCGCAGCCTTTGCGCCTGTTTAGACCAATATCGGTAAAGGCGTTGCCCCATGTGGCATCCACGGGAGCCATGTCTTGCAAAGCCTGTGCCGCCGCATCCTTTACACGGTTGCACACGAAACTATAATATTCCGGTGACGCACTTTCGTTTGGCGCGGAATGGCAATGGGAAAAGCATAGCATTATTTTTTCACGGGGAACGCACAGGACCTTCCCGATTTGGTCCCGCAGAGCGTTTGCGTGTTGTTTTGAAAAGCCAATATGATCAATGGCGGCAACACAGCACCGTTCCCCATCCAGCTGCCATACGGCTGCCTGTGCTGACAGCGGATGCAGGATGCCGCGGGACATCTCATCTTTGCGGCCAAAGCCTACGGTTTCTATGGATGCGGATGGTGTAATATCCACCTCTGCGAACCCTAACACCAATGTTTTATTTTTCATGGTACTTTACTCCTTAATCTAAAAATTAAAAGGCGCAAAGTCACCCGGATAGATTATTACTCCATGCAGTCTCTATCCGAAACAACTTTGCATGGAGCAGCTGCAATGGCCAGTCTCATATCATCAGTTCCTTCTAAATCAATTTTGACAAATGCGCTCACAGTGGTAAAATTATTTTATGGGCAAACAGCTTCTCAAGTTCATCCATAAGATTTCTATTTTATTATAACATCACTATGTACAGGATACAATTATGCAATTGCTTTTTAAATTCGTAATGTTTTTCTTAACCCATGAACTAAAGTGATATGAATCTGATAAAATCATAATGAAATAAGAAATTATTAAAATGATATTAAAAGCAGAAAGACTTATTCTCAGAGAATTTACAATGGATGGCCTTGGCGAATTGTATGCAATACTTTCAGATCCCCAATCCATGAAGTATTACCCCGCTCCGTTTTCATATGAGAAATGCCGGCAGTGGATACAGTGGAACTTGGACAACAGAGCGAAAATACGGACGCTGTTATTCTGTCGAATATCATAGGCAATCTGTATCCGAATGACGCTGAAATATTGCTGGAGCAAACAAAGCGCATCCTTAAAAGAGGCGGAAAAATACTGATAAAGCTGAATCAATATCTGAACCGAGAACAAATTGAGAAATACAATATAAAATCCATTGGAGATGAGCTGCTGGACGACGGTTTGCTGCTTTGGAATCGTACCGATAACGAATGGTCGAATCTGATAGAAAAATACTTCAAGATAAAACATCATGGTGATATTTATTATCCGGAACACCAGCAGACAAACAGAATATTTTTAGCAGAAAAGCTATAAGTCACAATTTGCAAGATTATGATTATAATTATTCGATCGGCAAAGAGAAGGCACGGCCCCGCATAAAGAGGCCGCGCCTTTCTTTTTGGAAATTTTGAAAAACCGGTTACCGGTTTCGAATGGAAGCAACAGCGATTCGGCTGCCGTTGACATAAATACCCGCGCAGGATCCGACAGGGCCAACCGCCTGAATCCGGAAGAAATAGCTGCTGCCGGACTTTTTGACAAGCCGTTGGGTGAAAATTCCGGGCGTACCGACCGAAAATACCGGAGCGCGTCCGTTTTTGCTTGAAATCCGGAATAGGTAAGCGCCGCTTACACTGAAACGGCCCTCTGTATCACTGGAGAAAGTATCGAAAACAGAATGGACGTCCGTCATATCATACAGCGAATTTTCCCCGGACTGGAAACGGTTATAGGCCGCCAGCGCATAAGCGCACTGGTCGGTTGCCATTTTGTTTGCGGAAGAATCGCTCAGCATGTTTTTAAATCCCTTGCCGGGCAGGTAATACTGAGCCAGCACGGAAATCAGGGTATGGCCGTTTTTGACAAAATCCTGCCTTTCAGGAGAAATGCCGAGTGCGGTCAGAGCCACGATAACCTGCGCGGTGCTTTCGGAATTTTCGGTCCCCCAGCTCGTGTAACCGCCGGAACTGCTCTGAATTTTGGAAAGGGCACTGACCGCGCGGTCAACCGCAGCCTGGACGCTGGAACTGCTTGTATAGTTTGCCAGCGCCTGCAGGGCCATCGAGGTAATATCCGGGTCAGGATCTGTTCCGGTCAGCGCCCAGCCCCCTGCGGAATTGGTGCCTTTGTTGATTTCCTTGGAAAGAATATAGTCTACCATTTTCTGCCGTGAATTTTGGGTTCCCTGTGCCGACGATAGTGTTGGCATACTATACTTTCCGGAATCCAGCGCGAGCAGTGCATAAATTGCGCCATTGATTCCCTGGGATACGACTTTGTCATAATTGGCAAGCGGCTGAATGAGGTTGTAACCGCTGACATTGCGCGGATTACGGCCGACAGCGGTCAGCCCGAGAATGGCTCTCGAATATTCGGTATCTTTGCTGTCCGAAAGGACCCCCTTTTTCTTTTGAACTTCCGCCGCCGCATTCCAGCTGTAGGTATCATAGACCGCGGGGGCGCCGCGGCCCGCCCTGGCCAGTGCAATCACCGTCCATTCGCCGTCGAAGGCGCCTATCTGAAGCCCGCCCGCGGGGACGCTTTTTACGAGAACATTTGATACGTTTTCGCTCATCTGACGGGCAGAAGGAACCGCACCCGCCGCAGGGCTTCCAAATCCGATCAGAAATACCAGGAAAAGCGCCGCAATGGAGCTGGCTTTTCGTTTCATTGAAAATCTCTTCTTTTGCATTTTTTCAGTCCTCACTTGGATAAATTATTTACGCGGCAACGGTGCCGATAGCCGTGGGGGATAATTCCCGGTTGATGTAAAATCCGCTGGCCGTACCGGCTTTGCCGACCGCCGTGACCCGGAAGAAATAATTCTTGCCCGAAGCCCTGACAAATTTCACCCGAAATGCGGAAGCCGTTCCGGCTGCAAAAGTCGGCTTCGTGTCTGCCGTCACTTTAAATAGGTAGGATCCTCCGGCCCTGACACGGAAGCGGCCAAGAGTATCGCTCTGAGCAAAGGATGACCGTTTCCCGGCGGTAGCCACCAGAAGTTTGCGGCCGTTGACATAAATGCCCGCTTTAGCGCCTGCGGAACCGACCGCGCTGAGCCGGAAAAAGTAGTCGCTGCCGGATTTTTTGACAAGCTGTGCGGAAAATACGCCGGGCGTGCCGACTGTGAATTTCGGGGCTTTTCCGTTCCGGCTTGTGATCTTGAAAAGATAGGTGCCGCTGACGCTGAAATCGGATGTGGTATCGCTGACAAAAGTCTGGGGCCCGCCGACCGTTGCAACGAGAAGTTTAGAGCCGTTGACATAAATGCCCGCTTTAGCGCCTGCGGGGCCAATTGCGCTGATCCGGAAAAAGTAGTCGTTTCCAGACTTCTTGACCAACTTTACATCGAACACGCCGGGCGTACCAACCGAGAATTTCGGGGCTTTCCCGTCTCGGCTTGTGATCTTGAAAAGGTACGTTCCGCTGACGCTGAAATCGGACGTAGTATCACTCCGGAACGTGACTGCACCGGCTGCCGGTTTAACCGCAGCCGGACTTTTGGTATCGGATTTGCTGTCTTCGCGGCCGGGGATACTGCCATGGCTTCCGCTTTCGGGATTGTCTTTCGGTCCGTTGGGATTGTCGGAAGTCCCCAGTTCCTCATCCGGGGCATCCAGCCACTCACTCCAGAAAGTTCCGTCGCCCCGCCTTGGATGCTTGGGATCGGAAAACCAGTCTTCGACCTCATAGCTGTAGTCGTCAACATAATGAAAAACGACCGAATCCCCATCTTCCAGTTTTTGTTCCTGAACGTCCGCCGCCTTCTTATGCGTCCCATTAAGTGCATACATCCAGCCGGAATTCGGGCCGTTCATCGACGCCGAAAGTTTATATCCTCCACCCGCTTCCGGCGCGTAAACTGTGCTGATATAATCTGTTCCGACGCTCTTCAGCCCTGCTTTTCCGAGCGCTTTTTGGAGAAGGTCATAAACCGTGCTGTTCTGCGGAAGCGTGTAAGAATCTGTCGGAATCCAGGTTACATAGTTGCTTCCTTTATAATCGCTGTTTTTCAGGTCAACCGGACCGTTGGATTTTGTCGCTCCGATCAGCCGGAAGGAAACCGTAATCTTGCCGGCACTTGGAGTCTCGGCGCCGCTGTAAACCCGAACTTCAAAAGGCGAAGCGTGGTTTTCATATTTAGCCGTAACCGTCTTATACCCTTCGGTATTGCTGTCGAATCCCGAAAAACGCACATCGCTCTGTTTGATTTCTACCGACTGAAAAGGATCCTCTGCATTATTGTTATAGACCGCAGTTGAAGAGACCTCGCCAAGGCTGTCCCCTCCCTCATAACATTTCGGATCAACACCCGTAACGGTGTAAGTAACCATGTGTTTTTTCTTCGGGGCAAGCGCAGGATAACAGTTGCTCCCCCTGACCCAGATTCTGCTGCTGTTGACGCCAAGGTTCAGTTTTGACAGAACGGATCCGTCAGTAAATTGCTTTTTTGTCGCCGCCCGAGCCAGCTGGCCGGCGTCGGCTCCGGCTGGGTCATCCAAACGGCCATACCGTTCCGAGCTGGAATTCCCCCACCCCAGCAAAGTCACGCGGCTTGGGCTGTTTCCGGCAGACAAGGCAAGACTCTGGGAAACGGTGCTGTCTTTTGACGACGGTGCTTTCTCTACCGCATCCACAACCATACCGGTTTTCGCGCCGCTGGTATTCGTTTGAAGATAATAATTATTAGAAATGACATTATACCGGTCGAGAGATCTCATTCCGCCGATAATGCCGCCGATATGGGCCGTGCTTTGGGATGCTGTATCCGCCGCAGAGCTAGCCCCGGCGGCAAAAGCTCCAAAGATTTTCTTATAATTGCTGCGGGTATTCAGAAAATTCTCCGCCGCGACGGCTGCGGGAACGACAACCCTGCCGGAAAAGCAGTTATTCTGAATGTATCCGATCCCGTTGGCCCAGCATTGTTTGCAGGATGGTTCCCCGCCGAGCAGACCGCCGATATAATCTGAGCCGGCTATGGAGCCGTCGGAGTAACAGTTTTGGATCGTGACGCACGGTGTGTTAGGTGCGGAATTGGCGTTGTATCCACTGCCGATTAGCCCGCCTGCGTAACTGCCAGAGGCTTCGACCGTCCCGTGGAAGGCGCTGTCCCAGATGCTGCAGTTGCCCATGGACTGGCCTTTCGCGCCCACAAGGCCGCCGACGCTGTTCACTCCCTGAACTTTTGCCGAACTGACGCAGTTTTCCATTGTCCCATTGAAATAACCGGCAAAAGAACCGATGTTGGACTGTGTTTTATCATAGCCAATGGTAACGCCGTCTTCTATGGTGGAATTTGTAATACTCACGGTATTGGCTCCGGAAGCATATCCGCCGATAAAACCGGATTGCAGGGTTCTGGTGCCCGATTTCAGGGTAACATTGTCGATTGTAATCGTCATGGGCATATCCGGATATGTAGCGCCTGCCGTCCAGTCGCCGTAACTGCCCGTTGGGCCATAATCAACACAGTAATCGTCAACAAGGCCGTAACCGTTGATTTCGGCACCGTATATATTGAGATTTTTTACCGCCGCATACCGCACATAACCCAAAAGGGGCTTGCCGCCTTTTGGAACGGTCAGAGTATGATCTCCGCCGTCAATCGTGCCGGAAAAAGGCAGGATATTTTTACCCGTCCACGAATTTTTCTCGCCGTTTTTCAGCGCGCCGATCGGCGCCCAGTCCGAGGGAAGCGTTATGTTCTCAGTGAACTTAAAATACGAACCGTCAAATGACATACCCTCGGTGTTGACCAATTCTGCCAGCTTCTTCAGATCGTCTGCGGAAGAAAGGAGAAAAGGCGAACTTTCGGTCCCTTCTCCCTTCCACGTACCGTCCTCTACTCCTTTGAACGTGACGGTAGCGGTATCCGACTTGACCGCCGCGGTATATATTCCGCCGGTACGGATCGGCTGTGTATTTGTTACCACACAGTAATAATGGAAAACAGCTGCTTTGGACGACAACGCAGGGAGATAATGCTCTCTCTTGTTTTCGTCCAAATACCCGCCGCCGGTTTTTATAAAGTTTGTACCGTCGCGGCTGACATACCATTGATATGTCAGTTTGCCGCCGTCGTTTACACTTGCTTTGACACTCAGCGGCAGGATATGCTCTGCATCGACACAGTATTCACCGTCGGCTGGCTGACCGCTAATTGTCGGCTTTTCTGCAGAGGCGGCAAATACTGTGACGGATACTTCGTCTAGTAACTCGTCACTTTCCTTCGGCTCATATTCTTTGCCGTCCAGTGTATACGTTACTATACAGTAATATTTTTTGGTACCGGCCTGCTTAGTTGGAGGTTTAAAATCTGCCGTCTGGGACACCCAACATCCGCAGCCGCCGCCTATATCATTTATCCATCCATACGACCATGTGCCGCCAGTGACGGGATTGCCTTTGTCATCCTTACACTCGGCGACAGCTTTCAGTGTTGTTGCAGGGTCGCCGACATTGTATGAATATCCGTTTGAGGGCACGCTTTTTCCGTCCGCCTCCGTGACCTTGACAGTCACGGCGAGGGCTGATTGCGCTTTAGATGATAAACCAGATTCAGACGCAGTCTGTGCTTCCGACGCCGCACCGGTATTGGAACTCGTTGAAGTTTCTGATTCCGTGCCGGTATTGGAACTCGCTGGAGCTTCCGATTCCGCACCAGTATTGGAACTCGCCGAAACTTCCGATTCCGTGCCGGTACTGGAACTTGCCGGAGCTTCTGATTCCGTGCCGGCACTGGAACTTACCGGAGCTTCCGACACCGATTCCTCAGTGGAACTCGCCGGGGCTTCCGACACCGATTCCTCAGTGGAACTCGCCGGGGCTTCCGCCGCAGAGGCCGTCATGGGCACAGGGCTGAAAAGCACTGCGGCCGCCAGCAGAATGGCAAACGGCTTGCTGACATGAAATTTTCCCATTTTTCAATCTCCTTACATTATAGATTTGCAGAACAACGGACAATTTCTGCTCCGGAAACCGGTCAGTCTGAGGAGTTTTCCGACAGCAGTTCCTTTTCGTTGATCAGCCCGTATTTTACTTTAATCCTCATGATTTTTTCCGTCATGGGCTTTTCAATCAGAAACAGGAAAAGAACCGTTGATCCCGCATGGACAAGGTCGAACGGGATTCCTGAAAGGTAAATGGCCGCCAGAGCCTGTTTATTAATCACGGAAGAAGACATCAGGACGGAATAAAAATTCATCAGCCCTCCGTAAATCAAGAAAACGGACAGGCCCCCGTACAGGCAAACTGAAAATTTATCCGGTTTTTTCTTTCGGTACAGCAGACCGGCCAGAAAACCGACAAGGCCGAAACTGAACATCTGCCACGGCGTCCACGGCCCCTGCCCAAAGAAAAAGTTGGAAACGAAACCGGTCAGCGCCCCCACCAGAAAGCCGGATTCCGGACCGAGGCAGACCGCGGAAATAATCACGATCGCCGCAGACGGCTTGAACTCGGGGAGCATGAAAAACGCCATTCTCCCCACAACCGCAATGGCGGCAAGCGAACAGATCAGGACAATTTCTCGCGCTTTGGGTTTCCGGCCGCCGAATATACAGAAGAACGGCAGCATTGTGTCGGCCAAAATGGCAACGCTGATAAGGTAATACTGCCGGTTGCGCAGAACTGTCACGCCAAAGGCAATGGTCAGGGGGATCACCGCCAAAATCATGACGGCGGAAAAGATCAGGCGCCTGTTGAATTTTCCCGGCACAGCCGAATCACATCCTCACAGGTTAGGGCATCCGGAAACACGCCCCGCGCGATCCGGTTGGCGGAAGTCGTGTAAAAACCGTTCCCGGCAAAGAATTTACCGGTGGGGTTTTCCGCAAGGATCTCCCCGTTGAACATCAGGGCGGAAAAATCCGAACAGGCCGCACAGAAATCAATGTCGTGGGAGACCAAGATGATGGTTTTCCCAGCTTTTTTCAACGCGGTTAATAGCCCGGACAGCTTCTCTTTGAAAACGGCGTCAATCCCTTTTGTCGGCTCATCCAGCAGGAGGATTTGCGGTTCCGTCAGCAGGACTTTGGCAAGAGCCGCGCATTCCTGCTCGCCGCCGCTCAGGTCATACGGATGCCGCTCCAGCAAAGGCTCAAGCTGAAAAAAATCGACGGCCCTTTCCAGATGGTCTTTCGCGCCCTGCCGGCTGGGAAAAACGGATTCCGCCATTTCTTCCAGATCTTTTCTCACCGTATTCCGGCGGAACAGGCTCCGCGGGTCCTGCGGAAGAAAACCGAGGAGCCCGCGGTACCGCTCTTTGGCACGGATCCGGCTGAGCTCGCGCCCCAAAAGGAACACCTTTCCCCGGTACGGCTGCCGGACGCCGCCGATCACCGAAAGCAAAGTCGATTTCCCCACGCCGTTTCCGCCGACAATGCTGTACAGAACGCCTTTGGGGACATTGCAGGACGCGCCTTTCACAGCATCCTCCGACTTTCGGTCATACCGGAACCATATGTCGCGGAGAACAACGGCAAATTCACCGGACGCCGACGGAGCATCGACGTGAGGCTTCGGCATTCGCGGGCGGACGTGCCGTTCCAGCCAGTATTTAGTTTCCTTCACGGTTACGGGCGTTTCGCCCCCGTTGAATTCCGCGTAGATTTTCACGCAGGCCGGAAGAGCCGCGTACATATCGCTGCCAGCCTTTTTCATGGCGCCCCCGATTCCGCCCGGTTCTGTATCCAGCCGGATTGCTCCGTCCTCCATAAACAGCGTCCGGGAACAGACGGGCAGGACCTCTTCCAGGCGGTGTTCCGAAATCAGGATGGTGACACCAAGCTCATCATTGATTTTTTTCAGCATCCGGATAAAGCCGGATGCCGCAACCGGGTCCAGCTGCGAAGTCGGCTCATCCAGCAGAAGAATTTCCGGCTGCATCACCATGACGGACGCCAGATTCAGAATTTGCTTCTGCCCGCCGGAAAGGTCGATTACCGGCTTGAAAAACCAGCCCTGGATTCCGAAAAATGAAGACATCTCAGCCACCCTGAGCCGGATGGTTTCACTGCCGTACCCCAGGCTCTCCAGGCCGAACGCCAGTTCATGCCACACCTTGTCAGTCACGATCTGATTGTCTGGATCCTGCGAAACATAACCGATCCGGGAGCTTTCGTCCCGCTGGGAAAGGGTTTCGATTTCCTTTCCATCCAGCGTAACGGTGCCGCTGCGTTTTCCGAACGGAGCAATAGAAGGTTTGAGCTGTTTCAGAAATGTGCTTTTTCCGCACCCGGATTTGCCAAACAGCAAAACAAAATCGCCTTTATCAACGGACAGGTTGATATTTTTAAGGCACGCACCTCCGGATTCCGGGTAGGAAAAATTCAGGCCGCGGACTGCAATCTGTTCCATACGAGGGCCTCCTTTCCATCCACGGCGGCGGGCAGCAGGCAGAACAAAGCGTAGGCAGCATAAAAGACGGCCGCTTTCGGCTCCAGCCCCGCTATCCGGATTACCGGGAAATATCCGCACTGGAATTCGCCCGCAGTCAAGCCGGCAAGCACCGCGCCGAAACCGGCCAGTTCGGCGGCCAGAAGAGTACGATCCCGCTTCCTCCAGCAGAAAACAGAAAAAGAAGTCCGGCCTTTCAGGCCGAATCCCCGCGCTTTCATTGAATCGGCCGTTTCAATGGCGTTTTCCAGAGCCCAAGTCACCAAAACGGAGAGGATGGCCACGCCGTTTTTGACGCGCCGAATCCAATTTCCGTGCGCCGGATCCATCCCGATACATTTCTGCGCCGCCGCGATCTTTTTGATCTGCGCCTGATACCGGGGAACAAACCGAAGGACCATGGAAAACATCAGGGACAAACCTGGGATCAGCTTCCCGAACAGGTACATCAGTTTGTCACTCGTCATGACTTGATTAAAACAGGAAAACGTAATGATCACCGTAATAAAAGCAAAAGCATAGACCATTCCGCACACAATGGCTTCCCGCGTAACGGGGTTGCCGTTCAGGTAGAAAAGGATCGTAACCCCCGCATGGTTCACCAGCGGATTGATCAGCGCCACAAGCACGGTAATCGGCAGCATGTACACCAAATTGAATTTCAGGGCCTTCCGGCCTTTCAGCAAGACAGAGTACAGAAATTCGGAAAAGAAGGTAATGGCCAGCAGAACCGGATGCAGGGAAAACATGCCGAAGAACAGGACAACGCAGAAATACAGAAGCAGAACCGCCGGGTGAAAACCGGAGAACGCGTCGGAACCGCTAACTGGCAGATTTCTCATGATCACCGATGTCCTTTCCCAAATTACAGGTATAGCGCCATTGGACCACATCGCCGTCTTTTAAAAGGTACCGGCTGCATCCGTAGTTCGGGCGCCAGCCGTTTACCTGATACGTCCACCCGCTCAATTCGCCGCAGTCGAATTCATAGAGGTTGTGGATTCCTTCAATATAGCTGGAATTATACCCGGGAGTTGATTGATATTCCATCTGAATGCCATTTTTCTTGGTTTCCCGCTGCAGGACGTCAAACACGGATTCTCCGCTGTAAAACAGGACTTGCTGGGACTTGAAGATTACTCCGTCGGACGGCAGGACGGATTTTTTGTCTTCCTTGAGTTTATCCATGTTGTTAAGGATTGTTTTGCAGTCGATTGACAGCGTGCAGTAAAAAACTTTTTTGGCGTTTTTCTGCACGTCCTGCGGCTCGACCGGCTTCGGCTTCCCGACTGGGATGGAATCGGTCTGGTACCGGTCTTTCCCGCCGGAAGAAGAGGCGGAAGGACGGCTGGGATTCCCGGATTTCCGGGCGGCGGACGGACGCCCGCTCTGCCCCGCCCGGCTGACTGCCGCAGGCGAAGACGGCGCTTTGGAAGCGGCGGAAGAATCCGCGCTCCCCGAAACCACACCCGAAACCGTTCCGGATTTGCCCGGCTGGCTGCTTCCGGAGGCCGCCGAGACGCGGTCCGGATTTTCGGTGAACGAGGAATCCATAACGGCAAGATAGCAGGTTCCGCCGGTGCTGTCGGCCGGAATCGTTACAGAAGACGTTTTGTCCTGATTCAGCGGGGCTTCCAGAAGGCGGATAATCTTTTCAGTCCCTTTCCGGTAGATCCGGACTTTCTGCGCGTCCAGCCTGTCTGGAAAATTGATCCGAAGGGTTGTCTGAGCCTGAATCAGATGGCTTTCATGAAAAACCAATCTCAGAAGATCTGAAGACGATACAGCGCCTTTCAGATCACTTCCCGCCCTTTCGATGTCCACTTTCAGGTTCTGGTTGGCCGGCGACGAGACGGAACTGCCATTGAAAAACCAGGAATAGGAAAATTCCCCCGATTTTCCCTGGAAGGTAAGCATCCGGGCATTTTTGCGGGCGTCTTCAAAAACTTGTTTTTCTACTAGGCCGCCGGCAGACAGTTCCGTTTGACGTGAGGGCAGACTGACCGAACAGCCGGAAAACAGACCGAAAGCCAGGCACAGAATCAATAAAATCCTGATAAACTTTTTTTGCAGTTTCATTCTTTTTTCCTATTCAGCAAAACCACTTTTGCACAAAAAAGGCCGATACTCCCTTTTGGTGAAGTATCGGCCTTAAAATATGCGTAAAAAACTTACCGCATATCTGCGACTGATAAAACCCTTTTCTTACCAAAAGTCTTTTCAAAAGTTCCCGGCAGGTCTCCCGGCTTTGGATCATCCCGGAATTTACCCTTCTCATGCGTTTGCACAATGGTTCTGTAAATCCAGTCCCCGTACACGGTAAAGTAAGCTGTTAGAGACTCGCACTCTATTCCCTATTGATTTCTTCCCGTTGAATCCTGCGATTCGGAAAGAAAACCGGAAACCCTATTCAGTTTATCCAAGCGGCGGACAAATTCCCCTTTCTGGAAAAATCAGCCGCTTATTTTGACAAAATTATTCCTAATAATCCATATTATACGCATGGTTTACATAAATGTCAACGTCTGACCGTCAGATTCCAGACGGGAAAGCCGCCGGCTTCCGCGCGGCGGAAAAATTCCGGCTGAAAAAGCTTGACAAACGATTCTGTAATATTTATAATTATGGAAAATAACTTTATAAGAAAAAAGGCTTTGAAGGGAATAAGGCTTTTGCGCGAAGTTTCAGAGAGCCGGGGGAGATGCAAACCCGGTGCTTCCGCAGGAGCGTATAGCTCATCCCGGAGCCGCCGTATTCGATGCAGAGAGCGTTAGAATCGGCCGCAGCGGCAGCGTTATTGGCCGGGACCTTGAAAGAGGTCTGCCGAGGGCTCAAGGAAGAGCCGAATTTTGGGTGGTACCGCGGAAGCAATTTCGCCCCGGAAACAGTGTTGAACTGTATCCGGGGCGTTTTTAATTTATCTGCCGCCTTTCCCGGGCGGCGCAGGAAAAGGAGCGTTTTGTATGTATCAAGGCTGCAAAAAGTATATCCCGTTTCATCCGATTGCCCTGCCGGATCGCACATGGCCGGACAAAGTCATCCGGAAACCGCCCGTGTGGTGCAGCGTAGACCTGCGCGACGGAAACCAGGCGCTGGTAGATCCGATGAATCTGGAAGAAAAGCTGCTGTATTTTCAAACGCTTGTCGGAATCGGTTTCAAGGAAATCGAAGTTGGGTTCCCCTCCGCTTCGGAAACCGAATATGAAATTCTGCGCACGCTGATCGAGAAAAAATTCATTCCGGACGATGTGACCGTCCAGGTTCTTGTACAGGCGCGCCCGCACCTGATCCGCCGGACGTTTGAGGCGATCCGGGGCGCGAAAAACGTGATCATCCATTTTTACAATTCCACCTCCACGCTCCAGCGGAAAATCGTATTCAAAACCGACATGCAGGGCGTGATTGATATTGCCGTAAAAGGCGCCAAACTGATTAAAGAACTGACCGACGAAGAAGCAGCCCGGAGCGGCGCCAACATCCGCTATGAATATTCGCCGGAAAGTTTTTCCGGAACGGAAATTGACAACTCGGTGCTGATCTGCGAAAAAGTGATGGAGGTTCTGCAGCCCACGCCGGAACATAAGCTGATCCTCAACCTGCCCAACACGGTGGAAATGGCCACGCCAAACTGTTACGCGGATCAGATCGAATATTTCTGCCGCCATATTCCAAACCGGGACAGCGCCATCATCAGCATCCACCCGCACAATGACCGCGGCACGGCGGTTGCCGCTACGGAACTCGGAGTCATGGCCGGGGCGGAGCGCGTGGAAGGCACCCTGTTTGGGAATGGAGAAAGAACCGGAAATGCCGACTTAATGGTTACCGCTATGAACCTGTATTCGCAGGGCGTAGATCCCGGGCTCGATTTTTCACGCATGGGTGAGATCCGCAGAATGTTTGAAAAATGCACCGGGATGCACGTTCACGAACGCCACCCGTATGCGGGCGACCTGGTGTTCACCGCGTTTTCCGGTTCCCACCAGGACGCGATCAACAAAGGGGCGGCCTACATGAAAGCAAGCGGAACGCCGTACTGGGAAGTTCCGTATCTGCCCATTGACCCGGCCGACGTAGGCCGCCAGTATGAGCCGGTTATCCGCATTAACAGTCAGTCCGGCAAAGGCGGCGCGGCCTTTGTTATGCAGCAGAGCTTTGGGTTTGAGCTTCCGAAAGCCATGCACCCGGAGTTCGGCGGCATGGTCAAAGCAGCCTGTGACCGCGTGGGGCGTGAATTAAAGCCCAAAGAGGTTTATTCCATTTTCCAGAAAAATTATCTTGACGTCCATTCCCCCTACAACCTGAAAGAATACCGCCTGCATGACGAAAGCGGCAACGGGAACGGCACACAGGTGCGTTTTGAAGGCGTGCTGAACTTTAACGGCGAGGATCACCGGGTAGAAGGGACCGGAAACGGGCCGATCAGCGCTTCTTTCCACGCATTTCGTGAAATCGGAATTACAAAATACCAGTTTGTCACCTACCGTGAACAGGCCCTCACGTCCGGCGCTGATTCGCGGGCGGTTTCTTACATTCACTTGACTGCCCCGGACGGAACCCCGGCTTTTGGCGTGGGCATTGACAGCAACATCAGCCTGGCATCCATAAAAGGCATTATCTGCGCAATCAATCGCGCAGAATCTAAAAAATCAGAGGAGGCAGCACAATGAAAACATATCGGATTGTCCTTTTAAAGGGCGACGGCATCGGGCCGGAAATTGTCACTCAGGCCGCCCGCGTTCTGAAGAAAGCAGGGGGGATTTTCGGATTTTCCGTTGAATTTGAGGAAGCCCTTCTGGGCGGCAGTGCAATCGATGCGGCGGGGACTCCCCTGCCCCAGGAAACCATAGAAAAATGCAAGGCAGCGGATTCCACGCTGCTCGGCGCAGTAGGCGGACCAAAGTGGGACGGTCTGCCCGGCCCGAAAAGGCCGGAAGCCGGCCTGCTGGGAATCCGCAAGGCACTCGGCCTGTATGCCAACCTGCGCCCTTCCATGATTTTTGGTCCTCTGCGGGAAGCGTCGCCGCTGAAGGATTCCGTAATCGGCGGTCAGCTGAACGTGATGATCGTCCGGGAACTGACGGGCGGCATCTACTTTGGGGAGCGCGGCTATAAAACCGTAAATGGAGCCGACGCCGCCTATGATACCGAGATGTACTCCGTTCCTGAAATCGAGCGGATCGCCCGCGTTGGGTTCCGCACGGCGCGGGAACGGAGCGGCAGGCTTTGCAGTGTGGACAAGGCAAATGTGCTGGAATCTTCACGCCTGTGGCGCAAAACGGTGACCCGGATTGGGAAAGAGGAATTCCCCGACGTGCAGCTTTCCTATCTCTACGTTGACAACTGCTCCATGCAGCTTGTGCGCGATCCAAAGCAGTTTGACGTAATCCTCACGACCAATATGTTCGGTGATATCCTTTCCGACGAAGCATCCATGATCAGCGGCTCCATCGGAATGCTGCCCTCTGCCAGCCTTGGGGATGGAAAAGCGGGCCTTTACGAGCCGGTGCACGGTTCTGCCCCGGATATTGCAGGGACGGGAACAGCCAATCCGCTGGCGACAATCCTTTCCACGGCCATGATGCTGCGGTATTCACTGGGCCTTCCGGATGCGGCGAAGGCCGTGGAAACGGCTGTGGTAAAAGCGCTGGAAACGGCCCGCACCCCGGATATCCGCACCCCCGGCCTCCGGGAAGTCGGCTGCGAAGAAATGGGCGGAATCGTCTGCAGGCTTCTGCATCCGTAACGTTTATTCCTGATTAGCCGCTCCTTCCGCTCCGGCTGATCGGTGTCCCGTCGAACAAGTGCCCGAATCACCGTGCTTCTGCACAAGGAAACCCGCTCAAAACAGAATTCAGCTTGACATTCCAATGGAATTATGATATGATAAACGAGCTGTTTTGCGAGAGTGGCGAAATTGGCAGACGCGCAAGATTCAGGTTCTTGTGGATGACTAAAAGTCCATGCGGGTTCAAGTCCCGCCTCTCGCACCAGGTTTGTAGTGTGATAATAAAAGGATTTGAACCATCACGGTTTGAGTCCTTTTATTATTTTGATTTTTATGGTATATTCAATTCAGATTATCAGATTATTTATATGAAATACACTGCCTGCGAAGGAGGATAACCTTGTGGTTGAAATTGTGTTTAGTGACAGCGCAGGCGGCAGCTTGAAGTCGGCACAGCATTATGGAGAGGGAAAATACTATGGTGGAGCATTCGGGGTTATCATAAGTCATTCAGACGGCAGCAAACCGACAAAAACCGAGATTAAGACTGTGCAGCGCGAATTTGAGGAAAAGGAACGCCGTGCGTGGGAAAAAGCCGTCCCTTTGGGCGGCGACTCTTCGGATGTGTTCAGTTTCAATCTTGCATGGAGCGTTGGAAGCATCGCAGACAGCAGCGTGGGCCTTGAACGCCTTGCTGTACTGGAGCGGCTTTTCAGCATCTGTCCTGAGGATGTTGGAAAACCGGCTGAACTGTATCAATCGGCCATAAAGAATCTGGATGCTATCCGTAATCGGGCAGAGAATGGTGAGACTCTGCGTATGTGGTATAGTAATCAGCCGGACGAAATATGCGGGTTATATTGGCTTATGAACCTGTTGGAAAGTTGGAAACAGCCTTCTATCAAGATCGTTATTGTCAAACTTCCGGAATGGGAAGTGGAAAAAGCAACGACTATCCGGTATAACGGCTGGGGTGAGGTTGAACCGGGAAAGTGGCATAGCTGTCTTGATATGCAAAAGGCCGTACCGGAAGCCTTGCTCCATGCCATCGCTTCGCACTGGGCGGAACTTCAAAAAGAAAATGCGCCATTGCGTGCCGTTATAAACGGGAGACTGCAAAGTGTTCCCGAGAACTTTTATGATGATTTTATCCTACGCGAGATTGCTTTAGAAAAAAATGAATTTCACGAAGCGAATTTGATTGGCAGAATTCTTGGGAAATATCAACTTGGCATTGGTGATGGCTGGCTGGCTCTGCGTATTGAAGAAATGATCCGTGCAGGAAAGTTGGGAATCGTTTCGTCCGCGCCGGAGGGCAGACCAAGCTATCGACGGATTCTCAAGAAAAAGAAGTGAATATAATGGGCATAATTAGAACCCGCATCTAATTGAGCAAAATGACACGCAAAGAAATCTATGTGTCAGGAGTTGAATATGCGCATGGATTTTTAGCAGATAATTTTAAGGATGTGATCTTATAATGAGCTATACTGATATGAATTCTGAAACGATCGACAGATGGATCGATCAAGGCTGGGAATGGGGCACTCCCATATCCCATGAGGCCTTCATAAAAGCAAAAAAGGGTAATTGGAATGTACTCTTAACCCCTACAAGACCAGTCCCTAAGGAATGGTTCCCTGATCTTTGCCATTGTAAAATATTGGGCCTTGCGTCGGGCGGCGGCCAGCAAATGCCTATATTTTCGGCGCTTGGAGCAGAATGCACGGTTTTAGATTACTCACAAAAGCAAATTGGCAGCGAGATTGCCGTTGCAAAACGCGAAGGATATACGATCAATACAGTAAGGGCAGATATGACAAAACCGCTTCCCTTTAAAAATGACACGTTTGATTTTATCTTTCATCCTGTTTCGAACTGCTATATCGAAAATGTAATACCTGTATGGAAAGAATGTTACCGTGTTTTGAAAAAGGGCGGTATCCTTATGGCGGGCCTTGATAATGGGATTAACTTTATATTTGACGTAACAGAATCCAAACTTACCTTTTCCCTTCCCTTCAATCCATTAAAAGATCCGCAGTTAAAAGAAGCATTAGAGAAAACAGACGACGGTATTCAATTTTCCCACACGTTGGATGAACAAATCCGGGGGCAGATACAGTCCGGTTTTTCCATAAAAGATCTGTACGAGGATTATAACGACTGCGGTCCCTTAAAAGAACATGGAGTTCCGACATTTTGGGCGACACTCGCCGTTAAATAACAATTTTATTATTTAGGTACAACGAAAGGGATTCAAGCCATGATGGTTTGAATCCCTTTCGTTATGCTGCTCCAGACTCCCCGTCAAATCGGATACGGCTCACTCTGTACCCTCTGCTGACCGGCGGCATGATCAGTACCGGCGAATCAACTGTGTACCGGAATTTCGACTGTTACCACACCGCCTCCGGTCTCCGGCGAATTGGCAAGGCTAAGGGTGCCGCCATGCTGTTCTGCAACAGACTTTGCAATAAACAGACCCATCCCATAATGGACTTTGGATGAACGGCTTTTATCTCCCCTGTAAAACTGCGCAGCAGCCTGCTTCAAATCCGCAGGGGAAAATCCTTTTCCGCTGTCGGTGATCTGAAAACGCAGCCGGCCGCGGATACCTTCGGCGGTAATTTGGATGATTCCAGTTTCAGGGGTATATTCCACCGCGTTGGACACAACGTTGATAACGGCGCGGCCTAACAAATCGGCGTCCGCTGTAAATACTGGCGGCAGATTAACCCGCCGGAATTGAATTTGAATCCGTTTGGTGGCAGCAAGGCCTTGTGCCTGTTCCGCTATATTTTTTATAAACTGTTCCGCCTGTATTCTGACCGGGCGAATTGAATATCCGGATTCTGCCTTTGTAAAATCGATCAGTGTATTTAAGTATTGCTCCATCCGTTTTGTATTTTTTAAAATATGAAGCACATATTCCCGCTGTTTCTCCGCCAGACTCGAATCACTGAGCAGCTCCGCGTTGCCCCGGATAATGGTAAGAGGTGTCCGGATATCATGTGCCAGCGCGGAAGTCTGCTCCCGTTTGGTCTGCTCCAGTTTCCACTGCTTTTCCAGAGATTTGCTGAGCTCGGATTTCATGTCCGATATGGACAGGAGGATACGGTTAAATTCCTTTATTCCGGAATGCCCGACTGTAAAATCGAGATCCTGCTCCCGGATTTTCTGGGTAGCTTCCAGCAAAGGATACAGATGTTTTCTGAGCCTTTTAACAAATAATGTGATAACAATAAAGCACCCAACCAAACAGTTGACTGCAATCACACTGAAAAGAAGTTTATCCAAGGATGGAAAATATCGGCGCATCCATGCAACATTATAGGAAGAACCAATATGATAATGCAGAATGCAGAGGCCATCACTTCGCTTAACCACAAGGAAACAATCGTCCGGCGTTTCCGGTGTATAAGTTCTTTCCACATAATTGACCGCATTCTGAATCTCCTCTTTTGCCATGTTGCTCTGCAGGACTGTATGGGTCCGTGAAAGCAGAACGTAGGTGCAGGACGCAGGGATCAGTCTGCTGTCGAACGGTTCGGCGGAAGCAATCGCTGAGCTTGCATTTTCTGCCTGTATTTCACTTGTGTTGGCATAAGTAAACAGCCCAAAACGCGTTCCGGCGTCGAAAAGGGTGAAAGGAATTGCCACCGCAAGCACCAGCGCCAAAGCGGTAGCCAGCAGATATTGCAGAAAGATCAATCTCAGGGAGGATTCATGTCGCTTCACTGCCATTTGTATCCGATCCCCCAAACGGTTATAATCGGAGAAAGGTCATAAACCGCCAGCTTCGCGCGGAGATTCTTAACATGAGCCGCAACCGTAGACGGGTCGCTCTCGCCATCATAGCCGAAAACGGCTTCATAAATCTGGCTTTTTGAAAAGACCTGTCCCCGGTTTCTGGCAAGGAATTCGCAGATTTCATATTCACTTTTCGTCAGGGTAATCACGTGATTGTCAACGCTTACTTCCTTCGCGGACAAATCAAACCGTGCGCCGGATGCGCAGAGGATGCTGTGCTTTTCCCGTTTTTCCCGGCGCAGGTGGGCATTTACTCTCGCCCGCAGTTCGCCCGTGCCAAAAGGTTTCGTGATATAGTCGTCCGCGCCCAAATTCAGCCCATTCATAATATCCGTCTCCATTGTCTTTGCCGTAAGAAACAAAATGGGACAATCTACGACCGCCCGGATTTTCTTGCAGAACGAAAAGCCGTCGGTTCCCGGCATCATCACATCCAGCAGGATTAGGTCGTATTTTGCAAGGCAGTCAAAGTTTACCTGATTTGCTCCCAGCGCCGCGGTCACAAGATGGCGGTCTTTTTCCAGGGAATCTTTAATTAACGCAAGAATCTCTGGATCATCATCAACTGCCAGAATGTCGGCCAAAAGGACCACCCCTTTTCGTGAAGCCAAAACTCAGTATAGACGAAAAGCGCATCGGAAGCAAGCATATACCAGCGTACTTCGGGACATTATCAGTCGTAGGTTTTTCTCCCTTCCCAATTTCTGAACCAGAGAAGGCTTAAAACGAAGGCAATAATAGTTGCTGGTATTGCAATTATCAAACCCTTTTGTATTTCTGCGTACCCGAAGGGCTTCGCCGGATTAAGCCAGTTGTATACCAGATAATCACACAGCCGCGCGCTCCATGTGCACGGGAGATAGTACCACTTACCATCGCCGAGCCCTGTCAGTGCCAGAGCGGAAATTAGGCTTTCCACAATTCCGAGCCCTATGGTAGCGCCCCGTCCATACTGGAGACTGACAAACAGGTGCAGAATATAAAGGAAAACGCTCCCGGCTATCAACAAGCCTGCCGCTTTTAAATACATAAGGGAAGGAGCCGTTTTAAACCCGACCGCAAAAATGCCTATTGCAAGAGCAATTGAAAGGATTCCCATCAAAAGCATGACAATCAATTTGCTCGAATACGCTAGGGTACGTGATTTTATGCCGCACAGCATAGTTTGAAAACTGCCGGCCTGCCCTTCCTGCTCAATTGCTTTGCTGCACACAAGGCCGATAACCAGAGGGAAAGAAGCGCCGATCAATTCAAAATACCCGCTGATTTTTAAATCCGGTTTCCACGGGGATACGGAATAATAAACTAAAAACAGGGCCGCCGTCACTAAAGGAATCAGAATATGTATCCATAACATGGATGTGTGCTTGAATTTATAGCAGTCGGAACGAATACAACGTATAAGAGTTGACATTATTATTTTACCTCCTGCTTTGAGAACCAGTTTGCAGTTACAGTTAGCAACACCGCAAATAGAGCTATGGAAAGAGTAATTCCAATCGGAACAACGCCTGGATTTAATAAAGCATCGCCATGAAGAGCTGGATTGCCATTTGGAAGGATTCCCAGTACCGGGCACATTAGCCGTGTTGCCCAGCTATAAGGACAAATCCACCAAAAGGATTTGGTAACCGCAAAAAAGCACAAAGCAGTTCCAGCCCCAAAATTGATGAGAACAGCCGAAAGTAGTCCGAACTTCTTTGCAAGAAACAGACAAAGCGGAACCTGCCAAAGAGAGGTGACAATCAGCAGAAGCGTAGCAGTTATCATTTGAGAAATTGTTATATTCGAGCTAGTGCAGTAAAAAAGCTTTCCCAAGATAATACCGGCTAAATGAACGATATTGGCGATGGAAACATAGATTTCAATCAGCAAAACCTTTGAAATCCACGTTTTTCTTAAATTAACCGGCAGGGCAAAAACGGCCCTATAACGCAGTTTCTTTTCTTCGTTCTGGTTGACGAGCGCTGTGAGTAGGGTGACAAAGCCTAAAAAAGTTAAGGCATACCACCAGTTGTAGCCATTTACGACAAAATATTTTCCTTCAATAAGTGAAAGCAGTACTATACAAACCGGCGCAAGAACGACCAGTTTTTTTGCAAAGGTTCCCTTGCATTTCAGATTTTCTGCTTTGATATAATTCAGCATTTCAGGCACCCGCCTTTTTGCTTTTTGAGACGACTTCCATAAAGAGCGATTCCAGATTTTCGCCGGGGTTGATTTGAGCTTCATATCCAAGAATACCGTTGCTGATAATTCCGATATGGTCGGCGATCAGCTCGACTTCGGATAAAATATGGCTGGAAAGGATCACCGTAATACCCTTCTCTGGGAACGAACGAATCAGGCCCCGCAGCTCCTGAATACCGATTGGATCCAGCCCGTTTGTGGGTTCATCCAGAATCAGCAGCTTTGGATGATTGAGAAGCGCAATGGCAATGCCAAGGCGCTGTTTCATCCCCATGGAAAACTGACCGGCCCGCTTTTTACCGGTATTCGTCAAATCCACCGTTTGCAGCACCTCGCCGATTCTGGAATCAGGCAGCCCCAAAAGGAGAGTGCGCACTTTGAGATTTTCCCTCGCGGACAGATTTTCATACAGCGGAGGCGATTCGATAAGGGCGCCGATATCATTCAAATCATTTCGGCCCCACGGATGTCCCTCAAACAGGATTTCACCGGACGTTTTGTGGAGCATCCCGGTAATCATCTTGAGGGTTGTGGATTTGCCGGCTCCGTTCGGCCCAAGTAAGCCGTAAACTGAGTTTTTCTGAATGGAAATGGAAACATTGTTTACAGCACGCTGCTTTTGAAAGACCTTGCAAAGGTTTTTTGTCTGCAAAATATAATTGGCCATACTTCATCATCCTTTTCTGAAGATCATGGCCAATCGTATACCTTAATTTCGAAGATTCTATAAAGATTTGAAAGATAAGTGTAAGGTTTTTATGGGTGCAAATATAAACCTGATGCGGAGAATCCAAAGCACTGTAGGTTAAGACTGCAAATGAATTTTTATTTCTTACCTTTTTAGCAGCTTGCACTGACTGTTCCGTTTTGTTATCAGGCGGACGATCTCATCGGCTGTTTCGGCTGCGGCTTTGTGGTCGCTTGCGTTTACGGCCGTTTTTAATGAATTGAACTGGAGCGTGATCCGCGACTCCGTATCCATCAGCGCTTCACTGGACATTGGATCACTGTAACGGACAGCCTCAAAAACCTTTTTGACGATCGCTTTTATCTCGTTGGTCTGTGCTTCTTCCATTAGATTTTTTGTGTCTGCTGCCAGCGATTTTATGAAAAAAGCCCCCGACTGAACAGATTTTTCACGTTCTCCAACGAATTGGGCTGCCGCCCTCGCCGCAATAACGCTGACTGCGCAAAACGCAAGGCTCAGGACGCAAACCACAATTCCCACCCAGTAAGGGATATAGGGAATTGTCATACAAAGCGCTCCCGCAGCCAGGCTGGCCACAAGTCCGCCATAGCTGATGCTGACAGCCGGCAGATTCAGGAATGCCTTTTCCTTCGTATCAGACCGAAAAAACAGAGCATTGCAAATGAACTGGCCAACGAAAGAAACCAGAATAAAGAAATATCCGATCCAAAACGATCCGCCGAATCCGGCGGATTTCGTATTTGGCACAGCAAATACAATAAGATGAAATGCGGCAAAGGCAATGAGCCAGATTATTCCGTAATATTTGAATTTTGCTTTCAATTTTCCGTCCACTGAAACTCCTCCTTAAATTTTTTCCCCGCATTCCGGGCAGAATTTTGTACCGCCGGGCAGCTCTTTTCCGCATTTCGGGCAGATTACGGTAAGCTGATATCCACATTCAGAACAGAATTTTCCTTTGGGAACCCTCTTCCCACACTGGGGGCACAGCACCATTTGATCTGACTGCTCCGGTGCCGAGACAGCTTTTTCTCCACAGTTCAAGCAGAACTTTGCCCCCGCGGGGAGAACTGCTCCACTCGTTTTTGACCCAGACGGCATTGAAATATTCCGCTTTGGTGCCAAGCACAATCATAACCTTTGCACTGTTCAGTGCGGAAAATATGTATGGCTCATACGCCGTTCCGAGCTTGTCTTCCAAAGTGATCCGGGAAAAAAACACCTTGAAGCCTTCGTTCGTCAATCCATAGTACAAGTCAGTAGCAAGGACGCTGTCCGGCGTTCTTTGCCCGTTCTCATCATTTTCCTTGTAGCAGATGAACACATCGAAGGGTTCCTCACTGTTGGATATTGTTAAAATATTCTGCTGGATTTTGTCATTGGCTTCCGCCTCTGCCATATACACTTTTTTCTGCTCTTCATCGGCGTAACTGAGCGCGGACTTAAAATTCTCATCCATAAAAACGGAGGTAAACTGCGTGCGGTTGATGGTCGGCACACGCTTCTGGGTTGCGGGATCTTCCACATATTCCACGCCGTAGCGGCACAGTACAATGGACCAATACGCTTCCGAATCGGTCTGATCTTCATTCAGTATCTGCTCATAAATGGACATGGCTTTATCGTAATCATTGTTTCTGCGGAAATGATTGGCACGGTTATAAAGGTTTGCGCGCTTTTCATCGTCCAGTTTTGGGTTCGTCCTGTTTTTCAGAATTCTTTCCTGTAAAAGGGAAAGGGCTGCATCGCACATAAGCGGAATATCAATATGGAATGTCGTCAGCGGAGGTGAAACATATTTGGAAATATTTAAATTACCTATACTGAAGAAAGCTACCCTACTGGGAATGTTCCACCCTGCTTCATGAAATGCCTGAAAAGCACCGATGGCAAGTGTGTCACTGGATACACAGAAAGCCGACGGCATTTCGTTGCCAAGTCTTTTGATCGCCTCCAATGCTAAACGATACCCTTCTTTTACAGTTAATGTATCCGTAGTGAAAATATTTTTTTCATTCAGCATACCATAATACTTGGCGCTTTCCCGGAAAGACCATTCGCGAACATCCATTAAAGGTTTTCCAGAATAAATATCAAAATCGGTTTCACCCATAAAGCCGAGGCTTTTATATCCATGTTTAACAAAATAGTCTACAATTTGTGTCACAATGGAATCATAATTCGGACGAACCGAATCAAAACAGCTGTCATCAGGGGAAGTTCCGATAAAAATGCCGTTTGCTGACAAGCTTTTCAGAAAATTGATTTCGCTGATATTGTTCCACCCGATTACAAAAAATGCATTTATGCCTTTTTCTATTGACTCCAAACCGTCTGATTTTTTGTACAATTAAAGCTTTATATTCCGCTGATCAGCCTGCCTGATTAGCTCGGTCTGAATGCTCTGCAGATAGACGTCCTGAAGTTCTTCCTGATTTTTAGGCCAATACAGCAACGCCACATCGTCAATCGGCGGGCTGACCTTTTTTTTCTGATAGCCTAATTCTTTGGCAATACCACAAGGATGTGATCGTTACGGAAACTGCATATGGATTTACAACCGATAGCAACGGAGACAACACGATTTTCACCCGGGAATTGTGTAAAGATGTTCCGTATCCTCCGTCTCCGAAAGGGCAAAAAAATTTTCTGCAGGATTTGTCTGCCAGGTTGAGGTACGTCAAAAATAACCGCGGAAAAGGGTTCTTTTACTGGGAACCGGAGTGGATTCCGGCCCGGGGGGTAAGCTGGGTCACATACAGCGAATATGTTTTGACTTCAGTGTTTTTACAGTCACCGCAAAAATTTACGCTTGCGCTCGGTCTTCAATCTTTTATCACAAATCAATTTGCAGCCCATTGGACTTTGTTTGCAGCAGCATCGGTTCTGGCATCTCTTCCCATCATGATCCTGTTTATGGCATTGCAGAAGTTTATTCAAAGCGGCTTAACAGCTGGCGGAGTAAAGGAATAGGAATTTACTGTCTTTTTCGTTCACGAACATTTTCGCACAGGGAACCCGCCCAGAGAACAGGATAACGGGCACCTTCTTGTGGCATTTTTAACTTAAGCCATTGGGTACATCTCCTTCATGAATGTCTTCAGCTCCATTCATTTAATCAGAGACCCAATGGCTTTTCTATGCTTTCACGGAATCGTAACATTATTATACTCTATTGTTAATTATTGTTTAAAATTTGCCTGCTTCTATTTAAAAATTCCCTTCTATGTCAAAAATATTTAATTTTTCTCAAAATTAAAGTTAATATGCGTTGAATTAAAGTATTTATGGGAAGTACAATCAAGTTAAAAGAAAAAGGGTCACACAAAATATTACTTCTGAAAAATTTACCAAGAAACAGATGAATTCGGAGGAACCAGGATGACCTCAGTACGAACCTGCAGGCAGCTTATGGAAGAATACCCGTGGAAATGCCTTCAATTTGCCAATACCAGGCTGCCAATTGTTTTGCCAAAAAAAGATAATCGCGATGTTTACAACATTTCTTCTCCATTTTCTTACCGCGGCGACCAAATTCTTTTAGGGCGGGTAGAATGCCGAAACAGTGAAGACTCCGATATCGTTTTCTTCCACAAAAGACGTGGAGAATGGATTCCGGATGACAGGTTTCAGCCTTTGGAACACCTTCAAGATCCTTTTTATACATTTGTGAATGGCCAGCTCATTCTCGGAGGAGTCCAGACATTTCGGACCGCGGAGAGAAAGGTGTCTTACCGAACCATTTTTCTGCAGGAAACAGAGTCCTTTCGGCTCCAGAAATTTGCGTGCGGACCGGATAATATGAAAGATATCCGTTTGCTGGAACTTCCAAATGGGCAGATTCTGGTTACCACAAAACCGCAGGGAGAAATCGGCGGAAGAGGAAAAATCGGCTGGCTGATTATGGATTCCATCCATGAACTGAATCCGCGGACCTTAGCTTCCGCCAGAGTTTTTGAAGATCAGTTCACCCAAGAAGAATGGGGCGGAACCAATCAGCTGCATTTACTGAAAAATGGGAAAGTAGGCGTCCTTTCCCATATAGCGCAGTTTGACAGCAACGGGAACCGGCACTATTACTGTACCTGCTTTTTGCTGGATCCGGAAAGAGGCCGGCACTCCCCCATGAAAATGATCGCCATACGGAATAATTTTGAAGCAGGAGAAAGCAAACGTCCCGATTTGCAGGACGTCATTTTTGGAGGCGGACTTGTGCGTATGGGAAATGGGACAGCGCGCCTTTACTGCGGAATAGGAGATGCGGAAGCTCATTGCATCCCGATTCCGGACCCTTTCTTGAAATGGGAAAATACAGGTGATAATTTCTGACTGTAACGCTCTTCACGATTGATATGTGTTCATGATGTGTTAGTGTTAAATTTTTTGTTAGGAGGAATTTGCTATGATAAGGAAAAGAGCAGAAGCTGTTCTGGTAACCGGCGCCCTGCTGGTTGGCATGCTTTCCGGATGCAGTAAACCGGCATCCGGAAGCGCGTCGGGTTCAGCATCTCAAAAGGCGGCCGGCAGCAGCGTAACCGTGAAATTTTGGTCGGCCCCCCAGAAAGTTCAATATAATTTCTGGGTATCCAAAGCCAAGGCTTTCAATGCGACTAACCCAAAAATAAACGGGAAGAACGTCACGGTAAAAGTCCAGGAAATGCCAGAATCGCCGTCCTCAGAAGCAGGCATTCAGAATGCAATTGTGACAGGGACGGTTCCGGCCGCTTCGGAAAACATCAGCCGGAGTTTTGCGGCAACTCTGGCAAACTCTAACGCCCTATATAATATTGAAAACGACAAATGGTATCAGACGGCCGTCGCTGAGAAAAAAGCCGGAGATACTATGAAAGAATGGGCTATTGGCTCCAAGCAGTATGTTCTTCCGGAATATGTCAATCCCATGACGTGGCAGTGGAATTCCAAGGCACTGAAAGCACTGGGGTTCAGCAAAGTGCCTGAAACGATGGATGACCTGAAGGCCGTTCTGAAAGCATTTACCGCAAACAAAGCAAAAATGCAGGCACTGGGAGTAACCCACACGCTGTACCGTCCGGCGCTGTTGCGTTCCGACCAATGGTGGGAAAGATGGTATGATTTTCAGGGGATATATATGGCCCTATCACAGAAAACTTCGTGGGTAGAAAAAGGCAAATTAACGCTTGACCGCCAAGGGACTATTGATACATTTCAAATGCTTGGAAACTTTGGCAATACGATTCAGACCAATGAAGTAACCGATGTTTGGACTTCCAAGACAATTCCAATCCTGATGAGCACAAGCTTGCCGTGGGATATTCAGACAATGCAGGCCGCCGGCAAAAAATACGGGCTGGACGGCGACTATATTTTCGGGCCTTCGCTGGTTAAAAAGGCCGGGGACACCCCGTATAATTTCGGAGATTCAAAAGGAATTGTGCTGTACAAGAACAGCAGCATTTCCAACGACCAGCATCAGGGTGCTGTTGCTTTTCTGCAGTGGATGTACAGCGATAAAAACTGTGATCAAACAGATGCCGACTGGCTGGCCGCAACCACCATGCTGCCAGTGCGCGGGGATACATTGAAAAACAGCCTGTTTGCTCCGATGATGAAGAAGTATCCGGAACTGAAAGATTTGGCGGGTTACTCCGTTTACAGTATACCGTGCATGGCTTCTGAAAAAATGACCGATATTCAGACCTCGCTGGGAGAATCCGGGTTGGTTCCCTACATACAAAAATCAACAAAGCAGGAACCCCTGCATGCCCCAGATGCCTCAGCAGACGTAGACAATGCCATTCGTGCCATGAAGTCCGCAGGCAGTTTAAGCTGACAGACACTGCCAAAATTTCACCGTGGCGACTGTCTTTCTGCAACGCACAAAATCCCCTTCTGAGTAAAGCAGCGGTGATTTTGTGCGTTCGTTTTTTTCACTTATTACGGTCTGAACGGCTTTCCGCACAAGGAGGTACAAAAAAATGGCAGAAAAAATATCCCAGAAAAGCCGCCGGGACAACGCGGCCGGATGGCTTCTAAATATTCCCTACTTAGCCTACACGTTGGTCTTTTTTCTAATTCCGCTTGTTTGGGCCATTTGGCTTTCCACCATGGACTGGAACATGATGTCCCCGGACAAAACGTTTGTTGGATTTAAAAACTTTACGGATCTTCTTCACAATTCAAAAGCAATTGCCGCCTTTGTAAACGGTTTCCGCTACTTGATTCCGATTGTGATCCTGTGCTTTATTTTCGGGCTGCTCCTCGCCCTGTTGATTTCGGCACTGCCGGAGAAAATCAAGGGCATTGTGGCAGTGCTGTTTTTCATCCCGTACTTAACGTCCGGAGTGGCAACTTCCGTCGTCATCCGTTTTTTCTTCAGTTACAACTCCGCTTTTAACATTTTCCTTCGGAACCGGCTGCACTGGGACATTGCCTGGTTCCAGAACCCCACAACCGCATTTTGGATTATTGTGGGGATCATTGTCTGGAAAATGTCCGGCTACTATGCACTGTTTCTGCTGGCCGCCATTGAAGGGATCAGTCCGGATGTCAGCGAAGCGGCCGCACTGGACGGCTCCGTGGGGTTCCACCGGCTGATTCATATCACGCTCCCGATGATCCTGCCGACGCTGACCACCGTTATTGTACTGGCCGCCGGGCTGGCGTTCGGCATTTACACCGAGCCTTACCTGCTGACCGGCGGCGGACCGAACAATGCCACCACCACTTGGCTGCTGGAAATCTACAATACGTCGTTTACCAGCTTCAAATCAGGTTCCGGCGCCGCCATGGCCATTATCAATGCCTTGCAGATTTTTGTGATCATCCAGCTGATTACGTGGCTGATGAACAAGCTGAACAAAAAATACGGTGTATAAGGAGGAAACGCCATGAAGACAAGGTCAAAAGCGAAAACAGCCATTTTGATCGTCATAACGGTCATCCTTCTGATTTTCTCGCTCTTTCCGCTTTTTTATATGATTTTCCAATCTTTTGCCCCCTGGGATCAGGTGGACAAAGCCGTTGTAAGTTCCCGACTTACGCTTCGGAGTTACCGGTACCTGCTGGGAGGCAGTGGTACAGATAACGCATGGATGTGGGTACGTTCCCTGCTGAATTCCCTGATTGTCTCACTGCCGACGGCAGTGATTTCTGTCCTCGTTGGGCTCGGGGTCGGATACAGTGTGACAAAGCTGAAATTTTTAGGCAGAAAATTTATTTACCAGTCTCTCCTGTTCCAGATGTTTTTCCCGGTTGTCATTCTGCTGGTCCCACGCTATATGATGATTAAACCGTTGGCTAATCACTACTCTGGAATGATCCTGCCGCTCTGTATATCCACATGGGCCATTTTCATGTACATTAACTATTTTGTGACCCTCCCGAATGAAATCTTTGAGGCGGCCAAAATCGACGGTCTTGGGGAATTGGGGATCATCACGAGAATCGCCGTACCCATGACAAAATCCGTAACCGTTATTGTTTTTCTTTCCATGTTCATGACACGCTGGAACGAACTGATGTGGGATATGCTGGTTGCTCCAGACATCAAAATGCAGACACTGAACGTGCTAATCTCCACCCAGTTTCGCTCAATGGGCAATTTCCCAGGGCCTATGTATGCCGCATCGGTTCTGCTGACACTGCCTATTATCGTCATGTTCCTGTGTGCATCCAAGTACTTTAAGGAAGGCATCAGCTTTATGCTGAAATAATCCTACCGGCAAAAAGGAGATATTGACCGATGACAAGATGCAGACAAAATCCATTACTTACGGTTCAAAATGTGACACCAAGCCGCCCGGATCTTCATGTTGAGGGAATCTTCAACTGCGGAGCGTGCCGTTTCCAAAACCAGATTCTGCTGGTCTGCAGAGTTTCCGAATCTGCCGGAAACACAGAAGAGGAAGTAAAAATCCCTCTGATGAAAAAGAGTGGGAACGAGCTGCACCCAGGTATAATTTGTCTGATAAAGAAAGAACATCCGGAGCTGGATTTTTCCGACAGCCGCAAAGTGGTGAAAAAAGTCAACGGAATACAGAAAACCGTTTACCTGACGTCGTTTTCTCACCTGCGCCTGGCGCACTCAACAGATGGGATCTATTTTAAGGTGGATGCAAAACCCATGCTGCTCCCGGAAACGGAAGAGGAAAGCTGGGGAATGGAGGATCCGCGTATTACGCAAATTGGAACCGATTACTACATTAGCTACACGGCCGTCAGTCCTCAGGGCCCTGCTACGGGTTTAATGCATACACGGGATTTTCAGAATTTTGAGCGCCTGGGCATTATCTTTGCCCCGGCAAACAAAGATGTCGTCATTTTTCCACAGAAAATTAATGGGAAATACTATGCCCTGAACCGACCCGCAAGCCTGGATTTTGGGCCACCCGTGATTTGGATCAGTGAATCCCCTGATCTGATCCACTGGGGAAAACAGAGAAAATTTTTTTCCGGCTCCGGCGGCAGCTGGGAAAACGGCAGGGTCGGCGGCGGAACCGTTCCGTTTTTGACGGAAAAGGGCTGGCTCGAATTCTATCACGCGGCTGACGAGCAGAACCGCTATTGCCTTGGAGCCATTTTGCTGGATCGCAACGATCCCTCACGGATCCTTGCACGGACCCGAGAACCGCTGATTCAGCCGGAAAAAGACTATGAACAAAACGGCTTCTTTGAAAATACAGTTTTCACCTGCGGCTGCATCCCGGAGAAAAATAGGATTATACTGTATTATGGCGCTGCAGATGATAAAATCTGCCGCGCGGACTTTACTCTTCGTGAAGTTTTTAAAGCCATGGAAAGCTGATAAAATCAAGGTGGTTGAAGTGAAACAGCGCATAACTATGAAAAAAATTGCAGAAGAACTTCACGTTTCCGTCAACGCTGTTTCTCTCGCTGTAAACGGAAAAAACGGCGTAGGAAAAGAAACAAGGAACCGAATCCTGAACAAAGCGGAGGAAATGGGTTATTTTGATGCAAAGCCCCAATACGGCAAAGCATTTGCCAACAAGAATATTTGTCTGATCATTCAGGCAAAATATTTTCAGAATTCGGATTTTTACAGCGCAATCGTGCTTGGACTTGAGAGCGAAGCCAAAAGAAAGGGATATGAAGTTCTCGTCAATTTTCCGGATAAATTCAAAGATATTCCGGACTGCCTGATTCAAGGCCGAGTCTGCGGAATCATCTCTGTTGGAAAAATCAGCGATGACTACCTGCATGAACTAAAACAGTTTCGGATTCCCCTCGTTGTCATTGACCATATGTCGCTTGCAGTGCCAAGCGAGTGCATCCTTTCAAATAATAAGCAGGGCAGCTATGCGGTAACACGTCTGCTGATTCAAAATGGCTACCGAAAAATTGGATTTTTCGGTGACCTTAATTACTCCATGAGCATAAAAGAACGCTTTGCAGGTTACAGGGAAGCAATTTATACGCTCCCGTTTTTTGCGGGTTATTCGGATACGGTTCAGTATATTCTCAAATTTTCTGCTCTGCAGGACATTGAAAAATCTGTAATTCAGCATGACCTTGATAAACTGGCCGATACGGTCCGAAAGGTGCATGAAATGCCTGAAGCATTTGTTTGCTCCAATGACGACGCCGCTGTACTTCTGATGCACGCACTTCAAAAACTGAATTACCAGATTCCAAAGGACATTGCCGTTGTCGGTTTTGATAACACAGCCCTTTCTACAGCTGTTCTGCCGCGGCTCACTACAGTGAATGTACATAAAGAAGAACTTGGAAAAGAAGCCGTTGACCGAATCCTGTGGCGCCTGAATCATCCGGATGAACCTATGAAAAACACTGTCCTGAACGTAGAGGTCGTGGAACGTGACAGTGTCAAAAAGGACAGCGGGAAGAAGGACTGAATTTTACGCGTCGTCCTTTAAAAACTTTTGCATTAAAACATTTTTTCGAAATTTCTGCGGTAAACACAGCTACTGGGAAGCAAAGTGCCGCATGGATATTTTCCGGAAATATAGCTGCATTTCCTCTATCAGCCTTTTTAGTGGGGTTGACAGGTATTTGTCACGGTGATAAACAATCCGGAATTTCCGATGCAGTTTTGGTCCTTTAACCGGTACCTGAACAACCTGCGGCACATTCTGCACAAGGGATTTCGAAAGCATGGAAACTCCCTGCCCGGCAGCAACAATACGGATGATGGAATCGGAACTGTGGCATACCCACTTCTTGACAATGGGTATGCCCTTTTTTTCTGTCAGATTGATTAAAAAGTCCCTCGTTCCGGAACCTTCTTCTCTTAGAATGCAGTCTGCATTTCTGAGATCTTCGAGACAAATAGACTTTCGTGATGCAAACGGATGGCTTTTCCCACAGATTAAAACCATTTCATCATCATACACGACCTTCGTCACCACATCCGTATTGGGGACACTGCCTTCTACAACGGCAATATCCAGCGTTCCTTCTGTAATTTTTCGAACAATATCGTGGGTATTGTCCACATAGACGCGAATGCTGATTTTTGGGTTAGCCTTTTCAAACTCAGAAACCATATCGGCCAAAAATGCTGTTCCGACGGTCAGGGACGCCCCAATATTGATACAGAGTTGTTCGGAGGCATGATACAGATAATGCTCCATGTCTTTAAAATTGGCAAGGATATGGCGTGCATACTGCAGCAGTTCCTGGCCGGTTTCCGTGATATACAGCTTTCTTGACAAACGTTCAAAAAGGCAGACGTGGTAGGTCTCTTCTATCTTGGTAATCACATGGCTGACAGTAGGCTGAGAAATATATAACTTTCTGGCAGCCGTACCCATTCTTCCGGACTCTGCCACGGCAACAAAAATTTCAAGGTCCCGGATTGTCATGGAGGTCTCCTCCTATTCGGCAGTGATGTATAGTAAAAATACTATGAAAATATAAATAGTTTAGCATTTTACGATCATGTCTGCAAGTGCTATAATCAAAACAGACAATTCGTGATATTTCATTAACAAAGTTAGTTTTTTACTTTTGCAGTCCTGAGAAACAGAAAGGAAGGGTTTGTATTGAAACACGAAAAGACTTATCTGCTTTCAGCAGACGAGTGCAACCAGCTTTTTGCAAAGCTGGAAGAGCGGTACGACCTTTACGCGCCGGTGCGCATCCCGGCCGGAGGACGTTACGCCCAAACCGATTCCATCCTATACCGGCAGATTCACAAATATGAGGATATTGAATACCGGGAACGCTCCACTTACGCGATGAAAGAAGTTTTAACTCCTATCACACAAACTCTTTTTTATTTTACGGAAGACGAATACCAGGAAAGCAAACCGCCGGAAAAAGACATTCTTCTGTTCGGCAGGGCATGTGACATCAACGCCATTAAAATTCAGGATCAAATTTATCTGAAAAACGGCAGCGACGAGGATTATTTTTACAAAAGAATCCGTAAACGGGTAAAATTCGTTTTGATGGAATGCACTCAGCAGTTTGAAGGCTGTTTCTGCTGCAGTGTGGGAGCAAATACAACCGATATGCATTCTCTGGCCATCTCTTTTCGAAAAGACTGCGCCTACCTGGAAATACGTGACCCGGAGTTCGAGCCGTATTTCAAAGATTCCAAGTCCTCTGACTATGAAATTCAGTTTCCGAAGGAAAACGAACTCAAAGTCAAGTACCCAGTCATTGACAGTATTGACCTTGCAAACCGCCTGAAAGAGCATCCCATGTGGAACGAGTTTGATGATCGATGCATTGGATGCGGCTCCTGCACCGTCGCGTGCAGCACCTGCACATGCTTTGAAACAACCGATATTGTTTACACACAGAATGCGCATGTGGGCGAACGGAGAAGAACCTGTTCCTCCTGTATGGTGGACGGGTTCGACAGTATGGCCGGAGGGCACTGCTTCCGGCAGACAACATCTGAAAAATACCGCTATAAAATCATGCACAAGGTTTATGGCTATAATGCACGGTTCCATACAGGTCCGATGTGCGTCGGCTGCGGAAGATGCTCAGCGCGCTGTCCGCAGCTGATCAGCTACCCGGCAACACTGAACAAGCTTTCCAAGGCGATTGAAGAAATCAAGCAGGAAGAAGGCAAAACAGATGATTAATGATCCAGTCAGGCCGCATCCGGCTAAGATCCTTGATATTTTTCCTCAAACCGAAATGGAATGGACATTCCGTGTTGAAAGTGACGTCCCCGTCCGCCATGGCCAGTTCATGGAACTTTCTATACCGCGTGTTGGAGAAGCTCCGATTTCTATGAGCGGATTTGGCGACGGCTACGTCGACTTTACAATCCGGAAAGTCGGAAAATTAACCGACGGCCTGTTTGAAATGAAAAAGGGCGATACAATCTTCCTGCGCGGCTGCTATGGCAACGGTTGGCCGGCGGAACGCTTTCAAGAGAAAAACGTCGTTATCGTGGCGGGCGGCACCGGCGTTTCTCCTGTCAAGAGCCTTATTAACATGTTCTGCGACGACCCGGCATATGCAAAAGAAATTTATCTGATTCTCGGCTTTAAAAACTCCCACAGTATTCTCTTTAACGACGACCTTGCAAAATGGAAATCAGCAAAGCATTTTCACACTATCTACACACTGGACAATGAGGATTACGAGGGATGGAACAAGGGCCTTGTCACATCCTTTATCAAAGATATTCCGTTCGCCTCTTTCGGCGGAAATTATGAATGCATTGTCGTCGGTCCTCCGGTCATGATGAAGTTCACGGGGGCGGAACTGCTTAAAAACAAGGTGCCGGAAGAAAAAATCTGGATGTCTTTCGAGCGGAAAATGTCCTGCGGAATCGGAAAATGCGGCCACTGCCGAATTGACGAAACCTACGTTTGCCTGGACGGCCCGGTATTTAATTATACGGTCGGCAAAAAGCTTGTGGATTAGGAGGGATCATCGTGGTAGAAGATTGTAATATCAAACAGTTCCAGAATAACTGTTTCCGCCAGTCAAAAGTGCCGGGTGAGTTCATGCTTCAGCTCCGCGTACCCGGAGCCTTGATCGACTCCAAATGGCTCAGCGTAATTCAGTATGTCTGCCAAACTTGGGGCGACGGCACCTTTCATATTGGACCGCGCCAGACGCTTAATGCACCTGGAATCAAGGCCAAGAATATTCCCGCGGTCAACAAATATATCCAGCCTTATTTAAAAGCGATTGAGTGTGACCTTTGCGGCGTTGACATGAAAACGGATAACGGCTATCCCTACATAGCACCCCGCAATATTATGGCCTGTATTGGCGGGATCCACTGCATTAAGGCAAATGTGAATACTCAGCATCTTGCCAGAGAACTTGAAAAAATTATTTATCCGAACCCCTACCACATCAAGATTTCGGTTTCCGGGTGCCCGAACGACTGTGCCAAGGCCCATTTTCAGGATTTCGGCATCATCGGCTGCACAAAGCCGGTTTACGACATAAGCCGCTGCATCGGGTGCGGTGCGTGCGTTCGAAGATGCGAAAAAGCGGCAACGCGCGTTCTCTCTCTTAATGACAGCCATAAGGTGGACAAGGATACCTGCTGTTGTGTTGGATGCGGAGAATGTGTCATTGCCTGCCCTACCGGTGCATGGCACAGGCCAAACAAGGATTTCTACAAAATCATAGTCGGCGGGCGCACTGGCAAGCAGTACCCGCGCATGGGCAAAATGTTTGCCAACTGGCTCACAGAAGACAGTGTACTTGCCATTATGAAAAACTGGCCACGGTTTTCCGACTGGGTCCTCGGCGGCAAACCGGTCTATATTCACGGCGGCCATCTGATTGACCGCGCCGGCTATCAGCGTTTCAAAGAATTTATGCTCGACGGCGTAAAACTGAACCCGGAAGCCATGATTGCCGAAAGCATCAACTGGACGGAAACCGAATACCGGAGCAATATCCATGTAAAACCTCTCAGCAAGCATGTCGGCGTGCAGAGTAAAGAATGATTGAGAATATTCTGGGAATATAAAAAGGATCCATTCAATTCCATTATAAATGAAAAGCGGAAACCGCTGAAACCAAAAAGGCGGGCCGCAGAAAGGATGGCCGTTTCTTGGCATATTTCCCTTTTTTCGTAAATATCGCCGGAAAAAAAGCTCTGGTCGCCGGCGGAGGAAAAGTGGCCGTACGAAAAGTAAAAACGCTGCTGGATTTTGGGGCCAATGTCAAAGTGGTCAGCCCGGAAGCGGTGCCGGAACTCCGAAAACTTGCGGAGTCCGGCACCGTCTGCCTTTTTCTGAGAAAATACCGGCCGGAAGACTTGAATTCTGCCGCACTGGTAATTGCCGCGACCGGTGACAAGAAAGTAAACCGGCAGATCTCCCGCGGCGCGCAGGAAAAATTGATCCCCGTCAATGCAGTGGATGATCCGGAGCTCTGCACGTTTTTTTTCCCTGCCGTCGTCCGGCGCGGAGACTTCGCCGTTGGCATCACGACTTCAGGAAGCTACCCATCCTTTGCGCGCTATGCCCGGCAGAAAATTGAATCTCTTTTCCCTGCTTCGTGCGGTGAAATGATTGCGTCTCTCAGTCTGGTCCGGAAAAAAGTCCGCCGGGAAATCTCAGATCCCAATCAGCGCAGAAAAATTCTGAACCGGCTGCTGGAACAGGCTTTGCAGGCAGAACAGAAAAAGGAGGAAACAGGTAATGGAAATCAGGATGGCCGGGATTGAATCCGGCACGGCAAGCCTTGAACAGCGCGAGGCTCTGGCTTTTACAAAATCTGAATCGGTGCGCGGCATGCAGGCTGCCACCCGGCAGCCTGGAATTACTGGCTGCGTGATCTATTCCACCTGCAACCGGACGGAACTCTGGCTCAGCACAGACAGCTCCGATTCCATCAGCCCTGCAGAGATGCTCTGTGCTTTTAAAAGCGTACCACTGAAACAGGCGGCCGGTGTCATCACGGAACGCAGCGGCGCAGAAGCCGTGCGCTATCTGTTTGAAACAGCCTGCGGCCTTCATTCCCGAATTTGGGGTGAAGACCAGATTATAACGCAGATCAAAGAAGCAATTCATCTCGCCAACGACTCCGGCACAGCGGGAAAAATTCTCGCGAAACTGTTTCAGACTGCTGTAACTTCCGCCAAGCGGGTAAAAACCGAAGTGCGCTTTTCATCCGGCACCCTCTCTGTCGCCGCAGCTGCCGCCGAAAAATGCAGAGAACAATACGGACATCTCAAAGGTCTGCACTGTCTTGTCATTGGAAGCGGAAAAATGGGCCGCAGTGCCGCCGAAGAATTAGCAAAAAACGGCGCCTGCGTCTGCATGACCATAAGGCAGTACAAATACGGCATCAGCATTGTTCCGGAACACTGCAAAAGTATTCCTTACAGCAGCAGATTGAAAGAAGCGGCGGAATCAGACGTCATACTCAGTGCAACATCCAGCCCTCATTACACGCTGCTTTACGAACCCATAGCAGAAATGTGTGCCAAAAATCAGCGTGAAAGGCTTTTCCTTGATCTCGCCGTTCCGCGCGACATTGAACCGGACGTTGCAAACCTGCCGAAATGCCGCCTTGTGACTATTGACGACCTCTGCTGCCGTGTGCGCTCCGAAGAAAAAGCCAAAACCGAACAGCGCTGCCGCCAAATTATTGATCATTATATTGCGGAATTCAAAAAGCAGCTGGCTGCGTGGTCGTCTCTGCCAGCCATCCGGTCTTTTTCCGCAGAAGCGTCATCCAATGCCGTTGACCTGCTGGATCAGGAATGGAAAGCGGAAGGTCTTTCAGACGAAATGAGGGAACGGCTCAGAAACACTGCACAGAAAATCATCCGGGAAAAAACAGCCAGCGCACTTTTCTCCTTCCGTGACTGGACGGAAGAAAATGCGGAAAAGTTTCCGCAAGACAGCACCATGGCTGCTGTTCGGTAAAACAGCGGGAGGAATTTCATATGACAAAGAAGATTATCCGAATCGGGAGCCGAAAAAGCCGCCTTGCCAGAATTCAGACCAAACTGGTGGCAGAACAGCTTTTAAAAGCCCACCCAGAACTGGAAGTGCAAATGGTCACCATGGACACAACGGGAGATATTCTGCGTGACCGTCCCCTGGATGACGCAGGAGGCAAAGGACTTTTTACCCTCCAACTGGAACAAGCCCTGCGCTCAGGTAAAATTGACCTCTCCGTCCACAGCCTGAAAGATATGCCGGAGAAAATTCCGGATGACCTCCCTGTTTTGGCTTACTCAAAGCGTGAAGATCCGCGCGACGTGCTCATTCTGCCAAAAGGAACCGCCTTTCACGGGTTTCAGTCCATTTCTTATAAAAAAACCGGTCGGCTGCTCCAGCACCCGAAGAAGTATTTTCCTGCAAAAGCTCTGCCCCGGAATTTCCATTACTCCGGTGCGAGGAAATGTACCGACAAGAATCCGCAAGCTCGATGAGGGCAATTTTTCGGCTGTCATTTTGGCGGCGGCAGGCCTGAAACGCCTCGGGCTCATGAAACGCGCTTCCTATATTTTTTCTGAAACGGAAATGCTTCCGGCTGCCGGCCAGGGCATTCTCGCCGTACAGGGGCGAAACGATTTTGACCGGAAACTGCTCGAATGTGTGGATGACGCAGGCAGCCGTACGGCTGCCTGTGCAGAGCGCGCCGTGATCGCGGCACTCGGATGCAGCTGCAGCTCTCCTGCGGCGGCCTATTGCAGGGTTTTCAAAGACGGCAAAATAGAGCTTCGTGCTTTTTATGTAAGCCCAAAAACAGGAAAAGAAACCTTCGGAACAGTTTCCGGCGTGCGGGAAGAAAGTATCCCGCTGGCTGAAAACCTTGCCGCGCAGCTTCAAAAGGAGGCAGAAAACATTGGCTGATACCTGCGGAAAAGTCTGGCTTGTCGGCGCCGGTCCTTCTGATGCGGGCCTTTTTACCCTGCGAGGATATAAGCTTCTGAAAACGGCAGATGTCGTTGTATACGACCGACTGGTTGGCACCGGGATTCTCGGCTTAATTCCGCCGGCCGCACAGAAGTTTGACGTTGGAAAATTCCCGAACCGCCACCCTGTCCCGCAAACGGAAATCAACCGGATTCTCGTACGGGAAGCGAAAGGCGGAAACCGTGTGGTGCGCCTGAAAGGCGGCGATCCATTTCTGTTTGGACGCGGCGGCGAAGAAGCGGAAGCACTTCGTTCAGCGGGAATTCCGTATGAAATTGTACCCGGCGTTTCTGCGTCCATCGCCGTGCCGGAATATGCCGGGATCCCGGTCACACATCGGGAATGCAGTTCTTCCCTGCATATTTTCACCGGCCACTCTGCACAAGGACAGGAAAGTGCAGTCGACTTTTCCACCGCATCCCATCTCAAAGGGACACTGGTCTTCCTGATGGGCGTTGCATCCGCAGAGCACATCTGCAGTGCGCTTATAAAAGCAGGCATGGATGCCGGAACGCCGGCCGCCGCTGTGGAAAACGGCACGACTGCACGCCAAAGGACTGTTGCGGCTACGCTCGGCACTCTTGCTGAAACAATGAAGGAACAGTCGGTCCGGTCTCCCGCCGTGATTGTTGTCGGCCCTGCCGCCGCCCTGGCAGACAGGCTTTGCTGGACGGCCTGCCGGCCGCTTGACGGGAAACGGATTGTCGTCACAAGGCCGCGCACCAAAATGAAGAATTTCTGCCGGAAAATTGAACTTCTTGGCGGTGAAGCCATTCCATGCCCCTGCATAGAAACTGTTTCGTCTCCGGAGGCTATCCTTTCGGAAGCTGTTTCCAGCCTGACAGCTTTTACATGGATTACTTTTTCCAGCTCTGCCGGAGCCGACTGTTTTTTCCGTGCCTTGAAGCAAAGCGGAAAAGATACGCGCGCCCTTAGCGGAATCAGGATAGCGGCCGTCGGCCCGGCAACGGCAAAATACCTTTCCAGGTATGGAATCTTTCCTGACCTAATGCCGCAGAAATTTGACGGAATTCATCTGGGAGAAACACTTGCGCAGAAAGCGGGAAACCGGGACCGAATTCTGGTTATTCGGGCGGAAAACGGCTCCCGTTCTCTGGAAGGCCGGCTGAAACAGTCCGGAATTCCGTACAAAGCAATTCCCGCTTACCATACCCAGCTTCCGCTGGAAAAACCGCTTCCGGAAATCCGCCATACAGTGGAAAATCTTGACTTTGACTGGCTGACATTCACAAGCGCTTCATCTGTAAAAGGTTTTCTCCGGATATTTCCGCATTTCAGCACCGGCCGCTGTACAGCTGTCTGTATCGGCCCTTCAACGGGTATGGAAGCGGAAAGCTGCGGATTCCATACGATCGTTTCCGACGTTTCTACCGAAGACGGTATGATTCAGACAATGCTTTCTGCCGTACGCTGAGCATGCACGGCAGAGAAAAAACAGGAGGTTTTAAAAATGGAGCTGACAAAAAGGCCGCGCAGGCTCCGCACAACCCCGGTTATCCGGGAACTGGTGCGGGAGACGCGCGTTTCAAAAGAATCGCTCATCTATCCGGTTTTCGTGAAAGAAGGGCATCATCTGATCGAGGACATCCCATCACTGGACGGGCAGAAACGGTGCAGCCCCGACCAGCTGCCGCAGTTGATAGAACCAGTTGTAAAGGAAGGCATTGGCAGTATTCTGCTGTTTGGCCTGCCAGCGCATAAGGATGAACTGGCTACCAGTGCATATGATGACAACGGCGTTGTGCAGCAGGCTGTCCGAATAATTAAAAAGGAATATCCGCAGCTGAATGTTGTGACGGACGTCTGTCTGTGCGAATACACCAGCCATGGCCACTGCGGGGTCCTCCGCGGAAAAACGGTAGACAATGATCCAACGCTGGAACTGCTTGCCAAAACGGCGCTTTCCCATGTACGCGCCGGTGCCGATATCGTGGCCCCCTCCGACATGATGGACGGCCGGGTCGGTGCAATTCGCAGTGCGCTGGATGCAGAAGGTTTTACCGACCGGGCTATTATGGCTTATTCCGTCAAATATGCATCCTCCTTTTACGGCCCGTTCCGGGAGGCGGCCGGCTCTGCTCCGGCTTTTGGCGACCGAAAGGGCTATCAGATGGATTATCATAATGGCCGTGAAGCCCTCAAAGAAGCGGCTCTTGACGTGGAGGAAGGCGCGGATATTCTGATGGTGAAACCCGCCCTTTCCTATCTCGACATCGTGTACCGGCTCCACTCGGCTTTTCCGCTTCCCATTGCCACCTACAGCGTCAGCGGCGAATACGCGATGATTAAGGCGGCCGCACAAAAAGGCTGGATTGACGAAGCGGGCGTCGTATGTGAAGCAGCCGTTGGCGCTTTTCGTGCCGGTGCCGATATTTTGATTACGTATTACGCCCCGCAGCTCGCCGGGTGGATTGACGAAGGAAGGATTGGATAATGGGAAAATCGGAAGAACTGTTTGAACGGGCCGTCAAAGTGATTCCGGGCGGCGTGAACAGCCCCGTACGGGCCTATCAAGCTGTGGGCGGCGCACCGCGCTTCATTGTGAAAGGCCGCGGCTCCCATATTACCGATGAGGACGGCAGAGAGTACATCGACTTTGTCAATTCCTGGGGACCTTTGATCCTTGGCCACGCACCGGAAAAAATTCTCAGCAAAGTCTGCCGGGCCGCAGAAAACGGCCTCAGTTTCGGTGCCGCCACTCGCGCAGAAGTTGAGATGGCGGAACTGATTACCTCCATGGTTCCCTCTGTCGAAATGGTCCGCCTCGTAAATTCAGGAACGGAAGCTGTAATGAGTGCCGTCCGTCTGGCACGTGGATTCACAAAGCGGGATAAAATCATCAAATTCGAAGGGTGTTACCACGGTCACAGCGACGCTATGTTGGTAAAAGCAGGTTCCGGGCTGATGACCAGCTCTCTTTCCAGCAGTGCCGGTGTTCCGGAAGGAGCTACCAAAGATACACTGGTAGCTCAATTCAATGATATCGGCAGTGTAAAGGCTCTGTTCCAGCAGTATCCCGATCAGATTGCCGCCGTTATCACGGAACTTGTTCCGGCAAATATGGGCCTTGTTCTCCCAGAAAAAGGTTTTCTGCAGCAGCTGCGCCAGCTCTGCACAGAAAATGGCTCCCTGCTGATTGCAGACGAAGTCATCACCGGGTTCCGGCTCAGTGCAGGCGGGGCACAGGAGCTCTTAGGCATTCATCCGGATCTCACCACGTTCGGCAAAATTATCGGAGGCGGACTTCCAGTGGGGGCATTCGGCGGACAACGGGACATCATGATGCAGACCGCCCCATGCGGAAAGGTCTATCAGGCCGGAACTCTAAGCGGCAATCCGCTCGCTACTGCTGCCGGAATTACCCAGCTGACGGTGCTGAAAGAACAGCCGGAAATCTATACCCGTCTGAACAGCCTGACTGAAGAACTCTGTGACGGTCTCACTGCCCTAATCCATAAATATCAAATTCCGGCTGTTGTCAACCGGGCAGGCTCCCTGTTCTGCGTGTTTTTCACCTCTCATCCAGTGGAATGCTACCAGGACACTCTGACCAGTGACCGGAAGGTTTACGCATCCTATTTCAACTATATGCTCCGCCACGGTGTTTACCTAGCCCCGTCCCAGTTTGAAGTTGGCTTTGTCAGCGCTGCACATTCACAGGACGAGATCCAGTACACTCTTCAGCAGGCCGAAGGTTTCTTCCGTACCATGCAGCAGTAAATGCAGGCTGGAAAAGCCAGTTCCGCACGGTAATCACAAAATGAAACAAGCGCCTTGGCTAAGCTGTAAAAAAGCTTAGCCAAGGCGCATTTTCGTATGCAGTTTTTGGGAACAGGGTCGTTTGCGGCGGCAGCGTTCTGCGCTAATGCAAAGATCAGGCTATTCCAAATTTTTAATCATCGTTTCCTGCGATCCAATATTGCGGTGTCGACAGAATCCCCATCTTCTTGAACTGATATTCATAACTCCACTTATTTCCGCTCGTTCTCCAGAGATTCGGCCCATACCACTCTTCTGTTGAATCTGCGTTATGAAGCGCGCCGAATGCATTAATGCGGTTTCCAAATACCTTCAGTTTCAAGGTATGATGCCCTTCCTGCACCCGGCCACAATCCAGTCTGTAAGGCGCCAGCGCTATATTGCCTATTTTTTTGCCGTCGAGCGTTACCTGTACAAGAGCCCCGCGGTAATGGGGGACTTCAATATGCAGTGCGCCCGCTTTGCAGGAAAAAGGAATCTGATAGGTTAAATTTCCGGCGTAAAACGGCAGACCCTGCCTGACAATATCACCGTAAGCCAAAGAGTCCGGCATTTCGGTTATCTTCTTCTCTCTGCCGGCAACGGATACGCCAAAGCTGCCGAGCAGATAGCACCATTCTACGTTTGTCTTCGGCCCAAACGGTATAGAAAGCTCCATGGAATTTGGTCCTTTGCGTACCCCATCCGGTAAATCAATCGTCTGAATTGATTCATCAACATACCAGCCGTTTATTTCTGAAGAAACCTGTTTGCCATTCCAGATAATTCCGGCATTTTCCGGATGCTCCATGGCGAACTGTACCTCTGGAACAGCAATATCCGAAAAAATGGTAAAGCGCAAATGAAGAGTATGTTCTATTTTTTCCTCATTTTTTGTAACCCACGGCTGGGCAAGAGCTTCCATCCTCAGCGGATATCCCAGCTTCCGACGAAAACGATTGTCAATCCTCAAAAGCTCTTCCTGAGGGTTCCATGGCCCCGAATCAAACGCATATTCGGCTATATCCAAAAGCATAACATTCTTTTCATCCAATGTGAAAGACTGCGGTTCCGGGAGGTACAATTTATTTTTCGGCACCGTATAAATCTGCTTCTCACCCATTATGGCACCTTGGGTCTTCTGCAGACGGAGCAGAACACTGTCATACTGGGAACAATAATACGGAATCCGGGTCCATCCTTCTTTATATTCTGCGTCCACTGGATGAATCTCACCCGTCATGGTATCGTAGAGCACCGGCTGATATCTGCCTCGTACATGGATATCAAGTTTTTCCATAAAGGTGATATCCCTGTTCCGCGGCTTATTCACGTGTGCTAAGAAAAGCCAGCGGCTGTCCACGTCCTGCCTTAGCTGATAAAACATATTGTTGGCACGGACTCCTGTTTCCCATTGCTGAACACGAGTGGGATCTTTGCCTTCTACTGCATTCATTTCAACATCCACATCACGCAGATCTCGAAGGGAATTCAGCAGTGGACCGCGCTGATAGGGTATTCTTGTGCACTGATGCGCTAGCAGCGCAGGCTCTTCCGAAAAGGCCGCATCTACGTACCGGGGCGGCTCACCCATAAAAATCACTTTTCCGCCATGGCCGGCAAACTCCTGCAGTTTATGCAACGTTGTGCTGCGGATTGTATGGCACTGAGGAACCACAACAGCCTCATATGTCATGCCACCCATATGAAACGCGTCCGTACAAGACTGGCTGTCCTCACTTAGCATGGATTCCGAAATAAAATCAAAATCAATAAAATTATAAAGAAGCCACTGAATTACTTCCGTAAAATCACTCTCAAGATCCTGCCGCACAACCGATGTCTGCCGCTGATTGCCCCAATACAGCCAGTAAGACTCAATCGGGTGAATTACTCCTACCTTCACAATGGGTCTGCCACGTGTCAGGGCCGTATTTAGACGTGCAAAATGATTTTCAATATAGGGATACTCACGGTACCAGGGCGATTGATAACCAATGCTCGCCGGGTAGTCCCGTTTTGCTTCCCCTTCCATGGAAACCCAGGTCAAATGCGGTACTCGAAGGGTAACTCCCAGTGCTGCCTGCCAATCGCCGGCCAGCTTATGGCTTCGGAAATCAAAATCCCATCCGGTTACACCATACAGTTCACTCATAACGCCGTTTCTGCCCATTTGGTGAGATACGCTCTCCGCTTGTTTGACTGTTGAAAGTTCGCGGCGGTCACACAGCATATCAACGCCTGGAATGCCAAATTCCTTCATAGGGCGCATAACATCACCGACCGATGTGGTTTGGGAATGGAGAGTCCATTCATTCATCATATGGCCGGTAAGTTTTATTCCGTGTTTGCTGCACCATTTGCCGATGTTGTCGCCAAAAGCCTCCGAAAAGCGGTCACAAACATGAGCATGGTACCAATACCGTATCTGCGAAACCTTGCCGCCCTGTTTCTCCCAAACCAGCTCCGGAAGATGCTCCAGCAGGGACACGCCGTATTTATTTTGGAAAGTCTGTTCAAAATCATCTGTAAAAGGCAAAACAACCGCTGTTTCTTCAAACGGGTTTCGCAGGGCAGATTTTTGAACTGTCTGTGGCTCATCCGTAAAGATTGTCGGTATCTCTCTGCCGAATTCCGAGCCCAGTTCCTGGTAATATTTTTCATGGGTAATCTCTATAAATCTGTCAATTGCTTTTTTGTCCAGGGTATTCACATAAGCCTGATTGTTAAACCAGGGGGTATCTCCGGATACTTCAAGAAAAGCATCCCAAACGTGGCCCTTCCCGTTTTCCTCCCTGCCAATCCGGCGGTAGGAAACCATATATCCGTCATGGTCAAGGATGATATCATAGCTTCCAAGATACGTGCGGTTCTTGCTGCGCACCGCTTTAGCGGCGGATACAAAAGTTTCATCCGCCTTATTGGTACAGCCGCGCGGCACTACAGCAAGAAAACGATTGCGGTATTTTAGATCTTTTGTAACAAATCCGCCGGCGCTCCCGGACGGCCAGCGATCTTCATCATACAGCCGGCAAAGCATCCCTTCGGCTTTTGCTTTGGAGCAACAGGATTTTACGCAGTCCATAAACTCCTTGCCCAGGTATTCCGTATCTAGGCCAACCCTGCTGTGGATATGAAAGCCCCCCATACCCATTGCCTGAATTTGATCAATCTGGCGCAGCAGCTGCTCTTTTGAAAGTTTGCAGTTCCAAGCCCAAAATGGGGCTGCCCTGTATTCTGAAGTCGGATTCCGGAAAAGGGCGCTGTCCGGTCTGTCATTTTGCAAATCTTTTTTCATCATTTTTGCTTATTCCCTCGTTTCTGTGCTGCTCATCGAACGGTATTTTAATGGAGTATATCCACTTAACTTTTTAAAAACCTTAAAGAAATATTTTGGATTGGAATACCCAACTTCATCAGAAATCTTGTTGACACTCAGCCTTGTTTCAACCAACAGGCGCTTTGCATTCTGCAGCCTGATTTTGCTGAGGTAATCATTGAAAGTCATGCCCAGGTTTTCCTTCAGAAGATTGCTGCAAAAAGAAGGGGAAATATAAAATTCCTCTGCAATCTGCTGTAAAGTCAGCTTTTTACGATAATTCTTATCAATATAACTGATAATCCCCTGAAGGAGAACTTCCTGATCATTTTCCTTCAAATGGATAGAACTAAAAATGGCATGAATATACTTTGAAAAATCTGCTTCGATTATTTTCATATCGCCGCAAAATAGATATCTCGGATAAAACTGTTCCATGATATTGCTAACTTCAACATGGTTTTTTATAGCATACGCATTCACTTTATCCGTCAGGCTCTTACAAAAATCCTTGATGGAACCAAACGGATGTGTTTCTGCATCAATTTTTTGAAAGGAAGCGCTTAGAATCGTATCAACTTTCGCAGGATAATATTTCATGCAACAGATTAAATCGTGGATTTCATTTTCATTGGAAACAGGCTCCCATCCCACCCTGTCATCCGGATATAAAATTTTCACCTGATCTGTTAGAAAAATATTTTGAAGCAAAGCATTGTTCTCAGAATAGAGCTGATTTAATTTTTCTACTGAATTTTCAATACGGCTTACGCATAAGAACAAATGAAATTTTCCGGCTAAGCCCGCAATCTGCGGAGAAAGCCTTTTTTCTGCCGCCGCGAGCAGACCCTGCTGATTTTTCGGCATATGCAGCAGGATGTAAAATTGAGTTCTCAAGGTATGGTTATCTACTATGTTACAGCAGTGCCTCTGAATCAGTGAATTGCAAATCTGATAGAGGCCTGCCTTGAATTCCAGATTTTCCGTTGTAATAGTTAAAAGCATAATATTATCTAAGAAAGGATAGCCTTTTTCTCTTACGAATTTTTCTATTTCCTGATTCCATGGCCGCGTGATCGCCTGAAATAAGATCTGCCGGTTTTTCTCTTGCTCCAGAGACTCTACTTCCTGCTGGAGTTTTGAAATACGTTTTTGGTTTTCGAGCAACTCAATAACTTTTCTTACCTGACTTGCAATTTCTTCTGCGGAAAACGGCTTTAAGACATACCCAACCGCATGCTTCTCAATCGCCTGCTTAACATAGTCAAACAGTTTATATCCGCTTATAACAATCACTGGGGTCCCAGGATATTTCTGGCTAATTTTTTCAAGCAGGGCCGTACCATCCATCTTATTCATTTTCATGTCGGTAATCACAAAGTCAGGGTTTACCTTTTTCATTAGGTCAAAGGCTTCCAAACCATTGGAAGCCTCCCCCACACAAGTTACCTGAAGAGATGGAGTCTGGCTGATTTTAATCTGAAGCCCCTGCCGGATAATCACTTCATCATCAACAATAATGTAAGTATACACTGCTGCCACCTTCTTCACACAGCCCAAATTTAATATGGGATAATCACTTCAACAACTACTCCCATTCTTTCGGCATTCCGGATTTTTAAACTGCTTTTTCCGGGATACATAAGATTCAGTCTTTGCTTTATATTAGATAAGCCGACACCTACATGCCTCTGATCTGTTTTTAACTTGCCCTTTGATAAAATAGACCTTCTGATTTCCTGAAGCTTTTCTTCCGGGATGCTGTCGCCGTTATCATAAATGGTGATATGCATGGCATTGTTAACATGGAATGCATTCAGCTCAATTTTCCCATCGGCAATTTCATTTTGCAGGCCGTGTTCAATGGCATTTTCTATGATTGGCTGCAAGAAAAATTTCATCACCTTATGTTCCAGCAGCCCATCTTCCACGTCTGTTCTGAACTGTATGGGATGGCCAAACTTAACTTCCTGAATGCAAATATATTTCCGTGTTTGCTCCAGCTCGGCCTGCAATGGCACTTCATCCGTTTCATAATCAATGCTGTACCTTAATAAATCGCCCAGTGACTTTGACATAACCGCTATTTTATCGTTATGCGCTATGATTGCACAGTCATTGATATTTTCCAGCGTATTAAAAAGGAAATGCGAGTTAATCTGCGAGGTTAGATTCTTAAGGCAAGACTTCAGATAGCGTATTTCACTCTTATACCTTTCTTCTATCAATTTATGTATCCGCTTCAGCATTCTTTCAAAGCAGCTGTAAAGGATTCCGATTTCATCCTTTCGGTCGGGACAGGTATTTTGAAAGGAATCGCTTTCCAGCATAGATGTATTATTCATAGAATGCGATAGATAAACAATAGGCCGGATAATGATTTTATCCAGCTCATAAACCAAAAAAGATATTATTATGATTACCGCCGCCATAAAGCAGATAAAGTACGTTCTGTTATGTACATAAGCATCGTAAATAGGATTAAGTGATACTTTTGATACTGTTTTCCAGCCCAGATCTTCCAGTGTACCGTAAACAATGATATCGCGGCTGCTGTCAGACGAGACATAGCCGTTATCACAGCTGTTAATCTGCTCAATCTGGCTTTTTGTTAAATTCAATTTTTCACTCTGTCCGGAACCGCTCAGCATTTCCCCATCCGGGAGCAAAACATACACGTCATTTTTTGAAGCGCTGTTGTTCCCATTTTGGTTCAGCACCAGCTTATTGCAGACAATTGCCAAAGTACCGGTAGCTTTTCCTTCCAGATTACGGAATTTTTTTGCAAATAGAATATATTTCTGGCCATTCTCAGAATGCTTCGGGACAAAAGGCTGAACGCAGGTGCTGTTTATACCATCCAGTTTTTTTCTCCAGCCGCCGTTTGGTGGCGTATCACCTATCCAGAATTCTTTATTTTTCGTAAAGGAATAGGTATATCCACTGTCGGTAAACAGATAAATCCCTTCCGCAAAAGTGTTGTTGCTGATCAGGTTGGAACAAATATATTCATATTTTTTTTGATTCTGCAGCCTTTGTATTGGCTGAATATGGGAAAGAGCGCGCTCCTGGTCACAAATAGAAATAAAAACATTATTGCCCTCATATTGGCTGAAAAGGAGCGCAGATTCTAACACACTTATATTTTTAAAATTCTGTTCGATTGATTCCGTCGTATTTTGAACGGTATTTGTTGTAAGAGACGCAATCTGGCTTGTATACGTTTCTGTGTAACTATGCATTGTAAACAGGAAAATAATCGATGTGGGAATGATTGAAATGCAAACGCAGAAAGCTAAAATTTTAGCTCTGATACTGTGGTAAAACTTCAATCGAGATCACCTCTTGAGTATTCTAGCATATACCACAGAAAACAATATTTTGCTTTTGATATTTTAAGCCTAATTATAAAAGGCACTGACATACGAATTTAACCTTTTACAGCACCGGTTACAAGTCCCGAAACAAAATATTTCTGCAGGAAGGAATAAACCAGAATAATAGGAATGGCACTCAAGAAACAGGCGGCAAACAAAATATTCCATTGCGTTGCATTTTCCATGTCACCTATAAAATTCAGCATTGTCAGCGGCAGTGTTTTCTGCTCCGGAGCTGAAAGGAACAGCATTGAAAAGAAAAAATCATTCCAGATCGGCACACCCTGCGTAATCACGATTGAAACCAATGCCGGTTTTGTAAGCGGCATAACGATCTGGAAAAAGACCCGCAGCATGCTTGCCCCATCAATACGCGCCGCTTCTTCCAGCGCATAAGGAACACCGCTTTTTATAAAGTTGGTATAGAGGAAAATAGAAAACGGGATTGCAGCAGTAACATACATTGCTATTGGTGCAGCAAACGTGTTGCTCATATGTAATTTATTCACTATCCGATACATCGGTATAATGGACATCTGCGCAGATACGATCATACCTGCCAGAAAAAACACCTGGAAAAAGTTGCTGAGTTTCCCATGCAGACGGGCAATCGCGTAACCGGCAAGCGAACTGATTATAAGCAATATAATAACGGACAAAAACGTTACAAGGACGCTGTTCCTTAAAGAACGGAAATAGTTCATTTTACCCCATGCAGCGCTATAACTGTCTAAAGTAAAATACCGAAATACATTTAAATAGGAAGAAGTATCATTAGCATTTCGAAAAGAACCGGAGAATGCAATAATAACCGGAGAAAGGAAGATAAGGAAAAAAGCCAGAACCAATATTGTAATTACAATTTCTTTAATGACTTTATGGTTCTTTTTGTGATAACCGTTTCTGGATAATTTTACAGCAGTTGTCATTTTACAGTTCTATCTCCTTTCTCTTTAAAATAGACAGGGCGCAGATTGAAATAAGAAGGATAAATACAAAGGCACATGCAGCCATTGCTTCTGACTTGCCGAACTGATTTTCAACGAATGCCATTTTATAAATGCTGTACATCAATGTACTGGAAGAATCGCCAGGACCACCGCCAGTAAGGGCAAAGACATAGTCAAAAGACTTAAACCCATTAATCAAACCAAGCATGACGTTAATGGTAATCGTATTGGAAATCATAGGGATCTTGACCAGGCGCGTTGTCTGCCACGCCGTGCAGCCATCTATCTGGCTTGCTTCAAGAACATCGCTTGGAATATTTTGCAGGCCAGCCAAATAAATAATCGTCATCATTCCTGATGATCTCCAAGTTTCAACAAATGCCACTGCAAGCAGCGCTGTTGAGCTTGTCCCTAATAAATCCGGCGCACCGGTCTTTCCCATCAGCTTAAAGACTTCTGAAATCATGCCATAATGCGGTGCATATACATAACTCCATAGGAAAGCAGCCACGATCGTGCTGAATAATGGCGGCAGGTATACAATCGTGCGGAAAAAGCCGCGTGCATGCAATTTCATATTTAAAATCATGGCAAGGATAAGCGCCTGAATATTGCCCCAAGCCACAACGAAAATTGCATAGATGATCGTATTCTTTAAAGAACTGAATAAAGTTCCCTGTTTAATCAGAGTTTGAAAGTTCTTTAACCCGATAAAGCTGCATGTTCCCAGCCCGTTCCAATCGGTAAGGCCATAAAAGAAGGACATTAAAACCGGCTGGACCCAAAAAATAAGATAAAAAGCCAATGCAGGGATAATAAAAAGTATAAGTACTTTACGTGTGCGACTTTCCATGAATTTACATCACTTTCCTTTGCCTGAAAGCTAAACTGTGAACTGATTTGGTTAAGGGGCCTTTCGAGACCCCTTAACTTCAAAATCATATCTGCGAGTCTGTGATAAACGAATAAGTAAGCTATAATTGATCTTTTGGCTATTTGCGTAAGAGTTAAATTATTTACTTGCTTTTGTTCAACTCATCAAATTTATCCTGCATGGCAGCTGCAACATCCTTTGCCGTTGCTTTTCCCGCAATGCATTCTTGGAATTTGGTGCACATAGTGTCACTTACGCCTTCCGGCCATGCGTTGTTACAGTTATAAATGCTGGCTTGATCCTCATACTGTTTCAGATAATCGTTGATCAACGCACGGGAATCCGTAACGCCTTCAACGCAGGGAACATCCCAGTTCAGCTGCTTCCATTGGTCATTTAGATCTGTACCCGGGGTAAGCCAGTAATCCATAACTTTTTTGATAGCATCCTGCTTTGTGGAATTTGCACTGACAAAAAGTCCAGTGGAAGGTGTCAAGTTATAAACAAATTTCTTGCCATCATCATTGGACGGGATGCAGAACATTCCCCTCTGAAAATCGACTTTACCCTTCTTCGTCAAAGTTTCATAACCAAAGCTCCCGTCAAAGATCATGGCAGCATCACCGTCACAGAAAGCCTGGCGGCTCTGATCCTGCGAAAGGCCGAGAGAATGGCTGATAACATAGCCTTTTTTATAGAGCGTTTGGAATTTATCAATTGTGTTAACCCAGCAGGAATCTGTAAATTTAGTCTTGCCGGTCGTAAGGTCCGTGTCAAAATTCATATTGGAACCATAAACTTGCGAAGCAGCAACTTGATACAAACCAAACTGAATAACAAACGACTGCTTGTCCCCGCAGGTAATCGGCGTATAGCCAGCCGCTTTCAGTTTTTCGCAGCAATCAAGGAATTCATTCCAATTGCTCGGCAGTTTGGTAATGCCGGCCTTTGTGAAAGCATCTTTATTGTACCAGGTTGTTAAAAAGCTGGTGCCGTTCGGGATTGCATATACTTTACCATTGAAGGTATACGATTTTACAATGTCTTGATTGTATTTGGAAAGCTGCGAATAACCGGTCAAATCCTTTACATAGCCGGCATCCACCAGATCCTTTGCCTGAAGATTCGGCCACCAGTTAAACATATCCGGTCCTTGGCCGCTTGAAAATTTAAGACGGACTGTCTGTTTAAACTGGTCGGTAGGCAGCTGTTCCACCTCCACATCGATGTTGGGATATTTCTTCTTTACGAGAGCAGGCAGGATATCCAGGTAAAAATCTTTTTTGCCTGACGGCCTTGTTGTAACCATCATAGAAAGGGTAACCTTTTCGTTGGAACCGGAAGTGGAATTCGTGCCGGAGCCGCTAGTGCTGCCGGAGGAACTGCTGCAACCTGTGAATGCCGTTGCAGTTATCAGCCCAGCTAATAGCAGAGTCAGGATTTTGCGTCTTTTCATACTTACTAACCTCCTAGTTTTAATTGAGGATGTCATACTTTATGCTCCTCCTCCTCAACAGATTTTCAAATAGAATCTGTCGATATTCATAAAGAAGTTCAACAATATGGCCCTCCATTTGTTTATGCTAGCACAGGCTAGGGTAACTTTTCCACAGCCATTTATGGTAACTTTTTTAATATTGCGCCTATATTTTTGATTTTTATATGACATTTGCACCTAATATAAAAAACTTACTAAAATATAATTCCAAAAGTTACTTTTTCTATGCTATACTGATTTTGGAAGTTATAAATTACTTTACAGATTATTGAATGGAGTGTCTATTATGCCAATAACTTTTCCCGGCGGAGTTTATCCGACCATGCTGACTCCTTTTACCGAAAATAATAAAGTAGATTATAATTCACTTGGAAAATTAATTGACTGGTATTTGGAGCAGGGTTCCGATGGGTTGTTCGCCGTATGCCAGTCCAGCGAAATGTTTTACTTATCCCTGGCGGAACGTGTAAAAATCGCCAAATTCGTAAAAGAACATGCCGGCAGCAAGTGTCCTGTCGTTTGTTCCGGTCATATCTCTTATAGCCTAGATGATCAGGCGGAAGAAATCGAGGAAATCGCGAATACCGGAGTGGACGCTGTAATTCTCGTAACCAACCGGCTCGCCACCGCCAGCGAATCCGACGATGCCTGGATTGAAAACCTTTCCAAACTGATGGACAAAATTCCGAAGGACATTTGCCTTGGCTTCTATGAATGCCCATATCCCTACAAACGCGTTATGACACCGAAAACAGTCCGTTTCTGCGCAGATTCAGGGCGGTTTTATTTTTTGAAAGATACATGCTGTGATGCAGCGATGATTAAGGAACGCCTCTCCATTACCAATGGCAGCAAGATGAAAATCTTTAATGCCAACACTGCCACACTGCTTCAGACCTTGCAGTATGGTGCAGCAGGTTACAGCGGTGTAATGGCGAATTTTCAGACACGGGAGTATAAATGGCTGTACAAAAATTATAAAGAGAAGGCAGAGAGTGCAAATGAAGTCTCGTCTTTCCTGACGCTTTCTTCTTTTATTGAAGCACATCTGTATCCAGCTATTGCTAAGCATTGCCTCATGGAAAAAGGTATTTTGGCAACAGACCGCTGCCGAACCTGCGATGCAGCACAGCTGACTCCTACAAATATAGCGGAATATAAACAGCTGCTGTTCCTGACGAACGCAATCGACCAGAAGTTTGGTATCTGACTTCTTTTCATGTTTTATTCGGCGATTTCAGCAATTCCGGGACAAACAGACTCAGGAGAATTTCCTGTCCACTGGAGCTTGCATAAAATCGGAGGAAACATTTTGATTTATGACGTAAAAAAGAATCTTTCCCAATACAAAGGACTCAGCAAAAATTTTGGCTGCGCTATTGAATACTTATTAAATACTGATTTTTCCGGGATGGGGATGGGAAAATATCCGGTTGACGGTGAAAAAGTTTTCGCTCTGGTGCAAATGCCGGAAACACGCCCCCGTGAACAGACACGCTGGGAATCTCATAAAAATTATATTGATATCCAGTATATGCTTTTGCAGTCTGAAATCATTGGGTGCCAGAATACAGGCAGCCTAACGGAAAAGACCCCATACAGTGCCGAAAATGACATTGTATTTTATCACGACAATAAGAAAGGGTTCTATCCTGTTTTGGTTCCGGATTCGTTTGTAATCTGCTTCCCATGGGATGCACATATGCCTTTAATTTGCACGGATATACCCAAAAAGATCAAGAAAGTAGTTATGAAAGTGCAAGTTGAAAAATAGGGGGGGAAATCATAGGATGTTTAAAAAACCGAAGATCCTGGTTATCGGCAGTTTTGTTATGGATTTGACTGTAAGCACGCAAAAATTTCCAAACTCAGGTGAAACCGTGTTTGGTGAAAGCTTTCAAACAGCCCCGGGAGGGAAAGGCGCCAATCAAGCGATTCAGGCTGCAAAGCTTGGCGCAGATGTGACAATGGTTGGAAAAGTCGGTAAAGACGACTTTGGAAAGCGTCTGATCCGCTCCTGCGCCGAAGCCGGCATCAAGACCGACAGAATTTTAGTTGACAATGATACCTCTTCTGCCGTAGGAAACGTACTTTTGGAAGTCGGGGAAAGAAAAGCCACAAAAAATCGGATTATTGTCGTTCCGGGCACAAATATGACAATTGTGCCAGAGGATGTTTCTTTTCTGAAAGATACCATCAATCAGTACGATATGGTCATTCTGCAGCTGGAAATACCCCAGAAAATTGACAGGATAGTGGCAAAATACGCGTTCAACAAAGGGGTTCCGGTTATGCTGAACCCAGCGCCTTCTGCCGCTTTGCCGGATGATTTTCTTTCCTGTCTGACATACATTTCCCCAAATGAGCACGAGGCTGCCGATCTTACCGGGGTGAAAATCCGCAAAAACGGGAAAAATGCAAACAATGATGATGTAAGGGCTGCCGTGAGGATTCTGCTGGACAAGGGAATTCAAAACGTTGTTATCACCCTCGGCAACGCTGGCGCTGTCGTTGCAAACCAGAAAGAATATATTTACCGTCCTTGCATTGACGTTGTTGAGGTAAAAGACCCTACCGCCGCAGGGGACTCTTTTGTAGGAGCCTTTTCAACGGGCATCTGCGCTGGGATGAATCCTGAACAGGCTTTGGATTTTGCGAATTACACCGCCACGCTTACTGTTTCCAAAGCAGGGGCACAGCCGTCCCTGCCCAGACTTGAAGATGTCCTTTGCCTGATGAAGCAGCAAAATTATTCCAACCTAAATAATTCTGCCATTAATATTCTAAAATGAGAAGGCCGTGATTGTTATGAAAACAGAAGCTGCAAAAGCGGTAAAGACTTTTGTCGATATTTCAAGAAAAGAATTTGATGATTTTACTAACACAATTCAGGACAATACTTTTGAAAAAGCAGCAGACATCATTCTTAATGCAAAAGACAAAGGCAACCGGGTACATATTACCGGAATCGGGAAACCATCCCATGTAGCTGAATATGTTGCTTCTCTGCTCTCATCCACCGGAACGCCTACCTATTATCTGCATGGGACAGAAGCAGTCCATGGTTCCTGTGGACAGCTTGTCCCCGGAGACGCAGTAATCTGTATTTCCAACAGCGGAGAAACCTCCGAACTAAAAGCTACGGTTACCGCGGTAAAGAATAACGGATGCAATGTTATTGCCGTTACAGGGAATCCGCAGTCCTGGCTTGCAAAAAACAGTGATGCCTGCCTTTTTGCCGGCGTAAAACAGGAAGGCGGCCCACTCAACCGCGCCCCCCGCTCTTCCATCCTTGCCGAAATATTTGTTCTGCAAGGGCTCAGCGTTGCCCTGCAGGTATCGAGAGGACTTACTCCTAAGGAATATGTAAAATGGCATCCAGGGGGAACTTTAGGCCAGTTAAGGGAAAATGAAAAATGAAGGGAGAAGGTAAAATACCATGCTGAAAACGGCCTGTATCAATCCCGAAATTATGCGGGTGCTTTCATTATGCGGTCACGGTGATAAAATATTAATCTCCGATGGAAACTACCCGCTGAACTCCAAGACCGGAAATGCGGAAAAGGTTTACCTTGGCCTCACAAGCGGTGTCCCAACGGTTACCGAAGTTCTAAAAGTCATTTCTCAGACAGTTAATATCGAAAAAGCTGAAGTCATGATTCCGGATGGCAAGGAACCGGATATTTTCAGCGAGTTCAGGCAAATTCTCAGTGGAATGGAATTAAGCGGTTTAAAGCGGTTCGACTTTTATGATGAATGTAGCAAGCCGGATATCCGCCTTGCTATTTCGACCGGTGAAAAGAGGACTTTTGCCAATATTTTGCTGACGGTCAACGTAGCATAAGCTTTAATAACTTTGTTTGTGAAAAAATATTAACATATAGAAACAGAGCCCACTCTGGATCACGATAGAAGCAAGTTTTTATATGGCTTATATCGCTGGTTCAGCTGCGGGCACTGTTTTTATCAGTTCAATTACAGAGGAGACATTGAAAATTGACAAAAAAAGTATTGGTGACTGCTACAAATTATTCCCTTTATTGTGGAGAAGCAAATAAGCTGTTTGAAAAAAACGGATTTGAAGTTGTCGAAAATAAATTTGGCAGGCCCTATTCCTTTGCGGAACTGAAAGCCGTCATTCCCAGCATTGATGCGGTTGTCGCGGGCGTTGACACCTGGGATGAAAGTGTATTTCAAATTGCGCCCAAGTTAAAAATTATCGCAAGATTTGGTGTTGGAATAGATAACATCGACCTTAAGGCTGCCAAACTTCATCACATTCTGGTGACAAATGCCAAAGGCCAAAATGCCTCTTCTGTTGCAGACCAGGCCGTGGCTTTTATGCTTTCCATGCTCCGGAATATTCCCCACCTGAACAGCTCTGTACGGGAAGGCGCATGGGAACGGTTTGTAGGAAATAATCTGGATAGAAAAGAAATCGGCCTCTTAGGCTTTGGGGACATCGCCCGGCATGTCGCAAAAAGGCTTTCCGGCTTTGATGTGAAAATACGCGCCTATGACAAATATCCAAATATGGATGCCGCGCAGAAACTCCACGTGGAAATATGCAGTCTGGAAGAGGTATTAGAGAAATCTGATATTGTAAGCCTGCATTTGCCAAACCTGCCGGAAACCCACCATATTATGAACCAACATACATTTTCCATGATGAAAGACGGTGCCTATTTTCTAAATACGGCGCGCGGTGCTCTGGTAGATGAAAGGGCTCTTACTGAAGCACTCCAATCGCATAAACTGAAAATGGCCGCTATTGATGTCTATGAAGAGGAACCTGTAAAAAAGGGCAATCCGCTGTTGGGACTGAATAATCTGATCTGCACACCCCATACCTGCGGGGATACTTATGAAACCTACCATAGCATTGGCCTCACAACAGCAACTGCTGTGATAGACTGTTTCAATGGCAGTACACCAAAAAATTTATTAAATTTTTAACTAAATGAATTTCTGAGGGTAACCAGTAAATCAGCATTTCTTTGTTTTTGTCAGCAGTCTGAAAACAAAAGCGCCGTCTGAGGTTTAGGCTCAGGCGGCGTTTTTCGCTGTAATTTTAAAGTAATGGGACGGGATTTTATCCGTTTGACAGGTGCTTTTTTAAAGTCGCGCGCACAGCGCCTCTAGAAGAGACCAGTTCTGCAAAATCTGCTTCTACAGTATTGCCTAGCCCGGCTTCGTAAAGGTTCACCCCAAAAATCTCCTTATTAGAAAGGATGGGACGAAGCACCTCGTGGAATGGACCTTTCTGACCAAGTTTAACACTGGAAAGCATGACGGTTAATTTGTTCAGCATCGGATCCGGGCTGCGGTCAAACGAATTTCCGCTGTCGTCCACACCCATCAGATACCGGCACCAGCCAGCCAGCGTTAGGAGAATCATTTTTAGGTTGCCTGTTTCAAGTTTGTCACTGGAAAGATAGGCTTTGATGGTTTCACCATACCGGATTGGGATTTTGAGTGACGTGTCGGTCACGATTCTCTGCGGTGTATCCGGCAAGAATGGGTTCGGCAGGCGCACGTTTATCACTTCGTCCAAGAATGCTTTCGGCGACAGAATGCCCGGATCAATCACAACAGGCAGCCCTTCCTGGTAGCCGATTCTCCGAATCAGACCGACAAGGTCTTTGTCCTTCATTTCGTCGTTAATCTTGGTGTAACCGAGCAGACAACCGAAGATGGCAAGCGCCGTATGCAGCGGATTGAGGCAGGTGCAAACCTTCATCCTTTCCGTTTTTTCTACGGTGGCCCGGTCGGTGAAAATCACGCCGGCCTTTTCCAGCGGCGGGCGCCCATTAGGAAACTGGTCTTCAATTACAAGATACTGTGTTTCTTCCGAATTTACAAAAGGCGCTACATAGGTGTTTTTTGCCGTAATTTCACCTTTCGTATCCTCAAAGCCCGCTTTTTCCAGCATTGCTTTAACTCCGTCATCCGGACGCGGTGTGATTTTATCAATCATACTCCACGGGAATGAAACGCGGCTTGGGTCTTCCAAATAGGTTAGAAACTCTTTTTCCGTTTTGCCGTTTTCCACCCATTTTTCTGCAAATGTATGTACGGCCGCATACAGCTTAGCACCATTGTGTGAGCAGTTGTCCATACTTACAAGTGCGAGAGGTCTGGCGCCGTGAATGTACCGTTCATAACAGAGCGCCGTCAGCTTACCAATATAGCTCTTAGGTTTGGAAGGGCCGGATGAAAAATCAGTTTGAACATCTGGTAAAAAATCCCCATTTTCACGTGTGAGCCTGTACCCTTTTTCCGTAATAGTGAAACTGACCATTTGAAGGCTTTCGCACCGAAAAATTTCTTTCAGTCTGGCAAATTCGTTCTCGAGACCGCTATCGGCCTTCACAGATTCGGCAATGCTGCCAATCACCGTTTTGTCTATGGTACCGTTTGATTTTAAAGTCACCAGTAAGCTAAGGTTGTCGTGGGGTCGATACATGCGGTCAATAATTTCTTCATCGTAGCCCTCCACAACGATGATTCCCTTACGGGAAAATCCGCCGTTCAACAACTCCTGCTGGAGTGCAGCGGGAAATGCGCGGAAAATGTTGCCCGCGCCAAAATGAACCCATACAGGTTCTCTCTTTGTGGACGAAATCATCTGTTCCCGATCGAAAGCGGGAAGACGAATCCCAGCTTTTTGCCACTGAGCACGGTTTTTTAGTTCTAAATCATTTAAATGCATAGAATTACCTCCTATTCGCTTTTTGAGTTGGTTACAAGAGAAGCCAGAAAATCCAAGTTAAGAGAATCAAACTGTTTACCTTCCATGTCTTGAAAAAGGTCTGGGAACTTATGCAGGAATTCAGGACCTTCCTTCTCCATCTTCGTCAGATGATGATTGAAAAGGGCCATCAGTTTTTGCTCGTCGTCCTTTTTGATTGCCTCTACCATTTCTCGATGCTGAGACAGAATCTCTTTGCAAATCGACTGCTTAATAATGGAAAGAAGCCGGAATCTGCGGTAGTGTCCAGAAACACTGTCGATCGTTTTGGCACACCAAAATTTGTTTACCGCACAGTAGAATTTATTGTGAAAATCATCGTCGGCATCCAAAAAAGCCCGAAGATTCCTCGTAGAAATGCACTTTTCCTGCTCCTGAAGGGAATCTTCCAGATTATCAATGTCTGCCTGGTTATGCTGCCGCATGAAGATCTTCATCACTTCCCGTTCTACAGACACGCGAAGGAAACGTTCTTCCTCAGCCCGCTTCAAATCGATTCTGGAAATCATGATGCCGCGCTGCGGGAGCAGCATCACCAATCCCTCCTGCTCGAGACGCAGGAGGGCGTCACGCATAGGAGAACGGCTGCTGTCATAGTAGGTGTACAGTGCCTTAATGCTTATAGTCATCCCGGGCTTCAGACGCAGTTCAATAATATCCCGGCGAAGCGGACCGTATGGGCCCTCCTTTGCAGGGCCATTTTGATATGCCATTGAAACATCTTCTTTCCTTTCCAAAATATTTTTTCCGAACAAGCAAAAGCGCTTTACGATTTACGGTTTCCCGACATCTTTACGACGGCTTCCCAAAGGCCGTTCAGGTAGGCCGCACCTAATGCCCGATCGTACAAACCGTATCCCGGCATTGCCTTTTCACCCCAGATTGCACGTCCGTGGTCGGGGCGGATTGGGCCATCGAAGCCGCTTTCATAAAGCGCTTTTACAATGGCAAACATGTCAAGGGAGCCGTTGCTTGACAAATGGGCCGTCTCTTCAAAGTTGTGATAGCCGTTGTAGTGCAGATTGCGCAGGTGGGCAAAATAAATGCGGCCGCCAGCCGCGCGGATGATGTCCGGAATGTCATTTTCGGGATTTGACCCGAGAGATCCCGTGCAGAGGGTAATCCCATTAAAAGGCCGGTCCACCATGTGAATCAGGCGCAGCAGATTTTTTTTATTGGTAATGATTCGGGGAAGGCCAAAAACCGACCAGGCAGGATCATCGGGATGAATCGCCATTTTAATTTCGTATTTTTCACAGACCGGCTGGATAGCTTCCAGAAAATATTTTAGGTTTTGAAAGAGTTTTTCTTCATCCACATCACGGTACATCTGAAAAAGCTCTTTTAGGTGAGCCAGACGTTTTGGCTCCCAGCCAGGCAGAGTAAAACCGTTTGATTTTTTCTGCATGGACTGAAACATCTGATCAGGGGTAAGGCCTTCTACCATTTTCCCGTCGTATGCCATCGCGGTAGAGCCGTCGGTCCGCTTCTTTGTAAGATTAGTGCGGGTCCAGTCGAACACCGGCATGAAATTGTAGCAGACCATATGAATACCCGCCTGAGCAAGCCGCTTCAGCGTGGTTATATAATTTTCAATATACCGGTCGCGTTCTGAGGTGCCAACTTTGATGGAATCGTGAACATTGACGCTCTCGATGCCCTTAACGGTCAGACCGGCGTCCTCCACTTCCTTTTTCATAGCCGCAATTTCTTCCGGTTCCCACACTTCTCCCGGCATTTTGCCGTAAAGAGTTGTGATCACGCCGGTAACTCCCGGAATCTGGCGAATCTGTTCAAGAGTAACCGAATCGTATCCGGTTCCGAACCATCTTAAAGTCATATCCATAAAAATGTTTCCTTTCATTGCAACGTTCTGTTGTAAGCTATTATGATGCGTCCGCTGCAATAATTCAAGTATTTTTCTTCTGCTGATTCAAAAGACTGGCTAGATCCGCCATGCATCCGGTAATGTCCTTCCGTTCAGGACCAGTAACAGCCATGTGTAAACGCAGGGTGAAAACGGCAAGCGGCTCATAAGTTTGGAGAAATGAATGGCTCCTATCTCGCTTGCCGCGTCCAGTCCCACCCGCACGGGGAAGACAAAAAAGATTTTTCGGTGCAGCATCCGGCTTCGGGTATAAATTCCGGGGATGCGGTCTTCCAGCGAATGATAAATTTCGTGCAGAAGAGCCACTTCGAAAATACTGTATCTGCCAAGCAGGTCATTCAAGCCCTGCCCGTTGATAAATTGTTCAATGGAGGTAATAGTGTCTTCGCACATACAGACGGTTGTTGTTTTAGGGTCATAAAACCCAAGAATATTTTTGCTGCCAAACAAATCATCCTGTTTTGCACAGCGGATTTTCAACCCCAACGCTTCTGCAGCCGCCATAGGCGTTTTTTCACCAAACCAGTACTGCACCGCACGGCAGGCAGCAGCAGCGGCATTCATGCAGCCGCGCTCCACATCTTTCCGCTCCCATGCGGAAAGTGTATGGCCACAAACGCTGCGGTCAAGCATCCCGGAATACCACCAGTCATCTTTCCTTCCCGTCAATTCTAAAATTTGCCTGCGGAGTACGGAAGAAGTTCCCGAATCTTCCATTTTAGAGTTCATTATGGCACATGACTAAAATAATCGGCTGATCCGGTTTTTGGTCGGCAATCTCCGCCACCATTAGGCCAGAAACCTGTGAAAGCTCCGGAATGCCGGAATAATCCAACAGACGCGAGCCCACTATCACATACGCATCCGGGTTTATCCGCACCTCGCTTGAAAAGTTGCTGGCTTCATCCCATGCCTGTTTAAGGTCATTCGGTGCTTTTTCGACAGTGGTTTTGAGAACTACGCCGTTGGAATGCTGAACCTTGATAAAGCCTTTTTTGTCAATTACGCATACATGTTTGTATCTCTGAGATTTCAGTTTGGCCGTAACCACAAATATCTGACCGTTGGTGGCTTCCAGCACCACATTGCTGCTGTCAATGTTCATCGCCTCGGCCGCAATTTTCTTGGCTTCCTGCTCATCGCAGTTTTTCATTAAATCTGTTGTCCGGACTTCTGTTGAGCCCATTGCGATTGCGGTAACTTTCTGGGACTGCTCGTCGATTTCCACATAGACCTCAATGCTGTCCGGAACAGCTCCGCTGCTGATCGCACGCTCACGCGCTTCCTTTTTGATGTCTGCGATATCCTTGGCGGTCGGGTTCGGGACGGTACGCTCCACCATTTCGCGCACCATAGCCAGCGCAACACCGATGGAAGAAATAATCTCAGCATTTTTGGGTATCTGGTATTTCAGGTGCATCATGTTTGCAGTAAAGGTCAAAAGCGTTCCCGCGCCTCCGCCTGCGCCGACCAGCGTTATCTGTTCTCTTTCCAGCTTATACTTTTCAATTAGACTCTCTATGACGGGAACAATCTTCTCACAGGATTTTTGGAGAATTGTGCGGGCCGTGTCCTCAACGGACATACCGACTTCTTCAGCCAGCAGTTTCATTCCCGCATAAGCGGCATCGTATTTTGCGTTCGCCAACGCGTAATCGCCGGGTTTCAGGATTTTCAGGACAACAGCGGCACAAGTATTGGTAATCGTGGTGCTTTCGCCATTGTTCAGCTTAATTGCAATATAGTCATCCGGGTCGTTTTCGCGCGGCCTGATATAATAGAGCTTCGCACCTTCAAACTCTTTCGGGTCATGATAACATGCATATTCCATATTTGCAATATGCGCGCTGCGCGGTCCCACATCGATGATTCCACCCTTTTTCGCGCGCACCATGCTGCCGCCGGCAACGCCCAGAACCCTTACATCGAGTGAATTCACATAAGTCCGGTGTCCCCCGATAATAGAGTAATCCACAGCCGGACGGCCGTTTTTGATGACGCCGATATTGGTGGACGTACCGCCAACCTCAAAATAGATGCCATTGGATGCACGCAGATACATCAGCGCCCCGATGACGCTGGCTGCGGGGCCTGACAGCATGGTAAGAATCGGGCGCTTTTTCATTTCACTGACTTCCATCACGCCGCCGTCTCCGCGCATAATCATCAGCGGAACTTTAACACCGGTGGAACGAACACTTGTTTCAGAACTACGGTTTGCATGGGCACCTGTGCAATAATACACCATAAAATAGCCGTAACCAAGAAACCGACTAGAAGATTCCCGCCTTTCATGCAGTAGATAATCAATCCGATAAATGTAACAATTAGCAAAATCCCGAGAATTGTATTAACCATGCCTGCACCTCCGTGATTTAATCAGACTTTTCATACTTTCCCGTCTTTCCTTTCTGTTTCGATTTATTCTGAATTAATATTAGTCATTAGCAATAAAAATTAATAACTAATACGTGTTTATTATACTACTGATATATTATAATAATCTATCACTATTATAGCTAATTTTTTAGCATAAAATTTGGGTATATTTATTATGGTTTGAGAACCGAGAAACGGGGCCGTTAAAAAATTTCATTTGAAACTTTTTACAATTCAATTCGCCCACATTCCGGAATTGAGCCTTTCTCGGTTTAATAAACAATTTATATTCTTCTTATTTGTAAAAATGTGACATGCTCTGCACGCTTATTTGGCAATGTGCACAAAATATTTTGTAAAAATATTATGCAATTGATGATTGACAAGGCGAAAAGAATATGTTTAACTTAAATAGGAAAACACTTTCGGAAACAATTTTCTTATTAATAATAGTAATAAATTAAAATATTGAAAGGGGACAAAAACGTATGACGCTAAAAGAAATTGCCGAACTGGCGAATGTTTCTGTCTCAACCGTCTCGAAGGTAATTAACAAAAAGGATGACAGCATAAGTTTTGAAACCAGAGAACGAGTGCTCAACATTGTAAAAAAATTCCACTATTCACCTTATATGGATAGGGCATCTGAAGATTTAAGGCCCTCTTTGATTTTAGGAGTAATGATCGGAAAAACAGCCAATTACAATTTTCTTACCGGTATCATAAAGCAGTCGAGAGCCCGGGGATACAGTACCATTGTTTGTGCATCTTCTTCTGCGCAGGAAGAAATGCAGAATTTTAAAATGCTTATGGCGCATCACGTTGACGGTATCATCTGGAACAAAGAAAAATATTCTAACACAGCTATTCCAAACAGCATTCTTCCGTCTGCTGCCAAAATATTCACCCTGAACGGTGAAAAAAAGCCTTCCTCATCTAATCCTTATTTCTCATATTTAGAAATGGGTTACGCCGCTGCAAACAGTTTAGTCAGCAAAGGGCATCAGCACATTGGCTGCCTTTCTTCAAAAAAAGACTTTGCATCTGGCATTTTTGCGGAAGGGATCCGCAGATGCCTTTTTGACCACCAAATTTCTGAAAGTCCTGATGCAGTATGGCGTCTTGCAGAATCGTGCGGCTCGCTCTGGCTTCAAGCTCATACCGGCATTATTTGCTTCGATTCGGCGGCGGCAGAAAAAATAGCCACCATGACAGAGTATTTGCACATAAGGGTTCCTGAAGAAATTTCTGTCGTTGGTATCGATACTGCAAATATGAAGATCGCCGGGACTCAGATTTCATCAATTGCAAGGCCTTTTGAAGAATTGGGGGCCTTTGCAGCAGATAAATTGATCGATGCAATCGAATCAAACAAAACAACCTATTATCCCTTTCAAAAAGATTTCAAAGTTTCTAGTTTTGACAGTATCGTTCCGCCCAAGAAGATCAAACGCAGCCATTTTGTCATTGTGGGCACAATTAACGTAGACACATTGATGCTTGTGGATAAACAGCCGGAACCTGGAGAAACAATCAATGTAAGGCAGAGAGTGATTATGCCCGGCGGAAAAGGACTGAATCAGTCCCTTGGCGTAACCAAACTCGGCGCTTCGGCGGCGCTCATTTCTTCCTTGGGCACCGATTATGACGGCAGGCAGATGTTTCAGTATCTCAAGTCTAACTCCATATGTACAGACGGTGTTACACTGCACGATAACATTTCTACCGGCCATGCTTACGTGTTTATTCAAAAAAACGCGGAAAGTAATATTTCGGTGTTTGACGGCGCCAACTCGGCACTGACCGCGAAAAATATTGATCAATACGAAAATCTGTTTGAAAAAGCCGACTATTGCCTACTGCAAACCGAATTGGATCAAAATTTAGTGCTTCACGCAGCAGCGCTTGCCCACCGGCACCATGCTGCCGTAATCCTCAAACCCTGCGCCGTGACATCTCTGCTCCCTAAACTGGTTCAAAACACCGATATTCTTGTCCCTAACGTAAAAGAAGCCAATGAACTGCTTCCTAATGTAATTTCTTTGGAGGAAAAGGCAAAGGTATTCCGAAAGCAAGGGGCTAAAACCGTTATTATTACTCTTGGTGAAAAAGGATGTTTTCTTCAGGATGAACAGCACGAAAAATATTTTCCGGCCGCCCGCATTACGCCGGTTGATACAACCGGTGCAGCTGACGCGTTTATTTCGGCGCTCGCCTTCTACCTATCAATGGGAAAAGATATAGACGAAGCTATCCAATATGCGACCTGCGCAGCGGGACTGTCAACAACCAGACATGGTGTACCGCCCGCCTTGGTCAATCGGGAAACGCTGGAGCTGTATTACTTTGAACACCAGAATGACTTTGGGAGAATTGCAGAATGAAAAAACTAGTGCTGGGATCGCTCAATATTGACAGGACTTACAGAGTCACACATCTTGTCAAGCCGATGGAAACGATCGACGCAAAGAAATATGAATCTTATTGCGGCGGAAAGGGATTCAATCAGGCAGTAGCTTTAGCGCGAGCCGGCAGTGAAATTTTCTTTGCCGGAATCATTGGAAACGACGGAGATGTGTTTTTAGACGCACTGCATTCGGATGCAATCCGAACCGATTTTATCAGAAGATCCGATACTCCGAACGGACATGCTGTGATCCAAGTGGATCAGGAGGGTCAGAACTGTATTATTATCGTTTCCGGTTCAAATGATAAGGTGACAAAAGTGTATATCGACGAAGTCCTTTCGCATTTTTCAAAAGGCGACTTGATCGTTCTTCAGAATGAAATTTCCTGTGTGGATTATGCTATTGAAGAAGCAAGCCGAAAAGGCCTTAAAATTGCCTTCAACCCATCGCCTCTGAACGAAGCGATTCAAACATGTGATATGACAAAAGTTGACATTCTGCTTGTCAACGAGGTGGAAAGCAAGGAGCTTTTTGGATCGGACGACGCAAAAAGCATTCAGCGCACCGTGAAAAAAAAGTATCCCCGCACATCGGTTGTGCTGACTAAAGGTGCAGCCGGAGCCTGGTATATTGGAGCAAACGGAGAAATGTATTATTCGGCGGCGCTTCCATCTGCCGCGATTGATACGACTGCGGCCGGAGATACTTTTACCGGTTATTTTCTGCATGAGATGTCTAAAAGCAGCGATCCCTCAGAAGCACTTCGAATCGCTTCAATCGCCAGCGGCATTTCCATAACCAGAAAGGGAGCTTCCCCTTCAATCCCTTATGGGAATGAAGTACGAGCATACGGCAAAAAAAATATTTACTAAAATGAATAAAGTCCGTTGAGCTTTTGAATCTCTAGAGTAAGGTGAGGTACCCATGAGTAACGATTATCTATGTCAAGCCGAAAATCTCTGCAAAACATTTGATTCCACTGTAGCGCTTTCGAATGTCAATATTGCGATCAAAAAAGGAGAAATTCATGGACTGATCGGAGAAAATGGATCGGGGAAATCGACATTTTCCTCTATTTTTGCGGGTATTAAAAAGGCCGACAGCGGAACCATGTATCTGGAAGGAAAGGTATACAGCCCGACCGACACCATTGATGCGATGAATCATGGGGTGAGCATGGTTGTTCAAGAACAGAACACAATTGGAAAGATTTCCGTGGCCGCTAATATTTTCTTCGGCAAAGAAGCTCTGTTTACAAGAGCGGGGTTTCTCAACGTCAAAAAAATGAACCAAGAGGCTCAAAAGGCTCTGGAATCCGTCGGTGTTTTTCATATCAAGCCTCAGGAGAATATTGACAAGCTGACTTTTGAAGACAGAAAGCTGGTGGAACTGGCCCGCGCATTTTATACTGCGCCGAAACTGTGGATCGTGGATGAAACCTCAACTGCCTTAACTGTCAATGGGCGAGATATTCTATATAAGCTAATGGAAAAACAACGGAAAAGCGGTGGATCGGTGCTGTTCATCTCCCACGATATCAATGAGATCATGCGGATCTGCGATTCGCTTACCATTCTTAGAGACGGCGTTGTCACCGCAAAACTGGAGAAAAAAGATTTTAATTCCGATACTATCAAAACTCTCATGATCGGCCGTGATATTTCCGGACATTATTACCGGGAAGACAACGACGAGGAATGCTGCGGAGATACCGTGCTGGAAGCTCGAAATGTTTCGACAAAAGTCCTCAAAAATGTATCCCTTTCCCTGCACAAAGGAGAAATTTTAGGTATCGGAGGCCTGAGTGACTGTGGAATGCATGATTTGGGAAAAGTACTTTTTGGGCTGATAAAACCGAGTTCCGGGCAAGTGCTTAAAGACGGAAAAGAAACGGTGAAAAATGCGGCATGGGCAGTTGACAAAGGAATCGCCTATGTGTCAAAAAACCGTGATCGGGAATCTCTGATGCCCATATGCAGTATAAAAGACAACATCTGTCTGCCTTCTCTTAAAAATATCGCTAAACATCATTTAATAGCAAAAAAGAGTGAGAACAATCTCGCCGAAAAATGGTCCGGGAATCTTGAAGTCAAAGCGGGATCAATTAATGAGTACTGCAATGAGCTGAGCGGTGGAAATAAACAAAAGGTTGTCCTTGCGAAATGGCTCGCGAAGGGTTCCGACATTATGATACTGGACTGCCCGACACGCGGAATTGATATCGGTGCCAAAGCTTCGATTTACCATCTAATTGAAGAGCTGAAAAAAAGCGGGAAATCCATTGTGCTGATTTCAGAAGAACTCCCCGAACTGATCGGCATGAGTGACCGCATTGTGACTCTTCAGGACGGGAAGATATCCGGAGAGTTTCACAGAGCCGAGGGCCTGTCGGAAACAAAACTGATTAAAAAAATGATATGAGGAAAGACTGATGGATAAGATGGTTGCTCAATTTATCGGAAAAAATAAATTGAATATGAAGGAAACCGTACGAAATTACTTTTCATTTATCGGGCTTTTGATTGTTACTGTAGTTTTTGAATTTCTCACGGAAGGCAACCTGCTCCAGCCAAGAAATCTGATGAACATCTTCAACAACTTTTTTAGCATCGGTCTTGGAGCAATGGGCGTTGTTTTTCTCATGTCGCTTGGAGAATTGGATCTCTCGGTAGGCGCAATCGCCGGTTTATCCGCGGCGCTTGCCTCATACGCGGGGCAGATTAATCTGGCGCTGATTCTTCCCGTAGCCATTCTGACAGGGCTTGCAATTGGATTGCTGAACGGTGTTATGATTGCCAGGCTCCGGGTCGAATCCTTCATTGGCACACTGGCAATGTCTTTTGTGGTAAGGGGAATTACAACCTGGCTCCTGAACGGTTCGGTCGGTATTCCCGTATCCATGCGCGTATTTGACCAGAATTCCATTAAGATTTTTGTGTTCGTTGCGCTTTTGGTTGCACTGTTCCTTCTGTTTGAATTTTCTGCTTACGGCAAACAATGCCGATCTGTGGGTGCGTCAGCAGATGCGGCAAGACAGTCCGGTGTCAAAGTTGAGAAGGTGCGCACCATGGCATTTGTGATCTCCGGACTGATGTGCGGTTTGGTCGGCTTTTTCAGTCTGGTCCGCACCTGCACGGCTTCCTCAAAAACGGGAAACGCCTTTGAATTTGATGTACTGCTGGCCGTTCTTTTCGGTGGAATGCCTCTGACAGGCGGTTGGCCTGTCAAATTCAGAGCTGCAATCTTAGGCAGTATTGCCATGTCGGTTATGAAAAACGGAATGTCCCTCATGGGCATTGACGGACTGACCCAACAGATTGTTGAAGGCGTGATTCTGATCGCAATCGTCGTTATTGCATTCGACCGCAAGAGTGCAAATGTAATTAAGTAATCAGCAAGATTATCTTGTTGATGATAGATATTCAATTAGAATAATTAACGGGAGGTAAAAAATGAAAAAGGTACTGTCACTGATACTGGCAATTACCCTGGCCGTCAGCACACTTGCTGGCTGCTCAAACAATGCGGGGACTGCCAGTGGAACATCCTCTGCGCCGACAAGCTCGGCTGTATCCGGACAAAACCCTAAAAAATTCAAAATTGGATTTCCTTGGGCAACTTCATCAACAGACCCAACCTTTGTCTCCATTGTAACCAACGTCAAAGCTGCCGTTGAATCGGCGGGCGGTGAACTGGTCCTTGTTGAAAGCGACCTGACCGCAGACTCCCTTGTAAACAACGTTTCCGACCTTATAAGCCGCGGAGTCGATGGCATTATTTTCATGCCGGCTTCCGACTCGATGCTTCCAACGGTGGATCGTATGTGTTCCGACGCCGGCGTGTATTATTCGACTATGTTCCGTACGATCAGCGATACAACAATTCGCAATCAGATTTACAGCTCCAAATATTTTGCCGGCGGATGCAATGAAGATGATGAGAAATGCGCTTATAACATCACAAAAACTCTGTCCAGCCAAGGCGTCAAGAACCTTTGTGTCATCAATATTGCAAAAGGCGACACTTCCTCGGATCTGCGTGACAGCGGTGTCGCCAAGGCAGTTAAGGAAACCGGAATCAAACTGCTTAACACCACCTATGGCATCACGGTCCAGACCGATATGACAAAAACCATTGAAAGCTATATCGCCGCGTACCCCGAGATGGACGGAATCTTGATTGCGGGAACTTACTGCCCTGCAGCTTTGCCAACCATAGAAAAAGCTTTGTCAGATCATAATCTCGCAGGTAAGATCAAAGTTGGCAGAATCGATTTCGATTTTACAATGGGCCAATATTTTGCTAATAAATCCTTTAACGTCGCTTATGGAGGCCAGCAGCAGATCGACCCATTGCTTTCAACCGTCATTCTTGTAAACTCGGTCATTGGGACTCCGATTGTTAAGGATAAACCATTTATTCTGGTAACGAATTACCTTGAACTCACCTCTAAGTCGGAGGCGGATAATTTTCTCACTTATTTCTTGGGTGACACCCCTGTTTATACGTCTGACGAAATCAAGAAAAATCTGATCAAATTTTATAATTCAAACATCAATGAGGATACCTTCAAAAAAACAGTCGACAGCTTTACGGTAGCCGACGTAGCAGCAAGGCATAAGGATCTTGTGAAAAAATAAAGCTGCACGAAACAGATAAAACGGTTTCACACATGGCTGGGCGCTGAAAAGCGCCTCTGCCTTGCCTGAAAACCGAGAAACAGCTTTAGTTTGTTTTATCTGCACGGGAAGTCCATTTGCATTGAATATTTACGAGGATATGAATTGAGATGAAAACAACTCTGTTAAAAGCTTTTAAAGCTTTACTTCTGCCCATAATTGTATACTGCGTGTTCCTAGCCATCGCTTTTGAGAGATTCAGCAATCTCAATGGCATTTATACGATTTTTCTGCAGTCAATCATTCCAACTATAACCGCGTACGCGGTTGCCTTCGGCTATATGTGCGGTATCTTTGACTTTACAATCGGTTCGCGTATTATCATAAGCGGTTTAATTGGAGGCATCATGTCCTCATGGTTTGGACTGCCGGGACTGATTATTGGCTGCTTAGCTTCCAGTTTAATTCTCTCCGCGGTAACAGGTCTTTTAAACTGGCTCTGCAGAATTCCTTCCCTTATCTTGACGATGGCTCTTACAATGATTTATGAAATCGTCGGAAAAAACATTGCAGGCAAGTTCAGCTTTATCAGCATTGACTATAAGTATGCCGTGCTGGGCGCTTCTCCCTACATCGTTTATGTGCTTATTTTTGCAACACTTATATTTTATTTTCTGTTCAGCTATACAAAATTCAGTTACCATATGCGAGCCGTGGGAAGCGATGAGGCGGTTGCGAAAAACACGGGAATCAAAACACAGTTCGTCAAATTCATGTCGTTTGTGATAGGCGGGATTTTCATAGCAATTGCGGCCATTCTAACCATAAGCCAATCTGGTTCCATGGGGGCTCAAACTGGTCTTGGCAGCGCAACCCTGATTTTCAAACCTCTTATGGGCATTATGATTGCGATTGTTCTACAGCCACTCTGTGATATGACGTTTGGAATCCTGATCAGCCAGTTCACTCTCAACACGATCTTCATCGGGCTGATTGCAGCCGGTCTGCCAGATACGTTCCAGAATATCACTCTCGGCTTCTTCTTGCTTGTGGTTATGATTATTTCCAATAACATCGGCGGCTCGAAATCCTTACTGACGAAGATTCATGCTCCATTTTTAACCCGTGCAGAAACAGCAGCCGTAGGGTCGCAAACGAAAGGAGATTAAATGATGACATTTCCCAAACTTACTAAAGAAGAAATGGTAACACGCCTTGCTCCTCCCTCAGGCAAAGTCCGAATGGTTCTCGACACCGACACCTATAACGAAGTGGATGACCAGTTTGCTTTGTCATACGCATTAATGTCACCCGAAAAACTTGATGTGGAAGCGGTTTATGCGGCGCCGTTCTCCGGCACATTCTTTGCTAAACTTCTGAATAAAGATGATGTTACTGTTCCTATGACCCTTGATTTGGCCGAAGGTTTGGAACAAAGTTACCAAGAAATTATTAAAATTTTTGGAATGCTTGATAAATCTCCGGAGGGTAAAGTATTCCGCGGCTCCTCGAAATATATGGAAAACTCAAATCAGCCTGTTGAAAGCGACGCAGCGCGCGATCTAGTTCAAAGGGCTATGGCAAGTGACGATATTCTTTATGTTGTTGCAATTGGCGAAATTACTAACATTGCATCCGCAATCCTTATGGAACCTGAAATCACTAAGAAAATCGTTATCGTCTGGCTGGGCGGTCACCCTCTTTATTGGCCTCACACTGTCGAATTTAATATTGGGCAGGACCCGATCGCTTCCCAAATTATTTTTGACAGCGGCGTTCCGCTTGTCCTTATTCCCTGTATGACAGTGGCATCCAATCTTACAACCACTGCGGCGGAACTAAGAGAAAATCTAATGGGAAAAAGCAGAATAGGTTCTTATTTGTCCGATATTGTCATTAGCCAGCTCAGTCCTCAGAATGCTGATAACATGCTGAAACTTTTCCGGCTCACTTATCTGAAGGGTACGGATGATTACCAGCAGAATGCAGAAGAAAATATCCCGTTTGGCGCAATGGCTCCATCCAGAATTATCTGGGACATTTCCACAATTGGGTATATGATTAATCCCCTTTGGTGCCCCTCAACACTTGTTACGTCTCCCATTCTGACGGACGACCTCAAATGGAAACTGAATCCAAATCGGCACCTTATGCGAATCTGCAATTTTGTGTACCGCGATGGAGTATTTGGGGATATGTTCGCAAAACTCAGCAAAGCTCCAAAATGAAAAGATCAAAAGAATAATGATATATTTTCTCACGTTTCCTCAAAGCTGTAAGCACATTACACTTCAGCTTTGAGGATTTTCCTTTTGCAATATCATTTTGTTTTACTCAATGTGAATGGAGAAGTCAAGAAGCATGCAGAATGTGAACACGCAAAATCAGCTGGTTAAGCGGCCAGGCCTCTGGCGGCCTGACGGTACATAGCGGGAGCAAGACCGCCCGGATTGGCGGTATAGATCCGCTCCCGGTTGTAGTAGGTCATGATGTAACGGAACACGACGCTTTTAACCTTGTCCATTGGTATCTTCCCGGTCTGAAGCTGGTAGAGCTTCTCCTTCTTGAGCGTGGCAAAAAAGCTCTCCATCCGGGCGTTGTCACAGCAGCGCCCCGTGCCGCCCATGCTTTGCACAGCCTCATATCGAGCGAGACTTTTCCGAAAATCCGCGCTGGTGAACTGGCTGCCCCGGTCACTGTGCAGAATCATGCCGCGTGCGTTGCACACCTGGCAGGCGCATTCAATCGCATGGATGCAAAGTTCCTTTTTCATATTGTCATCTTAGGTGTTTGACCTCTGCACTTCTATGATATCCCTCCAAAGCTGAGTAAGCTACAAAGGTATTAAAAATATCCATCGCGTAGATTTCAAGCGGAGAAGTGTCGAACTGGACCGTGTCCGGCAGGACCGCGCGGAAATGGGTCCCGAAAATAGACTGCTCGTCCGCCATAACCTTATCGAAGGCAATTTTGTTTTCCGCCCGGAGGAACCGGTTGATCGTTTCCACGTCCTTCAGGAAATCCATCTTGTTCTGGACAAGCTGGATCCCGTTCGGATAAGTGTAACCGACGATCTGCCGGGTAAAGGCGTTCGGATACGGAACCGAAATCATGTTGTTCACAAGCCGGTCGTCCGCAGACCGTTTAAAAATCTTCTGCCGGTTCTCGTAAATGTCAAGAAGCTGGTGCATTTCGGCCCGGTCCTTCGCATGTATCATCAGCGCGTTGTTCAGTTCGGACGGCAGCGTTCCTTTATTGAGCGTCGTACCGGCAAAGCCTTTCTGCTGCATCTGCACCGGTAGGCAGGAAGTCGTAATTTTCCGGCGCCCATGAAGTAAATTATTCATGAATTATTCCCTCCCTATCAAAACAGGGCTGAGCGCGGCAGTGTACGCAGCGCAGGGCCGTTTCCGGTTTCAAAAACATTCGTGACAAGGGAAGCCGTCGCATCGGCGGCATCGTCCTTCTGCTTTCCCTGATATTTTGCACTCTGATTGAACTTCGTAAGGTGTTCAATGTACTTGTTATACATTTTCCCTCCGTCCGGCAGATCTTTTCGGGCAGACCGTTTCAGAAAATGAAGCCGGATCCCGTAAGGCTGAAGTTCACTGTTGATTTTGCCTTTGATTTCGTCCTGGCAGGCAAGGATACGGTCAAGTTTGCTCTTTGTGTTCGGCGCCTTTTTACAGGTAATATTGCACCGGTATCCACGCTTCCGAAGGTCTTTGTCCACCTGGGCGCAATATTCGTCGCCGCCGTTGTTTGCCTCCATAAAGCCGCGCGTACAGCCATACTTCACAATCTTTTCTTCCACCAAGGGACATGTGACCTCTTTCGGCGCGTTGATGTGAACCACATCGACTGCATACCCGTCATGCCCGTAAAGCGGCCCGACCGGCATGGAAAAGAAGTCGCCGCCGCCCCACGCAATATCCGCCGCGAATCCCACAATATCCGGGTCTCCCGGCGGAAGTTCATCAAGGCCAAAGTAGAGAAGAGAGTTTTCCTCGAAAAGAAGTCCTTCCCGTTCAAGTCCATTTTGCATAATAAGGGCTTCAAAATCGTAAGGGTCCATCAGGGCCTTGTCCTGCTGGAACATTTCGTCAGTGTAGGCCAGCGAACCGTAATATCCGGAAAAATTGCTTTTCCCGGTTTCCTCGTCGCCGCCCGGGATTCGGATTTCCGTCAAGCGCTCCGGGTATTTGTCCTTGAAAAAGTCGATGATCTGGCTCATGGGGTCGTTGTTTGCAAAAATTGTCCCGATGAAAAGGAAGTTGCAGCCGCCCTGCATACGTTTAAGGATATCGGCCTTCAGGCGGCTTGCCTTTTTCTCCATCCGGTCCGGGGAACTGCTTTCCTCGGTATCCTTTACCACGTCGTCGATATACAGCGTTCCCCGTGCACGGGTGCAGCCGGTAATGGAGCTGTCGAACCCGACGCAATAGAGCGTAGATTCCGAATGGAGAGACTTCTTCCCGTCGTCCCGGTAGTCAAGCGTTAAGGTATCGGCATTGGAATAGACCAGACGGAGGTTTGGGAAAATCTCCTGATACTCCGGGCTTTCGATGATTGTGTTGACGCCGGTAAAGAATTTGTCCTTTGCGATGGAAGCCGCATAGTTCACCATCATGTTCGGCAAATCTGGGTTCTTCCCGATCTGCCACGCCATATAACGCTTGCCGCATTCGGTTTTCCCCATGCCCTGCGGCATGGAGAGCGTCAGGACGTGCCTTTTCTGCTCTGAAAACTCCTGCAGCTTATCCACAATTCCGCCGAGAACGGAAATCCTCGGCGTGTAGAACTTTTCTTCCAGACTGACTTTCTGATTTCCGCTGCCATCCATGGAAACACCCTCGTTCCATTCAAGGCAAAGCAGGAAGTGATGAAAAGAATACGGCGCCAAAAGCACATGCGAACGGTGAAACCAGTAATTGACGCCGCTCAACCGTTTTGGGTCAATTCCCGTCAGCTCTTTTTTCCGGAGCTTTATCATGTCGATCATTTCCCGGCACGTCGCGCACATCATGTCCGTGTCGCCGAGAATTTGGTAGGATTCTGCGAGCTTTCCCATAATGACGGAATGCTTATAGACCTGCATCCGGGGATTCGTCAAGCGCCCGGATAGCTCTTGAATATCCTTTTCAGCCTGCTGCTTTTTGAGGGCGAGAGTCGTCGCCGAATCCGGCCGGATCGCCTGCCGCTTATTCATACTGTCGCTCTCCCCTGTTGTAAATAAAAATAATATTATCTGTTGCTAATGACTGATTCTATCAGCATGCGTTCACAAATCAATGATATAATAAATATTGGAGATGAATGATATGGTATCTGATAAAACGCTCGGCAAGTATTGCAACTATTTAAAACGATATGTTTCCGTAAGTGTTCGTTATCATCAGAAAAGATCAAGCAATTTGCACTATCCTGTAAAAACTTGTAATGAAACTACCTGTGACAATGCTGAATGTAACATGAATAAAAATTATATTGGAGGCAAATCGAATGGTAAAAATCCTTTATCGGATAGCCCATTCAAAAATAGATGATAAACTATGTGAATTATTCGTATCATTGCAGTGTTTTGTATTGAACATCAAGCCTTCCTGGTCTTCTTTTATATATGTGCCGCCCGTTGCAATTCGGGCGGCTTTTTATTATAGCCTGTCGGAATCGAACCGGCATACGCCTACGGCTGCATATCGGCGCCCTGCCCCCGCAAGCAGGGCGCTTATTGAAAGGAGGGGCGCTGCACGCCCTTTGACGGTGTAAACAAAAAAGCGCCGACAACCGCAAATGCGGAAGCCGGCGTCATACGCTCACAAGACTTTCTGTCTATATTATACTGTGCGTTGAAAGAAAGTCAAGACGATTTATACAGAATGGATTTTGAAGAGAATATAGAGAAAGAAATCAATCGATAAATAAATCAAAACCAGTAGAAAGGCTGGAGTCGGGCAATGGCTCTGATTCCGATCTTCTTTTCATATAATCAAAAACATATAGAAAATATGTTGAATTTTGGAAATTGTGCAACTATAAATAGTTCTAGGAATCAAAAAAACGTGTTTCGTTACATCATGACCTACTACAACCGGGAGCGGATCTATACTGCCAATCCGAGCGGTCTTGCTCCCGCTATGTACCGTCAGGCCGCCAGAGGTCTGGCCGCTTAACCAGCTGATTTTGCGTGTTCACATTCTGCATGCTTCTTGACTTCTCCAAGGATAAGCCTTTATGATTTTTTATAACACGCTAAGTTTTTTTATCATTTCATTCAGCGGTAAAGAAGCAAGGTCCTTTGTCCGTAAATCTGCTTGTGAGCTGCCGGAGGCATAACCAACAGCTAAAGTTTTCATATTTCCGCTTTTAGCCGCCTCAATACCGGCATAAGAATCTTCAACAACTAAGCACTTCTCCGGTATTATCCCAAGCCTTTTTGCAGCGGTCAAAAAGACTTCAGGGTCCGGTTTGCTTTTTCTAATATCCCTGCCGCTGACTACGGTGTCAAAAAAATTTTCAAGGCCAATTCTCTGCAAAATAGCTATGGCATTTTTGCTTGAAGAAGCGACCGCAGTACAAAGTTCTACAGACTTAGCTTCATTTATAAAGTTCAAAGCTCCCGGCAATATGTCTTTCGACGTAATATTTTGAATCAGTTCCTTGTAATATTTGTTTTTTCTATCCGCCAGAACGCTTTTTTCACCATACGAATAGTTGTGTGAAGCATTTTTAAGTATTATTTCAAGACTCTGCATTCTGCTTATACCGCGTAATTTCTCATTGATTTTTCGGTCAAACGGTATGCCTTCTTCCGACGCCATCTTTTTCCACGCAAGGTAGTGGTATTCGTCTGTCGAAACTATAACTCCGTCAAGGTCAAAAATAATAGCTTTAATCGGCAATATCATTTACATGCATACTCCCTTTCACCAAAGTTTGCTTTAAACGTTTCTCCAGGTGATTTAAGCATTATTTTTGTATTTCCGTCATACAGTACAGCCGGATTTCCCGAATTAAGCCTGTATTCGGTTCCGTTTTTATTTACATTTATGATTATTGAGCTTCCGCGGAAAGTTATATGAAATTTATAACCGCTCCACCCGTCGGGAAGAAACGGCGCAAAATGCAAAGCGCCATTCTTCAATCGCATGCCGCCAAACCCATACACTATGCATAGCCATGTGCCGGCCATATCAGCCGTGTGTATACCATCTGCCGTATTTCCATTGCAGTTGTCAAGGTCCATTCTTGCGCTTCGCTTAAAATATTTGAACGCCTTTTCCCTATACCCAAGCTCGCATGCCATAATGCAGAATATCGACGACGACAGTGATGAGTCGTGCGTAGTTAACATTTCATAATAATCGTAGTCCCTCTTTTTTTGATCAAAATCTAGCCTGCTGCCAAAAAGCAAAAGCGAAAGCACCATGTCAGCCTGTTTGCAAACATTATAACGGTAAATTACAAGGGGATGATAGTGGAGAAGAAGCGGGTAATCATTAGGTGTGTTTTTAAAATCCCACGGTTTTTTATCAAGAAAACCATCGTCCTGTAAATGTATTTTAAGGTCGCTGTCATAAGGAATGTACATATTATCGGCGGCTTTGCTCCAAAATTTAATTTCATCTTCAGTTAATGAAATTTTATTGCAGAGCATACGATACTTTTCAGGCCAACGCTTTTTCATAATGCTTGCCGCTTTTACGGCGGAGTACATATTTTCCTGCGCCATAAGGTTTGTATAGCAGTTATTGTTAACAAGCGCGTTATACTCATCCGGGCCGGTTACTTCATTTATACAAAATTTTCCTCCTTTATGCTGATTAAAAAAGCCGAGGTCAGCCCAAAAGCGTGCTGTTTCAAAAAGTATCTCAGCCCCGCATTCGCAGAGAAAATTATCATCACCCGTAGCTTCAACATAAATGCGGACAGCATGTGCTATATCTGCATTTATATGGTACTGTGCGGTACCCGCTGGAAAATACGAGGAACACTCATCTCCATTTATCGTGCGCCATGGGAACAGCGCTCCCCTCCTGTGTCCTAATTCTTTAGCTCTTGCTCTTGCCTTGCCGAGGATGCTGTACCTGTACTCAAGGAGTTTACGGCTGACCTCAGGTAATGTGTAAAGGAAAAACGGCAATATGTACATTTCGGTATCCCAAAAATAATGCCCTGAATACCCTTCGCCTGTAAGCCCTTTAGCGCCGACGCTTGTTTTCCCGTCCGTTCCAGATGACTGCAGAAGCTGAAACATGCTGTAGCGTATGCTTTTCTGTATACCTGGGTCACCGTCTATTTTAACGTCGCATACGTTCCAGTACTTTAAAAGGAATTCTTTCTGCTCCTTTTTAAGTTCATAAAAGCTGTATGCACGCACGGCATTAAGCTCACTTTTCGTGTAATCTACAAGTCTGTCTTCTTCAAACTGCCGTGAATCAGTATAACAAAGGAATTTATTGAATTTTATTTTTTCTCCGCATTTCGCTTCCGCCGTATATTTTATCATCACTTTACCGCCGCAGTCAGATGCTTCAGCCGTACCGGACGTCTTCGGATCAAAACCACCGCTTATACCACAACACAACGCAAGATTTGAGCGTTTTGTTTTACCTGTTATATACGCGAAATCTTTCTTTGAGCCATAAGATATAATATTCATCGGATTCTGCTCAAGCCCCGAACCTACACGCGGGTCGCAGCCTGCAGGGCGGTTTGCCGTCCTGCTTTCAATTTCAGATTCAAAAGCTATATTTCCGCTGAAATTAAGCGGCGTAACTTCAAAATGAAAAACCGCTGTATGCTTGTGCAAAAAAAGGACCATACGTTCCATAGATATACATATTTTACGGCCTTCAGGCGATGTCCATACAAAGTTTCTCTTTAATGTGCCTTCACGCATTGAAAGCACTCTTTTATAGTTTTCCACCTTCCCACTTCCCATATGGAAAGTTTCGCCGCACACGATGATTCGTGTTATATCTCCATGAAATACATTAAGCATCGTTTGGCTGTAACAGGGATATCCATAAGCAGACTCCCCGTATGTGATAGGTGTGTTTTCATAAAATCCGTTTATAAAGCCGCCCCTGTAACCGTTTTCTTCGTCAAGGCTGCCACGCAGCCCGAAATATCCGTTTGCAAGAGAAAATATGGTTCCTTCCACACCAATATCATTCTGTGGAAAATCATCTTTTGATATTTCCCAATCGTTTGTTGCGCCGTTTTTATCATTTTCCATATAATGCAATACCGGCAAACTCCTTTATTTACTATTTAATTGCACCGGCTATAACGCCGTTTATAATATATTTTTGGGCAAATACATAGAATATTACAATCGGTATAATTGTGAGGACAAGCCCGGCAAGCGCAAGGTTCCACTGTATGTTAAATTCCCCGAAGAAGTAAAATGTCGAAAGAGGAATTGTCCTAAGCTCCGGGTTTTTCAGTACTAATGACGGCAGCAGATAGTCGTTCCATAGTGAAATAACGTCAAGTATGGCTACCGTCGCAGTCATTGGTTTAAGGTTTGGAAATACAATATGTGTAAACAACCGCCACTTATTACAACCGTCTATAGTTGCGGCCTCTTCTATTTCAGCAGGAATGCTTTTTATATATCCATGGTACAGGAAAACTGCCATGCTCAGCCCGAACCCTATGTTCATAAATATAAGCCCGTAACGGCTGTCTATCATAGAAAAATTTATACTGTCCATTTCCCAGCTGCTCATATACTGGACTAAAGGTATCATTATTGATTGGAACGGAATAAGTATAGTAGAAATCATAATGTAAAAAATAACAGTGGAGATACGCGATTTCTTCCGTTCCAAAACCCAAGCCGCCATAGATGAAAACATCACAATAAAAACAACGCTGATTGTCGTTATGACAACGGAATTAAAAAATGCCGTACCAAACTGCATTTTATCTATCGCCTGAGAGTAATACTGGAAGTTAAAATGTGCCGGGAAAGTCAGTTGATTCGTAAATATTTCTTGCCTGTCTTTAAACGAGTTTATAAAGACTATATAAAATGGGAATAGGACTATAAGAGATAACAGCCAGCCCACAACTGTAAATGCCACTCTTTTTTTTCTGCCAGCCATTATGCTTCTACCTCCCGTTTGCTCGTAAAATGGACCTGCAAAAGCGTTACAACCATTATAATGAGGAAAAATATTACGGCCTTCGCCTGTGCCACCGCATAGTTATTATGGCTAAAAGCAGTCTGGTATATGTTCATTGCAAGTAGCTGCGTTGTCCCGTAAGGTCCGCCGTTCGTTAGTGAAAGGTTCGTGTCGTACTGCTTAAAGGCATTTGAAAGGACGATGAAAAGATTAACAGTAAACGAGGGCATCATAAGCGGCAATACGATATGCCTTAAACGCTGCATAGAGTTTGCACCGTCAATCTGCGCCGCTTCCAAAACATCACGCGGTATGCTTTGCAGCCCTGCTATATAAATTATCATTACATACCCCGCCATCTGCCATGTGCTCACTATGACAAGGCTCCAAAACGCCGAGTTTGGTTCGTTAAGCCAGTTGAACGATAAGCTGCTGATTTTAAGAGATTGCCCTATAAAAACCATGAACTTTGAAAATATGAATTGCCATATAAAACCTAAAAGCAAACCGCCTATAAGGTTAGGCATAAAAAAAACTGCGCGAAGCGCATGACTTGATTTGAATTTCCGAGTTACAAGCAATGCAAGAAAAAATCCTATAATATTAACAAGTATTACTGTTATTATCGCGTACTCAAATGTCAGCCCCATAGAAGATAAGAACGCTTTATCAGAAAAGGCCTGTTTATAATTATACGTGCCTATAAATTTTGAATTTAGAAACTGAAAACCGTTCCAATTAGTAAAAGAATAGACTATACCTAAAATAAACGGTATAATTACCACATTTATAAAAAAGAACAGTGCAGGAATCAAAAAAAGCCAAAAATATAGATTTTTATGCAGCGCATGCGGCTTCATAACAGCGTCGCCTCTTTTCACAATATAAATGGCGTAAAAGTTTTCCAGAGGAAGGTTTTTACGCCGTTCCATCCTTAAATTTTATTATTTTGTTGCGTCATTCCGCCATGTCTGAGTAAGCTGGTCCATAAACTCATCGCTGTTTATAACTTTTGCATAATATTTTTGCATAAGGCTTGCGCCGTCAACATCAATACCATTTGGAAAACTGGACGTATTAAACACCCACGGTACTGTATTACTGCTTTGAACGGCATTTGAAACTATTTCACCTAATTTTGAAGAAGATGACTTCATGCCTTTTAGTGAAGAAATAAACTGGAAAGTATCAGCGCAGTATGTTTGCCCTTTATCACTTGTAAGCAGCCAGTCAAGGAAATCTTTTGCCGCTTTCTGCTGGTCTGCGGTCGCATATTTGTTAACGCGCCATGCATCCGATATATCAACAGATAATTTAGTATTGCCGCCCGTAGGGAACGCTATCATTCCGTAGTCGAACGATATTTTATCTTGATCCAGCATGCTTTGCGCCCAGTCGCCTTGGTGTATCATGGCATATTTTCCGCCTGCAAAACCGGATATTTGGTCATCGTAAGAGTCAAGCGCCTGATTTGTATACGGAAGGATCTTATCCAGGTCTTTCATAAACTGACTCACCGTCGGTATATTGCTGAACGAAATTTTGCCTCTTTCAAGCTGTTTTATCTGGTTAGAATAATCGTTTGAAACCGCAAGGCCCCAGTTAAACGGGTGAATAAAAGCAAAATAGTTTTCTTTTGCCATGGCTATCGCATGTGTGACACCGTTAACTTTTTGAAGTTTTTTACACGCATCGACAAGTCCATCGACCGACTTGATTGATGAAGCATCCACACCGGCTTTTTTAAACAAGTCTTTATTATAAATAAGGCCGTATCCTTCAACTGCCATCGGTATGCCTGAAATCTTTCCGTTTACAGTTACTTCATTTTGAAAGCTCTTCATAATGAGCTTTGCAGATTTCGTGTCATCAAGTGATGCCATATAAGGCTCGAAGCTTGACGCTCTCAAACCGGAAGCGGTAAAGATAGTCGGGGCTTTCTCAGGTTTAGCAGAAAATTGCGACTGCAAAACAGTAGTATAATTATCTCCGGAAGTACCCAGCAATTTTACGGTCGTATTTTGCTGGGAAGCATTATAGCCGTCTACTACTTTTTGCATATCACTTTGTATTTCGGTCTTGCTCTGCATTAATGTAATCGTCGTTTTCGCTGACGAACCGGACTGCGAGCTTTTTGCCCCGTTGCCAGAGCATCCTGAAAATATGCTTAGGGTGATTAAAATAGAACAAATACCGCTTAGTAGCCTTTTCATAATTTTACCTCCATTATATATTAAGATGTTTTTGATTATATCATAAAAAATTTTTGATATTTATAAAATTATAATATAATTTATGAATATATAACATATATTGGAGGGATATCATAGAAGTGCAGAGGTCAAACACCTAAAGTGTG
>DHNW01000020.1:0-1752 GCA_002407675.1 Ruminococcaceae bacterium UBA5406
ACCGTGCGGTATCCGCGCAACAAGTACCGGCAGTATATCGTGCTGCCCCGGACGCCGAAAGCCACCAGGCAAATTGAAAACAAACTGCTGCACAGTTACCGGAAATTCCTGTGCGGCGAAAGGGGGAATACGACGTGAATGCGAATGAAGAAATGTGCCGGTGCTACGGATATACCCGCGGCTGCTCATGCCGGGAATGCCTGAGCTGGGGAAAAGACCGCTGCGGCAGGACAACCGGGAGAAAAAAATGCCCCGCATGGGGGACGGCTTGCGGAAGATTCCAGCGGAATCCGGATGTGCTGGCCATTGGCTAACTAGATAAGCGGGAATAAACATCCCACTTTTTTTATGCAGTAAAGGAGGAACTGTCTCGTGTTTTTTGGAAAACAGAAAACAGCATCAGCGGAAAAAAAGCCGGAAATGGAAGGGCCTAAACAGGAAATCAAGCCCAAAAATCCATATGATGACGAACCTGCGGAATGGAAACAGTACCCAGGCGAAAAACAGGCGCTGGCATGGTATCAGGAGGATACGTTATGGAATCATAACTCTTCCGCGGATAAGCCCACTGATGGAACGGAATTTTTGCAATGGTATTTAGATGCCGCCAGTGAAGGTAATACCCATGCCGAGTATGCACTGGGAAAGATGTATGGCGGCGGAATGAATGTACCGGCAAACCCGTTTCAGGCGGGGCTGTGGTATTCTCATGCTTCCAAGGCCGGGAGCCCGTTTGCCAGCTATGAACTTGCAAAAATGTGCGAGTATGGCATTGGAATGAAAAAAGACAAGGAAACTTCTGGAAAACTATACCGGGAAGCGTATGAGGATTTTCTTGAAATTGAGAAACAATCTCCCTGTGAATCTGTGGAATTGAAACTGGCCGTTATTTGTGAGAACAAACTGGCATCCGGAATAGATCTGCCCGAGGCTGGAAAATGGAGACAGAAGGCTGGCAGTGCGAAGAATCCGAAAGAGCCGGGTTCCGCTTCTCAAAGTCATTCCAACACTGCTCCTTCGGTTCAAGTAACAGAACCGAAAGTTTCCCCTGCAATCGCAAAATACCAGGAGATTCCGGCAAAATATATTGTCCCTTCTCCGTACAATCCTTACGCGGAAAACGATTCCGACGATCAAATCCGGGAAATGGCAGCCAGTATACAGGTTCATGGTCTTATCAGCCCTCTTGTACTCAATCAAGTTTCGGAAGAAAAATACTGCATTATAGCAGGCGAAAGACGATATAAAGCAATTACCCAATATTTACATTGGACGATGATTCCAGCCATTGTACATAAGCACATGTCGGAAAATGCTTCCCAGTTGATGCTGCACGCGGCAAATCTGGAAGTCAGGGAATACAGTGCGGGAGAAAAGCTGCGGTTCTATACAGAAGCGGAACGACAAATCCGGAAAATGATCACAAGTGGAGAATACTCCGGGACAGTACAACAAGGGATTTCAAAGCTGTTAGGGTTGTCTGTTCATCAAATCCATAAATATAAAACTATCACAGAGAACCTGCCAAAGCGAAAACTGAAGCAGGTTCGAGACGGTTCCATGAGTATTGAACGGGCATATAAAATTGCCCGGACCACACCGAAAAAAGTATCCGCATCAACTGTCAACGAGGGAGCAAGCGACACTGGACGCACGTCCGGTTTTGAGAAAGACCCGGGTACACCGGAAACGCCCGAATGTACAGGAAATCCGGATGAAGGCGATGCTGGACGCACGTCCGGTTTTAAGGAA
>DHNW01000020.1:1819-11272 GCA_002407675.1 Ruminococcaceae bacterium UBA5406
TAAGGAAGACCCGGGTACACCGGAAACGCCCGAATGTACAGGAAATCCGGATGAAGGCGATGCTGGACGCACGTCCGGTTTTAAGGAAAAACCGGGTACGCCGGAAACGCCCGAATGTGCAGGAAATCCAGGTGAAAGCGATGCTGGACGCACGTCCGGTTTTGAGAAAAACCCGGGTACACCGGAAACGCCCGAATGTACAGGAAATCCGGATGAAGGCGATGCTGGACGCACGTCCGGTTCTAAGGAAGACCCGGGTACACCGGGAACACCCGAACGTACAGGAAAGCCAGAAGCTAACGACACTGGACGCACGTCCGGTTTTGAGAAAAACCCGGGTACACCGGAAACGCCCGAATGTGCAGGAAATCCGGAAGCTAGCGACACTGGACGCACGTCCGGTTTTAAGGAAAAACCGGGTACACCGGAAACGCCCGAATGTGAAAAAAATTCAGGTGAAAGTGACATTGGACGCACGTCCGGTTTTAAGGAAGACCCTGGTACACCGGGAACACCCGAACGTACAGGAAAGCCGGATGAAAGCGATGCTGGACGCACGTCCGGTTTTAAGGAAGACCCGGGTACACCGGGAACACCCGAACGTACAGGAAAGCCAGAAGCTAACGACACTGGACGCACGTCCGGTTTGAAAGACCCATCCAATTATCAGGATGCTCTGGATATTCTCCGGACGCTGCCCGCTGAACCGGAAGAAACCTGCGCCGTGCTGGAAGGGGGTGAAATTACTTGCGGGCAAATTGAACGCTTTGAAATCTATGCAAATGCTCTGCTGATATCGGTATCTCTTTCTGATATTCGGAGGCCCTATCCGGTTTCCGAAATCGGAAAAACGCTTTTTATTGGTCCGGATTGTTACCGAGAAGCTAAAGCTGCAGCAGGAAAATAAACAGGCATTCTATTGAAAGGGGTGATAGGAAAAAAGTGAAGAGTTTCCAAAATCATAAATCATAAAATTACGGAGGTATGAATCAATGTCAAGAAAAATGAAAGCCGTCAACAACGCATTTTCTAAGGCAAAATCAAATTGCTGCACAAGACTGATACAGTTTCGAATCCGTACTGAACAGGCATACACGCCTGGCGGTGTCTTGGACAATAACCGAGGCAGCCTTATGGATGGTATACTCGGTGTCATTATCAGTATAGTCATTGCTCTTATCCTTCTGGAAGCAATGAAGCATTTGTTCAACGTCGATCTTCTTCCAAAGATCACGGACAACATTGACGGGATGTTCGAGTAATGATTCTTTTCCCTGCCGTGCTATTGACCGGATGGATCAATGATTTTATACTGAACCGGCTTTACCGGCCAAAACGATACCCGGCTACGGCAGCTGTCACGGTTCCAGTTTGTGTTATTCTGTGTCACATCACTGACAATTTTTATCTTGCTGTCAAAGGATGTATTTTTGCTCAGTTCCTTATTGCAGCCGGATATATCGACGCGAAGACACAGGAGATACCAGATGAAATCCCACTGGCCCTGCTTTTGGACGGCTTAATCCTAATTGATTTCCGGCAGGCGCTTCCTGGTTTGTTTACAGTTTCCCTGCCGCTTTATTTGCTGGGTCTTTTGTTTACAACTAGTGTTGAGGAAAAACCGGGTACACCGAAAACGCCAAAATGTGCAGGAAATCCGGAAGCTAACGGCGCTGGACGCACGTCCGATATTGAGAAAAATCGGGGCAGGGACAACACAGTTAGGCAATCGGGCGTCGGCGGCGGGGACATTAAACTCATGGCGGCATGCGGATGGATTCTGGGTCCTTGTGGCGTGGCTGTCGGTGCTTTTTTCAGTTTTTTAGTGTTAATTCCAGTCTATTTGTTTCAATGGACAAAAGGTAAAAGACATAAGATGAATGCAATGGCGCCTTACTTTGCGGCAGGGTGCCTTTTTGCATTCTTACTTGAATTCAAGAGGTGACAAAACTCATGAAAATACTTCGTAAAAGGACGCTCTTATCTTTGGCGGCTATCCTCATGGCTGCTTTTCTTTGTTTTTATGTAGTGCCAAAGCAAAATATTGCGGCAGGGAAAAGAGTCAGCATCGTCCGCGCCGAAAAAACCATTCCGGAAGGGATGGCAATTACCAGTGACATGGTTCAGCAAGTCAGCGTTGGAGGATATAATCTGCCTAGCAACGTCCTAAAGGATAAAAAGGACGTTGTCGGCAAATATGCCAGCGCGGAATTGCAGCCCGGAGATTATATTCTGAGTACAAAAGTAACAGTCAAAGCAAGTGACTCCTATTTATCCAGTCTGGATGGGAACAAGCAGGCGATTTCCATTCCTATCAAATCATTTGCAGCCGGCTTGTCCGGGAAGCTGCAGTCCGGCGATATTGTTTCCCTTATTGTCGGCAGTTACGGAAATGAAAAGAAAACATTTACGTCTCCTGAACTGCGCTATGTCAAACTGCTTGCTGCAACAAATTCACAGGGCGACGATATGGACACAGTCAAGAGCAAAAAAACAGACAAGGACAGTGATTCCGACAAGGACAAGAAGATTCCGGCTACTTTGACGCTCCTTGTCAATTCCGAACAGGCGAAACTCCTTGTCGATTACCAGACACAGGGGGAACTCTACGCTTCCCTTGTTTACCGGGGAACGGAAGAAAATGCCGAAAAGTACCTGGACGAGCAGGACAGTTATTTCTCGGGAACCGGCGCTCAGCAGGGAGAAACCACTCAGGCAGGAGGTTCCACAGCAAATGGAGGGTAAAGTCATTGCGGTTTGGGGCAGTCCCAGTGGCGGTAAAACACTCACGGGCATTAAACTGTCCTGGAAACTTGCAAAAAGCAAGAAGAACGTGGTGCTTGTCCTGTGCGACAATGAAACACCGATGGTTCCCCTGCTGATTTCCCCCGCGGACACGAATTCTTCTCTTGGCCACCTCCTTGCGCTGCCTACCCTGACAGAAGTTGACGTATTTCAGCATTTCATTCCGCTGAAACGATCGTTCAGCATCCTCGGGTATCTGCGCGGGGAAAACGAGAATACATATGCGGATTACGGTCCAGAGCGCGCCAAAGAACTGATTCACCTTTTGCGGGACGCTGCCGATTATGTGGTTATCGACTGTTCCCACCATCTGCTGTCAAACGTCCTGACGGCGGTTGCCCTGGAAGTTTCGGATACTGTCCTGCGCGTTGTAAACTGCGGACTGAAAAGTCTGCTCTACATTGAATCGCAGCGCCCCTATCTTCAGGAAACACGGTTCCATTATGAAAATCAGATCAACATTCTCAACCGTGTCACACCGTCTCAGGATGTGGATACCTATCAAAATGTGTTCGGCGGAAAAGCATATATCCTTCCATATCTGCCCGAACTGGAGGCACAGTACAATGAATCCCGCCTGCTTGAACCCGTAACCGGGCGGGATGGCAAAAAATACGATTCCAATTTGAATACTATAATCAGGGAGACGATTACCAGTGCGAAATAATGCAGATTTATTTCTCAGCCAGAAAGGAAGCATGGATTTTCCGAAGTTGCTCGAGAAAGTCCAAACCTATTTCTCCGAACATTATAAAATGCTCATGATCGAGGACAAAAGTCCCGATGAAAAGCAGATGAAATCCTATATCCGGCAGTACCTGAAGGAAAACAGCCTGGGTGTAGGCGGAATGTCTGAAGAAGAAACGGTGAACCGATTGTATACTGAAATGGCGGAGTTCTCCTTTCTGACTCCCTATTTGAACGGTGAAATCAAAGATCCTGTCGTTGAAGGGATTGAAATCAATTCATGGGACTGCGTCTGGGTAAAATTTGCCGGCGGCCGGATGGAACGGGCGAAAGGTCAGTTCTTTTCCCCGGCCCACGCAAAGGACGTCATGACGCGCCTGCTGCATCAGTCAAACATCTCTATGGATAATTCCAAGCCGCTTGTGAGAGGGCATTTAAGGAAAAATATCCGCATCACAGTCAACGGCGGAGGCGGAACGCTTGACGACGACGTGGGAATCGCAGCCAGTATTCGGTTTATCAACCCGAATAATCTGACACGGGACGACCTGATCCGCTTTGGCACCCTGACTTCAGAAATGATGGATTTTTTGGTCTATTGTTACCGGTACGGCCTGTCAATGATGCTTGCCGGGGAAACCGACTCCGGAAAAACCACCTTGATGGATATCATTATGTCCCTTGCTGTTCCAAACGACAAAAAGCTGTACACAATTGAAAACGGGACACGGGAAATGGATCTTGTTAAACGCGGCGAAAACCAGAAAATCATCAACAGTGTTGTTCATACGATCACAAAGGAAGCAGATGACCCAAAGCTGGCTATTACTCAGCAGACGCTGCTGGAACACGGAATGACGATGAATCCGGATTATATCTGTATGGCCGAAGTAAAAGGTTCGGAAGCATTTGAAACAATTGAAGCCGCGCTGACCGGACACCCTGTTATCGGTACAACCCACACGGACTGTGCGGAAACAATTCCGGACAGGCTGGTACAGCTGGCTTCTCTGCGGAGCGGTAATTTAAGTGATAAAACGTTGTATTCCATGGCTGTGAAAGCCTTTCCTATCCTGTTTTATTCTGAAAAAATGGCTGATGGTGTCCGGCGCGTCACGGAAATCTGCGAATGCCGGTTAAAAGACGGAAAACCAGATGTTATTCCACTGTGGCAGTATCAGGTACGCAGCAACGAAGAGACCAACGGAAAGACCGTAGTCCATGGGCAGTTCGTGAAGTGCGGCGTCATATCGGAAAAGCTCCAGCAAAGGCTGCGCCGGAAAGGCATCCCGGAATCCCTGCTTCAATCTTTCCTAAAACAGTGAAAAGGAGGAATGAATTTTGAAAATTCTTTGTTTTGGCGCATTCCTGCTGCTGTCTGCCGGTATTCTTGCGCTGTTTCACATCCGCCCGGCTGACTTTATCCGCGGGTGGCAGGACCTTTCCGTATGGATCCTGAAACTGTCCGGAAGAAAAACCAGCATGAAGAAGCAAATCCGGCGCAGCAAAAAGAAAAGACGTTCAGGCGGCCTCCGGGCAGCAATGCGGGAAATAGAATCCGTTTTAAAATTAACCCACCGGACAGAACGGCTCCGGATGTATTCTATGGCTTCGGTTTTTCTCTTTTTTGCAGGGGCCGGGTGTGCGGTCCTCCTGCAAAATTATTTTCTTCTGCCGGTTCTGTCAATCGGTTTTTCATTGCTTCCCTGGCTGTATATCCTCTTTTTTGCGGTATCGTTCCGCAAAAAGCTAAATGAAGAACTGGAAACCGCGCTCAGCATGATAACCGCTTCTTACCTGCGCAGTGATAATATCATTTTTGCGGTGAAGGAGAACATTAATAATATCCACTATTTTTCTTTCTTGCCGCAGGGATTTACCTGCTTTTCAGCGAATTATTCCATATGCCAACCCTTGCCGGCACAAAAGCAGTCTTGAACCTGACCCGGAAGAAAAAAGTTAAATGGCGTGATGCTGTTGTAATCCGGCTGTCGGAAAAACTGGCAAAGCATATTCACTTGGACGCATATAAACGCAGGACGCTTGCAGCCACACTGAAATATGCGGATATTCCGCTTTCTCCGGAAATTTACTATGCGCGTAATATTGTAAAAGCGATTTTCAGGCTTCTGCTGATTATCCCTTTTTCCTTTTTTGTTCCCATTGCCATTCCGGTTGTTGTTCTATGGGCGATCAGCGGGTTTATGGACGGGATGAAATCAGCGGAAAAAATTGTGTCTCAAAAGCGGTCTCAAATTGAAGAGGAACTTCCGCGGTTTGTTTCCACCGCTGCACGGGAATTGGAGTCAAGCCATGACGTGCTGTCTATTCTGGAAGGGTACCGGGAAAGCGCAGGGCCTGTTTTTCGAAGTGAACTGGATACGGTTATCGCCGATATGAAATCCGGCTCACAGGAACAGGCGCTCATCCGGATGGAAGGGCGGGTCGGGAGCGCAATGCTCAGCCAGGTCGTGCGCGGGCTTGTGGAAGTTCTGCGCGGAAACGATGAATCTATGTATTTTTCTATGCTGTCCCATGATTACCAGAATTACGAGATTCAAAATCTGGAAAAGCAGGCAAGAAAACGGCCGGGAGAAATGAAAAAATATTCTTACTTGATGATGATCTGTTTTATTGCCATGTACGTCTACGTTATGCTTGTCCAGGTCTTTGAGTCTTCTGCTAACTTGTTTTAAGAGAGGCGGTATTTTGTGCATCTTATAAAATCCAAACGCGGCGAAATGATGATTACCGCCTGTGTCCTGCTGATGATTGGTATGTTCATATTCGCTTTTGTTTTAAAAACATATCCGGTTTTTAAGGAAGGGCAGCAGCTGAATACTTATGCAGCGGAACTTTGCCGGGTAGCGGAAATTTCCGGGCGTGTCGGAGACGAAACCACGGAAAAAGAAAAGAAATTAAACCAGACAATGCACATTTCCCCGCAGATTGTCTGGTCAAAAACGGGGAAAGTCCAGCTGAATCAGGGAATTGACGTCACCTGTTCCCTGACGGAAAACATCGGCCTGTTCGGCGGAATGGGCTCTTTTCCGGTTACGCTCCGCGGACATGCAACCGGACAGTCGGAGGTGTATTGGAAGGATGATTGATTTACTGCATAATAAACGGGGCAGCATGATTATCTGGGCTCCCGTTATTCTCATTGTGGGCCTGATGTTCGGAACGTCGCTGTTTGAACAATCCCGGCTGACAAGTATTGCGCAGAAAAGCCGTGACGCGGTGCAGGCTGCCATGACGGAAGTCTGCTCGGACAATTCCCCCCGTTTGTACGGCGGATTCCGGGAAGGGTATGCCGGCGGATACAAACTGGAAAACACCAGCACCTGGACGGGAAATGTAACGTCCGGCGATATTCTTTCAAAAGTTGACCGGACACTCGGCACGGCAGGCGGCGTGAAAACGTCAGACGGGAAATTGGTTTATAAAATATCCGATTTTACCGTAAACATTAAAAACAGTTCCCTTGCTCCGGCTGATACGGACAGCAATCCGCAGTTTTCCGGAACCGCCCATTATACGCTGACGGTACCGTTATCCTTCGGCTGGTCTGCGCTTCCTCCAATGGTAACTTCCATAGAAGTAAAATCAGGCTATTCGAAGCAGGGCGAGATCGAAAATGAAGGCAGCACCGGCGGAGATTCCGGAGGGACAAAAGTATCCGGAGTCAAGTTGGAAAACACTTCTATTACTCTGAACAAAGGGGACACGGATGTGCTGAATGCGTCCATTCTGCCGGATGATGCGGAAGACCGGAGCCTTTCATGGGTCAGCACAAATGAAAATATCTGTACGGTTACGCAGACCGGCGCCGTCACCGGCATGAATCCCGGAGAAGCTGCGGTGATGGTGTTCTCCGGCAGTGGGCAGACAGCCCGGTGCGGCGTAACCGTCGTAAGCCCCGTCAATGGGATATCACTGGATAAATCCTCCGTGTCCATGATACAGGGCGCGTCGGAACAACTGAACGCAGCGGTCAGCCCAGACGACGCCAGCAACAAAAACGTATCCTGGGTATCCTCGAATACTTCCGTCTGCACAGTAAGCAGTTCCGGAAAAATAACCGCCGCGGGGGCCGGACAGGCTGTTGTTTCCGTCATGACCCAGGAAGGTGGATACTTCGCCGAATGTGCGGTTACCGTCACAATTCCAGTTTCCGGCATTTCACTGGATAAAACCGAACTGCATATGGCGAAAGGCACGGCGGACAAATTAACCGCCTCCATCTATCCCTCCGGAGCAGCACAGCAGGAGGTCTTATGGGCGTCTTCCAATTCTTCCGTTTGCACGGTTGACCAGAGCGGGAATATTTCGGCGGTTAATGCCGGGACGGCAGTTATCTCCGCAACGTCGAAGAATGGAATGCATATCGCGTCCTGCAAGGTAACGGTAGCCATTCCGGTTACCGGAATATCATTAGACTTATCCAATCTGACATTAATTAAGGGTAAATCTTATGCCCTGCGGGCTACGATTTCTCCGCCTGACGCAACAGATAAGAATATCTCCTGGGTTTCTTCTGATTCGTCGGTTGCCTCTGTTTCCAGCAGCGGAACAGTCAATGCAAATGGGAGCGGCTCCTGTACGGTTACCGCAACGACAGAAGACGGGAGGTTTCAGGCTTCATGCCGGGTAACGGTAGCTGCTCCCGTAACCGGAATTACCTTGAATCCACCTAGTTTGGTATTAAATGAGGGACAATCCCGTTTATTGGAAGCAGCTGTTTCTCCTTCCAATGCAACCAACCAAAACATGATCTGGTCTTCTTCTGATTCGTCGGTTGCCTCTGTTTCCAGCAGCGGAACAGTTTACGCAATCAGCACGGGTTCTTGTACGGTTACTGCCACAACGGAGGATGGCGGATTCAGTGCTGAATGCAGTGTTACGGTTAAACCGAAACTATACCATGTTAATTTGAAAGCTGGTCCTGGCGGATCTGTTTCCGGCGGCGGAACGTATTCAACCGGATTCGCGTGGATAGACGCCAAACCCGATGACGGATACGAATTTAAGCAATGGTCGGATGGAAGCAAGGAGGCATCACGCCTCTTACTCCTTTATAACGATATAACGCTTACAGTAGAATTTTCAAAAATAGATATTGATAATTTATTTACCATTAGAGATCATTATTCTGGTTCTGGCTGGTCTTTTATAAAAGATGGATGTGAAATTGTAGGCTACAGTTCAACAGCCGAGATTCAAAATGTGGTAATACCTTCAGTAATAAAAGGGGAAAAAGTTGTTGCACTGCATTCATCAATAGATGACAACGATCCATGGTACGACGGTATTTTTTACTCAAATCATAATGTTAAAACAGTAACCATTCCCAGTTCAGTCAAATACATTGAGAACAGTGCTTTTTGTGATTGTGATTCAATAACTTCAATAAGAGTCCCCAATACAGTTAAATATATTGGAAGGGCCGCATTTGAGGGTTGCAACTCTTTGTCTTCTATAAACATACCGAACTCTGTAACGAAAATTGAAGAAAGGGCTTTCGAATGTTGCCACGCATTGACTTCAATCAAAATACCAAATTCAGTTACAGAAATTAAAGAAAGTGCTTTCCGTCAGTGTACATCCATATCTTCCATAACAATTCCTGCATCAGTAACATCAGTTGGAAATGGTGCCTTTTGTGAATGGGAATCAAACCAGACCATTTATGTGCATGGAAAATCTTCTCAATCGGAGGCAGATGCTGCATGGGGCAAAAATTGGCGCTATAATGGCTATGTATTTTTCGACACACCAATAAAAGCAAGAATTGTGTACTGTGGTTAGTGTGATATCAGGCAGCCGTAATTTTCACCGGCTGCCTCATTTTATATCAAATGGAAGGTGAAATTTTGAAACTTGTCTATATCTGTTCTCCGCTTCACGGGGATATTCAGGACAACATCCGGAAGGCAGACGAATACTGCGTGTATGCGCTGC
>DHNW01000020.1:11380-12758 GCA_002407675.1 Ruminococcaceae bacterium UBA5406
TCAGGGCGTTATTCCCCTGGCTCCGCACACTATTTTTACCCGATACCTGGATGACAACATTCCGGAACAGCGCCAGCGCGGCCTTCAGATTGGTATCGAATTGCTGAGACGGTGCGATGAGCTCTGGGTGTTCGGCAAAACCGTTTCGCCCGGCATGACAAGCGAAATCAATACCGCCCAGGTTCTTAAAATCCCGATACGGTGTATACCGGAAACTGAAATTCAAATGAAATTTTCACCTTAAAAACAGGACGAAGCATTTTGATAACTCCACCACTGTCATTCCTCGCATACGGGCTTCTATAATCCGCTCCCGTACTTCTTGTCCCATCACGCTAATCATCTCCACAAGATGGTTTTACCACTGTGAGCTCATTTGTCAAAATCGCTCTAGTCCCAAACGTTGCTTTGTCTATAATCTGAGCGCCATGCCTCTGAAAGAGGCATGGCGCAGTCAATCTTCCCTGATCTTACTTTTTTTCTTACAGTTCAAGACCCCATACAAGCGTATCGTCCAGATACCCCGTTGCCTTAGTCCAGTCCGCATACGAAGTGGCATCGGAGGCAAACGAGTAATCATCCGCCTGATTATAGAAGGTCCAGTCGTCTTTGGTGTTATATGCTCTAAGAGGCTTATTTATCATGATTTTTGTCATGGTTGATGAGACCGCTTAGAGCATTTTACATACAGGAGGGCGCAAACATGGGAAACGGTAAAATTACTCCGCTATATGAACGATTATCCCGTGATGACGAGTTACAGGGCGAAAGCAACAGCATATCCCACCAGAAGCAGATGCTGGAGGAATATGCCCGAAAAAACGGCTTTCCGCGCCCGACCCATTTTACCGACGACGGCATTTCTGGAACCCGATTTGACCGACCGGGGTTTACGGCTATGATGGAGGAAGTCGAGGCCGGACATGTGGAAGCTGTCATTGTGAAAGACATGAGCCGGTTGGGGCGCGATTATCTCAAAGTCGGTCAGATCATGGAAATTCTGCGGCAGAAGAACGTTCGGCTGATTGCCGTCAACGACGGCGTGGACAGCGCCAGAGACGATGATGATTTTACTCCGTTCCGGAACATCATGAAGAGCGTACGTTATTGGGGAACGTCGTGCTAAAAGACTCTCAAAACCTGTAAGACGGCCTATTTTCATTGCATATCAAGTTCCCGGTTGACCTGCCCGACAAAACGATAGAACACTTTTACATCCTGCCTGCGCTTTCCGTCAACAACGGTGCGTTCGCCGATTTCAATGTGGTCTATCAGTTCGTCGATGGTTTCCCGGTCAAGTTCCTTTAAGTTCAGATATTTGCGTATCATTGCCGCCCAACTCTGAATGTCGGCGGCATCCTGATCGGATTTTTTAACT
>DHNW01000020.1:13087-13552 GCA_002407675.1 Ruminococcaceae bacterium UBA5406
CTGTTCGTCATACTGTGCCATCCGGCTTTTGAGTTTCTCCAACACACCGGCCTCATCCAGAGTGACGGCCTCGGCGTCCGCTTTGATTTCAGCCATAACGATCTGCGCCAGCGTCATTTCATAGATACGGTGCCAGGAACAAATACTCCGGCCCGACTGGATATATCTCTCACAGCAGTAGGAAACATAGCGTTTTACGCTGCCGTTTTTACGGCGGTGTGTTTCTGTACTTGCGCCAAGGGGACCTTTGCAGTCTGCGCAGACCAGCTTGCCGGAGAAAAGGCTTCGGGTCGGCTTTCGGTTATTCTCAACGCGGCGCTTCGCAGCCTGATTGATCTTTTGCACGGCCTCCCATTCTTCCGGGGTGACGATTGCCTCGTGGGTTGCCTCGCACCGTATCCACTCGGATTCCGGCTTGTAAATCATCGTACCGTCCTTATATGAACGGGAGCCGGTATAGTTCAT
>DHNW01000013.1 GCA_002407675.1 Ruminococcaceae bacterium UBA5406
AAGATTGTGAAACGCCGAATACGGTATTTCGAAATCCAAAGACCGGCGATTACAGCGATGAAAAAGGAAAGAAGTGAAACCTCATGAGAATCCGTAAACGGCCCCTGGGTACCCGGAATCTCTGCGGCGCCCGCGTCGGGATGGTCCGCAGGAACCAGTACATGAAGCAGAAAGAACTGCTGGCGAAACTGCAGGTTGCCGGGATTGACCTGAACGCATCCGGCCTGTCAAAGCTGGAAGGGCAGACCCGCTCTGCAACGGACAGGGAACTTGCCGCGCTGGCCGACATCCTGAATGTGAGTGTGGACTGGCTGCTGGGGAGGGACAAGCATGCGGAGCCGTGAATCTTTTGCCGCCGTCCTTCTGCGCTCCATGGTAAGGCAGAAAACCGTAAAGCTGACAGAAGAAGAATACAATGCGGCGGTCCGGTATGTCATCCGGAAATACCGCATGGAAGACCGGGACGGATCAATTGACCTGCGCGGCCAGGATATCGGGTACATAGCGGAATTGGTGGCCGAAGCGGTCGGACAGGCCCGGTTGGCGGAAGGGACCTTTGAAATTGCCCGGAATGACCGGGAACTCAACGAAAGGAATGAAACAGCACATGAAACAGCAGGAAATGCTTGAAAGAGCGGGAAACGAAATACTTACCCGTGCACAGGCTATTGCCGCTATGACGTCACCGCAGGAGATCAGCCGGGAGTACCACAGGGCGTTTGGCTATGTCTGTGCGCTCCGTGACATGGGGATCTGCGGCAAAAGGCGCTATAACGTTGCCATGAATTCCCTTAATGAAGCTCTTTGCGAAGCCACAAAAAAAGCCGCTCCCGGCGCTGAGAACACCGAAAGCGGTCCAACAGGAGATCATCCCGAAAAGGATGACAGTCCAAATCACCATTTCAGTGTAGACGAAAAAGCGGCGGATGTCAAGGCCCCATCTATTCCGCTGCGGAGAATGGCTTTGGCAATGCAATATGCACGTATTGACGATTCGCGCATTGTCGCAGTGCTGCTAAACGTGCTTAGACCGGAGAAAGAGAGGCGGCCGGGATGATTGCAGGATACAAAGGTATCGGGCCGGAGCAGGGCAAATGCATAAAAGCCGAAAATGCCCTGGCCTATGCCATGGAGCGCTGCGGCATTCGCCTGTCTGTAATGCCTGCAGATCAGAGAGACCATGACGAATTTTGCCAGACCTTTTTGGAGTGGTTTTATTCCGGCAACTGGGTACCGGTTGAACGGGATGATGAACAGGAGGCGGTTAATCCATGGGCAAGCTGACACATGAGGAATGGCTGGCGGAGCGCCGGAAGTCAATCGGCGGCAGCGACGCGGCGGCCATTGTCGGGATGAACCACTATGTCACACCCTATATGCTCTGGGCGGATAAGACCGGCCGGCTTCCGGACAAGCCGGATAATGAAGCGATGCGGCAGGGCCGGGATCTGGAACAGTACGTGGCCGACCGGTTCATGGAAGCAACGGGAAAGCGTGTGCACCGGCACACGTCAATGTTCCATTCTTCCGACTATCCGTTCGCCCATGCGAATATCGACCGGGCGGTTGTAGGGGAGCGCACCGGCCTCGAATGTAAGACGACCAGCCTCATGAACCTGAAGAAATTCAAGAACGGCGAATATCCGGAAAACTATTACGTCCAGTGTGTCCACTACCTTGCCGTGACCGGATGGGATCGGTGGTATCTGGCAGTTATCATTCTGAACCAGGGCTTCAAGTGGTTCACGATTGAACGCGATCAGGCCGAGATCGACGCGCTGATGAAAGCCGAGAAAGATTTCTGGGATACCTACGTTCTTCCGGATGTCCCGCCGCCGGTAGATGGGCTTCCGCCGACAGACGAGACCTTAAAACAGATTTTCCCGGGCGGAGGAGCGCAGGACGTGCCGCTTGATCTGTTCGGATGCGGGGATCTTATTCAGAAATATTTTGCTACAAAGGACCTTGTTAAAACATATAAGCAGGAGTTGGAACAGTGCAAGCAGTCCATACAGCAAAGCCTTGGCAATGCGGAATCAGGCGCCTGCGGCGGCTACTCAGTTACATGGAAGCAGCAGTCACGTAAAACATTTGACCTGAAACGCTTTGCGGCAGACCATCCGGAGATTGACCTCAGCAGTTATTATCAAGAATCCACATTCCGTAAATTTGATATAAAGGAGAATGTAAAATGACTTCCATTCAAAAAGCTACCGAAAGTTCCGCTGCAATGAGGACGGAAAAGCGCACCATGCAGGATTACATAAAGAAGATGCAGGGGGAAATCAAAAAGGCGCTGCCATCCGTGCTGACACCGGAGCGCTTCACTCGCATTGTGCTTTCAGCCCTTTCCACAAACCCGAAACTGCAGCAGACAACGCCGCAGTCTTTTCTCGGCGCCATGATGACAGCCGCGCAGCTTGGCCTTGAACCCAATACACCGCTCGGTCAGGCATATCTTATCCCATTTAAGAACAAAGGCACTTTAGAGTGCCAGTTCCAGCTTGGCTATAAAGGGTTGATTGACCTTGCATACCGTTCCGGGCAGATCACAGTAATCCAGGCACACACTGTATATGCAAACGATGAGTTTAGTTATGAGTTTGGCCTCGACCCGAAACTGAAGCACGTACCGGCCAAAGGCGACCGTGGGGATCCTGCCTATTTCTACGGTATTTTCAAGACGAAAGACGGCGGGTTTGGGTTTGAAGTGATGAGCGTAGACGACGTCCGCCGCCATGCCGAAAGGTTCAGCCAGGCTTATAAAAGCGACTATTCCCCATGGAAAACAAATTTTGAAGAAATGGCCAAAAAGACAGTCCTTAAAAAGGCTTTGAAGTATGCCCCTTTGAAGACGGAATTTGTCCGAGGTATGGGCACGGATGAAACAGTTAAAACGGAAATTTCCGATGATATGTTCAGTGTGCCGAATGAAACGATTGAAGTCGAAGGCCATGAAGTAGATGCATCCACCGGGGAGGTGCAGAAATGAGTGCGGAAGATGAATTCCTTGAAGCCTTTTCTCTTTCTGTCAAGCGTCCGGGAGCCGACCGGCTCCTGGCCTGGCTGAAAAAGACAGACTTTTTCACAGCACCGGCAAGCACCCGGTTTCACGGTGACCATGAGGGCGGCCTCGCAGAACACAGCCTGAATGTTTACCGCAGGCTTCAAGAAGAAGTGAAAGCATTGCCTGTTACGCCTTCTGATGAAACGGTTGCTGTTTGCGGCCTGCTGCATGACATTTGCAAGGCGAATTTCTACAAGGTGTCCCAGCGCAACGTAAAGAATGCGAAAACCGGCAGATGGGAGAAACAGCCGTTCTACCAGGTAGAGGATCAGTTCCCTTATGGCCACGGCGAAAAATCCGTTTTCCTGATTGAACGGTTCATGCGCCTGAAAGTTGAGGAAGCCGTAGCAATACGCTGGCACATGGGCGGCTTTGACGATGCGGCAAAGGGTGGAAGCTATGCCGTTTCCGGCGCGTTTGAAAAATATCCGCTGCTGCTGTGTTTGAATGTGGCCGACATGAAAGCAACATACCTGGATGAAAGGAAGGAAGAAAAAGATGGCACAAATCATTGACATGGAAAAGAATCGTTCCATGGAGAGTGAAAGCGCTGAAATGGAACAGAAAAACAGCCGCATAGCACCTGAAGAAAACGGTGATTCCGTTCCACCTGCGGAGAATGCCCCGGAAATGGAACAAGAGAACGAAACGCCCAACACCGGAGCCGATGGCGGTGATTCTGCGGATGATGGCACAGAACAGCCGCCGCAGAGCTGCGACTGGAAGAATGCTTCCGGGGACGACGATGGAAGAGAAAACAGCGCTTCTGATGGTGAGCAGGAGCCGCTCCCGGAAGGTCAGGATTTAAGCCTTCGCCTGCCAGCCTTCAGCTCCATCTTTGACGATGCCGACGATGCACTTCGTGATATGGCGCGTACCTTGACAACAAAATTCATTGAGAGCGGAGAACTAGCCATTAAAGTTGTGCTGAACAATTACCATGGCATTTTAAAGCCGGATTCTAAGAAGAGCACGGTTGCCTGCAGCCTGAAACCCGCAAAGGTATCAACGCCTATCCATTTTCCGGATGACTTGGAAATTACCGTAGGGCAGGATGGGCGCGTGATTGTCCCGGAAGACCGTGAACATCAGCTTTCCTTTGCTGATGACACTGCGTCCTCCGGTACGGCCATGGTGGACGGGAATCGTAGAGGGCTATCAGGAAGACAAGCGGGAATCAAGTGATCCGCCGGAGAATTCCGGTGCGGACGATTTCGGCAGGGATCCGGACGATGATTTTCCACCGTTTGAAGACGAAAGTGCAATGCCGTGAATACGGTATTTTAAAAAGGGCGGTGCGCAGTTGTGCTGAACAGCATATGGATTGAATTGCATCAGGAAATGCCGCGGCATCCGAAAACGCTGGCTCTTGCGCAGGCATTGAAGGTCAGCCGCAGGGAAGCGGTCGGCATCCTGGTTGACCTATGGACCTGGGGGCTCAGCTGTGCCGACGAGGACGGCAGCCTCAAAGCAATCGGCGATGAAGGAATTGCTTTGGCGCTGGACTGGCCGATCAAAAAGGCGGGCCGCCTGGTTGAGGCATTTGTACGGTGCGGCTGGCTGGACCGGTTGGATGATGGTACATACCGCCTGCATGACTGGCCGGACTATACCAGCAAATTGTCCGAAAAGCGCAAAGACGCGGAGCGGAAACGCAAGGCAAGAAAGCACGGACAGTCCAGAGAAAAAACAGAAAAACATGAGCCACGTCCGCACGCCATCCGGAAAATGTCCGTGGACAGTCCGCGGACAATCCGGCGAATGTCCATCAAATGTCCAGAGCAGAAAGGCGTAACCCGCACGCGGGGATCACCCAACCAGTACCAGTACCTAACCAAGACAAGCCTAGTGTAAATAATACCCCATCTGGATCCACGGGAGAGGGCGCGGACGCATCCGCGAATCTTCCCGATGGCGGGGCGGGGAAAGATTTCGGCCGTATTTGTCAGGCTTTTGAGGACAAGGTCAACCCGATGCCGTCGTCCAAAGACGGCGTTATCCTGTCGGAGCTCTACCGGGATTATCCCATGCAGCGTATCCTGGACGCCATTGCCGAAACTGCCCGATGTCAGGGACGGTCAGCGTCCTATCTGCGCAGCGTCCTCCGGAACGACGGCCGGGAGCAGAAAGAGCGGCGGCCTGCGTCGGAGCCTGATCTTTCGGACCCGGAACGGTATAAAAATTTTGGGAAGTGAACGACATGAATGACAAACCGATGCAGGCATTGGCCCCGTCTTTCAGCCTGCGGGACAGAGTTTTCGATACCGGGGAAGTTTGCCCGAAATGCGGGGCGCACATCATGGGTCTGAAATTCTTTGACTTGGACGGGCAACCGAGAATTTTGAAAAAACCGTGTCCCTGCCGGGATGCGGAGATCAAAGCGGAAGACGCTGCAAAGAAAGCGCGGGACCGCGAACGTGCGCGGCAGCACCGCCGGGAATGGGCCGAAATTCCGAACATGTTTTCCGACGCCACGCTGAAAGGCTACCGGCGGGTTCCGGGGACGGAAGAAGCCTTTGAGGCTGTGAAAGAGTATCTCCTGAGCCGGGAAGAAAACTGGCGTGAAGGCAAGGGCCTTATCCTCATGGGCGCCGTAGGGTGCGGAAAAACGCACCTCGGCTGCGCGGTCTTGAACTGCGCACTGGAAGACGGGTACCACGCCGCCTACTGGAACGTGCCGCAGCAGCTGGAAATGATGATGTACGGCCATGCAGACAACACGGACCAGATGCGGATTTTAGACAAGGCGCTTTTAGCCGACGTGCTGCTTTTAGACAACCTTGGAGCCGAAAAGGCAAGCGACTGGACGCGCAAAGAGCTTGTCATTATCCTGGACGAGCGGTACCGGGAAAACAGGCCGACAATCGTCACCAGCAACCTGATGCTGACGGACGGCGAGCTGCGGAACACCTGCGGCGCCCGCGCTTACAGCCGGCTGTGTTCCGACCATTTCAAGGCCGTGGCGCTGACCGCGGCGGATTACAGGAGGAAACAGGCATGAGAACACTGGTTAATGCAGAAAAGCCCTTTATCTTTGCAATTGACCCCGGCAACGTCGAAAGCGGCTGGGCGGTTTTGAACGATATTCTCAAGCCGATTGAATTTGATAAGACAAACAATGAAGTCCTTCTGGAGAAGATCGTCACGCACAATTTTAAATATCCGGACGCGCCGCACTTTGCAATCGAAATGGTGGCGCACTACGGAACCGGGATGCCGGCTGGGAAGACCGTGTTCGATACCTGCGTCTGGATAGGCCGTTTCTGGCAGGTTACGGGCTGCATACCGCACCGGCAGGTAATTTACCGCAAGGATGAAAAGATCACGCTCTGCGGCAATATGAGGGCAAAGGATGCAAACATTTCCCAGGCACTCCGGGACCGGTTCGGGGAGAAAGGAACGAAAGCACACCCGGGCTATTCTGGACGGAAGGAAAACAACTACAAGACGAGTGATTAAGCCGCAACCTGACCGATACTTTGAAGTACATGAATCACCGATTTATCTTTATGATGTTAAGTTTGGAAAAGGCATAATTAATCCGCCCTATCAACCTGGTGATATTCTCTATGTGCGGGAAACATGGCAGAAATTCGGCAGATGTTATATTTTTAAGGCTGACGAAAACAGCGTTACTTGGTGGAGAGATCAAAACATAGGAAAATGGCATCCATCAATTCATATGCCGAAAGAAGCAGCCCGCATATTTCTCTGCGTGACCGATGTTAAAGCCGAACGGCTACAGAATATTACCGATGAAGAAGCCGAAAAAGAGGGTTGCAATGACGCTACTTCAACCGCAATGGGGTTTTCCTATGTTTGGGATAGCACCATCAAGAAATCCGACCTCAATAAATACGGCTGGGGCGCTAGTCCGTGGGTATGGGTAATTTCTTTTGAAAGGTGCAAAAAGCCATGAAAAAACGTAATTGCCGGCACACGCCGGTGGTTCATGCATGGTGGCACATAGAACCTGGAATCGGATATTATTGTTCGCACTGTGGAGCGGGAGAATACGAAGATGATTCTAAATATTGCCCTAATTGTGGCGCTCTTATGGACGGGGAGGCAGCGCATGAACAGCATTAAATTTTCCATTCCCGGTTCGCCGCAGGGCAAAGCCCGGCCGAAGGTGGTTCGTATCAAGACCGGCGCCAGCGTTACATACACGCCCGACAAGACCGTCCGCTACGAGGAGTTGACGCGCTCCCGGTATCAGGCAGCCGCGCAGGGTTTCCACTTCCCGGACGACGCCCAGGTTGCCGTGCAAATTACCGCGCGGTATCCAATTCCGAAAAGCAAAAGCAAACGCATCAAGGCGGCAATGCTGGCCGGACAGATCAAGCCGGCAAAGAAGCCGGACTGCGACAATATCGTGAAAATAATCTGCGACGCGCTCAATGGGATTGCTTACCGCGACGATGCGCAAATTGTCCAGGTTCAGATGACCAAAGAATACACTGACGAGCCGCGGACGGACGTCAGACTGTGGGAGATTAAATAATGGATTTTATAAAATCTTTGGAAAATATTCGCGGCCTTGAGCTATCTCTCGGCTGTGCAAACACAATGAAGGATCCTTTGATAGCTGCTGAAGATGCTCTTGAAAAACAGATTCCGCGCCCCTTGCTGAAAAAGGGATCTTATACGCGTGCCTGTCCTCGCTGCGGGACTCTGTACGGACTGAGCACTTCACGCGCTCGGAGTGATACCCAGTACTGTGAAAACTGCGGTCAATTAATGTCGGGCTGGAACGACGCTGTCAGAAAATAAAAAAAGCGCGGAAATTTATCGAATGCAGGAAAGGATGGACAGCTCATGACGGTCGATGAAGTGAAGAATCTGCTGAAAATCTATTACGACATTCCTCAGATAATCGCCGAGGAATGGGCTGCCATCCGTCACTGCGAAGCCGAGAAAAACGAGATAACACTGCCGCCCGTCAACCTTTCTGGGATGCCGGGCGGCAAAGGCATGACCGGGGACAGGACGGCCAATATGGCGCTAAAGAACCAGGCACGGTTTTACGAAAAAGAAGAAATGTGCTGCCAGAAAAAGATTGCCGACTTGACCGAGAAGCGGAACTGGCTGGGCGTTGCGCTGGGGAAACTGGACCCGACCGACCGGTACATATTGGAATTGCGGTACATGGGTGACCAGCGGAACCGGAAATACACCCGCCGGCCGACATGGAAGGAAATTGCAGACAAAGTCAATTACAGTAAAAGCCAAGTCCTTGAACGGGTACGAATTTCACTGTTGCAACTGGCCATGATGTCCGACCAGATTGTGTTTCCCGGAATGATACGCTGAAAAACCGGACACTTCCGGAACAAACCGGACGTTTTCGGAACTTTATTTGTGCTACAATATAATCAGGGAATTTCGGAAAGGCGTTCGGCGATGGCCGGGCGCTTTTCTTATGCCTTAGACCGTGCGGGGCCGACAGAAAGGAGCCGCATGGAAAACTACATCAACCACATTTTCAATATGGACTGCATTGCCGAGATAAGCCGAATACCGGACCATATGATTTTTGTTATGAGCAACATCCATTCGAGAACTTTTTTTAGCTTCTTCAGTCGACGTTTTCCAAATTTTCTTTTCTTCTTCTGCGATTGTTTAAAGCTTTCGTTATTAGACGTTATGGTATGCTGTTTGAAATTGAAGATCATGACATGTGTCGCTTCTTTCTTTTTAAAATCTACTATCTAATACAAAGAAGCTTGAAAACACGTATTATGGTCGAATTCAATGTATGCGCAAAAACACGAAATTTTGAATTATTTCCGGGCGCCCCTTTTGGGCTGTTCCTTACTCTTGACTTTTTCCGACAGAATAATTATTATGGGGAAAAGGAGAGAATAAAAATGGAAAAAAAGAAATGCTGGGTTAATTATGCTGAAAAAACAATATTTGCAAAGGAAAAAATTAATGTCGAATTTTTTAAGAATGGAATAAATACTAGAGATGATGTAGCACTGGAAGCAAACTATCATACTGAAAGAGAAGCAAAAAATTCGGATACTGTTGCTGACTTTATAGAAAAGCTTAAGAAACAATTTAAAGGATATAGTTTTAAAGTGTATGATGGAGATGACAATATAGTTTCGGAAGACACGCCGCTGGGAGTTATACGAGATACCTACGATTAAATCTAATTTTTCAGATTGTCAATATCCTGTGGGCGACCTTCGGGCCGTCCTTTTTCATGCCAATTTTCGGGGAGGTGACCGGCAGTGTGCAGTCCAAAATGTGTCTGGAATGATTACAGGTGTACCGGGGCGTGGGCGTGTATGCTGCCGCGGTGCCCGTATAAAGCAAAATCCCCGCCTTTATCGGGCGGGGATTCGTTTACCGGTTGGCAACATGGAGCCGCTGTTTCAAACCTTCCTGTAAAACCTGCGAAAAGTTGACGTTTGCTTTTTCCGCGAGATCGTTTAACCAACTGGGTACAGTTACATTCTTGCGGATGGTGCGCATATCGTTTGCGCGGCGGTAAGCGTCAAAGTCTATGTCAACCAGAGTAACGATTTCATTAGGTTTGTGTTCCGCTTTCACAGCGGATGGTTCCGGAATTTGACGGCCGGCATCTTGTTCTGTAATTCCCCAGAGGCCGATGGCATCACGGGCCATTTCAATAGCATCCGCAATGTCGTTTCCTTCCGTGTTAATTTGCAAGTCTGGGACGGATACAACGTATCCATGTTCCGCCGGAGTGAGGACAACAAGGTAAACCTTTTTCATGGAAAACACCTCCGTATATTTTAACCGTGACGGCGGGGCTTTATTTCAGCCCCTGCCGCTTGATGATTGCCTTTGCGAGTAGTTCATTGATTTCACTGTGGCGAGGAATCGGTTCGCTTTTCTTCCCGTTGGTGTAGATGTCGTGATTAGCACCCTCTCTGATTTTCCACCATCCATTTTTTTCGAGCTTTTTTATTAAGTCCTTGCGTTTCATATCCTCACCTCATGATTATATTATACACACTTAATGCGCATAAGTCAAGGCCCTTTTCAAATATTTATGCGTATTTTTTACGTGTAAAAAAGGAAAGCCGGTTCAGTAATGCGTGAATTTGCAAAGTCATTTTATAAATCCAAAGCATGGAAGCAGTGCCGTGCATCTTACATAGCGTGTCGTCGTGGCATTGACGGTGGACTATGTGAGAGATGCCACAGGCAGCCGGGATATATCGGGCATCACAAGGTACACATTACACCAGCAAACATAAGCAATCCAGACGTTACTCTCAATCAT
>DHNW01000022.1 GCA_002407675.1 Ruminococcaceae bacterium UBA5406
GGAATATGCTATAGTAAAAAAGCCGGCCGGGCGCGCGGGAGCGCGCCGCGTTCCGCCGCCGTTGAAAGCCATGGGCCTGTAGCTCAGCTGGGAGAGCACGCGGAACGGTTTTAGCAATGGCGCGTAACTCACTTGGCAGTCACGCGGGTCACATCACAAAATTGAATATTACATGGGCCTGTAGCTCAGCTGGGAGAGCGTTCGGTTCGCATCCGAGAGGTCGACGGTTCGATCCCGTTCAGGTCCACCATGTATGAGGAAGTCTGTAAAAGGATTTCCTCATTTTTTTGCTCTCATGCCGTGCGTACAAGCGCCGTATCTTCGGCCTCTACGCTTTCTTTGGCTTTCACGCCGCAGTAACTTTGGAACTCGTCAAAGGAGACGTTGAAGTCTACTTCGATATTGTAGTCCCTGCCGACACGGACGGCCTTGATAAACTGCGACAAAATCATTTTCTTTGCCGCGAAAGAGCTTTTGTCGTACAGGTCCGCCCAACTCAGCAGCCGGTCATACTCGCGCTTTCGGTTTTCCGAGGTTTCAAGTAAGGCTTTTAATTCCAGATCTGCCGCATCCAAGGTGGACTGGGCATCTTTCATTTGTGTCTCGGTTTCTGAAACCATCGTGTTCAGCAGATCGACGCTCATCCTGCTCTCACCGCGAATCACTTTCAGCGTTTCGCTTTTATAATCATCGAGCGCTTTCTGCTTGCTCAGCAGATGTGCTTTTGCCATTTCGTATTTTGACTTTGCCAGTTCAATATCCTTCTCATGTTGGCCGGAGAGAATTTCCGATTCCGAAGCCGCCGTGATTTCAGAGAATTTCATGCGGATGAGCTGATCGACAATCGCATCGACTTTCTTTACGGAATAGCCGGACTGTCCTTCGCATTCCCCGGGATGCCGGACCTTGTAGTGACACTGATACCTCATCCGGATTTCTTTCTGGACGGTGCCGTCCGGCATTTTCCTCTTTCTCCCGCTGGTTGTCAGTGTCAGCCGGTTGCCACAGTGAGCACAGAAGATATTGCCTACCAGCAGGGACTTTCCTTTGCAGTTGAGCGGAACGGAACTGTGGGGCTGGGTCCGCTGCCGCATAATATCCTGCGCGTGGGCAAACACATCGTCGTCGATAATCCGCAGTTCGTTGATATACTGCGATTTGCTGCCGCCGTTCTTAAGAATGCCCGTGTACATGACGTTTTTGATAATGCGGTTCAGGCTCGTGTTGGGAAATCCTTTGCCGTCTCTGCTTTTGACACCGTTGTCATGCAAAAACCGGCACAGGCGCTGTGCTCCGAATCCCTCATCAACGTACTTATGGAAGATCAGGCGAACGATTTCGGCTTCGTTTTCATCGACGGCGAGATCGTAAACCTCGCGATTGCGCTTGTTGACACGGCCCCTCTTTACAAGCTGGTATCCAAACGGAATGGAACCGCCGGTGTATAATCCTTCCTCGGTAAGCTGGCCCAACCTCGTTTTGACACGGACGGAAGTCTTCAGACTTTCACCAGAGGCTTGCCAGTAACGGATGTAGTTCATCAGTTTGTCCACGTGGGAATCAAATCTCTGTTGACCTTCCATTGCACTCCAGACTTCAACGCCGTTCTTTACAAACCATTCCACCACAAAAGGCGTTTCATCGTCGCGTCGTCCAAGACGGTCAAACATGAACACCAGCAGAATGTCAAACTTTTTGGCGACTGCGTCCTGCTGGATATGCTGAATGGCGTCGCGATCTTTTGCGGATACCTTGAATCCGGATACGCCTTTCTCGGAAAACTCTTTGATGATCTTCCAACCCTGCGTGTCTGCGAACTCGCGGCAGCGCTGTTTCTGCATGGGAATGTCGTCCTTTTCCACCTGGCCGAGAGTCGATACACGGTAAAGACAATATACCCGTTTTTGAGAAACGTCAGAATCTATGATTTTATCCATATACATAACCTCGATTCGAAATATCTGAAAGATGATATATATGGCTCGTTTCAATATTCAGTTGTCAAGGAGCAGTGTACACCATCATTATTGCACCTTGGTTGGGTGTATGCAAACATGCCGACCGATTCATTTCGGCTGACAGGCGGCAAGCAAAGATTTTTGAATATTGCCAAGAATATTTTCCTTTCCATTTCCCGGATGGGACGAAAGATAGTTAACTTTTACTCTGCATCCCTCTATCGTCAGTATCTGGGATATCTTACCGGATTGCTGATTCACCGTACAAACAGGCTGCAATTTTTCCTGTGCCATAGACGGATGCTCCTTCCCAAATGAAGAAGGATAAGCCGCGTCGAAAGGATTGATTTATCTTACGATGAATGAAAGTATGATCGGCGCGGCTGTACCTTTGTTTCGATTTGCTTTTTATGTTTACAGACATCCCGGACGAACAGGCGGCGTACCTGTTACCATAGGAATCGCACCTCCCCCCATGATGATGGCGGGCCGTTCTCATTGCCTGCGACGGTTTTATCACGCTCGGGCTGTGACTGAACGGAAGTTTCATTACATACAGATCATTGCCATAGAGCCGTCTGCGTCCATTGGACGCTGCTCTGCTTGCGGCGCTGGTGTCTTTCGCTCCTTTTCCGTTACGCTAAAATCGATCACCCTCTTCTGCGTAAGGAAAGATCATGGCGCACCCGCCGCCCGGCTTCCTGCATGTCGCTGCTCGCGGTATGTATCCGGGTTTGTCCCTTATGAAATTTTCAAGGTTCAACGAGGAAAAAGTATCCTCTACTTATTAGGACGGAAAAAGGCATTTTGTTTACCCTGACAATAAAATTTTTTGCAATAAAAAACGCCCGGCAGTTTGAGCTGCAAGGCGTTTTCCCGTGTAGGAGCTATTCAATTTCCGGCGGCAGGTTTCGGAATAAATCACAATCGTAAAAATCTATAATATTCAAATCTAATCCGTCACATAGCTTTTTGACCGTGACTGCGCTAATATCCCTGCGTTCCGATTGTAACATACTGTACACGGTGGAGGGTGTGATGCCAGCCAGTCGCGCGAGTTGTGTATAAGATATGTTGCGCTCCGCACATAATTGCCGGAAACGTTCCACAATCGCGTCTTTGATCATCACCCTCACCGTCCTTTTAGTAGTCTTACAGTAAGCATAACAATTAATACGCATTAACGTATACGCACTTGCGTATTACATACTTTTCTGCTAAACTAATTCTAAAAGGAAACGGCCCCGTACAATGGCGGGGCCGTCCGAAAGCCGTTGTTAATCGGTGAGATACTTTTTCAGCTGGATCAGAGCACGTTTAATTGAATGGCTTACAGCAAACGGATTTACACCTTCCAACTCTGCAATCTGACGGTATGTCAGGTTGTCCACAAAATGCAAAAGTAATCTCCGGCGCTGTACTTCGGAAAGTTTGCTGATAGCTGCATAAAGTTGCCGGTAGCTTTCCATTTTCATTACGAGATCGGCGGCGTCTGCCTGTGGATATTTCATATCCGCGTCGGTCAAACCGTCTATGAAATCCATATAATCAAGATGTCGTCTGTCTTGCCGCCTTTGGGATCGGATTTGCCGGTCGGACTGCTCCAACAGTTCTTTGACCGGGGTTGAAACCTCAACACAAACCCTGTTCCCATTGGCGGTTTTGTATGTTATCGTTACAAGGGACTTTCCCATTATGTTACCTCCGTTCATTTTGGCCTTGGGTTGATGGTCAATGAACGAAGAACGGTGGGGAACGGCAATGAAGAAAAATATAATGTGCAGGTCCAGCGCGGACTTCGGGCCAACTTGGCCCGAAGTGGTAAGTCTCGTTCCTCATCACCGAATGAAGAAATAAAAAAACACCTATGCAAGGAAGCCCCCGCAAGGTGTCAGACGAAAAATGGGCGCAGTATTCACCCACGTTTATTTCTGTGGCTTTTGTGCAAATTAGGCTGTCAGCTAAACCAAACCGTCACGGTTGGGCAACGGTCCCTCCCACACAGAAAAAAACGACCTCGGGTACATAAAAGCCTCCTGTCCCAAAGCCGCAAGGTGAAAATGGGTGCAATTATTACACCCACCACTACCTTATTTTTTGAAAACAAGAAAATGGCGGCTTTGAATTTTTGTTCAAAACCGCCGCTTGGCTACATTCCCATATTTAGTGCACAGTTATTTAGCCGCCGCAACAACGGTTTTTTTTATTTCCGTTGGGGTGGCGGATATATCACCATGTTGCTTCATTCTCTAAAGCCAATTTTTTATAAGAGCTTAATTTATATCTTTTTTCCAATATAAAATACATATCCATAATACTGTTTGTATTTTGAATACAAATCTGCCTCACGCCTCATAAATGCAATCAAATTCTCGACAGTTTTATTTCCCGCATGCTTTTTCAAGAATTCCTTTTGCCTTGCTTTTTGAGGAATAAAATAATCTATCCAACAACTTTCAGGCAACGTAAATACGGCAACAGGAATATAGCCTGTTTTTTGCATGATGGAAATGTTATGCGCTATTGTGCTAATTTCAGGAACCGCATCCTTCCACCACTTTTCAATTTCTATGGGTCGCTCATTAGTAAACCATGACTCATAGGTTACAGCAACATAACCATCTTTTTTAAGGAACTTCTTCCAGTAATTTAAGCCGTTTTCAAACCCGATATTGGCAATAGCCCCTTCAGACCATATAAGGTCAAATTCATCATTCCGGAACGGCAAATCATCCATTGAGCCGACAATACCTTTTACCTTGTTCAGCAAACCAAGTTTTTCAGCGGTTGCATTAAGTTTATCAATCGAGCCAGCATAAAGGTCGAGGGCAGTAATGGTTGCTTCTGTATTTTGCGCCAGAACCATTGTCTGCGCGCCTGTACCACAGCCTAAATCGGCAATTCGTGCTTTGTTTGAAAGGTTGCCAATAAAACCTAATGCTCTAATAGTTTCTTTGGGACTGCCCGGTCCCTGCCGTTCAAGCTCCGAAAAATATTCATTGATGAGGGAAAAGTCAAATTCGTGGATTGTTATTTCTTCCATTGCTTATGCTCCTTATTTTCCAATCCGTATTGTAAAGTTAAATGAA
>DHNW01000019.1:0-7415 GCA_002407675.1 Ruminococcaceae bacterium UBA5406
CTGGTCTGTTTCCAGAGCATATTTGAATCCCAAATCGATTCAGTCACTTCTGCTAAACGCAGCTTGATTCGTTTCCCGGAATCCTCAAATTGCGAACTTCTCTTGACACTAGCCAGCATAGGTGACCGGCACAAACGAAATATAACACAAAAAACCTGCAAGCTGTTTGAAAAGCTTGCAGGGGCACTTAGGTTTACCGCTGTGGGCGCAGCATTTTTACGATTACGCGAACCAATCCACTGTAAAGATAAAGTTCGGATAATCTTGCTTTGGTGGGCCATCAGGGACTCGAACCCCGGACCGACCGGTTATGAGCCGGCTGCTCTAACCAACTGAGCTAATGGCCCTTCTCTAATTCATAAACCAATGATCTGTTAGAGTATACCATAATTAAAGCGAAAGTGCAATCCTGAACCGTAAAATTTTCTGTATTCCATTTTTCCCATTTACATTTGCAAAAAGGATGATATATTCTTTTTATAAACGTACACCTATTGAGCCAGGGACATGCCGCACGGCAGACAGGAAAAGCCATTTCCTTCCCTGCTGAACCATATTTTAAGGAGACCAAATATGGAAATTCAAAACGCTATGGAAGAACTTGTATCTCAAAAGCTGGACGAAGTTATTGACAGCCTCGACTGCTGCAAGTGCCAGCAATGCCGGAAGGATATTCTTGCGTATGCCTTGAACCGCTTAACGCCCAAATACGTAGATACCAAAAAAGGGCTGGCATTCGTTAAGGTCAACACCATGGATGTCCAATTTGAAATTGATATTCTCACCGCCATTTATGAAGGCGTGGAAATCGTTAAAAAACACCCGCACCATTCCCTGCCTGAGACAGGTACACAGAACTGATTATCCCCGCAGCTTCTCTGCTGTTCGGAGCCCGGTTGGAGTTGCCGCCACCCCTCCCTTGCCGGTTTCGCGCAAAGCCGTCGGCAGCATATCGCCTACAGCACGCATCGCGTCGATCACTTCGTCGGCCGGTATCCGGCTCTGGATCCCAGCTAGGGCCATATCCGCACAGCTAATTGCATTGACCGCCCCGATTACATTTCGCCGAACGCACGGGATTTCTACCAGCCCTGCCACGGGATCGCACACAAGCCCCATCAGGTTCATCAGTGCCATTGCACAGGCATAGGCACTCATCTTAGGACTCCCGTTTCTCAGGCTGACCAGCGCAGAAGCCGCCATGGCGGAAGCGCTGCCGATTTCTGCCTGACAGCCGCCTTCTGCACCGGAAATGGAAGCCCGTGCCGCAATGACCTGGCCTACACCTGCTGCGACAAACATGGACTGTACAATTTGGGAATCGCTGATGCCATCCCGTTCCGCCATAGGAAGCAGAACAGCGGGAAGCACACCGCACGCCCCCGCTGTCGGCGCGGCAACGATCCGCTTCATACAGGCATTGCTTTCCCCCATTCGCAGGCCTTCCGCGACAACCTTGCCGAAAAATTCTCCGCCGATGGAACGGCCCTCTCTGCAATAAGACAGCATCTTTTCGCCGTCTCCTCCGACAAGACCGCTGGCGGAACGGGCCTGTGCATTGTAATGGCAGCTTGCAGACTTCATGGCGTCCCAAAGCCCTGCCATCTGACGAAAAGATTCTTCCCTGCTGCATCCGCGGTCTCTGCAGTCTTCTTCCAGAACGGTTTTCCAAAGGGAAAGGCCGCTCGCTTCAGTCCGGCTGACTAGTCCAGAAATTGATGAAAATGCCATTAACAACCCCTCCGTTATTCATCCAGGTTTAAATAAGTGATTTTCAGAATGCCGTCCATTTTTGACAGAGATTTCAGTGGGGCCGCAGGAATTGGTTGGTCACACTCCAAAACCATGACGGCATATCCGCCGCGCATATTCCTGTAAAGCTGCATCGAAGCGATATTGACCTCATTGCGGGCAAGCAGAGAAGTCACCTGCGCCACATGGCCGGGCTGATCCAGATTATGGACAACCAGGGTCGGGCAGTCCCCTGAGAAGTTGGTCTCAATTCCATCGAGGCGGCATATTTTTACGCGGCCTCCACCCAGTGAAGAGGCTACGACTTCCAGTTTTCGGCCGCTTTCTCCCTGGACTTTCAGCAGCACCGTGTTGGGGTGAACATTCCGCAGGGTGACTTTACCGATTTTAACAGAAAGGTTCTCTTCCTTTGCAATCTCAAAGCTTTTCGGAATACGTTCGTTGTCCGGCTTCATGCCGAGAAGGCCGGCTACCAGCGCCCGATCCGTGCCGTGGCCTTCGCCTGTGGCGGCAAACGAACCATGCAGAAGAAGTTCTGCACAGACAGGCTTTTCACCCAGCAGTTTTCTTGTAATAGACCCAATGCGCACCGCACCGGCCGTGTGTGAACTGGACGGCCCAACCATAACAGGTCCCATAATATCAAAAATACCCATTGTACGCCTCCGTAAAGCGCGTCCCGACTGAACGCACAGCCCCCATTGTAAAATGGTTTCTGACGTTTTGCAAGCCATTCTGTTAAAGAAGAAAATTACAAAGTTTTTTCTTTATTCAGCGATTTTTTCTTATGCGGAACCGCACGGCACTCCTGCATAAGGAAAGTATTCCAAACAGAATGAATTTTTTCGTTATCTATTTTGACCGCGAATGTTTCCTTGAATTCTCCCCATACTAAATTTGATATTTTTGTTAAGTTTAGATTTCTGAGGGGGAACAGGGTTGGGAAATCATCCGTTTCGCGCTTTCTTTTCGGGGTTTGCCGCGGCTGTTCTGACAGTTGCGCTCATTGTCCTCTGCACCTGGATTTTTCTTACGGCTTCCGGATGGTGCTTTCCTATCCGCGAAACAGCCGGGGAAGCCGGCGCGGCGAATCCGTCTTCTGAACCGTCCAGTTCCATTTCTCTTCTGACGTCCAAAACGTCGAATACCAATATAAATAGAGAGGAAACCTCTGTTTCTTCCGCTTTCGGAATCAATGAAAGAAACCTTGTACTGGTCGGCCCGTCCAACAAACTGCCCGACTGGTACAAACCGAAACTCATCTCTGCTTTCGGAATACAGATGGATTCCGACGTGGTAGAACCTTACACGAAAATGCATGCTGCGGCGGCAAAAGACGGTATTTCGCTCTGGATTTCATCCGCCTACCGCAGCGACGAATTACAGGAAAAATTATTTCGCCAGGAAGTGCGTCAATTCTCCAAATCCAGCGCAGACTCTTCGGCGGCAGAGGCCTGCGCTGAAAAAGCCGTGGCCCGGCCCGGCTACAGCGAACACGCAACTGGTCTTGCACTGGATCTCAACGGCGTGAAAAGCGACTTTGACCAGACAGCTGCATTCCGTTGGCTGGACAGACATGCCGCCGAATACGGCTTTATTCTGCGCTATCCAAAAAGCAAGCAGGCAATTACAAAAATCGAATATGAACCATGGCATTACCGCTTTGTTGGACAGAAAAACGCGGCAACCATTAAAAAGTCTGATCTTTGTCTGGAAGAATACCTCACCGTTCGTCAAAAAGGAAGCTCCTCCGATTGAATATCTTGCCGGGATTTGGTATAATAAGTAGACTAGCCGAACTGGATACGGGGCGGCGGTTGAATTTATATTTTCAGGGGGTTTGCTTTTCATGCGGCAAAGAGTCAGGACGCGGTTCGCTCCCAGCCCGACGGGCTTTATGCACATCGGTAATCTGCGGACGGCACTGTTTGCATATCTGATTGCAAAATCGAATGGCGGGGATTTCGTTCTGCGGATTGAAGATACCGACCGGGAACGGCTGGTAGAGGGCGCCGAAGACGTTATATTCAACACACTGCGCCAGGTTGGTCTGAAATACGACGAAGGACCGGATATCGGCGGCGAATACGGTCCTTATGTGCAAAGCGAGCGGAAGGAACTTTACCGGGACTATGCGGAACAGCTGGTTCGGGAGGGGAAAGCATACTACTGCTTCTGCACCAAAGAACGTTTGGAAGCCCTGCATGCCTCCAAAGGAGAAAACGGCGGCGGGTATGACCGTCACTGCCGCAGCCTGCCCAAAGAAGAAGTGGATCGTCTGCTGGCAGCCGGAATACCGCATGTTATCCGGCAGAAAATGCCGACGGAGGGCTCCACAACGTTCCACGACGTTGTTTACGGCCCCATTACTATTGAAAACCGGGAACTGGAAGATCAGATCCTTCTGAAATCCGACGGTTACCCCACCTATAATTTTGCCAACGTGGTCGATGACCATTTGATGAAAATCACCCATGTGGTGCGCGGATGCGAATACCTTACTTCCACCCCCAAATACAAACTTCTGTATGAGGCGTTCGGATGGGATGTTCCCGTTTATGTGCATCTGCCTTTAATCATGGGGAAAAATGAGGACGGGAGTGTCTCCAAACTTTCCAAACGGCACGGTTCGACAGGTTTCGCCGATCTTACAGCGGAAGGCTACCTTCCGGAAGCGATTCTCAATTATATTGCTCTTCTCGGCTGGTGCCCGAAGGACAACCGCGAAATTTTCAAGCTGGACGAGCTGGTTCAGAACTTCTCGATTGACGGCATCAGCAAATCGCCCGCCGTTTTTGATTACGACAAGCTGCTTTGGATGAATGGTGAATATATCCGAGCCATGACGCAGGAAACGTTCATCTGCCGGGCTCTGCCGTATTTCCGGCAAATCTTCCCCACGGGGGAAAGGCCATGGGATGTGCTTGCATCCGTCTTGCAGCCGCGCATTTCCAAATTTACCGAAATTCCGACATTGATCGGTTTTCTGAAAACGCTCCCTGATTATTCCGCCGAGCTGTATATCAATAAGAAAAGCAAAACCAATCTGCAAAATTCCGCTGAAATGCTGAAAGCATCCATCCCGGTTCTGCAAGGGCTGGATTCCTGGACGGTAGACACTCTTCATGACTCCCTGATGGCTTTGGCACAGCAGCTTGGCGTAAAGAACGGCACACTTCTGTGGCCGGTCCGCATTGCGGCGGCCGGGCAGAAAGTTACACCCGGCGGAGCGTTTGAGATTCTCTGTATCCTCGGCAAAGAGGAATCCCTGCAGCGGCTGAACCTTGGGCTTGAAAAACTGAATGCATAAGGAGTCTGCAAGATGAGCGAAGAAACCGTTAAACCGGAAACCGCAGAAAGCTCCGGAAATTTTATTCATACTCTGATAGAAGAGGATTTAAAGCCCGGCGGCCGTTTTGAAGGGCAGAAAGTGCACACGCGCTTTCCGCCGGAACCCAATGGCTACCTGCACATCGGCCACGCCAAAGCCATCTGCATTGACTTTGGCACAGCCGAAAAGTTCGGCGGCCTGTGCAACCTTCGCATGGATGACACCAATCCAACCAAAGAAGGCGGCGAATACGTGGACGCCATCCGGGAAGATATCCGCTGGCTGGGCTTCTCATGGGGTGACCGGTTCTTTTACGCCTCCGATTATTTTCCGAAAATGTATGAGCTGGCGGAGGATCTGATCCGCCGCGGTTTTGCCTATGTCTGCGAACTGACACCCGACCAAATGCATGAATACCGCGGGGATCTAACTCACCCGGCCAAAAGCCCTTACCGCAACCGGCCGGCCGAAGAAAGCCTGGATCTTTTCCGCCGTATGAGGGCTGGGGAATTTGAAGATGGGCGCATGACTCTGCGCGCAAAAATTGACCTTGCCTCCGGCAATTTCAATCTGCGCGACCCTGTTCTGTACCGCATTAACCATCTGCCCCACCACCGTACGGGGACAAAATGGTGCATTTATCCTATGTACGATTTTGCACACCCGATTGAAGATGCTTTGGAAGGTGTAACCCATTCGCTCTGTTCGCTGGAGTTTGAGGATCATCGGCCGCTGTACGACTGGGTTATTGAACACATCGATCTGCCTGCGAAGCCCCGCCAGATCGAATTTGCGCGGCTCGGTATCAACAACACCGTTATGAGCAAACGGAAGCTGCGCACCCTTGTGGAAAAAGGAGCGGTGACGGGATGGGACGATCCGCGGATGCCCACTCTCCGCGGTCTGCGGCGGCGCGGATATACACCGGCATCCATCCGTAACTTCTGCGAACGGATCGGCGTAGCCAAAGTCAACAGCACCGTGGATTACGGTTTTCTGGAACACTGTCTGCGCGAGGATCTAAATGAAAATGCGCGGCGCGCCATGGCTGTGCTGAATCCTGTCAAGCTGATTTTAACCAATTACCCGGCTGGTAAAACGGAAACGTTCGCGGTAGAAAATAATCCTGAGAAGCCGGAATCCGGCACTCGGTCCGTCAGTTTTTCGAGGGAACTCTGGATCGAACGGGAAGATTTTATGGAAGTTCCGGCTAAAAAATATTTTCGGCTTTTCCCTGGAAACGAGGTTCGGCTGAAAACGGCTTATGTGGTCAAATGCACCGGCTGCGAAAAAAACGCGGAGGGAAATGTGACGGCAGTGTATGCAGAATACGATCCGCAGACGCGCGGCGGAAATACGCCGGACGGCCGGAAAGTGAAAAGTACCATCCACTGGGTGGATGCCAAAACTGCCGTTGATGCCGAAATTCGGCTGTATGATCGCTTGTTCACTGTGCCTGACCCAGAAGCCGGCGATTTTCTGAAAGTGCTGAACCCTGATTCCCTGAAAGTTCTGACCGGCTGCAAAATGGAACCATGGCTTGCAAACGCAAAACCGGACGAACGCTTCCAGTTTATGCGGCAGGGTTATTTCTGTGCGGACAGCCGCGACAGCACGCCGGATCATCCGGTGTTTAACCGTGCTGTTTCTCTGAAGGATGGTTTTAAAAAGAAAAAGTAAACCTTATACAGTAAACAGCCCCTTTTTCTGCGCAGCAAACAAAACGGCAGATACCCTTACCGGGTTGCCTGCCGTTTGTTTTTGTGGCTCTTTGTCAAAAGTTGGGGTGGACCCAAAAATGGAAACAGTAGGGATAGTAGAACATGTGCAGGATACGATTGCGAAAGCGTCGGAAGCTGCGGTAACCATAAGCATTGCGTTTCAGAACCTTAATCTTGTTGTTAACCCCTTCGGTAAAGCCGTTCGTATAAGGACAGCCGAACGAATTTAGAATTCCTTTTGACCAGCGCACCAAGGTGTTTCCGCAGTTAATGAATTTCTCCAGACCACTGTTTTGTGCGGCCATAATCCAGCGGGAAAGAGCCATGCGGGCGGAACCGCTGTCTTTGGAATTGAGGGCTTCGAAGAACTGTTCTTTCAGGGAAAAGGAGCGCACGTCGGAGAGATTTGAAATGATATACGCGGCTAAACGGCTTGTCATGCGGGAATACCGCGGAAGCAAGAGAACTTCTCGGTAATCATGGACATAGCTGGTTTGTGTGTCCGCAGCAGGGGCAAACGTGCGGCTCAGAGCACATCGGTGGCCTCCAAAATGATAATGTTGGCAATTTCCATTTTAAAGGTTTTTCATCGAATATGCTCTGTTTTTTTA
>DHNW01000019.1:7562-60200 GCA_002407675.1 Ruminococcaceae bacterium UBA5406
TTTTTACTCTTTTTTCAAAGCTCCATTCTCTGTACCCCAACATTTATTATCGAGCCGTTTTTGTTCGCAAAGCGCTAATTTTATGGCAATGGCCAGCCTCCAGTCAAACTGCTTCCCTCCGAACGAGGTAAGCAGTATCCCTTCAAGGGGACAGCCGGACTGCTTTTCCGGTTCTGGACGATTCATAAATGCCTAAAATGACCTCCAGTGCAATTTTTCCCTGCCGGGCATCCACCAGAAGCGGATTCTTCCCCAAAAGGAAGCCCACCAGGTTCTGGTATTCACGCGCATGGCCTTCACAGGAAACAGCCTTTGGATCGGCGGATGCCGAAAAAGGAACCGTCTGCAAAATAGGCAGGGAGCAAGGCTGCGGAAGTGACCAGAGGGAGATAGAATCTTCTTTCAGGATTACCGAACCGGACTCACCGCAAAGAACGATCTGCCGGGAAAAAGCCGGATGTGAGCACACTGTCGCGTCAATTGTTGCCAGCGCGTGGCTGGAAAACCGCACGGCCCCCGCTGCCGTATCCTCTACCTCTATATGGCGCAGCCGGGCCGCAGTATAACCGCATACGCTGACCGGCTGCCCCAGCAAGTAACACAGAAGATCGATCCCATGGAACCCCTGATTCATCAGGACGCCGCCCCCGTCCCCGGCAGCTGTGCCTCTCCACGCGGCCTGGTCATAGTACGCCTGCGGGCGGAAATACCGCATGGTCAGAGCAGCAGAAACCATTTTCCCGAACGCTCCCGCATCCACCGCGCGCTTAACCTCCTGCGCCGCGTCGGAAAAGCGTGACTGCGATACCACGCAGACCGCCAATCCGGTTTGATCCGCCAGGCGGATGATTTCATCGGCGTCCTGAAGGGACAGGCACATCGGCTTTTCAATCACAACATGTTTTCCGGCCTCCATGGCCTGAACTGCCTGCTCCTTATGGGAACCGCTCGGCGTACAGATTGAAACGGCATCAATTTCCGGATCCTTCAGCATAGCCCGGTAAGATGGATATTTCCGTATTTGAAATTGTCTGCAAAATGAATCCGCACTGGCCGGGCTCCGGCTGCAGGCGCCGGCCAGAGCAGCCTGTTTTACGGACGCAATGGCCTGTGCGTGGCAGCGGGCTGCCATTCCGCATCCGACAATTCCGAATCGAATTATCTGATTTTCCATAGGGACAGTTCCTTTCACCGGTCATTTTTCCGGATGGCTTCCCAAAGCCCGTTCAGGTAGCACGCCCCTAAGGCCCGGTCATACAAGCCGTACCCCGGACGTCCCTTTTCGTCCCAGATCATGCGCCCATGGTCCGGGCGGATATAAGTATCCGGACAGGACTCATAGACGGCTTTCATAATTTCATACATGTCCAAGCTGCCGTCTGAACTAAGGTGGCTGGCTTCGCGGAAATGGTGGTATCCCAGCTGCTTGACATTGCGGACGTGCATGGCTCCGATACGATCCATCTTTCCAAAGTGGCGGATCATAGCCGGGATATTATTGGCCGGGTCGCTCCCGAGCGAGCCGGTGCACAGGCAGACTGTGTTGCAGGGTGAATCATACAGGGAAAGGATCCGGTCGTAATCCTCTTGGCTGTGCGTAATGCGGGGAAGGCCGAAAATCGGCCATGCAGGATCATCCGGGTGACAAGCAAGCCGGATTCCCGTTTCTTCGCAGGTGGGGATAACCCCCTTCAGAAAATACTGAAAATTCTTCAGCATATCTTCGGTGCTGATGTTCCGATAAATATCTAAGGTCTTCTGGAGTTCTGCCAGCCGTGCCGGCTCCCACCCCGGCAGGGAAAAGCCGTTGGTAGATTTGGCCGTATTGTTGACAATATCCATCGGCGTCATGGAACCGAGATCTTTTTCGTCAAAATACAAGCTGTTGGAACCGTCTTCCGGGATTTCCCGGGCAAGATCGGTGCGAAGCCAGTCCAATACAGGCATAAAATTATAAATGATAACTTTAACCCCTGTTTTTGCCAGATTTCGAACAGTTTCGCAGTAATTTTGAATATACCGGTCTCGGGTCGGCAGACCCATTTTAATATCTTCATGGACATTGACGCTCTCAATCACTTCGCACTCCAGGCCGGCGTCACGCACATGATCTACATACGCCCGGCACTCGTCATAAGACCACACCTCCCCTGCCGCTTTATCGTCCAGGACGCCCATTATGCCGGTCATGCCGGGAATCTGTTTAATCTGCCGGAGCGAAATTGGATCGCTGCCCTCACCGTACCAGCGGAAAGTCATCTTCATGGTTTTATATCCTCCATTTCATCCAGTCAAAATCCTTTATGGGTTTAAAGATTCGTGCAGTGTTTTCCTCACCGCGCCGGGCCCAGCAATTTCTCTTCTGAAATATGCTTCTATCTTATCTGCCAGCGAAGTTTTTGTCAAATCACTGCCAAAAATGGCGCCATTGGACAAAATCCTCCGGAGCTGATCCTTGCAGCTTTCCGGTTTTCCTAATTCAATGCCGGCAAGCGTCTTTTGCAGATCCTTTTTCAGAGGATCCGGGCTGACCTCGAACGGTTTTCCGCTGTCGTCCACCGCCAGCAGGTACCGCATCCATCCGGCAATCGCCAGAGGAATGGCAATCAGCGTATCCAATCTGCGGCCCTCCGCAGCATAGCGTTTCACAGTCTCCCCAAAACGGATACCAACCTTCTGGCTGGTGTCGGTGGCAATGCGCTGCGGCGAATCCGGCATAAACGGATTTGGCAGGCGAACCTGCACGACTTCGTCGAGAAAAGCCTTTGGATCCAAAATTCCCGGATCCACCACAACCGGAAGGCCCTCGCCGTAGCCAAGCCGCCGGATCAGCGCCACAATATCCGGATCCTTCATCTCGTCGCAAATAAACGTATAGCCCAGCAGGCATCCGTAGACGCTCATGGCCGTATGCAGCGGGTTCAAGCAGGACGTCACTTTCATGCGTTCCGTCTTGGTGACCGTCTCCCGGTCAGTCATATAAACTCCGGCCTTTTCCAGCGGCGGGCGTCCGTTTGGGAATTTGTCTTCGACTACCAGGTACTGGGGGCGCTCCGCGTTGACAAACGGGGCAATATACGTACCGTGCGGAGTGACGATCGGCGCCATCTCTTCAATTCCGTCGGCAGCCAGCGCCTGCTCCACCTTTTTATGCGGGCGCGGCGTAATTTTGTCGATCATGGTCCACGGGAACGCGACGGATGTTTCATTGGACAAGTAAGATAAGAAACCGCTGTCCACAAAACCATTTTCCTGCCACGCCCGGGCCACTGCCGTCACGCCAGCCTGCAGCTTTTCCCCGTTGCGGCTGCAGTTATCCATGGAAACCACCGCCAGAGGATACCGGCCGGCCCGGTAACGCTCATACAGAAGCGCCGTCACAATACTCATGGCGTGCCGCGCCCCGGAAGGGCCCTGCCGGATATCCTCTTCCACGGATGGCATCCGGGTGCCGTCCGGGCGGGAAAGGGCATACCCTTTTTCTGTAATTGTAAAGGAAACCATTTGCAGGCATGGATCGGTAAAAATTTCACGGAGACGGGCCACCTCCGCCGCATCGTCGCTGTCTGCCTTCAGGGCTTCCGACACGCTTCCGATAATTTCACGGTCTGTGGTGCCGTTCGGATTCAAAGTAACCATCATGGTCAGATTGTCATAAGGCCGGTAGATACGGTCAATAATGTCATAATCGAACGTTTCCGCAGCGACAATGCCTTTTTCGGCTGCGCCCTGATTCAGCAGCCGTTGCTGCAGGGAAGCAATGAAGCCGCGGAAAATATTTCCTGCACCAAAATGCACCCAAACAGGGTGCTGCCTGGTCGCCTGACTCACGGCGGCGACATCGTATTTCGGCAAGGCCACTTTTCTGGCTTTCCACCCCGCCTGGTCGTCCAAGGAAGCCCGATTCAGTTTCATAAATTTTTCATCCTGCCCTTTCCCTATTAAAATTTCTGCAATAAAACAAATGCAAAAAGACTATAAAATATTGTGTGCAGCAATACAGCCTCTTCTGATTGCTGCACACAACAAACCTGGAAATACGCGGTGCCATCGGTCTTGAAAAACGCAGAGTCTACTGTTTTACAATTTCCCCGCGCACCATGACATGGCGTATGTCAACATCTTCGCCGAAAACCAGAAGGTCGGCGTCTTTTCCTTTGGAAATGGAGCCAGTGCGGCTGTCAATCCCCAGCAATTTTGCAGGCGTCAGGCTCATCATTTTGACCACTTCATACAGCGGTGCCCCCGTCAGCTTATGGAATGTGCGGACCAGCCGGTCCGTTGTGGCCACACTTCCGGCAAATGCGCTCCGATCCATCAGCTTTGCGACGCCGTCTTCTTTAATGCAGGGAACACCGCCCAGCTCGTAGGGACCGTCTGGCATCCCGGCGGCCGACATACTGTCTGTAACCAGGCAGATCCGATCCGGTCCCTTGATTTTATAGATCAGGCGAAGCAGTTCAGCCGGCAGATGGCATCCGTCGGCAATTGCCTCAACATATAAGTCGTCCAGCAAATAACCGGCCTCAATGGCACCCGCCACGCGGTAGGCATGCACACGGCGCACGGTAGCCATGCAGGAATAAAAGTGTGTCAGGCAGGCAAGGCCGTTGTCATAGGCACGCATTACTTCTTCACAGGTTGCGTCAGAATGAGCCAGACTGCTGATGATCCCCTCTTCACGGAGCCGGTTGAGAAAGCGCTCGGAACCCGGAAGCTCAATGGCAAACGACCAGCGGCGGATCCGATCTGTCCGCTGCATCACTTCTTCATACTCCTCCGGCTCTGGGTTCCGCAGGTAGGCGGGGTTCTGAGCCCCCGCCTGGCTGGCGGCAAAATACGGCCCTTCCAGATGAAGGCCAGGAATGCTGGGGCAACCTGGCTTTTCCGGATCCACCTGATTGAAAAGCTCCACATAATCCAGCAAATCTTGTTTGCTTCCCGTCGTGGTAGTCGGCAGCAGGGTAGTCGTACCGTGCGCCATATGGGCCTTGGCCGCACCGTAGATACTGTCCAGCCCCTGCATAAAATCATATCCGCCCGCACCGTGTGTATGCGTATCGATAAAACCGGGCGACAGATATGCGCCTTTCACGTCAATGATACGGTCAGTTACCACCGGAATTGTCCGGTGCAGCGCAACTTCTGCAATACGGCGCCCATCTACCAGAACCTCGCCCGGGAATATCCCCGTCGGTAAAATGACCTGCGCGTTTTTATATAATGTAGTCACCGTAAGCCTCTCCTTTCGATTTGCCAAAAGAGATTACAGGCAGCGGACGCGGTCACGGAAACGATCCAAAAACTGGTTGTTCCATTCGTCGCCGCCCGGGCAGTTGCCGCTGCGCCACACCGGCGGATCAATTCCTTCATTCACAAGCATATTGATGGCTTCCACCATGATGCTGTTCATAACATAGGCATTGGCATATGTGGAAAGCGCACCGATCTTCTGCTCAAACCCTGGCAGCTGGATTGTGGCGTCACCCAGCTTCACCTTGCAGTCCACGCTCACGTCAACAATCTCATGCAGATTTTTTTTGCTGGGGTGGCGCGCCGGATGATCCAGCGGACAGTTGTTGGCATGTTCATGGCTGCTGACACCGATAACTTTGGCACCGTGTTCTCTGGCCGTCAAAGCTGCGTCAATGGTGGCACTGTTAATGCCGTAAGCATTGACGACAATCAAAAGGTCGCCCTTTCCGATTCCATAATCCTCAATGACGATTTTCCCGTACCCGGGAAGGCGCTCCACCTGCATGGACTTCAGCGCACCGCTGCTCAGCATGGTCTCCTGATTAAGGATAGCGCTGATGTGCATCAGCCCGCCCGCGCGGAAAAACACTTCCATAGCCGCCAGATTGGAATGGCCGCCCGGCCCAAATACATAGACAAGCCTGTCCTGTTTGACCTGATCGGCTACCAAACGGGCCGCCTGCACAATGTGCTCCCGCTCCGTAGAACGAATTTCATCAATGATACCCACTACTTCTTTGTAATAGAGATCCATAACTTGACCTTCCTGCATGATAAAAACCTCCTAATTAATATTTTTATGTTTTAACTGGCTGTCGAAATGCTTGCCGAACCGTTCGTCCAAAAGACCGAATCACCTGCTTTCGCCGAGAGAACTCATAGCGGCACAGATATCGTGCTCGATTTCAGGCGAATAAGTCCCCGCAAGGGCAAAATACCGCGCGGAACCCTGCGGTTCGTAACCGCCCGCCGCGATCTGCGGCGCGCTGGCCAGATAACCGATCATGCCGTTGGTATAACCGACGGTGAGCGCGCCTTTGTGCAGCGTGCGCGCAAAGGCAGCATAGCTCTGCACGGCCTCGGCATTCAGAAAATAAAAAGCCGTGCTGCCAATATCAAGCCGTGTCATATACAGGGTTTCGTATGGGCGGAGGGATTTCGCCAGCACTTTTTCCGCCCACTGGCGCACGGCTTCGTCTGGACTTTCCAGTGCTTTTTCAGCCTGCCTGCGTGTAAACGTCTGATTCAGCTTCAATCGGACGCTGGTATGGCTGATCCGAAGGGAAGTGCCGGTCTCCCGGCCTCCTCTTTCCAGCAGAGTCTGGCAGACCCCGTAAAAATCCTTTGCAAACTGCGCCACATGAGAAAAATCACACGGTGTAAAGCGGCTTCCCAGCACGCTGTTTGGCCGCAGATCCCCCGTGCATCCCTGAAGAAATAGACTGACGCTGCCGGGGTGTGCCTCATCCAGCATCCGCAGAGCCATACCCGGATAATCCGGCTGGATATAGTTTTCGTTGGAAAGGTTGGCATGGCATGGATAGTGCAGCAAAACGCCTTTCAGGCTTCCGTCTGTCCGGTAGAAACCAAGCGCCGTCAAAGTCCTGTCTGCCGGTATCCCATAGTTTGGCATCATCTGAATGCCTTCCGGCGTCCGCAGACGGCGGTACACGTTCATGCAGCACTGCCCGTCAAAGCGGCGAACGGCTACCGGTTCCGGATGGGCCTGCGCTTCCTCAGCGGCTTCACGAATTTGGCCGCTCAGGAATTCCGTATATGCTTCATCGGCGCTTTCCAGCAACGCCGTCAGGTTGTTGCCCGTACCCGGTCCGGAATGATTGTGCGAAGCGACAAACAGGAGGGACTCCGGCTGCACCCCCAGCGACTCCGCAAGCGCCGGCCGTATTTTCGCTATAAAATCGCTGTTCCACCAGATTAGGTCGGCGTAGAAAAGAAACAGTGCCGTTTTTCCGTCCTGCAGCGCATAGACCCGCAGAAAAATATCTTCTCTTACGCCATCATAGACACCCTTGCGCACCGCATAACCGCACAGGCGAACGGGAATGCGCGGGGTAATGCACCGCTTGGCGGTGCCCAACATCAGCATGGCTAATTCCTCCATCACCTTTTTAGGACGCCCTTCCGGGCGGGAGCCTTTCAGGCTCCCTGCTCGAGACAAAGCTCGATAATTTTAAGAAAATCGCGCATGATATGGAACGGATCCTTGACCGGCAGAGCCACCAGCTTATCCTGCGGAGAACCGTTCCGTCTGCGGATCTGAACCCATTCCCCCAGCTCTCGGTTTGGAAAGGTGTCAAATACATAGGCGCGGCTTTTTTCATACCGCTGTTCCATTCCTTCGTCTCCGGTCAGGGAATAAAGCAAAGGAAAAATGTACAGGATTTCCGCATGGGGCCACCAAAGTTTCATGTCCCACGTTTCCTCGATCAGCGTTTCATATGGGGTTCCAATCAGCGTTCCGGCAGGTTTTCCCCCGTCCCGGTCCACAAAGCGCAGAAGCCCGCCGAACTCTTTGTCCCATCCAAGGTCAAAGGTGGTTTTCACAATTTCGCAGATGCGGGGCAGATAATGCTCCAGCCCGCCGAAATCGCGGAGGAACTCCACGAGGAACCAGGCGTCTTCCACCGTATGGCCGGGATTGACGTGCCGGTTCAGCATCCGTCCGGCGGAATCCGGCGTATCCGAGATGTGCTCCCGGATATGCCCCTTGCCGTCGTACAGTCTGTCCAGAATAAATTCCACTTTTCCTCGCACGTAGGCAACCTCTTCTTCACAGGGAAGGCCAAGCCGACGGCGCATTAATATGTATTCCTGCACCGTATTAACCAGGATCATGGGTATTCCGTGAACGGCATACCCTTTTGGAATCGGATACGGCTCCGTTAAAAAATCATTTGATTCAATGCGGCGCACAATACTTTTATACAGGGATTCCACCACAGGCACATTTTCTTTCATCCCCATGGTTTTGGTGTACTGAGACATACCAATCAGAGCAAAACAGTCTGCATAGATACTGGCGTCATAGCGCCCCGTGCGTTCGTCTTTCAACTTCTGCCCGCTGCGTGTAAGCAGATAGCAACAGACAGAATCACCATAAATGGATTTTTCTGTAAGAAACCGATAGGTCTCGGCCATCCGCTGTTCCAGTTCCTTCTGGCTGACATCCGGGAAAACACCCCTTTTGTTCAGGTCATGAATGCGTCCCAGAATCCACAGCCACCGCCCCTGGGACCAGGTGAATTTATGGTCGCTGAGTTTTTTGTCGCCGTAATTATTGATGCAGTTCAGAATTCCCCCCTGCTCCGTGTCCACAAATTTCCGCCAGTATGGGAGGAAATCATCCTGGATCTGCCGCACATAGAATGTACGCATTTCCTGAAAATTCATTGTAATTCCTTTCCGGTATAACCATAGTCTTCAAATTGTTATCTTCAGGCTGAAGGCAAAGGGCAGGTTATCCATTTTCCTCATTATCGGTGCTCAAACGAACCAGCAGGCTGTCCACATCCTCCGGAACTTGTTTCTTCAGGCCATAGTGATTGATCAGACCTACCGCAACAAACAGGATAAATGCAACCGCGGTGGGAAGGATCAGCGCGGTGTCCACTTCCATGGCTGGCAGGACATGCACCTTATTCAGCACAAAGACGGAAAATCCGGCCAAAGTGGAAAGGATCGCCGCTTTGGAATCACAGTGCTTAAACGCGGGAATCATGCCAAGCAGCAGCGGGATTGCAGTTGGCCCAAGCAACGCCGCAAACCAGCTCAGGATCATGCTGGCCACACCGCCGAAGTTCTGGTACAGCAGGCCAACGATAATGGTTAGACCCATAAAGCCGATGGTCGTCATCCGGGCAGTAAACAGTTCTTTTTTATCCGTTGAAAGAATATCTTTCTTGAATATTGGGAGGATATCCCTTGTCAACACGGCTGAAATTGTGTTACAATCAGAAGTGCACATGGACAGGGTGTTCGCGTACATGGCTGCGAGGGAAAGCCCCAGCAGACCATTGGGAAGGAACATTTTGCTTAGACTTGCATACAGAGTATTTGCCGCCTCAGTTTCGGTAAGCCCCGGCAAAAAGATAGGTCCAAGCCACATCGGGGTAAACACGAAGAGAGGCCAAATGAGATACAGAAGGCTTGAAAGCATGGCAGAACGCTTGGCGTCTTTTGCATCTTTTACGGAGATAAACCGGGTTGCAAGGCTCCATGTGCCTCCGTTGTAACTAAGGAAAATGGTGACGGCATATAAAAGCGTCCAGCTGAGGGAACCTTGGCCGCGCCCCGAATTGAACACGGTAAAATGGTCTGCCGGAAGCTTGGCGAACGCTTGAAACAGGTTCATGCTGAAGTGACTGCTGAGGTAAGCAATCGTCCCAAAGAACAGCACCAAACCGGCGGCCGTCTGTACAACCCACTGGGCGAAGTCCGTCCACAAATCGGCAATCAGTCCGCCGATCGACATATAAAGCAAGGAAACGACTGCACTGGACAGAACCCCGATCCAAAAGGGGATTCCCGTAAAGGCATAAACCAAAATGCCGATGGAGGCCCATTTAGCGCCGACATCCAGCAGTTTTGTCAAAACGCCGGAAACGGCAACGATTACTTGCGCCGCAGTGCTGTACCGCATGCGCAGGTATTCGGTCGGAGACTGAATTCCAAGCGCCCGCCGCAGCCTTGGCCAGCGCGGTGCAATTAGGACAGAACCCAGCGCCACCATAACGGCAATATTGACTGCCCACCAAAAATAGATCGCCGTGCCCTTGCTGTAGGCAAGCCCGGCATAACCGACAAATACAACACCGGAATAACCGGTTACGTGGTGCGAGATTCCGGAAAGCCACCATGGGACTTTACCGCCGGCTACGTAGAAATCTTCTGAACTCTTGACCGAGTTTTTCGAGTACAGCCCAATGATCACCATGACAACAAGAAACACCATTACAGCAATGTAATCCAGCCAATTCATTTTTTTCCCTCTTTCTTGATTAAATATAGTGAATATACGGCTTTATAAATCTCAGCCTCAGATAATGCTAACGGCTTTTAAAAAAGCGGTATTCCTGCACAGTGTTGTATTGCGGCAAATTAACTTTTCCGTTTTTTCAACTGCTGCAAGCGTTTTTCAGCGTAATAATTCTGCATAGCACGGCGGTCTGCTTTCTCGTCATGATTTGTCAATTCTTCGCTGCGCATAATAAAACCGGCGATTTCTTCTTCTGTAAAATAGGCTTTCAGCGCATAATCGAGCCGGTAGTCCTGCCGAGAAATATTCTGGTTCCAGAGAAACAGGACCGCAACAACGCAGGCCGCCCCGAACATGGGCAGAATAACTGAAAGGACGGCGGACGCACTCAGAAAACCAAGGCTGTTTTTGAACAAGATCACCATCTCGGTACCGCCCGCCAGAATCAGCAGCGGGCAAACAAGCCCCAAAGTGGTTTTTACCTGCGAGCCCTGCCGGTATTTCTCCAGTTCACGCAGAACGGCAATCTGCATAAAGGTTTTCCCTTCTTCCCGAAGAAGCTTAGGGTTAACTGCAACTTTTACGGGTTCATCCCCGCGGAACCGGAAAGGTGAAATCACTTCTGCAATGCGGCACAAAAACGGAAATTCCGCCATACGCTGGGAGGAACAGATCTGCACATGGAAATTTCCGGGCACCTGAAAATCAAGAGGTACAAGGTCTGCATATTCGGTTTCTGGGCAGGGAAGAAAACGGAATTTACGGCAAACCCAGATAAGGCATGCCACGCCGGCTGCCAAAACAGCTGCACGCGGCCAAAAGCCAACAGCCAGAGTTAAGCCCGCGCCGAAGTCAAAAACCAGCAAAGGCACAATGCCTATCAGGTAAATCACATTTGTGCTTTTTAGTTTCATGCAAACCGCCCTTTCTCTATGCCGGCTCACTTTTCAAGCAGGCCGGGATAGTTTTTTTATCCCAATTTTCAGAATTTACAGCAGATCTCCGGCACAGTCCTGATCAATATACATGCGCACATGATCTGTGCGGCGCAGAATGCTGGCCGGGCAGGTTTCACTGACAGGCCCTTTTAAGGCGGCCACGGTTGCGGCGTGTTTATTTTTTGTAGGCACAACGCAAAAGATATACTCACTTGCCGCTAAACGCGGAACCGTTACACTGAGTGCGTACTGCGGTACGCTTTCCAGAGAATCAAAACAGCCATCATGCACCTGCTGGCGGCGGCACACATTATCCAGCTTTACTTTTTTGATGGTCATTGGATCGTGAAAATCGGCAACAGACGGGTCATTGAACGCAATATGCCCATTTTCACCAATTCCCATAAAGGTAATCTGGGTGGGTGCGGCATCCAGCAGCGCCCCATAGCGGCGGACTTCGCGGTCCGGGTCATTTGCGCCATTGATGAGATGCACACTTTTAAACGGAACACGGTCAAAGATTGCCTGGCTCAGGAAATGGTTGAATGATTTTGGGTGGCCAATTCCAAGACCTACATACTCATCCATGTGGTATGCATTGATGCGGTTCCACGGAACAGTCTTGTCCGACGCGAGAGCTGCGAGAAACTCATTCTGAGAAGGCGCTGCGGCAAAAATACAGTTAATTTCGCTGCGTGTTTTCAAAAGCTCCTGGATGCACTGCACCGCTTCACGCGCGGCGGCCACCCCCATTTCCTCCCTTGTGTCATAAATTTTCAGATCTACTTTGTCGTACTGTTGATGTACCATGCTATTTCTCTCCTAACTTGCTGTATCTGTATGTTATCTTTTTACTTTGCGGTGAACTTTTCGAACGGAGTCCCGTTCAATAAGTGCCGGCTGTAAAACGACCTGCTGCGGCTTGGATTGCTTCGCCTCCACGCGATCCATTAAAATATTTGCCGCCAAGCGCCCTGTTTCACCAGCCGGCTGATTGACCGTCGTTAAAGCCGGCACTACCAGTTCACTGATATAGATGTTGTCCATTCCAATAACCGAAAGATCCACAGGGATGTACACCCCCTGGCTTTCCATATATTTTATAATGCCTATGGCGATCATATCATTGACCGCCAGCACAGCATCCGGTAAATAGTCATCCTGCAGCATTGCTGCGGCAAGCTGTTGTCCGCAATAAGTATCATGCTCCGCATCAACGTTTGACGCCGCGTCCGAGTTAAGGATCAGCCTGCGCTGATTAAAGCGGACGCCCTTGTCCCGCAGCGCCTGTTTAAACCCGGCCAGCAGCTGTTTGCGGCTTAGGCGGTCGATCGGTCCACTGGCAAAAGCAATGTCGCGGTGTCCGCAGTTCAGCAGATACTCGGTGGCGATATACCCTGCCTTATAAAAGTCAAAGCTCACGCTGTCGCCCGAGTAGGTATCGCATGGCTGGTCAAAAAGAACAAATGGTATATCGGATTCCTGCAGGGGCTTTAAGAATGTGTCATCTAAATGAATGCTGGAAAGCAGGATGCCCACAACCTGCTTCCTTATAAGCATATTTAAATGTTCTGTTTCAAATTTCGTATTATTTTGGGACGAACAGATAACAAGGACATATCCCCGCCGCAGGCATTCTTTTTCTATGGAGCTTACCAGCTGAGCGTAAAACGGGTTGGTAATGGATGGCACTATGACACCAATTTCCCTGTTGGTCCTCCCGCGCAGAATTTGGCTGTAGATATTAGGCGTATAGTTCATTTTGGCCGCAATAGCTAAAATGCGGGTACGCAGTTCTGAACTGACCGGATAATCTGACCCGCTCAGCACGCGGGATACGGTAGCTGCCGAAGAATGTGCTTCTTTGGCAATATCAACAATGGTTGCTCTTTTTTTCATGTTATTCTCCGATCCTACCGATTGGTTTCGATGTCAGTTTAGCAAACGTTTTCTTTTTGCGAGATCACTATATCATAGAGTTCTTCTTCTGTCAAGAATTTTATTGCATATTATGCACAGTTTTTTCTATTGTTTACGTTCAAATTTTAACGATTGTCTTTAATCTAGAAATTTATTTCTAGATTAAAGATGCCACTATAGAAATTTTTTTCTTTATTTTTTAAGTTTTATTTCTTTCAGCAACTCATACAGCCAAATGCCGAAATAAAATGTAGAATTCTCACCTATTTTTCTTTCAATTGCAAAGATTAAGTGTATTTTTGTAATGGGTTTATAACTACATATCAATCGAAAAGTCGAGGGAAAAGCCTAAAAATTTTCTTATAAACAGACCCTAACAATCCAACCTGAAGCCTTTTACGCATCCTCTGAGCCCATGCTTTTTCACCGGCCGCTAAATAAATACCTTTTCGCGGTGTACTCCGAAACGCCGGTTTCCCTGCTGATTGTATAGGCACTTTTACTTTCATTGCCTTTCCTCATATCATATTGACGTGCTTACTCCTTACCATTTCAGCCATCTCTCATACAAATTCTTCCAAGCCTTTGATTTGGCGTGGGTCACTTCCTCTTCAGCGGTAACACCGCTGAAGAGGAAGTGGTGTCCTAAAGTTTTAGACATATGAGATGTACATAGAAAAGCCCTCCAAACTCGCAAGTCTGGAGGGAAGAAAATCGTTTATTCAGGCATAGAAACAAACCTACCAAACTCGCACTTCTTTTGTTGAGAGGTCGGCCGCTTAATTCTAAATTTCCCTGTAATATAAAGTTATAAAAAGCAGAATTCACCCACTCAATGATCAAGTTCGGCATATACGCTGTAGGCATAAGGTTCGTTGCCTGCGGCTAACTCCGGCAGAACTGTAAGAGTATGGTCTTTGTTTAAGATGCATTTTAACTTGTCTGTTTTCAGATGCAAGACCTTCGTCTGCTGCAACCCCCCGTCAAAAGCTGCGGTTATTGTAAGCGATTTTCACGCAGAAAATGCGGTGCAAAGCATAATACGCAAAGTATAAAAGCTGAAAATATTCCTATGAATTCAACTACAAATGCCGTGCTATGCCCGGAAAAGCGAAAAGCATCCAAGATTTTCGTCGGCCGGAAAATATCCCACGAATTAAAGCGCAGAAAGCGTCCGATATAAATGGCTGTTCCTCCGAGAATGGAGCATAGGGTACGAAACAAAATGGGAAAATACCGGTATGTACCGGTATGACGGAGCATTCTTTTTTCCAAAAGCATTTCGGAGTTTATACCATTGATCACCCCGTACAAAACACCGGAAACGATAACGACTGCTTTGGACCATAGCAGAATATCCGTCGAATATACAATCTGCTGCGATTCCGAGTTGGAAATACCGCTTACCATCTTGAAAAAGGCGTCCCCAGACAAATGAATCACGTCGGTCACCATATAAAAGGTATTCGGCCAAAAAATGATCCAGAGAAAGGCCCATAAAATCCAAAGAGTTTTCATCCTGCTGCGGTACCAAACAGCTAAACGAGAAAAAAGCAGAGGAAGAAATGACAGAAAGGCATTCCAGATCAGCATCAGAAACAGACCGCTGTGCGGAGAAAAGCACCACAGTATAACATTACAAAGCGAATACAGCAGAAAAAAAGCAATATGCGTCCAATAAAAAGACAGCCGCACTTTCATTTCCATCCCTCCTGCCGATATATTATATCATATCTCAGAAAACAAAATCCGCAAAAGGAACTGCTTGACCCTATGCATCTGAAACAGGGAAATAAGCAGCCGAATATTCGCAGACACAGAAATCCGCCCGGCCCTTCTGAAAGGCCGCGCGGATTTTCCTATTGATAGGGAAAACAATTAAGATGGATTCCTTTGAAGATACTTCTGAGCCGAGTACGCGGCATTTGCCCCGTCAGACACCGCCGTGACGATCTGGTACAGATCTTTTTTGCGCAGGTCTCCCGCGGCGAACACGCCGGCAACGGGGGTCACGCCGGTTTCCGGCGCCTCAATAAACCCGCCGGAAAGGGGAAATGACGGCGGAAGAAGTTCGGTGTTTGGCTCTATCCCGACTGCGACAAACACACCATCCACCGGGATCGCTTCTTCCCCGCTGCCGGTATGTTTTACCACAATGCATTCCACCTTCTGCCCGCCTTCAATCCGCACAGGGGAAACACCGTAAACAATCCGGACATTGGGCAGCGACTGAACCTTTTTGACAAGGGAATACTCGGCTTTTAGGCGGTGCCTGACCAGAAGATAAACGGTCTTGCACAGAGCCGCCAATTCAATGGCATCCCCTACCGCTGTGTTTCCACCGCCCACAACGGCGGTTACACGGTTCCGAAAGAAATTTCCGTCACAGGAAGCGCACCACGAAACTCCGTGTCCTGTAAATTCTGCTTCGCCTGGAATCTTCAGTTTCCGACGGCGGGATCCCTGCGCCAGAATAACGGCCTGCGCCTGATATTCGCCCTGCGCTGTTCTGACGGTTTTCACGCTGCCGTTCAGCTGAAATTCCACAGCTGCTTCGTGCTGAATGTCAGCCCCCGCAGACAGAGCGTGATCCGTCAGCTTCTGGGCAAGATCGGGGCCAAAGATGCTTGCAAATCCGGGATAATTTTCCACAGCTCCAGTCTCCGCGACCTGCCCGCCCGAAAGTTCGCTCAAAACCATTGTGGAAAGGCCGGCGCGAGCAGTATAGACAGCTGCCGTCAGGCCCGCCGGTCCGCCGCCGATAATCAGGACATCTACCATATTCTCCGCCTCCCAAACACCGTGCAGCACGCCTCAGTCTTTCAGCGCTTTGTCAATAACCGGCTCCAGCTCTTTTGGTGTTACGCTCGGTTCGAAACGCTGAACTTTGCTTCCGTCGCGGGAAATCAGAAATTTTGTAAAATTCCATTTGATCCCATTGCCACTCAGGTTGTCGGCGTAATTCTTCTGCACAACATTATTGATTACACGGCCGGACTCCTTGCTGAGTTCAAAGCCCTGGAACGGTGCCGCCTCTTTCAGATACCGGTACAGGGGTGCCTCCTGCGGACCATTGACATCAATTTTGGAGAAGAGCGGGAAAGAAACGCCATAATTCATCTTGCAGAACGAAGAAATTTCGTCATTCGTACCAGGATCCTGCTGCAGGAACTGATTGCACGGGAATCCGAGAATGACAAGGCCCTGATCTTTATATTTTTTGTACAGGGATTCCAGCCCTTTATACTGCGGAGTAAAACCGCATTTGCTTGCCGTATTGACAATTAACAGCAACTTGCCGCGGTAATCGGAAAGCGAAACTTCTTTTCCACCGATATTTTTCATTTTGTAATCATAAACACTCATGAAACTCATCCTTTCGTAATCGATTTTGTGGTTTCATTGTAGCATGGTTTTCTCCGTTTGTAAATAGTAATAATAACTATTTTTATTATTTATTTTAGCCTATTCGGAACAGCTCCGGATTTTATGCTATAATAATAAAAAATAATGAAAGAAGGAAGAAGGCGAAATTTCATGGCAAACGCTGTACAGCGGCGCGAAAAAATCCAGGAAATTTTGAAACGAAGCAAAACCCCCATCAGCGCCAGCGCGCTGGCCAAAACGCTGGGCGTCAGCCGGCAGATTATTGTGGGTGATGTGGCCTTACTGCGGGCGGCAAATATCCCAATAGCCGCAACACCGCGCGGCTATATTTTACAGCTGCCTGAAAAGTGCCGGGGAATTCTCCACACTATCGCCTGCCAGCATAGCCGCGACGAAATTTCCCAAGAAATGTACTCGATTGTTGACAATGGCTGCGGTGTTCTGGACGTTACGGTGGAACACGCCGTTTATGGGCAGCTTTCCGGTCAGCTGCAGGTTTTTTCCCGGTATGATGTTGATGATTTTGTCCGGCGGCTTTCCAAAAGCCGGTCGCTTCCTCTTTGCAATCTAACCGGCGGAATCCATCTGCACACAATTTCATGTCCTTCAGAGGAAGCATTCCAGCGTGTCCTGGAAAAACTGAAAGAAGAGAATATTCTGCTTCAAAAAGAATAAAACATTTTTCGGCATTGACAAAAGAAACGCCGGCGCTTATAATTGGCTTAACATATGTCATGACATATGTTAAGCCAATTATTTTTGTTATGAAAGAAGTGCTGGAAAATGAGAAAAGAAAATCACCTGGTAACCTGGGTAACTGCCGCACTGCTCTGCGCCATTGGGATTGTGATACCAATGGTATGCCCTAAAATTGTGATTGGGCCTGCCTCTTTTACGCTGGCAAGCCACGTTCCGATCTTTCTGGCCATGTTTATTTCCCCTCCCGTAGCCGTCGCCGTGGCGCTGGGAACAGCCCTGGGCTTTTTCTTCGCGGGACTCAACATTGTCATTGTTCTGCGTGCGCTGAGCCACGTGATTTTTGCAGCAATTGGCGCCTTCTGGCTGAAGAGGCAGCCTCAACTGCTTTCTTCCGTACAGAAGGCTGTCGGATTCGGCCTGATAATGGCGGTAATTCATGCTTCGTGCGAAGTTCTGGTCGTCTCCTATTTTTATTTTGGCAATCAGCTGGCGCAGGCAAACTACACCAACGGGTTCCTGACGTCCGTTTTGATGCTTGTCGGCCTTGGCGGTATTGTTCACAGCATGATTGACTACGGCATTTCAGTCGCCGTTTGGAAACCGCTCGGCCATACAATCCGGTTCCCGGCCAGTGTAAAAAACGTCTTGACTGACGGCGGCAAAATCCGGAAAGAAGCGTAAATCCCAGTTAAAAGGAGCCGTCTGTTTTCGTATTATGTAGGCCCTTTTATCTGGCAAGGCCCAAAGGAGAAAACAGGACATACTCTGCCGCCAGCAGAATGATTCCAGTTGCTGCGGCAGGTTTGGCATATTTCCATGGGGTCAGGCTGACCGCATGCGCCTCCGGAATCGTGTAAGCGGTTTTCCGCGGATGGATTTTTCCAATGAACAGCATCACCAAGATGTCAATCGGGAACAGAATCGCTAAGATGTACAGGTAGTGAATATGAAGAGGAAAAACCTTGGAAAGGGTATACAGCACAAGATGGACCAGCAAAGCGGCTTTTGGCGCCGACGCGGGAACCCGCTTTGTCGACAGCCCGACAATTACAATCGCTAAAATCGGCATATTGAAAAATCCGAAGCATGCCTGCAGAAAATCATACAGGCCGGTTGGGGCAAAACTGACCAGGGGGGCTATCATGATGGACAGAACAGCCAAAGCCGTCCCAAATCTTTTCCCGATCTTTACCAGCTGCTTATCCGAAGCATTCGGATTGATCAGCCCCCGGTGAATATCGAGTGTATACATGGTTGCCGAGCTGTTCAGCGCACTGTCAAACGAGGAAAGGATGGCTCCGAACAGAACCGCAGCGAAAAATCCCAGCAAAGGTTTCGGCAGAACCCGAAGCACAAGAGTTGGGTACGCAAGGTCTCCGTTTTTCTGAAGGCTGGCAATCTGTTCCGCTGTAAAAAATCCTTCTGCCGGATTCATGGACATACGGTAGGCAATAATGCCGCTGACAGTGATAAACCACGGCGTTATCAGCTTGAGCAGCCCTGCCCAAATGGCACCCTTCTGCGCCTCTTTTAAATTTTTGGCACCCAGTGTCCGCTGGATGATAGACTGGTTTGTACACCAATAAAACAGGTTGTTAAACAGCATCCCGGTAAACAGAACGGGCCAGGGAATCATTGGGGGAAGCGAATTGGCCGGATTTATTGCACTCCATTTTCCAGCAGGGATCCGGCTGACTAGATCTCGGACACCGGCGATAAATCCTTGATTCTTTCCTAAAATATTCAGAGCAAAAATTGGGATCATAAAGCCGCCGACCAGCAGACCCACTCCGTTTACCGTATCGGAAACGGCAACTGCTCTCAGTCCGCCGAAAATGGCATATATGGCGCTGACGATGCCGAGGATCGTAGCAGTGATAATAATCCCCTGAAACGGCGTGACACCGAAAATCTGGTCAACATTGAAAATCTGGTTAAACACCAAAGCACCCGAATACAGCACCGTGGGCAGATAAGTCAGAAGATACCCCAGTAAAAACAAAACGGATACGATTCGTTTTGTTGCCGTATCGTACCGGTTTTCCAAAAACTCCGGGATTGTCGTAATCCCCATTTTTAGATATTTTGGCAAAAACCAGAACGCCAGAATAATCAGGGCAATACAGGAGGTTGATTCCCACGCCATAGGGCCCATGTTACTTCGAAAGCTCTGGCCGCTCTGGCCGATCAGCTGTTCAGTGGAAAGGTTTGTCAGCATCAGGGAACCTGCAATCACAATGCCCGGCAAACCTCGCCCTGCTAAAAAATAACCGTCTTTGGTGGAAAGATCATCTCCTTTGCTTTTAAAGTATGAAATAACAGCCACAATGGCAATAAAGGCGATAAATGTAACAAGAGCAAACATGATTTTCCTCCTAACTTTGTCTTTTCCCTGTTCTCTGATAGACAAGGGCGGAATTTCTCCGTAATGCTGAACGGCCCACTGTCTCGTCTTCTATAAAAAGGCAAGGAAAAAGCTACTGACAACTTATTTAAAAATAACAAGTTGTTTGTTTTTACCGCGCAAAAATACCGTACCGGAAAAATTCCAATACGGAATTTCATTTTGTAACACGGATCCTCACAGATTGCTGAATCATTTCTATAATATATGTAGCGCTTTTTCACAAATCCGTCAAGGTATAAACTATATAGTATCTCCAGACAGGTTTACATAATTCTAAGCAATTTGGACCAGAATGCCGCTCCGGGAATGAACACATTTCGCATTTCTCTGCATAAAATATCACAAAAGGCTTGACAAAACGAAAAACAGCCGATATAATAAGTTCAAATTTTACAAATGAAATCCTTCGAGCAAAGGCAAGTAGCAGACACGGCGGTGGAACAGAGAGTTCGGCAGTGGTGAGAGCCGGCCCATACGATGGCTGTGAATGGATTTGTGAGGAGCGCAGTGAAAGGGGTTTTCCCGAGTATCTGTCGACGCGTTCCGCGCGTTACAGCGGTAGGGTATTCATGCGTACCAGTGCGGCGTACCTGACTTTTGTATTGCGGCGCAGTATCGCAGTGTACCCGTTTTGAGGGGAACGGTTTCCGTTCCTGAAGCAAGGGTGGCACAACGAGCCCATCGTCCCTGTTTAGGGGACGGTGGGCTTTTTTATATGCCTGTATTTCTGGAAAGGGAGATTTGAATGATGCTGTATCCGCCGATTGAGACCGTACAAGATCTTTTGAAAACGTACCGCACGGTTCCCGTCTTTTTCAGTGCGCTGACAGATTTCCAAACCCCTGTGGGTATCTTCGCGGCACTGAAAGGAAATTCGAAAAACTGCTTTCTGCTGGAAAGCGCGGAACAGCCGGAACGCCGGGGGCGCTATTCATTCATTGGCATTAACCCAACGGCAGAAATCACCGTGCGCGGCCGTGAGGCGGCCGTAAAGGAAGGCGGCATTTGTCAAAAAGAAAAGATCGGTGACCCAGCCGCCTTCCTGACGGGCATACTGGAGCCGCACCATTCCCCCCGCTTTGCCGGGTATCCGCGCTTTACGGGCGGGTTTGTGGGATATTTCGGTTACGATATGCTGCGGGCGCGGGAAAAGAAGCTCGGCCCTCCCCCGCCGGACGACCTCGGCATGCCGGACTGTGTCCTGCACCGGTACGACGAAATTGTTGCGCTGGATCATCTCAGCGGAAAAACCTACATCATCCAACACATTTCGGCAGGCGCGGACGTGGAAAGTCAATACCGAAAATGTGAAAAGCACGCAGAGGAACTGACTGACCAAATCCGGCGGGGCAGCCATGAAGCCCAAAAAACCGCAAAACTGGCCGGCCGGCTAAAAATCCGGCCGAATGTCTCAGAAAAAGGATATGCGCAGATGGTTGAAACCGTAAAAAAGCATATCCGCGCAGGGGACATCTTTCAGGCAGTTCCATCGCGCCGCTTTGAAGTGACAGATCCACCGGATGCTTTCTCGGTTTACCGGGTCCTGCGTGCTACAAACCCTTCTCCATACCTGTATTATTTTCAGGCCCCAGACTACCAGATATGCGGTGCCTCGCCGGAAATGCTGATCCGCGTAGAGAATGGGACCGTAACCAGCCGTCCGATCGCAGGTACATCGTCCCGCGGAAAAAGCGAAGCGGAGGACAAAAAGCTGGAACAGGAACTTCTTTCTGACGAGAAAGAACGTGCCGAACACACCATGCTGGTCGACCTGGGGCGCAACGACGTGGGACGTGTCTGCAAATTCGGTACAGTGAAAGTCCGCGGCTTCATGCACGTGGAACGGGCCTCGAAGGTCATGCATTTGGTCAGTGAAGTTTCCGGTAAACTGAGAAAAGATGAAACTGCCGCCGGAGCCCTGCTCGCCGCCCTGCCGGCAGGAACGCTTTCCGGTGCACCGAAAATTCGCGCCATGCAGATTATCGACGACCTGGAGCCTGTAAAACGCGGTATGTACGGCGGAGCTATCGGATACTTGGGCTACGACGGAAACATTGATACCTGCATTGCGATTCGAACGGCACTGTTCCGGCACGGGAAAGCCTATGTGCAGGCTGGCGCGGGAATTGTAGCCGACAGCGTCCCTGAAAAAGAATGCCGGGAAACCGAAAACAAAGCGCGGGCCGTGCTCGACGCAATCCGAAAGGCGGCGGAACTATGATTCTCCTTCTGGATAATTACGACAGCTTTACCTATAACCTCTGCCAGCGTGTAGGGATGTTTTACCCGGACATCCGCGTCGTGCGAAGCGACGAAATCACACCGGAAGAAATCGAGGCGGTAAAACCGGAGGCCCTGCTGATCTCGCCGGGGCCCGGCTACCCCAGAAATGCAGGTATTTCCGTGGAAGCTGTACGGCGGCTGAGCGGCAAGATTCCCATTCTGGGGGTGTGCCTCGGCCACCAGTCTATAGGAGAGGCGTTCGGTGGAAAAACCGTTCCGGCCGCACATCTGATGCATGGCAAGGCCAGCCCTATCCTGCTTGACCCGGAATGTCCGCTGTTCCGCGGCCTGCCGGAAGAGATCCGGGCGGCCCGCTACCATTCTCTGATTCTTGACCGCACTTCCCTGCCCGCCTGCCTGAAAGTTATCGCACGCGACGCGGACGGACAGATTATGGGCATCCAGCACCGGACCAACCCCACCTTTGGACTGCAATTTCACCCGGAATCCGTTATGACTCCAAGCGGAGACCGGATCTTATATAATTTTTTAAGAGAGGTGTGCAAATTGAAAACAATATCTGTTGCTCCGCCGATCCCAGCGGAAAAAAGAGTCGGCCTGAAACCGTTTCTTGCGAAAGTTGTAAACGGCAGAAACCTAACCGAAACGGAAGCCCGCGACGCCATGGACTACATCATGAGCGACGAAGCCACTGATTCACAGATTGCCGCGTTTATCACGGCCCTGCGCATGAAAGGTGAAACCATTGAGGAAATTACCGGATTTGCCAAACTGATGCGGGAAAAGGCGACGCCGGTTCCGATTTCTCCCGCAGCGGTCGATATTGTCGGGACAGGCGGCGATCTGGCCAGCAGCTTCAACATCTCCACCACGGCAGCATTTGTGGCGGCAGGCGCGGGCCTGCGCGTTGCCAAACACGGCAACCGCAGTGTTTCCAGCAAAAGCGGCGCAGCAGACGTTCTGGAAGCGCTTGGCGTGAATATTACCATTACTCCCGAACAAGCCGCCCAGTGCATGGATGAATGCGGCATGACGTTCCTGTTCGCGCAGCGTTACCACGGTTCTATGCGGTTCGCCGCCGGGCCGCGCCGGGAAACCGGCCTGCGCACCGTATTCAACATTCTCGGTCCGCTTGCCAACCCTGCGCACGCTGAAGGAATGCTTCTGGGCGTTTACGATGAATCCTTGCTGGAACCACTGGCACAAGTCCTGCAAAATCTCGGTGTGAAAAGCGCTATGCTGGTCCACGGAGATGACGGCCTCGATGAAATCAGCATTTCCGCGAAAACCTCCGTCTGTGAAATAAAGGACGGCAAAACGATCCGCTATAAGCTGAACCCGGCGGACTATGGGTTTCCACCTGCTAAAAAATCGGACGTCACCGGCGGAACGGCACAGGACAACGCAAAAATCACACTGGACATTTTGAACGGCCAAAAAGGCCCGAAACGCGATATTGTGGTGCTGAATGCAGGCTGTGCCCTGTACATTGGTAAAACAGCGGAAACTATCCAGCGCGGCATCAGCCTTGCTGAACATTCCATTGACAGCGGCTCAGCGCTGGAAAAGCTGAATGAACTGAAAGAACTGAGCAGTCGGTTTGCGGAGACACAGCCGTGATCCTGGATGAAATCGCGCGCAGGCGCCGGCAGCAATTCCAGCGGGAAATGGCTGCCGTTCCGCTAGCTGCCGTAAAACAGGCGGCTCGGGAAGCGGCACCACCCAAGGACTTTGCCGACGCGCTGAAAAAGAACGGTCTTTCGGTTATCGCGGAAGTTAAAAAGGCGTCACCGTCCAAAGGGCTCATCTGCCCAGACTTTCATCCGGCTGAAATTGCAAAGCGCTATCAGGCAGCGGGAGCCGACGCGGTTTCTGTCTTAACCGAGGAAGCGTATTTTCAGGGCTCTTCGAAAATTCTAAAGCAGGTGCGCGCGGCGGTTTCGCTCCCCATCCTGCGCAAGGACTTCGTTCTCCATCCCTACCAGATCTATGAAGCGAGAGCGCTGGGAGCGGACGCGGTTCTGCTGATTGCCGCCCTTCTGGACGACAACACGCTGGCGGAACTTAAAAATCTGGCGGATTCTCTGGGGATGGCAAGCCTGATGGAAGCACACAATGAAAAGGAACTTGACCGGGTCCTTCGGGCAGGTGCGTCCCTCATAGGCATAAACAACCGCGACCTGAAAACCTTCTGCATTGATCCGGACACTACGGCGCGCCTGGCGAAACGGGTGCCGGCCGGATGCACGCTGATTTCGGAAAGCGGTATTACCTCCCGCGCTGACATGGAAACAGCGGAATGTTCGGGCGCAGATGCCGTCCTGATCGGAGAAATGCTGATGCGCAGTGACGATCCGGCTGCAACGCTGCGGGAACTGCGGGGTGAAACATGAAAGTCAAACTGTGCGGAATCCGGAGGCCGGAGGACATCGCTTACCTGAACGAATTCCAGCCAGACTACGCCGGGTTCGTATTCGCCGGGACAAAGAGGCGCATTGCACCAGAAGCGGCAGCCGCTCTCGCTCAAAATCTGGACTCCGGTATTCAAAAAGTGGGTGTATTCGTCAACGAAGCGCCTGGATCTGCTGCACGGACGGCAAAACTTGCCGGACTAAACGCCGTACAGCTCCACGGGGACGAATCAGCGGATTATATTGCGGCTCTGCGCCGCCTCCTCCCCGGCGTCTCAGTCTGGAAGGCCGTGCGCGTCCGGGACCGCAGCAGCATTCCAAATGCACAGAAACTGGGGGCAGACCTCCTGCTGCTGGACAGCTTTTCCCCCACAGAGAACGGCGGAACCGGGCAGACGGCAAACTTCGGGCTTATCCGTGAAGCCAACCTAACCGAACCATATTTTTTGGCCGGCGGGCTGAACGCAGGCAATCTGGCACATCTGATACGGGAATTTTCTCCATACGGCGTAGATATATCCAGCGGCATTGAAACTGGCGGCGTGAAAGACCGCCGCAAAATTGAACAAATCATGCGGATTCTAAGAAAAGGATCCGGAAAGGCGGGATGACCATGCAAAAAGTTGGAAGATACGGCGAATACGGCGGCCAGTACGTCCCTGAAACACTAATGAACGCCGTCCACGACCTGGAGGCAGCTTACGAAAAATACAGACATGACCCGGAGTTTTTGGATGAGCTTCACCGGCTGTACCGTGAATACGCGAACCGGCCTTCTATGCTTTATTACGCAAGGCGAATGACGGAAGACCTTGGCGGCGCAAAAATTTACCTGAAGCGTGAAGACCTGAACCACACGGGCGCGCATAAGATCAACAACGTGCTCGGCCAGATCCTCCTTGCCAAACGGATGGGCAAAAAACGTGTAATTGCCGAAACCGGCGCGGGCCAGCACGGTGTTGCCACAGCCACGGCAGCGGCGCTGTTCAACATGGACTGCGAGGTTTTCATGGGCGTGAAGGACATGGAACGCCAGTCGATGAATGTCTACCGGATGAAACTGCTTGGTGCGAAAGTAACGGGTGTGGAATCCGGAACCGGAACGCTGAAAGATGCGATCAATGAAGCTATGCGTGACTGGGCAACCAACGTGGACGATACCTATTATTTAATCGGTTCGGTTATGGGACCCCATCCGTACCCTATGATGGTACGCGATTTTCAGAAAGTAATCGGGGAAGAAATCAAAAGCCAGCTGCAGGAACGTGAAGGCAGGCTGCCGGACTGTGTGATTGCCTGTGTGGGCGGCGGCTCCAACGCAATGGGCGCATTCTATGATTTCATCCCGGACAAAAATGTACGCCTTGTAGGGGCAGAAGCCGCCGGGAAAGGCGTTGACACAGCCCTGCACGCCGCAACGATTGCAAAAGGAACACCGGGAATTTTTCACGGCATGAAATCGCTCTTTTTACAAAATGACGAAGGGCAGATCGCACCGGTCTATTCCATCTCCGCCGGACTGGACTATCCAGGTATCGGGCCGGAACATGCCGAACTGCACCGCACCGGCCGGGCGGAATATGTCGCCATCACAGACGAAGAAGCAGTACAGGCGTTTGAATACCTCTCTCGTATGGAAGGGATCATTCCGGCGATTGAGTCGGCACACGCTGTCTCCGCCGCCATGAAAATAGCGCCGCACATGAAAAAAGATCAAATTATTGTCATAAATCTTTCGGGACGAGGCGACAAAGACGTTGCATCCATTGCTAAATATAGGGGGGTACCATTGAATGAATCGGATTGAACGAAAATTCGCCTCTTTGGAGGAGCGCGGAGAAAAGGCTCTAATTCCGTTTGTAACGGCAGGTGATCCGAATCTTGAGACAACCGAAAAGCTGGTTCCCGCCATGCTGAAGGCAGGAGCCGATCTCGTGGAAATCGGCGTGCCGTTTTCTGACCCAATTGCCGAGGGACCAGTTATTCAAAAAGCCAGCAAGCGTGCTCTGGACGCAGGTACAACACTGGTTAAAATTTTTGATCTTGTCCGCAGCCTGCGCCGAAAAACCGACGAACCGCTTCTGCTGATGCTGTATATAAACTGCATCTTCCGCTTCGGAACAGAACGTTTTTTCCAGCTTTGCGCTGAAACAGGCATAGACGGTGTAATTGTGCCTGATCTGCCTTATGAGGAGCGGGAAGAAATTCAGGGAACAGCGGAGCAATACGGTGTGATACCCATCCGCATGATCGCTCCGACTTCCCGCGAACGAATCGCCATGATCGCAGCCGGTGCAAAAGGATTCCTGTACTGCGTTTCTTCCACCGGTGTAACTGGAATGCGGAGCAGGTTTACAACCAATTTTCAGGAGTTTTTCGGCAATATAAAAAAATATGCAGAAATTCCGGCAGCTGTCGGTTTCGGGATTTCCTCCCCGGAACAGGCTAAACAAATGGCTTCGTATTGCGACGGAGTGATCGTTGGCAGCGCAATCGTTGATATTGTAGCGCGGGAACGTGAAAACTCAGTTCCTAAAGTCGCTGATTTTGTTACATCACTGAAAAGAGTAATTACCAAGTAGAATTTTTTTCATGCCGCCCTGTAAAAAGGGCGGCATTTCTCGTATTGATTTGCAATCTTCTGAATATTATAATAAAAGGACAAAGAAATCTCGCGTCAATTTTACGAAATCGGAGAGTGTTTTCACATGGATAGGTCTGTTTACAAAATTCTTGGAATCATTTTGCTGATAGCAAACAATATTTTTTGGGCAGCCACTATGGGAAATAAAATTTTTACCTGCTTGATGGTGCTGGCAAACCTGATTGTCATCTGTTATTGTTTCTTCCTTTCCCAGGAACGGAATGACGAAAAGGCTGGATTTTCCACTCCCACAATGAAGGAAAGTTTCAAAAAATGATTTTATTAGGGAAAGGCTTGACTTTTCCTCTGTAGTTTTATATAATAGAGAAGCTGTTTTGAGTTATATGCGCTCGTAGCTCAGCTGGATAGAGTACATGACTACGAATCATGGGGTCGCGGGTTCGAATCCCTCCGGGCGCACCACAAGATTGTTTATGAGAAATGGAGAAAGATTGAGTAAAATCTTTCTCTGTTTATCATAGAATCAAATGCTTAATAACTTTTAAGCATTTGATTCTATGATATCTCCCCGGGGCTAGCCGGAGAGAATCATAAAAAGTTCACATCAATACACGTAAAAGCCACCGAGTGGTTTGGTCATCACAGGTTTTCTGTTACTACCGTTATCCTCTTTCATTGCCCCTCATTGGTATGATAAGGTTCGGAAGGTCAGTTAATCGACAAGCGCCTGCTTCCGTTGGCTGCGTGGCTCAACAATACAGTCACCGCTTATATCTTTGAAAAAGCGATGTTACACATTCGAGTGTTGCTTCTTGGGTTGCGCGCAAGGGTAAAGATCCGTATTTACGCATATTGTTTGTTGAATTGTCAAGGTACACCAATTCCTGATTGCCCTGAGAAAGCAAAGAGGAATACACAATGAAGGTACATTGTGGAAAGTGTGGACTGACGCCCACGATCCTGTTTTTTGTTGGATGGCAAAAAACAAGAGCCTGAACGCAGTTGGGTAAAACTGTTACGTTCGAGGCTCTTCAGAGATGTATGTCAACCGCATGCTGAAAGCAAGCGGTAAACAGCCCTGTTAATAGTTCAGGTTGGCCTTCGGAACGTAATGTGTGTTACGTTTTGATCAGTGTAAAAAATGTGGCACATTTCTTACAGCTAATCGGACTGTTGATGGGGTTATTCTTTTATATCTTTGTAAATTATACCATGGTAACATTGGGAAATCAAGCTCTTGATAATAATTTTGTAATATAACTTGCGTGATATGCAAATTCGGACAAAATGTCCGAGTTGAATCGAGTTGAATATTTTTAAGGGTTAAAAATGTCCATTCTTGAATTAGCCCCACTGCTCCATTATAAATGCCACATAAAATGTATAAATAATCGTGCAGTAAAAATCTAAACCAGAAGCTGAAAGACGAAGCAGGAAAAGTTCGATGATGCCATAGCAATATGCTTCAATCAAAAGGGAGAAGGAAACTAACATGAAGAACTTTTATGAAACTGTTCTAACAGTATTAAAGCAAGACAAAAGGTTTTTTGCGAAGGATGGCACTTTTCTGCGAAATGCGGTTTATGAAGCTGCGATGCAGATGGACACTGATCTAATCCACTTACTATTGACAAATAAAGATACAAAGGCACGCTTTTTCAAACAGGTTGATGATGTTCTGGTATTTGACAAGGTCCGTTTCGGGTGGGTAATTAACAATCGCCAGTTCCTTCCAGACAGCTATACGCGTTTTAAGAATAAGATTGGGCTTATAAATGAAAATGAAGAAATGATTTCGACTTCTGGCAAGGTAGAACTTGTGTTCCCCTATAAGGACTGTGTGCTTGAAGGCGGTCAGACAAAGGAAGATCAAAAAAGGCAGGAGATATTTTACAACGAGTTGCTTGCTCCGAATGAGGTTGACAGACTTCTATATCCGAAAGTGTTTACAGGGGCAAAGAAATATTCCTATGAGGGCGATGTAGACCTTCTCGGTAATCCGACTAGTGAAAATGCCGCTGTGTCCTGCTCATCTGTGACAGACTTTGAAAATACAGACAATTTAATAATTAAAGGAAATAATCTTTTAGCATTAAGTTCCATATTAAAAAGATACGAAGGAATGATAAAATGTATCTATATTGACCCACCTTTTAATACAGGAAACGATAGTTTTAACTACAATGACAAGTTTTCTCGATCTACATGGCTTACATTCATGAAAAGCAGACTACGCATTGCAAAAAAACTTTTATCAAACGATGGTAATATTTTTATTCATATTGATATTAATCAGTCTCATTATCTAAAAGTATTGGCTGATGAGATTTTTACGGAAGATAATTTTGTTGAAGAGATTATTTGGGCATATGGATCGCCATCAGGTGGGCGTGCCACAACACCAAAACCGGTTAATGTTCATGATTATATCTTGCATTATGCGAAGGATTATCAAAACCGCAAGCAAAATAGAGTGTATGTACCATACTCTAAGAAGTACATAAGCGATTGGTTTAAGTATAAAGATAAAGATGGTAGGCTTTATCGACGCCGACAGCGTGGTAGAGACGAAGATGGCAACGCAATCTGGTCAAAGCAATATTTAGATGAAAGTAAGGGTTTGCCACTTTCCACCGTTTGGACTGATATCCAACAAGTTTATGCTGACCCGCGTGCTTATAAAAAAGGAAATAAAGCAGATGTTGAGGTAATAAAATCTTTTTCTGGTGGACAAAAACCCGAAGCTTTGATCAAGCGTATTTTTGAGATGTCAACCGATGAAGGTGACTTGATACTAGATTTTCATCTTGGAACAGGAACTACAGCTGCAGTAGCACATAAAATGCACAGACGTTACATTGGCATTGAACAAATGCAACCTCAAATTGAATTAATACTAAACCGGCTAAAAAAAGTTATTTGTGGAGAGACTGCTGGAATTTCGAAAGATGTCAACTGGCACGGAGGTGGATCCTTCGTATATTGTGAACTTGCCAAACTGAATCAGAATTTTGCCGATGAAATTCAGACTGCTTCTGATGTGGATGCCATCCAGGATATCTATTGCAGGATGATTAAATCTGGATTTATCAGCTGTAAAGTCAATCCGGCAGACATTGATGCAGCGTCGGATGATTTTAAAGCACTCTCGCTTGATAACCAGAAGCGTTTTTTGATGGAGCTTTTGGACAAAAATATGCTGTATGTAAACTATTGCGATATAGATGATGAGGAATTCCATATTTCTAAAGAGGACAAGGCATTTACACGAAGCTTTTACAAGGAGGGCTAAACGGCATGGCTTTCTTATATGAAAAAATGGATGCTTTGCGCGAGGCCGGTGTAAACGCGGAGTTACCATCTTACATTCCAGAAAATTTAAATCCAAATTTTGAACTGCGTCCTTACCAAAAGGAAGCTTTTGAAAATTTCATTACCTATTTTGAGGGAAGACTTCGCCAGAGGCCATCACAGGTACTGTTTCATATGGCAACCGGAAGCGGAAAGACACTTATCATGGCAGGATTAATGCTATATCTCTATAAACAGGGATACAGAAACTTTCTTTTTTTCGTTAATCTTTCTAACATAGTGGAAAAGACAAAAGTGAATTTCGAGGATGCAACTTCAACAAAATATCTTTTTGCAGATGAAATCGTCCTTGATGGCGATCGGATTGCGATTCAGGAGGTTACAAACTTCCAGTATTCAGATCCGGAAAAAATCAATATTTGTTTTTCCACAACACAGGGTCTACATATGGATATGTGGATGACAAAAGAAAACAGAATGTCTTTTGATGACTTCGATAACCAAAAAGTTGTACTGATTTCCGACGAAGCACATCACCTGAATGTTGATACAAAGAAAAAAATGTCTGCCGAGGAATCCGAGAGCTATCATTCCTGGGAACAAACTGTAAAAAATATATTCAGCCGTAATGCTGACAATGTTTTACTAGAATTTACAGCTACCTGTGATCTTGATAATCCGGCCATTCATGCTGCTTATGAGAATAAAATTATCTTTAACTATCCTCTTGCGCATTTTTATCAGGATAAGTATTCCAAAGACATCATTACGCTTCGTTCAGATTTCCCGGTTATGGAGCGCGCTTTGCAGGCACTTATATTGAGCCAGTACCGTTTGAAAGTATTTCAAGATAACAGGCTGTCAATTAAACCGGTTGTTCTCTTCAAAGCGGCAAAAATCGCAGACAGTAAAGATTTCATGGCTGCATTTATAGAAACAGTTGGAAAGCTTACCGGCTCCCAGCTTCGACAGCTTTTTTCTTCTACAGATAATCCGGTTATGCAAAAGGCACTTACCTATTTTAAAAAGAACGGTATTACTTTTGAGACATTGGCGCAGGAACTTCGCGATGATTTTTCCGAGGAGCACTGTGTCTCGGTTAATGATGAGAAGGACGTAACAAACAAGCAGATACTATTAAATTCGCTTGAGGATGCGGATAATCCGTACCGAGCGATTTTCGAGGTCAAAAAACTTGATGAAGGCTGGGATGTCCTAAACCTGTTTGATATTGTACGTCTTTACGAGACACGTCAATCTGGTGGCAAAAAGATCTCTCCGGCAACAATTGCCGAGGCACAGCTGATAGGTCGTGGAGCTAGGTATTGTCCTTTCCAGATTGACGCAGAACAACCGAAGTTCCAGAGAAAATATGATGACGACGTTACAAATGAGTTACGCATCTGCGAGGAACTCTATTATCATTGCCAGAATGATCATAGGTATGTGACAGAGTTGCATCAAGCATTGCGTGAAATCGGGTTAAATACCGATAAGATCAAACAGCGTGAATATGTTCTCAAGGATAATTTTAAGCAGGATGATTTCTATAAAGATGGCCTGATATTTATTAATGACAGGGAGATGAAAAGCAGAAATAATGTGTTCGGTCTTCAGTCAATGGTAAGGGATAAGATTTATAATTTTACATCTACAACTGGTGCTTCTGGAATGGATGAAATTATGGATGATAACGCGACTCCAATCGATATCGAAACTGATCTAAAAACAATGCATACAACTATAAAAGAGATTGCGGGTATCAATTACGCAATTGTTAATAAGGCGCTGATGAAGTTTCCGATTTATAAATTCAACACCTTAAAATCATACTTCCCCAATATCACATCCACTCGTGAATTTATAATGACGGATGACTATCTGGGAAATATAAGGATCGATATTCACAGCAAAGAGGAAAAAACAACAGTCGCGACTTTGTACGCTGCCGTGCTTGATGTTCTTCGCAAAATTGCAGGCTCAATTTCTGGCATTGAAGAGACTTATCAGGGTACAAAAGAATTCAAAGCTTACAGAGTACATGAAATTTTTCATAACAAGACTGTCAATTATACTGACCCGCATGATGGAGGCATAGGAATTTCTCAGAATGATTCATCTGTACCGAATAAATGGAAAATTGATTTATCAAAAGAAGATTGGTTTGTTTATACCGATAATTATGGTACATCCGAGGAGAAGGCATTTGTTGCATACTTCCGTAACTATGTCGCTGATTTAAGAAAAAGATACAGTAAGATTTATCTTGTCAGGAATGAGCGCGAATTTCATTTGTATTCTTTTAAGGAAGGGGAACGTTTTGAACCTGATTATGTTCTTTTTCTTCAGAAAAAGAAAACCGATGGTTTCGAACAACTTCAGATTTTTGTAGAACCAAAAGGTACTCAGCTGTTAAAGGAAGATTCATGGAAGGAAGAATTCCTACTTCAAATGGAGAAAGAAGCTGTACCAGTGAAAAAGTTTGTTGATGACAACGATTATAAGATCTGGGGACTTCATTTCTTTAATCAGGATACAAGGATGAAAGACTTCAACGAAGAAATGCAAGTTTTAGCAGGAACAACTGTATAAAAGCATTCGACCTGTGAAGCATCCATTTTTATTTTGCCGAAAATTCTGTACACTATGGAAAGAAGGAAAACTAAGACATGGCTGTACCGAAATACGATGAATTGATGAAACCTTTACTTGAAGCGGTAAAGGATGGACAGTTGTATAAACTTAAAGATGTTTATACTGTTTTGGCAAAGCAACTGAAATTAGGTCCAGACGATCTTTCTGAAATGCTGCCCAGTGGTAGGCAAACTATTTTCCACAATAGAGTGGGATGGGCAAAAATGTATTTGAAGAAAGCGGGTTTGCTTGATTGTCCAGCCAGAGCTACAATCGTGATTACAGATGCTGGGAAGAAAGTACTTCAAGAGAATGTAAAAAAAATTGATTCAAAGTATTTGGAGAAGTTTCCTTTATTCAGAGATTTTTTATCTACTTCTTCACCCGATAAATCCAGTTTTGAAGAACTAAACAGCGATAAAGCTACTGACCTTACACCGGATGATCAGCTTGAGAACGCATATAAGCAAATCAATGCCAGTCTTGCTTCCGATTTGTTAAGTGAAGTTATGAAGATATCGCCCTATACTTTTGAAAACTGGTCGTTGATCTTCTCTCAAAAATGGGATATGGTACAGTAGCTTATGGCAGTCATGCAACGTCCGCTTCAGGAGATGACGGTATTGATGGAGTTATCATGGAGGACAAGCTGGGCTTTTCGCTCATATATATACAAGCTAAAGAGTGGACACAGGACAGAATTGTCGGACAACCGGAAATCCAGAGCTTTGTAGGTGCAATTGCCGGAAAGCATGGAGACGGCTTGTTTGTTACGACGGCAAAATTTTCACAGAAGGCAAAGAACTATGCACAAGCACATCACATTATCTTGATTGACGGAGAGAGACTGGCAAACCTTATGATTGAATATAACTTTTGCGTTTCTGTACACAAGACATTTGAAATCAAAGCAATTGATACAGATGCTATAAACGAATATCAGGAGGAATAAGCGATAATTCGCTCAAACATTCTCAACCACATAAAAAGGGAATATGAAGATAAAAGAAATTCGGTTCCTGGATTATGCGTATTGAATCTTCTATTCTTTCAAAGTTTGTAATTACTATTGAGCATAATAATGTCAGTGATTTTGTGAAAGCATAAAAAACCATTGGGACTCCGATAAAATGAATGTCGTTGAAGACATGCAATAAGGAGAAAAACCCAATGGTTTATAGAAAAGATACCATAGTTCTGACGGAATTACCTTGACAATCGAACCAGGAAATTAACCTGGACAAAATGTCTGAGTTGTTTTATTTTCAAAAAGAATATATATATTGTTGTAATTTACTTTTTATCCAAAAGAAATATTTGCTTTCTCAAAAAGTCTTCCTCAGCATCCGTATAACGCTGCAATGTAAATGCTATATCAGTATGTCCTAATAATGCAGCAAGTGCCTTGTAATTCACACCCTTTTCTACCAGTCGGGTAGCGAAAGAATGCCGATAAACATGTGTTGTGATCCAGTTAATCCCGGTTGCCCGTCTCATGCGGTAACTTAGCTTTTGCAAAACAGTTTTGGTTACTGGTTTTTTAATTGTAGAAGTAAAAATGTAATCACAAAAATGAGGACGTTGTTCAATAATTTTCTTTGCTATTGGTAACAGAGGAATGGCACGGATTCCTGCTGATGTTTTACTCATATTTATATGAATTTTTTCACCTGATTGATCGTAATCTTTCCACTGTAAATTGCATAATTCTGAAGCGCGAAGTCCAGTATACAGCAAAAAAATAACGATGTGACCAAGAGGATCTTTTATGGCAGCACTTTCAACTTGCTTTTGTTCAGCATATGTTAAGGCCCTAACTTTTTTTTCGGATGCTCGTTTTGGAATTGTCAAGCAATTTATGGGATTTCTGGAACAATCGTTATTGCGAACTGCGGCATCAAATGCTTCATGAAAGACAGTCCTAACTTTACGAAGTGTTGATTTTGAATATACTAAACTTAGAGTATTAAGTAATTTTTGTATCTCAATTTCTTGAATATCAGTAATTGGTTTAGTCCGATATTCAGGAGCTTGTTTCAAAATCCGTTCTATAGTTCCCTGGTAGCACAGATAAGTATTTGTTGCCCTGCATGGTTTAACATACACTTGTAACCACTCATATAACATTTCTTTAACAGTAATCATTTTTAATTCTCCTTCTAAATTAAAGCATTCTCAACCTGATGGAAGGACACAGGCGGGGAATGATTATGGATTGGTTTCATTTAATTACGGCCTTTTTGCACATTAGAATATTGTCACGGAATAATATTCTAATATACTCTGGTCACTTTTTCAAAAAAGGAAAAAACAAAGTATATTTTACCAGTCTCAATGTTTTGATTACTTTAAGATTTCCGTGCCATCTTGACATAATTTCTCGACTTGGATATAATAATAGTGGTGGCAGGATATCTGCCAAAATGTTTGCCGCTCCCCGACACGCGGCTGATAAATGGCCGGGTCAAAATGTTTGCCGCTCCCCGATATGCGGCTAATAAATGGTCGGGTTAAAATGTTGCTAAGGCCTTATCTTGAAAAAGGTAGGGCCTTAGTTTTTAGGTGGATATCAATGGATAAACAAGGTAAATTTTGTTTTTTAAAAGAACAATATTTTATGGATTTTCCTGATGACAAACTCATGCGGAATAAGGGCACTGTAAATGGCGAAAAGCATAACAGGCCATGTTTTTTCGCATTTCGAGATAATCTTTTCCCCATTTACTGGCTTATCCCCATTTCTTCAAAATTTGATAAGTACTATTCAATTTATTGCAAAAAAGTCAGCCGTTACGGTCAATGCAATACAATCCGGTTTGGTACGGTGCTTGGGCAACGATCCGTTTTCTTAATTCAAAATATGTGTCCAGTCACGGAAAATTACATAGAAGAATTCTATATTGATCCGATATCGAAAAAGTACGTCGCAGTTGACAAAAGAACGGAAAAAGATATTATCCATAATGCAAAGAAGGTATTGCAGCTCTACAGACAAGGGAAACCGATCATATTCCCTGATGCCAATAAGATTTACAATAGTTTGATTAAGAAGGAAATTTCTAAGGACCCTAAGCCGGATCTTTCGAAGGAACATACCCCATGGAATGATTACTTAATTCAACTGCATCATGATAAAGAAAAATCAAAAGACTTTACAAATGACAAAGAAGAAGAGCGCTGAATCAGTCAGGAGACAAAATCCTGCTTATTTAGCGCCGTTTTTGGATAAATAGGTATCTGGATTTACCGCGGTATTATTTATCCGAAGCTCGAAGTGACAATGGTTTCCGGTTGAATGGCCGGTATTGCCTACTTTAGCGATTACTTCACCCTGCTGAACCTTTTGCCCTGCCTTCACCAGCAATTTACTGCAATGGCCATAAAGGGTCATAATGTTTCCGCTGTGCTGTATCACAACCACGTTTCCGTATCCGCCGTAGGGAGCGCGGCCAAACTGCGCATATGACACAGTACCAGCCGCCGAAGCATAGATATTCGTCCCGGCTGGCGCGGCGTAATCGATCCCTTTATGAAATTCTCCATTGCTGCTATCGTAACCATAACCACGGGAGATTCTGTAAGTTCCAGTTCGGAGCGGAACAGCAAAACTTCCATTGGATGGCTGAATATAATACCGGAGTACATGGGGAACATAATCCGTGTCGCCGTAATTCTTCCAGCCCTCTTTTTTCGCCATTATCCGGGAAAACTCAGCCGCATTGGTATGAGAATACCCTCCCCGCTCCAGCGCCCAGCGAATATACCCGCCGCCAAAATTGTACCCTTGAAGGGCAAGGCTGATACCGGAAACATCACTTGGGGATTTACATTTTGCTGCCTTTATGCAGCTTGCCAAATATTCCGTTCCAATCCGGATGGAATACGCAGGGTCAGCGATGCTCTCCGGCTTTTTGGGATATCTGTCGTTGAGAAAACATTCACTGCACTGCATAGGATCGTTTCCGCTTCCGCCGCTTTCCTGCTGCATAACAGCTAACACAAGTGGAGCGTAACCGGGTATTCCAAACTGGCTGCAATATTCGGCGGCAGCCGATTGGTATGAAAGGACACTGTCAGAAAGCGTTCCAGCCTGAGAATAAACCGATTGGCTTCCGGCTGCCGTGCCAGAAACAATGGCCATAATTGCGGCCGCGACTATCAATGTACAAAAAATAACCGGAGTAAGCATTACTCCGGCTGCAACAAATATTTTCTTCCATGTGTTATTTTTCATAATCCTGATCCATCTCGATATCCTGCTGCAATTTTTCAAATGCAACCTGATTTTTTACGCTGGTGAAATCCTTTTTCAGCGCTTTTCTTAGGTTGCAAAGTCCTCGATGACTAGAATTACGCTGCGAACTTATGACATTCCAGTCTTTGGTTTTGCCGCGCTGCGGGTGAACCCGGATGGTCTGATCGTAATCCCTCAGTTCCCGCAGGACAGCGTTTCCCATCCGGGTATGGAGATCCCTGATCTTTGTTTTTGTGTAGTTTTTGTACAGCTTCTCTTTGCCAGAGCCATAAACGGACTGTAAAAAACTCTGCTGGCTGTTCAGTTTCTGCATCAGCTCCGAGAGTTCTTTTCGATGGTACAGGCGGATATACCCGTCTGAAAACTTGTCAATCTGCGGCCGCACCGAACTCAAAGCATTCATATTGTATTTCCATAGCCGCCTGTCCGAAGGAAGCTGACGATAGAGGTTCAGAAACGCCCCACGAAGTTTTTCATCCCGGTAAGCTGAGTGACCGCGTTTTTCTGCGACAATATTATTCCGGATGATTTCATTGATTTGTGTCAGCTCCACTGAGCGGTTTACAATACTGTTGACGATCTTAGATTTTACTTTGGCAAAGGTTTTGGGATTCATATTTCCTTTGAACTGCGTCACCTGAATTTTGCTTCCGTCTTTATTTTTGAGAGTGAACTCTTTGCGCTGCCGGGTTGGTGTCGGTTCCACAATAGCAATATGTACATGGATATTATCGGTATTGTAATGGACTGCTGCACTCCAAACGGCAGCTCCTTCCATCTTTTCATCTTTCAGCATTTCCTTCATAGCGATCCGGGACACTTCCCTGATTTTATCTTCGTCCAGCATTCCAGTCCTGCTGTCGTACAGACCGTATTTTTCTAAAAATTCGTTCGTAAAACTTATTACCTGCTGCCACATGGGGCTTCTATTTTTTTGGGCTTTCAGAAACTGTTCCTTCAGTGTTTGTTTGTCGTCCTGTGACAGAGCATCTTTTGTAGCCGTAAACAAAGAGGAAACCTGTTCTGATTCCGGGTTAAACCCTGGTGAACATTTTTTCCCGTTGTCCATGTACTCAGTGTAAACAGAATAGAGCGGATATGCTGCACTGCGGACAGCGTTCGTCCGATCAATATAGTTGATGTATTCTGAAAATTTTTTCTCGGAAAAGACATACCGCGACTTAAAAATAACGTCTGGTGTTACTTTTTCCTGCATTTTGCATCACCCTCAAATGATCAGGTCATCTTCTGTGATCTCGGCCCGTTCTGAATCCTTTTGGGCCGGCAGAACGGAGGAGAGGCCTTTTTCTTTTGTATTTGATTTTACACCGGCGCGGTTCAGCTTTCGCTGGCGGAATTCCGCAATGCGTTCCTTTTCAATTTTCTTTGCCTCCGCAAGCTGCGGCGTATCGTCTTTAATCAGTGACGTATACTGCTGGTATCCCAGCAATGTGTTCAGTAAGAGGATGATGATGTCACTGTTCCGGTCTGCATTATTGGTGCCGAGCCGGATCCGGGTAAGCGTGTCAGACAGTGCATCTTTGAGTTCATGCGCAACCTGTTTGGCAAGCTCATGGACAATCAGTTCTGTTGCAGGGATGTCGTTACGGTGGGTAAAGCGATCAACTATTTCTGAAAGAGCCGCCGTCAAAGTCGGCAAATGGTTTTCATCACGATACTTTTCCAAAGACGTAATTGTGGAACCGTCGAGTAAAAATTCTTTTCTATGCTTCATCTTTATCCACCAGCAATCTCTGTATTTTTTCCATGATGATGCTGTTTTGCTGTATCACTTTCAGGTTCCGATCCAAAATAACTTCATATTGCTTTTGATAGTTCCGGAATTCTTCGAGTGCAGCATAGTTATTGATTAGATTGACAAGGAAAAAATTTCGGGAAACGCCCTGCTTCCTTGCCAGTTCGTCGATTTTCTGTACTGCGGCAGGTTCAACCCCGCGTGCTTTGATTTCCATTTTTGCTTACTCCTTTGCACTTTTTTTATTGTAGATCCCCGCGCAGCGGCCGGCCGGTTTTACCCACGGGAGGCGGAGCCTTCTTGGGGGGTAAAGAGCATAAGGGGATTCTGTCCCCACCTATGGTGTGGAGTTAGGCAAAGCCTAACGAATCAGTGGGGACACTAAAATCCGCGAATCCGTATATTCCTACACATGATTTCCGCATGAATTCCGTATACTCAAAATCTTTTTTTAACCGGTTTTTTTCTGATTTTCTACTTTTTTTTCGGAAGAAATGGAATCCGATGTTTCAGGTTCCATGAAGCGGCCGCTCTTTGTATCTTTCCATTTCTGTTGAAGTTTTTTAAGTTTTTCCTTCCGGGTTTTAATCTCTGACTGGCAACCGGAGATATCGTTTTTTAGATTGCCAATCTGTGAGTCCTTATTTTCAATGGCCGAATTGGACTCCTTAATTTCGTCTGAGGTCTGATATTTCTGGTTCTCTTTTAAAGCGGAAATGTCGAATTCCAATTGTTTAATCTCCAAATTTGCGCCGTCAATTTTCTGATCCAACTTAGAAATTTGATTCTTGTTTTCAGTAATCTGGCTGTCAATCGACTGAAGAGAATAAAATAGTTTTGTTTGGGATTTTAGCGAAGAATTTATTTTTACTTTGCGGATATCACAGAGAAAATTTGCTCCTTCCCCTGCTGCGGGAATGCTGGACAGCGAACTGGCCAAATCGGTATCCGGATCCCGGCCGTCAATCCAGAGCGACACAACATTCCATTTCTGCGGGACATTCGTAAAACGGATAACAAGCAGCCCGTTGTTGCAGTAGGCGACGGAAACCGGCAGGGATGTCAGCCGGTTGGTGTCTGTATGCGCAACGGGAAAAAATTTCTCATCCTGCATACCGTCTGAATTCTCAATTCTGAAGGTTGCTTCCATGTAATTTTCACCGGGATTGTATTCCCAGTCTTTCAAAACCAGTGTGACCCCATCCGTTGTATTCCTTTCAGTACCAAACGCACTGTTTTCAATTCTGGCATCATTGGGAAGCCAAAGTCTGCTGGTCAGAAAGGCCACCATCAAGCAGGAGAACAAGATCAGAAAACCACGATATTTCAGATTGACATTTTCCGCCGTCCATTTTTTGAAACGGTCAATTCCATTCATTGTCATGCACCGCCCTGAAACAATTCTTTTTCCTGCTGTGTTATGTGAATGTATGTGTGAAGAATATCATCCCCGGTTGAAAGGAAACATTCGCCTTGCTGGAAACGGGGAATTTGTTTCAGCTGGCTTTCTGTAAGCCGGTCTCCGAAAATTGTACGCAGAATATCACGGCAGTTCGATTCCTGCTGCATGATGAATTTGTACTGGGTCAGTTCAAATAGAGTTTTTAGTTTTTCAACGGCTTCACTGTCGTTATTCTGCGGTGCAAAGTCACGGATAGACTGGCTGGCCATTGTAAGGCCGGTAAAATATTTTCTGCCTTCGCGCACAATTCCGATCATGTAATCGAGGGCAAGAGGGTTCCGTGTGTTGATAAACTTATGTGCTTCGTCAACCATCAGGAGCAGCTTCGGAATGTCGCAGATTGGCGTCCCTGTTTCATACATTTGTTTGCTGGGAACACCGATCCGGATCATATCGTCGAACATCAGAGACATAATGTTGAATAACAGCGCATTGAAGATTTCCGGTTTTAAAGTGCTGACATTCTGAACGTTGAAAACGATGATCTGTCTGCCGGAAAGGTTCGGAATGGAAGTATGCCCATTAAACATTTTTCCGTAGCTGTGTACCAGATTGCTGAGTGTAAGTTCAATGTTCTCCAAACGCCTCCAGCGCGACGGAGAAAGATTCCGGTTTACTTTTCCCTCTTCAAAATCTTCATACAGGCTGCTGCGGACAAGAGCAAGCAGATCATCAAAAGTTGGGTATGCTTCCGGCGGAAGGCCTGTAATGTGCTGCGGCTGATCCGCATTGCTGATCCACAGCCCTTTCACTTCATACAGCCGGCGGACATACTCTTCAAATTCATTCCGTTCGGATTCATCCGCCGTTGGGCAGAGATATTTATACAGGGAGTTCATTTTTGACAGGTGGTTTGCAAAGCTGATGGATTCATCTTCAGCTGTTTTAAAGACTTCCAGGTAGTTAATGATGCCGGAACTCCCGTCAAGGGTAATGATTGTTCCGCCAAGTTTTTTGGCAAGCGGTCCGAATTCCCCGGTCACATCAATCAGACGGATAAAGTTTCCGATTATCGCGTTGATTTTAAACATCAGCTTCATCAGTGTTGACTTGCCGCTTCCCTTTTTACCGACAATTAAAGTATCATAGGAAAGGCGGCTGAGTGTTTTGCGGAACTGGTCGAAAATAATGTTGCCGCCTGTAGAAGAAGTTCCCAGAGGAAAGCCATCCGGGTCATCCAGCTGTTCAAAATTAAATGGATAACCGCCTGCCAGGGAAAATGCGGGAATCGGGTTCCCAACCCGTTTATTCCGCTCCTTTACTTGTTCGTGGTAAGGCTGAAAGAGGGCCTTGTACATAAATTCCGTCTCGTTGAGGAATACAGCGCAGCGGTAATCATCGCTTTCAAGCGTGCTGGTAACCTTCCCAACCCGATTATCGACTTCTGCCTTCGTCCGGCCGGCCACATACAGCCGGCATTGAATCAGCTTAATTGCCTCACCTTCTGTTTTCACAGAGGTCAGCATGTTTTTCAGCAGTTTGTAGTTATTCTCTGCTTCGATTCTCGTACCGTCGTCCTTTGCATGTTCGTATCTCACTTCCAATTCGGTTAAAGAATGGATAATATCATCCTGTGCATCACCGCTCTGCTCCGTAGCGACATCCAGAACAGAATAGACCCCTTCGATATCCATAAGTTCAGTCAGCCAGAAGTCCCCGGCCTGCCCCGGATATTCATATACCATAATGCAGGAAACATACCCATCTCCCGTTTTTATGTACCGTTCATCATCCAGCTTCAGGTTCCCCTGAGGCTGGATTTTTGATATCAGCACCGGATTATACAGCTCTTGAACTGCCTGCTGCTCTTTTTGTTTCCAGAACATTTCAATATCCCTTCTAAACCTTAATCTGTTTATTCATGTTGTTCAGCTGGAACAGAATATTCTCTTTTTTCTCCGCACTGATTGGGTCAACATGAAAGTAAGCGTTGTTCCGAAGTAACTTTAAACGCTCCATATACTGGCGCTTATCTTTTGCAAAGACCATCAGAAATGCTTGACGGTCAGTTGTTGTCTGTTCCAGCGCTTTCAGCGCTTCCAGTTGTTCCTGAAGAAAATCCTGGTACTTTTCCAGTTCCGGCTTTTTCAGCTTTGCTAACAAAAACTTCTGCTGCTGGCGCGTGTTGGTTGGATAATTCATGCCGATTATTTTGAAATCATCCGTGTATTTCTGCAAGAACTTTGCGTTCTCATATACCATATTTTCAATTTCTTCATCGGAAGCATCATAGAATGAACGTCCCCGGATCTGAAACAGATTGATAATGGAATTTCGATCTGTGAGGAAAAATTTATTCTGTCTATCGTATTCCCTTACGGGAAAGACCGATAGAATTTTTTTCCGATCTGGCTGCCGCGCAGGAGGTTTTTGTTTTTGATGCCGGTGAATGGTCTTCAGATCCTTCTTTTTGGTATTTTGCTGTTTCTTTCGTTCGGTGCTTAGCTGTTTCAGCTCTTCGCGGTGTTCTTTTACCTTCTGCTGGTATTCTCGATCCTGCTGCTTCAGCTGCTGCCGTTCTTCTTTAGTCAGCACGGGTATCTGCCTCCTGTACATGATTGACGGAATAATGAGTTTGACAGTCCTTGTCCAGCATCAGCCAAATAGCTTCCCAGTTCCGCTTCCGGGGATTACCCGGCGCAGGCTGGATCAGGAACCAGCTGCTCAGAGCCGCCGTAATCCAATAAGGGGCCACAAACCAGGTGTGGACACAGCCCTTGAACATGAGAAATGTTCCCAAAAGGATGGACAGCGTAACAACATCTTTCCACCAGATGCAGGGATGGTCAAAAATTTTATATTCTTCTTTCAGCTTTTTTGGGATCTGATAAATCATTACGTATCACTCCGTTCCTTTTCCTGATTGTATTTCCGTTCTGTCCGTGGTTTCTTTGCAGGGCCTGTTTCCAGATGGTTCTGGGCATTCTCAGCACGGATATCCTGTTTGACCTCACGTACAGCACGGTGATGGCCCATACTGCCGTTATCCTGCATTTTCTGGTAGGCCTGCTGTTCAATACCAACTTTCTTGTCCCCGTGCGCCATCATGCTGCCGCGTGTCAGCGAATATACATGACGGGCAGTTTGATACGCGCCGGAGTTTTTCACGCCCCGTGCCATCCCGGAACGGAAGTATCCGCCCAGCGTATCGGATTGGACACCGGTGCTGGAGGTACCTTTGCCATACATTTCTGCGGCATTTTCCCCGTTTCTGTCGGAAACGCCAGCCTTGGAATTTTCCGACTGGGGCGGAACCGTCTCCTGTGCAGCTTTTGTTTTGGATGATGTACTTTTGCTGTTGCCGGGATAATCGTTTTTTCCATTGCCGGCCTGAGATCGTCCATCCGTGGCTTCCGGATTTTCTCCTCCTTTGCGCGCGGCAGTGGCTTTTACTGCTGCCGCGCCGGAAGCAGCGCCCGATACGGCACCAGCCATGCCGCTTCGGACAGCAGAAACCCTTTGATTGTTATCTGCTGCCCCTTTTCCTACGCCGGCTGCAATCCCACCGACACCGCCTGCAACTCTTCCAGCGCCCCTGATTACATGGCGGGCGGTTCCGGCGATTCCTCCGGCCCGCATGGCATTCAGGGCGTTTTGGCCGCCCAGAGCAGCAATTCCTCCAGTCACTATGCTTCCAGCCGCTTTCATGCCGTAGATAGTCCTTACGGCGCTGTGTATCCCCGCGTCTATTCCGAACAGCTGCTCGAAAAGGTTAGGTCCGTCAATGACAGCCCAGGCTAAAGCGACCATCAGCAGTACATGCAGGAACGGGTTGCTCACGTTTGAAATAAAGGACATGCCGAGAAGATAAAGCTGAAGCATAAAAAAAACAGAAAAGAGGGTTACAAAGGTAGAAAGAAGCATTTGGAGGCACTTCCGAACCCTCTGTGCCGTTACAATATCAAGCAGCGCCAGACATTGGGCCATTGTCTGATGGATGGCCAGTTCATACAGAAGCCTGGCTATTTTAATTCCGCTCAGGATCAGGGCAAATGCAGTGATCAGAAGCGTGCTGATTATGGTAAACCAGTCGATACTCCAGCGATAGTAATATTCAGAAAAAATCGGAATATTGATGAACCCGAAAGTCCCGTTTCCAAGCCCTGTCAAAGACTGCTTGCCATCATGGTCAGATGTCACCTTGTTCTTCCATACATCCGGGTGCTTCATATCATCCGGGTTGACAAGCTCCGTGGGGTTAATAGAAATAATCCCGGAAGCGTCGGATTTTTTTTGATAGAAGTTTTTAGTTTTTAAAACGGTGCTTTTAAAATTTTCAGTATCATAGAGAGTATTGTCCGTTACGTTATTGACCAGGATCCGGTCGGACAGAAGTTCCGTACCGTTCCCTGAATTGCTGTCCAGAAAAGCTATCGCCTGATCGGTAAGGTTATATGCCGCTGACAGAAATGAAGGAAGGCCAACAACAATGACAAGCCCAACAGCAAAGTTTCCCGCGATTGTAGCGAAATTCTGCGGTTTGATTATGCTCAGGATCCCAATAAACAGGATAACCAGGACAAAAAGGGCCACTGTAATTGGAAGGATTTTTTCCTTTTCCAGTTTAACGACGCCGTCGGAAGTAAAAAAGCCTCCGATTGTACCATTGATATCATAAATGACACTTTCGATTCCTCTAACCAACCAGTACAGTCCCGTAATGATGCCCCACCCAAGCTGGCGCATAATATTGGACAGAACGCTGTTGGATTCTAAATGGAACTGCTGCAAAATGGAAATTACCTTTTTGGAATCGCCGCTGGCATCCGCAAAAGCATGAACTGGGGCTTGTAACAGGCAGAGTGCGGAAATCCAGAAAAGAATTCGCATTCCCTTTTTAGATTTCACGATTTTCCCCCCTTTCAGGTCCATCCAATACGGTATAAATATCATCAAAGGTGTGCTGTGAGATTTTTTCTTTATCAAGCAGGTCCTGAAGCACACTGTCAAACTGAGTCATTGTCATGGAAAAGTCAATGGAATCCGGATCGAATTTTTCCTGAGATAAGAATTTAAGAATTTGTTCTTTTTGCGCCTTTGAAAGCCGTTCCTGCAAAGGCGGATCAAACGGCAATGCTTTTTCTTCCACCACTTTCGGCCCGGCAGCCTCCATACCTGGTGAATAGAGAATATCTTCAAGCGAGATTTTCCTGTGGCAGCATGTGTCGGCAATGTTCAAAGACTGGAACGACGCTTCCGGAAAATCATCAGAAAGATATTCATAGCTGTATTTCATGGAGGTTTTTCCGTGGTTGAAAATGGGGTTCGGATGAACTTCACGGCCTTTCAAGTCTGTCCTTTTGGTAACCCGGACAACGACGCTTTCACCGGGTTTCAGTTCCATAAGGTCATTGGGGTTCAGGAGTGGTTTGGTGTCTGCTTGTTCCGAGATGTGCTTATTAAGGGACAGGCTGCGGTCACCGTGGCGGGAAAATTCCGTTGTGGTCTTATTGCCAATCAGAGCAGAAAACTGTTTGGCAGTGTCTCCGCTGATGGATAGCAGATAAATCTGGTTGCCGCAGGCCTGAAGGATGGATTTCCCGTCCTGCTCTCCATACAGGTGATATATCTGCGAATACGACTGAATGATCAGGTCAAAACGGATATTTCTACCCAGGCAGACACTGAGAATATGCGCCATTTCTGGTATTGGGGTGATATTTCCGAATTCGTCTAGGAGGAATACAACTTCCCGGGGACATTTCCCGCCCGTCATGGAACACCGTTTGGAAAGAACGTAGTACAGCTGGCTGATAAAAATAGTGGCAAGGAATTGATTGGAATTGTCGTAATCCGGTAAGACGAGGAAAACAGCTGAAGGACGTTTCAGGTTAAATCCTATGTCTTCCAGAGTTACTGTGTTTTTGGACGTCATTTTTGCAACAGGCTCCATGGTGAATTTAATTAACTGGGAAAGGGTATTTGCAAAGATATTGCCTTTTGTTTTGCCTGCGGCGAATGCAACAGAAGCATATTGGATCCTGGCAATATCACTAAGTCCCCTTTTTAAGAAGAAAAAATCGAGCAGGCTCCTGCCGTGCGGATCCGTTTCTCCAAGGTCGACCAGCAAGCGGGCAACGGAGTACATGTTGATTTTGTCATACCATTTTTGTTTGTCTTCCGGCTTTTCACATTTATCCGCTTCTGCACAGCAGTCAGCCAGCACTGCGAGGATTAGGGCATTGGTTAGGGCGATACTCCAATTTTCCCATGTCTTGTCTTTTGAGTTTGGGTCATGGAATAGAATATAGGAAAGGGTATTGGCCAAAAGCTGTGCTTCCGGCCGATTGCCCTTCAGATAGGCATCCAATACTAATTGCAGAGGGTTGTAGGACAGGCCCATGAAATTCATCAGGTCAAATACCTGAACATCATAGCCTCGGTCTTTCAGCGTTTTCATGGAAGCCGCCGAAAGTTCGCCTTTTGGATCGCAGATGATCATACTGGCTTGTTTTTTTGCACGGCTGTAAATATCAATGGCGGGAATCCCTTCAATCTGAGTTTTGCCGCTCCGCGTCGTGCCAATAATCAGGTTGTTTACGGGACTGTCATCAATAAAGATCCGATCCCGATACCTTGCAACTGGGAAACCGCCCGAACCGACAAAGTGGTCTTCTTTTTCTGGTACACTGCGAAATTCACGTTTCAGCTCCCGGACAGTCATAAACCTTCGGTGTCCCTTGCTGTTGCTGTTTGAAACCGGTGTCAGGTTAATTTTCATAAGGTATCCAAGACGCACCCCGAACGGCACAGACAGCATGATGCTGAATATATACCACCATTTCATTTTCTGCCAGTCAAAGAAAAACGGGTTTGGAAACAGAAAATCCCCCTTTGATGTCAGCCCTCCGGCTTTCAGGCATCCACGGAGATATTCCCAGTAATCCACAGTCAGGGAACCGGCAAAATTCAGCAGGACCATCATTGCAAAACAGGCAAGGAATCCCATAAGAATAACGACAGGCGTCAGGGACAGGAAGCGCTGGGTCTTCATCCGAAAATTATCCATACTGCACCACCTTATTATGAAAAGCGGCCGGGGAAAAGCCCCGGCCCACTATGGTATGATTTCTGCCTGTCAAAACGCCATCAGCCCCAGCAGGAAAGTTTTCAAAACGGAACAGCCAGCACAAAGGACAACTCCGACAATGATACAGACAATACGCAGCTTGCTCATTTCAATGGCATTTCTTCCGCCGGACATAAACTGGATTGCTGCAATCACAAGAAATACACCCGCCAGGCCCAGTCCGATTACCTGTCCGCCTGTCATCAGGTTGTCAAGTGTTTTTTGAAGTCCTGTCGGCACCGTAACCGCCAGAAATATAGGGTTCACCGCCATCCGCACGATGGCTGTCTGTAACATCTTCATTTTTATCAGTCTCCTTTTAATTGTTTGAGAGCCGCCAGAACTGTTGCGGAATGATCCATCAGAAATTCCATATGTTTCTCATGCAGCCAGTCTTCGTACTTTTTACCTTCAGATTCCAGAATCGCTTCCACAAGACTTTTCATTTCTTTTTCTTTTTTGTCAGCCATCTACCGTTCAACCTCCTCATCCTGGATACGTTCTTTCGGGGTGCTTATGTGACAAAGGCATTCATTGATGTCCTTGCCTCTTTTGGGATTAAGGAGCCGGACGCGGATCTTTGGATATTTCTTCTGTAAATTCTCATAAATCTTTTGATTGGCTTTCCGGCCGGCAAAATCATTATCATTAGCAAGGACAACAACCTGTGTTTGGGGATTTTCCCGCAGCCGGGTATAAACTGCCGAGTCCTTACATGTCCCGCAGGTTGCAAGGTATGACGCATTTTCTACGGCTTTACCCTGCTGCTTCATCAGTGTCATGATGGACAATGCGTCGATTGGAGCTTCACAGACATACAGCTTCCGGGCCTTCGGACTCTTTACCATCCAGCCAAGATCCTGCCGGCTGCCCGCAACATCCCGTTTAAAAGAAGAACCAGTCATGGAAGTGTGCCGTGTGGCAAAAGCTGCTTTTCCGGTTTCATCTTTTCCGACAAATACAACGTTGTGCTTGTTATCCTCATAAATCAGACCTTCTTTGATGCATTGGCCGACAATAGCGGAATCAATGCAGCGGGTCTTAACCAAATAGGCGAAGGCATGTCTGTATTTTCCCTGTGCCTTATCTGGAAGGATGAATTCCTTTTTCTTCGGTTCCGGTGGATTTTTCTCCTTAACCGGCGGCAGGGAATCCAGCCGGTTTCCAACATATTGTTCTTTCAGCCGCCTGATTGCTTCTTCTTTGCTGTATCCACCAAGATGCATAACGAAGTCAATCGGAGAACCTCCGGTGCCCGCGGAGAACTGATAATAGCTGTTGGTTTCCGGATAGATCCGGATGCTGTCATGCTCTTTGAGAGAATAATATCCTCCTGTTTTTACAGGAGTAAATCCCATATCTTTTGCAACGGTCAGAAGCGAAACATCCTGCTTGATATAATCCAGAACGTCACCGGATTTTTCGTTATCATATTGCCGTGGTGCAGCAGGATGTCGCGGCAACGGCATTTTTTGTGAATCGGAGGCAATGGCGATATCTGCCTCGGAATATATTTTTTCTAAGTACTTGATATGTTTCTGAAGCCGCGCCTGCGTATATGGGATGTAGGCCGTTTTTGTTTTGTCTGCGCCTGCTAAATCACTTACAGGGGCTTCTTTATGATCAGATATATGGCATACTCCGGAGTCAGACCAAAAATATCCCATGTGACTGGCTTCGTTGGTGAGATAATCATAGACTTCCTGTGCTTCTTTATCACCCGTGACAGTGAACAGATACTTGTTTTCAAAATAGAAATGGTTATACGGCGGCACCATTTTCTTTTTTGGCTGTTGTGATGCTGTATTTACAGGCTTTTCACAAATGCTGCCGTTGCCTTTGCCGATATTTTCTTTGAACTGCGTATTTTGTGCGGCTTGAAGGAACTGTGAGAGTTTTTGTTCCACCGGCAGAAGCTGTTCTTTCGTTTCTTCCAGTCGGCTGTGTGCTTCTTCTATATGATCCTTCCAATAGACATTCCAGTCGTATTGGTCAGGGTTAGAGTCGTTGGGAGGATCTTTTTCATAGCTAATCATTCGGGAATAGAAATCAGCTGCATTTTGCAGATCGCATTTTGTGAATAACATTGAAATGAGTGCCTTATCCTTTTGAAGACATTTTGGGACTTTTCTAAGTTCCTCATCTACCTTCTGGGAAAGTGCAAAATCTTGTGATGCCAATATCACACGATCCATAAAGCTGTCTTCTTGATAAGGAGAAAGGGCACGCAAACATTCAGGTATTTTTTTCCCATGTTCTGTAGCATTGATAATGACATGCATTTGCTCCGGTGAATAATTTTTGTTAAGGATGAGCTCCAGATTAATCCCTTTTCCCAACGCATATTTAATCTCATTTACAACAAGCTCGACGTCAGGGCTATGATCATCTAAAACATCTTGATCAATGCCAGAAAGAGAAGCATTCGGATCGTACCCTTTATAGATACAATCTTCAAAAAAATCCGTATCGGCCGGATAATACTGTTGAGCAAATTTTGTAATTTGTGTATGGCTTCTCACACGGTATTGGTTATCCTCGGGATCATATCTTTCTAAAGCCTGCTTTTTTTCGGGCATTTTCTGATCCGGATTTTCCAGTACAGGATCCATTTCTTTGCGCAGGCTGTAATAGGCTTTATTTACAGCTTTCAGAACGGCAGTAAGGTCAAAGTCTTTCAGTTTCGCGCACGCCCGGTAATTATCAGTAAGGTGCCGCTTCCTTGAATCAGTAAGATCAATTCCAAAATGTTTTTGCAGCATGATGGATATGGCGTCAGCTTCCAGCTCAGCAACCGGGGTAGGGAGTTTCAGCGCGTCTTTGCTGCTGTGCATCAGGGCATGTCCCAGTTCGTGGGTAAGGGTAGACAGCCGCTCGGTGTCGTTCAGTTTGTCGCTTATCCGTATCACATTTTCTTTTGGATAAAAAGCTCCCCGTAAAGAAATGGAATGCAAATCCGTTTCTTTTACGGGGACTCCTTTGCTTTCGGCAAACTGCTTGACGGCCTGATATAATTCTGCGTGCTGCTTTGAAGAATAGCCCATACTGTAAAACCGGGGATAATCTTCCGGCGGACAGTCGGTCTGCGAAATATCAAAAACCGTGCCTACACCGAACCGGGTGTATGTAACAGTTTTCAGCTTTCCGGCAGCAATCTGTGCTTTTTCCTCCGGCGTCGCATGGGAAACGCGCCGGTACTGTTGTTTCCCGTCCTTTATTCCCAGCGGAATCAGCTCTATCCGGATAGGATATAAAACCTTAATCCCATGCTGACCCTTGCGAACATGGTAACCTTTTTGCTGCCATCCGTGGTAACTTGCAACAAAGGTTGCCGCAGAGTTCTGGGACAGGATCAGGATACTGTTATTTAAAGAGTAATTCCAAAAACGGCTCTTAAACTCTAGAAGTTCAGCTATTTTGTCCGGGTCTTCCTTGTAACCGTCGATTACCGATTTCAGAGTCTGCCGGATTTCAAGCAGTTTGTCTTTTTGGCGGTAAAATGCGTCTCCCATATTTACAGCCCCCTTGCGGCAGCGCCGATCTCTTCACGCAGCGGGCCGTCCGCTTCCGCGGCAGGTGCTAGTTCGTCAATCCGGGCAATGGTTCCCAGTTCAAAGGCGTCCGGATCTGCCTTCAGGAAATACAGACTGCCGCCGTCATCCTGAAAAAGTACGGCATCCGACAGTTTAGCCACAGCCGTTGCTACTTCTGATTCATCAACCGGGTTTCCATCTTCGTACAGGTTTAAATCTTCTTTGTTCATAACAAAACGACCTTTCTAAAACTTGTGTTAATTCGGTTCTTTTTTAATGGAGAAGATCTCTTCCGAAGAAGCCCCAAAAAGTTTCATCCTGCCTACCAATTGATCTGATATATTGCCAGTCTGGATATGGCTTCCGATAATTTTTACCTCATGGTTTTCTTCCTTTACGCATTCCACGCGATATTCCCAAATGGGATACAATCGGATTTCTCCATGTTCATACCGGCATTCAGAGATATTCAGCAGCCGCTTCTTTCGGTCGGGCAATTTGTGAAGGAACACTACAACCGGAAAGGCCTGACAGGTTAGGGCAAATCCCTCAGATACTTTGCAGGGAGATTTTTTCATCCATTCAAAGGCAGCGTTCTCTATTCCGCTAAGAGAGCTGTTTCCGTCAGACTGGGCAATAACCGCAGGACAATGCCGGGCCGCTTGCTGTGCTGCCCATGTGGAAAAATTAAAAGCAGCGACATCCGCACCCATGCAGCGGGTTTGAGAGATAAAATCATTCAGTTCGACATCCGATAATAGAAGCTCATTTCCAGTGTTCCGCTGCCCCCGCCCAAATGTCACGGACTGCACAGTATCCGGAAGCGAAGAAACCAGGTAATTTATGAATGGGGTCTTTCCACTGTCCGCCATTCCGGTTATGAGAATGGAGACACCGTGACGAAGTATGGTATTCAGAAAATCAAGTTCTTTTCCTGACGCGAAACCTTCCGCCTGATATTCCTGCCCAGTTACAGTGCACTGGTTACATTTTTCGATGTGGCATTGGCAGCCCTGCCGAATGGCGGGCGGCTGAAGGACTGTTATCTGGGCATGATGATGTTCCAGAGGTCCGCAGACTAGGGGCTGTTCACAGCTCAGGCCCGATTCTTTCAGGAGGCGGGTAATTGTTTCTTTCGCCAGCCTGGGCGACGGAAAGCTCCCTGCTTGCGCGGATTTCCCATTTGTCAACCGTATTCGTGTATCATTCCATGCCTTTATATCAATTTCATCAATTAAGTTATTTGACAGCAGATCGGTTAAGACAGAATATTCAAATATGTCGTTATACAGGTCATTGATGAGTTCTTCCTGTGAATATCCTCCAGCTTGTTGGCCTGTTTCCAGCAGGTATTTTTGGATTGCGGTAATTTCACGCATCTTTAGGGTATTAGTTTTGTTCTCTTCTGCCGGGTCGTTAATCTGCCAGAAAATTTTCTCTTGCTTTTGCCGAATGTCCTCAAGAATCTGTTGGTATTGAGCAGGATTATTTATCTGTTTAATGACGTTTCACCTTCCATTTGATATAAAATGAGGCAGCCGGTGAAAAATACCGGCTGCCTGCTGCGGGTTATGCTTATTTACTTTTCAGCTGTGGCCGATCAGCCACTTTGTCAGCTGCTCAGCGTCCATGGTCCCATTTGCCAGAGAAAATCCAACCTGAATCAGCTCCTCATCGGTGCAGTCAACATGAATCCCATTCAATTCAAGAAAAGTGAGCATGGCAAGAATGCCAATCCTCTTATTTCCATCTAC